>CAWJZI010000029.1:0-184343 GCA_963847305.1 uncultured Actinomycetes bacterium | reverse complement strand
ATCGCGCCCCCGCGCTCGGCGGCATTGCCGCTCAGGGTCGTGCTCGTCAGCTGAACTGTCCCCGACGGCCGCCGTCGAGGGGCCGGGCGGGTCGAGATCCCTGCGCCGGACTCCGCTGTGTTCAGTGCGACCAGGGAGCTGTCGAGCAGGAGCGTGCCGGTCGCCTGCCAGAAGATGCCGCCACCGGGGCCGAGCGCGACGTTGCCCTGGATCGTCGAGAAGGTGAGCTGGAGCGTGGTGGCGCCGAAGTGCGGGTCGGTGTCGACCTCGATGCCGCCGCCGGCGGGCGGGGCGCCTGTCACCGCCGTCTGGGAGACGGAGTTGCCCATGATCCGCGACCGCGTGATCAGCGAGAGGTCGGTGTTCTGATCCAGATGCCGCCGCCGAGCAGGCCGGCCGTGTTGCCGAGCACCGTCGTGCTGCTCAGCTGGCCGCCGAACGTGTTCATCGCGATCCCGCCGCCGGCTCCGGTCGCGTGGTTATCGCTGATGATCGTGTTGTCGATCTTGAGCGGCCGGCGGCTGTAGATGCCGCCGCCTTCGTCGGCGCTGTTTCCGGTGATCTCGGAGTTGGTCAGAGTCAGGCCGCCGGCTTGCTGTTCGCGATCCCGCCGCCCTGATTGACGACGCTGCCGCCGCTGATCGTCACGCCGGTGAGCGTCACCGGCTCGGGTGCCGAGAGCTCGAGGACCCGGTCGCCGCGGAGCTGGGAGATCGTCGTGTCGCCCGCGCCCCCGCCCTGAATGGTCACCGAGGGTGGCGGCGTATCGTGCGAGAACAGGTCGAGGTCGCCGCCGTTCTCGTCGAGTGTCGCGGCTGCGGGCGGCTCGAGTTCGAGGTTGTAATCCTCGTTCGCGAGGACGATCAGGACCGGCTGGCTCTTGGACTTTATTGCGCTGACCTCGTTGAACGCGGCCCGCAGGGTGCACTTGCCGTTCGACGCCTGGCACTTCCCGTCGGCGAGCTTCACGTCGGGGAGGTCGGCTGTCGAGTCGACCTTGAAGGTCAGGTCCGCAGGGCCGGTCGCCGCCCCGGCGAGGGACACGGACGTAAAGGCAATCCCGATCAGGATGAGTGCGTACCAGCGCAAGGCGGACCTCCGACGACGATGCTCTCCGGGGTTAAGTGTGCCACGAGATTCTTGGTTTTGCAGGAGAAATCCTCCAAATGGACTAGTTCAGCGCGCATGCCGGCGCGGTGGCCGAGACTTCCGGCGGAGACCTCGACCCTCACGCATTGCCGCGGTGAACGGCAAAGCCCCTGCAAATTGGTACCTCCTGACAGCGGACGCGCATGATGCCAGGTTCCGCGAGGCGACGCAAGCGAAAAAGGCCTGCTAATCGCCCGATCGGCATCTCTTCCTTCGTGGTGCCGCGATGCGCCGCACCCGCCATCTCTGTCCCGGTGGCGGATGAACTTGCTTCCCGAGGGCTACGCTGTAGACGTACGGGCGGTTAGCTCAGCTGGGAGAGCGCCTGCCTTACAAGCAGGAGGCCGCAGGTTCGATCCCTGCACCGCCCATGCGGAACCCTCCGAGGGGCGCCGTGGCAGCCGTGTGGCTGCCGCGAGCAGCTCTGGCGAGGTGGGGCGAACGAGTTTCGCTCAGCGGGCGTGATCGGCTCGATCGTTGATGATTCGGCCACACATGGCGGCAGGTGGCGAACTGCTTGATTCGCATGCGGGAGGTCGCTGTTCGATCCCAGCCGCGCCCATTCGGCCTCAGTGGGCATGCCGATTTCGGCTTAACCATGCGTTGCCGAGCGACGCGAGCCATTCCGAGACGGCCGCAGCAACGGTGGTCTCGTTTTTGAGCGAGTGGGTGCCGGGGATGCGGGCGAGGGTGCGGTTCGGGCTGTCGGGTGGCGTCCCGAACGGGTCGCTCTCGCCTTGGACGACGAGGGTCGGGACTTTGACGGCGTCGAGCTCAGGGAGGCGGCTCTTCTCGGGACGTCCGGGCGGGTGGAGCGGGAACGCGAGGCAGAGGACGGCGACGGAGTCGGTCGCGACTGCGGTGCGGCATGCGACCCGGGCGCCTAGTGAGCGGCCGCCGGTCAGGATGGGAAGGCCGCTGAATAGGCCTTCGCGGAGCTGTGAGACGACTGCGGCCCAGGCTGCGTCGAGTTGGCTTGCCGGAGCCGGGCTGCGCCGCCCCGCTACCCGGTAGGGCTGCTGACCAGCCCGACACTCAGCCCTGCGGAGCCGGCGGCCCTGGTCGCGCCGACAAGGTCGGGCGACTCGGTCCCGCCACCCGCCCCGTGGCCGAGCACGAGCGCAGCGACCGGTGAATCAACGGGATGAAGGTGCACTCGCGCAAGTCCGTGAGGAGTGTCGAGCTCGAGGATGCGTCGAGCCTAGCTGCGGGCGCCAGGGTTGCCAGCAGCGCGCGTTCTAGGATCTCGTGCGTAGTCGCCGACAGGATCCGCTGGTCTCAGTCAGACGACACGCTCGCATGGGCCAGCGTTCGGGAATGTCTCCTGACGCGACCGCCGCGAAGCCGTCTGAGACCCTGAGCACCAGCTCCGTAAGCTGGAGGTCAGGCAGCAGCGACCCTCCTCGACCCCTCCCGGCTCTGCGTGCGCACGGGGCTTCAGTGGTGGTGCGTCGAGGTGATGCATCAATGGGCTTTAGCGCCTGCGCGTAGACGTATGCGAAGGCTGATGCACGCGCCAGCCCAGCGGTGGTGCCGGGGCGGGGGCCACCCCCGCGATCGCGTGTGTGCGCGCGAGCCTCTCACTGGGACTGTGGCTCCTCGACCAGCCGCTCGTTTCGCAGGTTCGGCAGAGCCTGTCCCCAGCTCCGCGCGAGTGACATCAAGACGTCAGGAATCTGATGCCTTGACGTCATCGAGGGAGCCTCTCCCTCAACGCCTCAGCTACGACGGTGGGACGAAGCCCGCGCTCGCCTTCGCCTTCTACAGCGAGCAGGAGCGGCAGCGGGCCGTGATGCCCGCCGCCGCTCAGCCCATGGGTTCAGGGCGAGTTGCCGACCCAGCTGACCGTAAAAAGGCCGCTGCCGACGCAGCTGACCTTGTCGAACTCAACCGGTCGCGTGAGCGCAAGCGCGATGTCCGCGCTTCCGCCCGACCCCGGGCCGGTAAACATGGCTGGGATGTCCGAGCCCCGGAAGAGCTGAACCGACGCAACTCCACTGTCCATGTGGATCGTGAGCGCAGAAGCGGTCGCCACCGCTCCCAAGACGATCGCCCCACCGCAGCCCCCGCCCGCATTTGATCCCCCGCCAGTTATCGGAGACGGCGCAGCGACCGGCAGGCTGCTGTTCGTGACGTTGACGTTCGCGGTTCCCTCCTCGTGCATCTTGATATTGCCGCTGTCGAGGTTCTGCTCCCGCACCGGCACCGGATTGGTCGTCGTGTTGCTCACCGTGACCGACTGGGCAAGCCCGGTCGCCTGAGCGATGTCCGTGCGGAAGACGGTCGCTCCCAGGACGACGCCGACGGCGATCAGCAGGAGCGCACCAAGCGTTGCTCGCATGCGCATCTGACTCTCCTCTCCGCCTGCCTTCTGACGGAGCCACGACTATCGCGCCCGGTCTCGCGGCAGTCAACACCAGTGGGTGAGGCGGGCTAACTCGGCGGCGGCACGAAGCCCGCGCTCGCCTTCTGAACGTGGAAGGTCGGCTTCAGCCCGACCTCCTGGCCCGACTTGTCCACGTACTTCATGATCACGTAGCCCGTCTGTAGCTCAGACCCGTGGAACGGTCTTGCGCATCACGCAGTGGTTCTTGCCCTTAGGGCGGTCGTAGCTGAAACCGGCCTGTTCGAAAAGGCTCCGCGTGCAGCCGTAGAGAAAGGATGCCGTGATCTTCTTGCCGCCCGTGTCTTGCGGATACGCCTCCACAACGCCACCGCCCGCTTGCGCGATCAGATCAAGAGCCCCACGGAGCGCAAGCGCCGCCACTCCCTTGCGCCGGTACTTACTGTCTACGAAGAAGCAGGTGATTCGATAGTCGGGCAAGGTGACGAGGCCCGTCTCGTAGTCCTTCCGGTGTTTGATGTTCGGCAGCTCCTCAGGCGTGCCGTACTGGCACCAAGCCACAGCAACATCACCGTCGAAGACCAGCGCGGCATGGGCTCGGCCCTCCTTGACGAGCCGCTGCTTGAGCGCACGATTGTCGTCGGCGTCGAACGTCTTTTCCGCATGCATCGTGTGGAACCAGGTGCACCAGCAGCCGCCCCAGACGCCGTTGTGCCGCTTGGCGAGATCGGCGAAGGCATCCCACGTATCCGCATCGAGCGGCGTGATCGTGTACTCGTTCACAACCGGCTGGGCTTTGGTCATGGCCGCAGGCTACGCGAAGTAGCGCCCTCGTCTCGGCGTCCAGCACCACGCTCACGGTCGCAAGAATCGCCGTTCTTTCCGCAAGGCGGCGTTCTCCTCAGAGAGGAGTTCGCTCAGCGTCTCGGGCCGCGCCAGCTCGCTCAGCAGCTTCGCCGCTGCCTCACGCTCCCCGGCCCGCAGCTCCGCGAGTGCCGCCGCCGGTTGCGCTCAAGTGCGCGGGCGGGTGTGTCCTGAAGATCTGTCATAGCCCCGCAAATGCGTCGTCGGCTTCTGCTCGTGCTCTGCATTCTGGCGATGCTGGCCTTCGCGAGCGTCGCCGCTGGTTCGGGTGCCGGGGCCAAGTACAAGGTGAAGCTTGACTTCGCTGCCGCAGAGTGCCCGGGGTGCGACGAGGGCTCGATTGTGGTCAAGAGGCTCGACGATGACCGCACGTCGTGCCGACCCTTCGTCGACGACTCCACGTGCAAGTGGACGGCCCCCGCCGGGACGAAGGTCGTGCTCGAGACCACTGCTGACCCGCCATTCACCAGCCACACGTGGGGCGGCGACTGCTCGGGAACGGGCAACTGCGTGCTGATCATGAACGCGAACAAGCACGTGAACATCTTCTGGTTCCCGGCACCCTGACCGTCGGCCACAGCTAGATTCGCGGCGGGTGGCGACCGTCGCCGTTCTCGGCAACAGCCGCATTACCGATGACGACCGGGACAGTCCCTGGTCAGAACTCTCTTGGTGGCACGGCAAGACCAATGAGCAGTTTCGCCGCCAGCTGCCGCTCCCCGGCTCGGAGCTCCGCGAGTGCCGCCGCTGCCAGTTGCGCCTTGAGGAGCGAGACGGCCTTACCCTCGGCGGCGTAGCGGGCGAGCCAGCGCAGCGCGGCACGCTCGTACTTGCTCGGATCCTTCTCGGCGTAGAGGAACAGCAGCCTGAGCGCCTCCTCCAGCGTGGGACACCCGAGTTCACGCGCGGTCGCCTCAGCGACGACCAGGTTGCCGCGCTCGATCGCTCTCGTGAAGATCGCCCTCGGTGCCCCTGCGCGGTCATGTTCCTTCAATGAACCTCTGTCCCGGACGCGCGCTCCTGCCTGTCGCAGTTCCCGCAAAGTGCGACATCGGATCGGTTCAGGCTCCCGCGAGGGAGAGGCGTCTGTCCGCCTGCTGGTCGAGAGCCGTCAAGGCGACGGAAGGTACGTCGTGGAGAATCTCTTCGCGAGCGTTGTAGAGCGCGGGCCAGATGCTTGCGGCCCACGCGACTTCGCGCTCCTCGACGCTGAACTTGCGACCGCGAGAGACCTGATAAGCGTCCAAGAACGCCATCGAGCTTTCCAGCGGCGCGAGTATCGGCCCCTCCGCGCTGGCGAACATTCCCGCCGCTGCTCCGACAACGGCGGCCTCGGGAAGCCATGCCAGGCTGTCCCAGTCGTACACCACATGGGGCTCGGTGCCTGCCCATCTCATGTTCTGTGCCTCCCAGTCGGCATGCCCGACGACCGGCCTGAGCGCCGCTCTCAACAACCGAGCACGAACGCGAGGGGCTGTTTCAAGGATCACCGCTGGTAGGGGCGTTCTCGCTGCGAGCGGGTCGTGGCGTGGGTTGGGGGGAAAGTCGCCCGGCCCTTCGTGATCCCATCCGACCCATTCTGGGTTCGGCAAGGGGGGATCGGCGCGAATGCCTTCCAGGCGCCGCATCAAGTCACCGAGTAACCAGGCAGAGCGGGTCGCCGCTTCCGGGCCGTCTTCTCGGATCGTCTCTCCGCCTGGTCGCCACTCCTCAGCATGGACGGCACGGTCGCCCACCACCGTCACCACCGACAGAGGACGCGGGCACGGGAAGCCCTGCTCAGCCAGCAACCGCTGAACCTCAACGCAACCACTCGCTCGCCTCGCGTCATCCGCGACCCGCGCCTTCAGCACAACCGCGCGTCCATCGTCGAGCCGCACCGCTCGCACTTCTGCCATCGCATCCGAGACGAGCAGTTGCTCAACCGGCGCTGCGCCCAACACCTCTCTACACCATTCAACAGCCCATGACGGCACCTCCACCACCCCGCAAACACTGCCATCCAGGCTGGGAACGAAGTCGTTCGTTACACGACCAAGGGAGTCAGCACGAGGCGGTAGAACGAAGGACGCCGTGTTCGATCATGGTGACCCACCGTGGCACCCCCACGGGTGGACGGTGACCCAGATGGCGGCCTCGCCGACGGCGATGTCCCGCCAGCGCGTCAGGTGAGCCGAACGGTGGTCGCCTCCGCCTCGATCCGCTCGACGTCGCGGCGGCGGAGTAGTGCGACGAAGCAGCCGAGCGCGACGACCATGAAGGCGGCTCCGCCCGCAAACGCGACGTGGAAGCCCTCGACGAGGGCCGCCTGCTGCGATACGCCGGTCGCGCTCGCGGTCTTGCTCGCGGCCAGCGACGCGAGGATCGCGAGCCCGAGCGCGCCGCCGATCTGCTGCGAGGTGTTGAAGATCCCGGAGGCGAGCCCCTGGTCCTCGTTCTCGAGGCCCGTCGTCGCGACCAACGTGAGCGGCACGAACACGGCCCCGAGGCCGAGCGCGGTCAGCACGAGCGCGGGTAGCACGTCCGATGCATACGAACCGTCGACCGAGATGCGGGTCAGGAGCATCATCCCGGCGATCGTCACGATCATCCCGCCGATCGCGACTGGGCGGACACCGAGCCGGGGGGTGAACTTTGAAGCGAACCCGGCGGACACCATGATTCCGGCGGTGAACGGCAAGAACGCGAGCCCAGCCCCGAGCGGCCCGTATCCGAGCACCCGCTGGATGTACAAGGTGTTGAAGAAGAACATCGCGAACAGCCCCGACGCGACGAGGAACATGGACACGTTCGCCGCAAGCAGCGAGCGGACGCCGAAGATGGACAGCCGAACGAGTGGTGCCTTCGAGCGCCGCTCGATCGCGACGAAGGCGACATGCAGCACCGCGGCGAGCCCGAACAGGCCGATCGTCCGGGCAGACGTCCAGCCGTGCTCGCCGGCCTGCACGATCGCGTAGACGAGGATCATCAGCCCGGCCGTGATCGAGACGGCGCCGGCGACGTCGAAGCTGCGGTGCGCCTCCTCGTCCCGGGATTCCGGCAAGTAGCGCAGCGACAGCACGAGCACGGCCACGCCGACCGGGACGTTGATGAAGAAGATCCAGGGCCAGGAAAGAAGCTGGGTCAGGGCGCCGCCGACGACGAGACCAACCGCACTGCCGCCGATTGCGATTGCGGCCCAGACGCCAAGTGCCTTCGCCCGCTCGGCGCCCTCCTGGAACGTTGTCGTGATGATGGCGAGCGCCGCCGGCGAGATGAACGCCGCGCCCAAGCCCTGGAGCGCACGAGACCCGATCAGCATCCCCGAGCTGGTGGAGAGCCCGTCGAGGAGCGAGGCGACCGTGAAGACGACGAGGCCGAAGAGGAACAGCCGCTTGCGCCCGAGCAGATCGCCCGCGCGGCCACCCAGCAGGAGGAAGCCGCCGAAGACGAGGGTGTACGCGTTCACGATCCACTGGAGGTTCGCCTCCGACAGACCCAGGTCGTTCTGGATCGAGGGCAACGCGACGTTCACTACCGTCGCGTCCAGCACGACCATGAACTGGGCGAAGCAGACGAGCACGAGGATCAGCCAGGGGTTCGTGCGCGTGGCGGTTCATCGGGCTCCGTAACCGGTCTGACTGATCATCCGGATCAGCCTAGCCACAGCCTACGACCGGGAATCGGGCTCGACCGATGCCCGTTCGCTGACCTGAACAGCCTGCTCCAGGCCCTGGCCAGACGGTGAGGATGGGCGGGCGTTGACCAAGGAGCGGCCCTCAGCGGTTGGAGTAAGTGCGCGTACATAGTGCAAATTGTGGCTCGACCGGCTGGGCATCCCGTACGGACGCTGCGGTCGCGGGTCGCGGCATTCTCGTCCGGAGATAACAGTCGGCCGGGTCAGGTTTCAGGTCAGCGCGAGCGCTGCAAGAAGGCCGGGGAGGAAAGGCATCGTGAAGGCTCGCCGGAACGCCAGAGTGTCGTAAGGTGCTTCTCGTTGGTCGAAGCGCGCTTCGGGCGGATCTAGGATCGCTCTGGTCACACAGGAGCCCACACCCCGGCTCGTCCTCGGACCGCTGCTGCGCTACGCCGGATCCGAAAGTGCAACGTTCTGGGTGGAGACCGACGCAGCCTGCGAGGTCGAGATCCTCGGCCACCGAACGACGACCTTCGCGGTTGAAGGC
The DNA here is from genome assembly GCA_963847305.1 of uncultured Actinomycetes bacterium. GTDB lineage: Bacteria > Actinomycetota > Thermoleophilia > Gaiellales > Gaiellaceae > DATBLE01. The sequence goes on along the minus strand of CAWJZI010000029.1, from coordinate 175,823 downwards.
CACCATTACGCCCTCCTGCTCGTCGACGACCTCGTTCCCGACTCCGTCGTTCCGTACGAGGTCCGCCTCGACGGCAAGCCCGTCTGGCCGCCCGACGACGGCCGCCCCGAGCCGGTCGTCCACACGCGCAACCATGAGCCGCGTGTGCGCCTCGTCTTCGGCTCATGCCGCGTCGGCGATCCCCAGCCTACCGACCTCGGAGATCCGTGGCCCGACGACGTGAAGGCGCTCGGGATCGACGCGCTCTGGACGTACTCCAAGCAATTGCAGCGGGGCGAGCTCGAGTGGCCCGACGCGGTGCTACTGCTCGGCGACCAGGTCTACGCAGACGAGGTCTCGCCCGGGACGGTCGAGTTCATAGAGCGCAGACGCGGGACGGCCGACGAGCCGGGCGAGCAGATCGCCGATTTCGAGGAGTACACGCAGCTCTACCGCGAATCTTGGTCGGAACCGGACATCCGCTGGCTGCTCTCGACGGTTCCCACCACGATGATCTTCGACGACCACGACGTCCACGACGACTGGAACATCTCGTGGCGCTGGATCGAAGAGATGCGCGCCAAGCCGTGGTGGGAGGCGCGCATCACCGGCGCCTTCATGGCCTACTGGATCTACCAACATCTCGGCAACCTGTCGCCACCCGAGCTCGACGCAGAGGCGACGCTGCCGCGCGTGAAGGCGGAGGCCGACGCCGGCCCTTTGCTACGCCAGCTGGCACACGAGTGGGACCGAGAGTCAGCGGCGAGCCGCTGGGCCTTCTACCGCGACTTCGGCGACACGCGCCTGCTCGTCCTCGACTCGCGCGCGGCGCGTGTGCTCTCGGACAACCGAAGACAGATGATCGACGACGAAGAATGGGACTGGATCGTCGAGCACTCGTCCGGCGCGTTCGCGCACCTCGTGATCGCGAGCACTCTGCCCGTCTTCCTCCCGACCGGCATCCACCACCTCCAGGCCTGGAACGAGGCGCTCTGTGCACTCCGCTGGGGCCGCCTCGCGGCGAACCTGAGCGAGCGGCTCAGGCGCGCGGTCGACCTCGAGCACTGGGCGGCGTTCAACCGCTCGTTCGAGCAGCTGTGCGACTGGCTGCGCACACTCACGCAGGGCACCGACGGTGCCCGGCCGCCGGCCTCGATCCTGCTCCTCGGCGGCGACGTCCACAGGAGCTCAGTCAGTGAGGTCGACCTTGGCGTCGACGGCTCCTGCCGCGTACACCAGCTCGTCTGCTCGCCGTTCCGCAACCCGCTTTCGGCGAAGGAGCGGCGAATCGTGCAGGCGACGGGTTCTGGGGTCGCCAGCCGGATCTTCCGCGTGCTCGGTCGCCTCGCCGGCGTCGAGTCGCCGTCCGCGAACTGGCGGCCGCTCCGCGCCGGCACATTCGACAACTCGCTGGGCGAGCTGTTCCTCGACGCCCGCAGCGCCAGTGCGATCTACCGGCGCAGCCCCAAGGAGGGCGAGGATCCAGAGCGGCTGGTCGCCGACCGGCCCATCGTGCTCGCCGACGGGCACGACGCGAACGACACACCCCGCTGAGACGGAGCACGTGTCACTCGATCTCCGGCCGCTTATTCGGGGCTTTGGTCGATCGTCGTCTTCTCGACGATCGCCTGGACGACTTTCTCCTCCACCGGGTGCGCCGCCGCCTCAGCAACCCCCCTTGCCTGCTCGACCTCGACTCGTGCGGCCTGCCACGCCGACCAGTGGCCGGAAACGAGCGCCCAGAGCGAGAGCGCGGACACGTAGACGACGCTCTTCAACCAGCCCAACTCGTAGCTGACAGGGATCATCGCGATCCAAAAGACCATGAACCAGCCGTTCACGCGGCGCATGAAGACCGGATCGCCTTGGATGCTTGCCCAGAGAGACTTCGTCGCGTTCACCGCCGACCCGCTCTTTCGCCCGGACGGTGCTGTTGCCGGCCATCCTGTTGCCGGCGCCTCATCACCTTTCCAGCTATCCGACCCATATCGGAAAGCCTGCCCTGCTGTCACCTAACCCGCTAGGACCCAACAGGGTCTATCGCCTCGCCGAAACGGGCGGGCTCTCAAGCCCGCACTCGGCGCAGACAAGCGGCGCTTCGGCCGGCGGCGCACGGTTCTGGGTGGAGCCGAGCAGCCCCTGGCCCAGAACGCAAAACCGCTCACGAGGCTCGTGCGTATCCCCTCCAGGCACCGACAAGGGGGTCTTCATGGTCGGCAAGGCACTTGTCCTCGCAGCTGTCGGGGCGGCAGGTATCGCTCTGGCACTCAGCGGCGTAGCCGGTGGGCGCAGCAACTTCGTGACGGTCCTGCGCGGCACGGTGGGGCCGGGCTTCACGATCAACCTGACGAAGAGCGGAAGGAAAGTGACCCGGCTGGCACCGGGGATGTACCGGATCGTCGTCTCCGACCGGTCGAGCTTCCACAACTTCAAGCTCGAAAAGTCGGGCGGGGCGTTTGAGCGGATCGCGACGTCGGTCGCGTTCAAGGGGAGCCGCACGATCACCGTTCGCCTCACACGCGGCCGCTGGGAGTACTACTGCGAGCCGCACGCGCGCTCGATGAAGGGGCACTTCGTGGTCGGCGCAGGTGTCGCGGCTCCGTCCGTAACGTCCACAGAAGACGACCACGGCGGCAGCAGCGGCCACGGCTAGGACAGCCGGGAACGACGGCCAGAGGCAACCGGACGCAAAGCCTCCCCGCGCGTGCAACTATCTGGGTCGGCGGGCCGATAAGGAGGAACGATGAGAGCACTACTGGTCGCAGCCGCCGTCGTCGGGATCGCTGTCGCTCCTGCGCAGGCAGGCCGCTACCCGGCCATGGCCCAACACCCACGCGCGGTCGCGCTGCTCGCTCGCGTCAACGTCGCCGCCAGTGAGTTCAAGTTCGTCCTGAGCGCAAAGACTGCGAAGCGGGGCGTCGTCGTCTTCCGCGTCACGAACGCGGGAAAGATCAAACACGACTTCGAGATCAAGGGCCGCAAGACGAGGCTGCTGGCGCACGGTCAGTCCGCGACGCTGCGGGTGGTGTTCTTGCGCAAAGGGCACTTCTCGTATAGCTGCACGGTTCCGGGGCATGCTGCACTCGGCATGAAAGGGGTGTTCACCATCACGTAAGCCCCATCGAGCTGACCGATCAGCAGCGCTCGAGTTCCCGTCGCACACGGTTGCGGCGTCAGCTCTACTGTCGTTGAAACTCGGCCGCTAGAGCTCCGGCGGCGGTACGCATTTCCAGCCGCGTGCCGTCGACTCGGTATGTTGCCGCGGTCTGGAGCGCAGCGAGATACTGGCCCTCCTGATCCATCACGCCGGCCGGTTCGCCGCATTCCTTCTTGGTCGAGGCGACCGGCCCGATCGAGATCTTCGGGGCCGTCGCCTTGTAGGTTGCGCTGTAGTTGTTGCAGCCCGCGAAGCCCGTCAAGTTGCCGTCCCTGCCGAACACGGCAGTAAGCGTCGGTGTGGCGAGCACGCTCACGACTGCCTGCTTGCCGTTGTTGTAAGCGAGGACAGTCCACGACGTTCCGGCCAGCTGTTGAGACTGAGCTCTGTAGGTCAGGATCGCCCCGCCTCCAGCCGATCTGAGCGTCAGCCTTTCGCCGGCCACGCTGTAGCTCCGCGCCGACCTGAGAGCGTTGAGGAATGCTGCCTCCTGCAAGTCAACCGGTCGGGGACAGGCGATCCTGGTGGACGCAAGCCGCGGCGAGAACCGAATCTGGCTGCCCGAGACTCTGAAGGTGCCGGCATAGTGATTGCAGCCGGACGATCCAGACACGGTCCCGCTGCTCTTGAACTCCGAGGTGAGCTGCGTCCCACGCAGCGGCGGCTTCCCGCGTAGAGCGGTCAGCACCCAGAGCCGTCCCGTCAAAGCCGCCGACCGGCCGAGGCCGGTCCCGATGTCCGCGACACCCCCGCCGCTAGGGGCGCGGGCGGGCGCTGCGGAAGCGGCCGGAAACGCCATAGCGGCGGCAACGGCCATGGCCGCAAACAGGCTTCCTTTCTTGCTCAGCCCCACCAGATCGTGCCCCCTTTGCAAGGACCTGCCGCCGCACGTTAGGCATTCGCGGCGGGCACGCACATAGTCCCGCCGGCATGAAAATGCTGTCACGCTTTGGTGCGAAAGTGACCAGAGCGATGAAGAACGAGGATCGGAACGGGCATTTCACGCCGGCCGAGCGGGCGGCCCGGGGGAGGGCCGCCCGCGCCGAGTTGCCGCGCTCTGCGCATGCCGCCTGGGAGCCGGCGCCGAGGCGCAGGGATCCCGTCGATCTCCTCGACGAACAGGCTCAGTCACGTCTTCCGGAGCTCGTCCCGATCCGGTACGGGCGTATGCTCGTGTCGCCGTTCGCGTTCTTCCGCGGCGGCGCCTATGTGATGGCGTCAGATCTCGCGGATGGGCCCCGTACGGGGTTGCACGCCCAGCTTTGCGGCGACGCCCATCTATCGAACTTCGGCATCTTCGCAGCGCCGGATCGGAGGCTCGTCTTCAGCATCAACGATTTCGACGAGACGCTGCCGGGCCCCTTCGAGTGGGACGTCAAGCGGCTTGCCGCGAGCCTCGTCGTCGCCGGCCGGGAACAAGGCATGGCCGGTGCGACCCTCCGATCGGTCGTGACGGCAGGGGTGCGCGAATACCGACAAGCGATGAGGCGCTTCGCAGGAATGCAGAACATCCAGGTCTGGTACGCGCGTCTCGATGTTGCGGCGATCCGCAAGCAGCTGGGGGCAAGAGCGTCCACGAAGCAGCTCAAGCGCATCCAATCGAGCGTCGCCCACGTGCGCACGAAAGACAGCCTGCGAGCGCTCACGAAGCTCTGTCGAACGGTCGACGGCGAGCTTCGGATCGTCGGCGATCCTCCCCTGGTCACCCCGATCGAGGACGTCCTGCCCGGTACGGAGCAGGAGCACCTGGAGGACGTCGTGCGGCGCATGATTCGCACGTACCGGCGCACGCTGCCGCATGACCGGCGGCATCTGCTCGAGAGCTATCGATACGTCCACGCCGCCCGTAAGGTCGTCGGGGTCGGCAGCGTGGGCGCCCGCGCCTGGATCCTGCTCCTGACGGGCCGTGATGAGGCCGATCCGCTCTTCCTCCAGTTCAAGGAGGCACAGCCATCGGTGCTCGAACCGTTTCTCGGAAAGAGCACGTACGGCCAGCACGGTCAGCGCGTCGTCGAGGGGCAGCGCATGATGCAGGCGGCGCCCGACATCCTGCTTGGCTGGGAGCGAATCAGCACCATCGACGGGCAGAAGCGGGACTTCTACATTCGGCAGCTCTGGGACTCCAAGGGCTCGGCGGAGGTCGAGTCGATGGACTCCGCAGGGCTCGAGGCCTACGCCCGAATCTGTGGCTGGACGCTCGCGAGAGCCCACGCACGCTCGGGTGACAGGATCGCGATCGCCGCCTATCTCGGCAGCGGTGACGCCTTCGACCGCGCCATGGCGTCTTTCGCCGAGACGTACGTGGACCAGAACGATCGGGACTACCGCGCTTTGCAGGAGGCGGTGGCATCCGGTCGCGTCGCGGCGGAGATGGGAGTCTGATCCGGATGGTGCAAGGACTGTTCACCGCGTTTTCACCCGCCGGTTGATAGGGTCGGCCGAAGTAGGCCCGGTCACGTTCTCACAGGGCGGGCCGAAAAGGGGGGCGTATTGGCGAAGGCAAAGGCCGGCGACGGTTCGGGTCAACCGGCTCCCGCGGACGTGTTCGTCGTCTTCGGAATCACCGGCGACCTGGCGAAGGTGATGACGTTCCGCTCGCTGTATCGGCTGGAACAGCGCGGCCTGATCGAGTGCCCGATCGTCGGGGTCGCGGTCGACGATTGGACGGTTGAGCAGCTTGTCGAGCGGGCGCGCGAGTCGATCGTCGGCACCGGGGAAGAGCTCGACCCGGCGGTGTTCGAGCGTTTCGCCGCGCGGCTCTCCTATGTCCAGGGGGACTTCGGAGACGCCGCGACGTACACCCGCGTCGGCGAGGCGATCAAGGGCGCCGAGACGCCGGTCTTCTACCTCGAGATCCCCCCTTTCCTGTTCGGCAGGGTCGTCCAGGGGCTGGCAGACGCCGGGCTGACGACGACATGCGCGGGTCGTCGTGGAGAAGCCGTTCGGGCACGACCTCGAGTCGGCGCGCGCACTCGCCGACGAGCTCCATCAGTACATCGACGAGTCTCAGCTCTACCGGATCGACCACTACCTCGGGAAGATGGGAACCGAGGAGATCCTGTATCTCCGCTTCGCAAACTCGCTCCTCGAGCCGATCTGGAACCGAAACTACATCGAGTCCGTCCAGATCACGATGGCCGAGGACTTCGGAGTCGAGGATCGCGGACACTTCTACGACCCCGTCGGAGCCCTACGGGACGTGGTCGTGAACCACCTGATGCAGGTCGTCGGGGCAGCGGCGATGGAGCCGCCCGGCGGAGCCGATCCGAGGACGCTCAAGGACTCGCTCGTCTCGGCCTTTCGTTCGATTCAGACCGCGGATCCTGCGCACTACGTGCGCGGGCAGTACGACGGCTACCTCGACATCGAGGGGGTCAAGCCGGATTCGACCACCGAGACCTACGCTGCGCTTCGGCTCGACATCGAGAACTGGCGCTGGGCCGGTGTGCCGTTCTTCATCCGCACCGGGAAGCGCCTCCCCGTCACGCAGACCGAGCTCCGGCTCGTCTTCAAGCACCCCCCGCGACTCCACGTCTTCCCGGAGGTCGCGGATGCCCGAGGCGAACCAGCTGGTCGTCAAGCTCGATCCGAGCACGGGCATCAGGCTGATCGTCGACGCACACAGGGCCGACGTGGGCGGGCCGGGCCGCGTCGAGCTCGACCTCGAGTTCGCCGAGCAGGGCGGCGAGGGGCCGACGCCCTACGAGGTGCTCCTGCACGCGGCGCTCGTCGGCAACCCGATGCGCTTCACCCGCCAGGACGCCGTCGAGGAGGCGTGGCGGGTGTTCCAGCCGCTGCTGGATTCCCCGCCGCCGGTGCACGCCTATGCGCCGGGCTCCTGGGGCCCCGAGGAGGGCGAAGCCCTGGTCGCGGGCCACGGCAGTTGGCACGGGCCCTGGATCGCCGAATGAGCGAACCGGCAACCACCGCAGGGACGGCGCCGCAGAGCGCCGCGGCGCCGTCGCCGTTTCCGCCGATCGCCGACTACGCCTTCCTCTCGAACTGCCACACGGGCGCGCTCGTCGCCCCGGACGGAGCGATCGATTGGCTGTGCGTCCCGGCCTTCGACTCGCCCAGCATCTTCGGCAGCCTGCTGGACCGCGAGGCCGGCTTCTTCCGGCTGGCGCCGTTCGGGATCAACCATCCCTCCTCGCGTGCGTACGAGACAGGCACGAACGTGCTGGTGACGACGTGGAAGACGCCTGGAGGCTGGATCGTGGTTCGCGACGCGTTGACGATGGGGCCTCGCGACCACGAGGACGAGGTCACGCCGCACACTCGGCCGCCCGCCGACGACGACGGCGACCACATGCTCGTTCGCACGGTCGAGTGCCCCGAGGGCTCCGTCGAGGTCGAGCTCGTCTGCGAGCCGGTCTTCGACTACGGTCGCGCGCCGGCCGAGTGGACGCTCGTCGACGGGAGCCGGAACGTGGCCGACGCGAGCGCGGCCGGCCTGACGATCCGACTGGTCTCGGACATCGCTCTGGGCATCGAGGGCAACCGCGTCCGTGGGCGCCACACGCTCACGGCCGGCGACCGCGCGTACTGCGCCCTCACCTGGGCAGAACGGCTCGAAGCTCCCGCGGACGTCGGCGGAGGCCGACGCGAGGATCGCGACAACGGCCCGCTTCTGGCGCGGCTGGCTCGGGCGCGCCCGGATCCCCGACCACCGTTTCCGCGAGCCGATCCAGCGCTCGGCGCTCGCGATCAAAGGGCTGACGTACATGCCGACCGGCGCGACCGTGGCCGCGCTGACGACGTCGTTGCCCGAGACCCCCGGCGGGGAGCGCAACTGGGACTACCGCTACACGTGGATGCGCGACACGACCTTCACGCTGCAGGCGCTGCACTGGCTCAACCTCGACTGGGAGGCCGACGAGTTCATGGAGTTCGTCGCCGACATCGAGCCGACCGAGGACGGGTCGCTGCAGATCATGTACGGGATCGACGGGAGGCGGGACCTCACCGAGTCGACGCTCGACCACCTCTCGGGCTACGCCGGGCGCGCGCCCGGTCCGGATCGGGAACGGCGCCTTCGACCAGCGCCAGAACGACGTCTTCGGCGCCGTGCTCGACTCGATCCTGCTCCACACGCGCCACAGCGAACGGCTCCCCAGACGGCTGTGGCCGATCGTCCAGTCGCAGGCCGAGTGCGCGATCGAAGGTGTGGCGGGAGCCGGACCAGGGCATCTGGGAGGCCCGGGGCGCGCCGCAGCACTACGTCTCCTCGAAGCTGATGGGCTGGGTCGCGCTCGACCGCGCAGCGCAGCTCGCCGAGATCCGAGGCGACCCCGATCAGGCGGCCAAGTGGCGGGCGACGGCCGACGAGATCCGGGCGGACATCCTCGAGCACGGCGTCTCCGAACGGGGGGTCCTGCGCCAGCACTACGAGACCGACTCGCTCGATGCCTCGGTGCTCCTGGCCGCGATCTTCGGCTTCCTCCCGGGCGACGACGAGCGCCTGCACGCGACCGTGAACGCGATCGCCGAGGAGCTGACCGAGAACGGGTTCGTGCTCCGCTACCGCACCGACGAGACCGACGACGGCCTCTCCGGGAAGGAGGGCACGTTCCTGATCTGCTCGTTCTGGCTCGTGTCGGCGCTCGCGATCGTCGGCGAGCTCCAGCGCGCGCGCGACCTGATGGACAAGCTGCTCCGGATCGCGTCGCCGCTCGGCCTCTACGCGGAGGAGTTCGACGCGGACACCGGGCGCCACCTCGGCAACTTCCCGCAGGCCTTCTCCCACCTGGCGCTGATGGAGGCCGCCGCGCGGATCGCCGTTCCCGAGCTCATGGCTCAGTACTGAGGAGGCTGCAGTGAGCGCTCGAGAGGAGGACGCCATGGACGCCTACGACGTGATCATCATCGGCACCGGTGCCGGCGGCGGCACGCTCGCGCGACACCTCGCGCCCTCCGGGAAACGGATCCTGCTGCTCGAGCGCGGCGACTGGCTGACGCGTGAGCCGCAGAACTGGGATACGGCAGAGGTCTTCGTCGACAACCGCTACATCTCCGCCGACACCTGGTACGACGCGAACGGCAAGACGTTCCAGCCGCAGATCCACTACTTCGTCGGCGGGGCGACCAAGCTCTACGGCGCCGCGCTCTACCGGTTGCGCAAGGAGGACTTCGGCGAGCTACGCCATCACGACGGCATCTCGCCGGCCTGGCCGATCTCCTACGACGACCTCGAGCCGTACTACACGCTCGCGGAGCAGCACTACGAGGTGCACGGCGCACGGGGTGAGGATCCGACCGAGCCGCCGGCGAGCGCGCCGTATCCGTTCCCGGCCGTCTCGCACGAGCCGCGGATCCAGCGGCTCGCCGACCAGCTCGAGGCGGCGGGGTACCACCCGTTCCACGCGCCCTGCGGGGTTCGCCTCGACGAGGGGAACATGCCCTACAGCCACTGCGTGCGTTGCTCCACCTGCGACGGCTTCCCGTGCCTGGTGCACGCGAAGTCGGACGCCGAGGTGCTCGGCGTGCGGCCGGCTCTCGAGCACGCGAACGTGACGCTGCTGACGAACGCCCAGGCGGTCAAGCTGGAGACCGACGCGGCGGGCACGACGGTGACCGAGGTCGTCGTCGAGCGGGACGGCAACACCGAGCGGTATGCGGGCTCGATCGTCGTCGTGGCGTGCGGCGCGGCCAACACCGCCAAGCTCCTGCTCACGTCGGCGAACGACAAGCATCCGAACGGGCTCGCGAACGGCTCCGACCAGGTCGGGCGCAACTACATGTTCCACGCCAGCCAGGCCGTCCTCGCCCTCTCCCGCGACGAGAACCCCACCGTCTTCCAGAAGACGCTCGGCCTGAACGACTTCTACTTCGGGGCCGACGACTTCGACTTCCCGCTCGGGAACATCCAGATGATCGGCAAGTCCCAGCCGGAGATGTTCCGCGGCGAGAAGCCGACGGAGACGAAGCTCGCGCCGGAGTGGACGCTCGAACGGATGGCCAGGCACGCAATCGACTTCTGGCTCTCGACCGAGGACCTGCCGCGGCCCGAGAACCGGGTGACCCTGGAGGCCGACGGCAACATCCGCCTCGCCTACTCCCCGACCAACGACGAGTCGAAGAAGCGGCTCTACGGGAAGCTCAAGTCGATCCTGGGCAAGCTGAACATGAACCCGGATCACCTGATCCATCGCTTCGCGTACATGAAGACCGAGATCCCGGTCGCAGGTGTCGCGCATCAGGCGGGCACCTGCCGGTTCGGAAGCGACCCGGCCACGTCGGCGCTGGACGTCAATTGCAAGGCTCACGAGCTCGACAACCTGTACGTCGTCGACACGAGCATCTTCCCGAGCATCGGTGCCGTGAACCCGGCGCTGACGGCGATGGCGAACTCGCTGCGGGTGGGGGATCACCTGCTCGAGCGGCTGGCGTGAGTGTCGGCGATGGGAGGATCGCGCCGTCGGGCGAGCAGGTCGAGATCTCGTTCGGAGACCAGCGGGCGGTGGTCGTCGAGGTGGGCGGCGGGCTCCGCTCGTACTCGGCCGCCGGTCGCGACGTCCTCGACGGCTTCGGGGTCGACGAGCCGTCGGCGTCGGGACGGGGCCAGGTACTCGTCCCGTGGCCGAACCGCCTCCAGGACGGAAGCTACGAGTTCGACGGGCGCAGCCACCAACTCCCGCTCACCGAGCCCGAGCACGCGAACGCGATTCACGGCCTTGTCCGCTGGGCGGCATGGCGCATCGGCGAGCGCGAGCCGGGTCGGGTGGTGATGGAGCACGTCATCCACCCTCAGCCCGGCTATCCGTTCACCCTCGGGCTCGGCACCGAGTACGCGCTCTCGGAGGAGGGCCTGTCGGTGACGACGACCGCCCGGAATCTCGGTTCGCACGCGTGTCCATACGGCTGCGGGCAGCACCCGTACCTGACGGTCGGAACCCCGACCGTGGACACGATCGAGCTGCAGGCGCCGGGACAGCGGGTGCTCGTCTCCGACGAGCGCGACCTCCCGACCGGCTCCGAGCCCGTGGATGGCACCGAGTACGACTTCCGCACCGCGCGGACGATCGGCGCGACGAAGCTCGACAACGCCTTCACCGATCTCGCACGAGACGACGACGGCCGCGCCCGCGTGAGGCTCCGCGATCCGGACGGGGACGCCGCGGTGACACTCTGGGTGGACGAGAGCTACCGCTACCTGATGCTCTTCACGGGTGACACACGCCCCGACGTGAGCCGCCGCAGCCTCGCGGTCGAGCCGATGACCTGCCCGCCGAACGCCTTCCGGACCGGCGACTCGCTGATCCGCCTCGAGCCGGGCGAGTCGGCCACCGCCACCTGGGGGATCTCGCCGACGTGAGCGCCACCGGCGAACGGCCACGCGTCCTGATCCTCGGAGGAGGGTTTGCCGGGGTCGGCGCCGCGCAGAAGCTGAAGGACGCGGACGCCGAGGTCGTGCTCGTCGACCGGCACGACTACCACACCTTCCAGCCGCTGCTCTACCAGCTCGCCACCGGCCTGCTCGACACGACCGCGGTGGGACACTCGCTGCGCGACCTGCTCGAGCGCCACGGCAAGGCGACCATCCACAAGGCGAGTGTCACGGCCGTCGACCTCGAGGCACGCGAGGTCGCCTTCGAAGGGCTCGCGCCGATCTCCTACGACTACCTCGTCTTCGGCCTCGGCGCCGAGGTCAACTTCTTCGGCACCGAGGGGGCGGCCGAGCACGCCTTCCCGATGTACACCCTGCCCCACGCTGTCCGCCTCAAGGACCACCTGCTCGCAGCTCTGGGAGGCCGCCGACCGGGACCCGAGCCTCGTCGCGGACGGCGCCCTGAACGTGGTCGTGGTGGGCGGAGGGCCGACCGGGGTCGAGACCGCCGGGCGCGATCGCCGAGCTCTACCGCGGGGACCTCGCCAAGGACTACCGCAACGTCGCCGAAGAGGACGCGCGGATCACCCTGGTCGAGGCCGGGCCCGAGCTCTTCCCGATGTTCAAGCCGAAGCTGCGCGAGTACGCGACGAAGGCCCTCGCCGACCGCACCGTCGGGGTCAAGACCGGCACCGCCGTCTCGTCGGTGTCGCCGACCCGGGTCACGCTGAAGTCCGGCGACGTGCTCGCCGCGCACACGCTGGTCTGGGGGGCCGGGCTACAGGGCAACGAGCTCGTGCAGTCGCTCGGGCTCGAGCTGCAGCGCGGCAACCGCATCGCCGTCGGCCCGGACCTCACCCTGGCCGACCACCCCGAGGTCTACGTGGTCGGCGACGTGGCCGCGATCACGGACTCGAAGACCGGCCAGGTCCTGCCACAGCTCGGGTCGGTCGCGCTCCAGTCCGGAGAGCATGCCGGCGAGACGATCGCGCACCGGATCGCAGGCAAGAAGACGAAGCCGTTTGCCTACCGCGACAAGGGAACGATGGCGACGATCGGCCGAGGCGCCGCGGTGGTGCAGTTCCTCCGCGGCAAGACGATGACAGGGCTGAAGGCGCAGCTCGCCTGGGGCACCGTGCACCTCGCGCTGCTCCCGACGAACGAGGACCGGGCGAAGGCGGTGGTCAGCTGGGCGGGAGCGGCGATGACGCACCAGCGGGCCGGGCGGATCACCGTGGAGGACGAATAGATCTCGGCCTGGAGCTTCTCCCGTCAACCGCGAACGCATCGGCGCTGATGCTGGCGTCGACGCTTCAGGCGGCGAGGAGCCAGATGGCGTTCACGCTGGGCTTCCACATCATCCTGGCGTCTTTGGGGGTGGCGTTGCCGGCGATGATGCTGATCGCCAACTACCGGGGCCTGCGCCGCAACGATCCCGACGCGTTGAGGCTCGCCCAGCGCTGGTCGAAGGCGGTGGCGGTGACGTTCGCGGTCGGGGCAGTGACAGGGACCGTGCTCTCGTTCGAGTTCGGGCTGCTCTGGCCGGCGTTCACCGGACGCTTCGGCGAGGTGTTCGGGGTGCTGTTCGCGGTCGAGGGGATCTTCTTCTTCCTCGAGGCGATCTTCATCGCGATCTACATCTTCGGCTGGAAGCACCTCTCGCCGTGGGCCCACTTCTGGACGGGCGTGCCGGTCGTGATCTCCGGCCTCGGCGGCGCGTTCTCGGTCGTGGCCGTGAACTCGTGGATGAACCAGCCGCAGGGGTTCTCGCCGACGACGGGTGACGTCACGTCGGTCGATCCGTGGAAGGTGATCTTCAACCCCGCAGTGCCGTACGAGGTCCCGCACATGATCCTGGCGGCGTATCTGGTCACCGGGTTCCTGGTCGCCTCGATCTACGCGGTCGGGATGCTGCGCGGCCGGCGCGACCGCATCCATCGCCTGGGGCTGCTGATCCCGCTGACGGTCGCCTGCATCGCCACTCCGATCCAGTTCGCGGTCGGCGACACGGCCGCGCGTGCGATCGCGAAGGACCAGCCGATCAAGTTCGCCGCGATGGAATGCGTCCAGACGACCTCCACCGACGTGACCGAGTACATCTTCGGGAGGTGCACCGCGGACGGTATGAAGGGCGGCATCGGGATCCCCGGGCTCGACTCGTTCCTGGTCGGCTGGAGCACCAGCACGCAGGTGATCGGGCTCGACTCGGTGCCGCCGGATGACCGCCCACCGTTCAACACGATGCTGCACTGGGCGTTCGACACGATGGTCGGTATCTGCACGGTGCTGATCGGCCTCGCGCTCTGGCTCGGCATCGGCTGGTGGCGGAAGCGGGACTTCCCGCAATCGCACTGGTTCCTCCGCGCGACGGCGGTCTCCGGAGCGCTCTCGGTCGTCGCGCTGGAATGCGGGTGGATCGTGACCGAGGTCGGACGCCAGCCGTGGATCGTCTACAACGTCATGCGCACCGAGGACGCGGTCACGCAGGCGAGCGGCGTCTGGGTCACCTTCGGCTTGATCATCGGGCTGTACATCGCGCTCGGTGCGGCGCTGATCATCGTGCTGCGGGCAATGTCGCGACGCTGGCGCGCCGCCGGCGAGCAAGACGTCGAGGCCCCGTACGGCCCGGACGCCGGCCCACCGGCCGACCTCGCGACAGGAGTCTCCGGGTGAGCAGGGCCGATGCCGTCGCCGTCATCCTCCTGATCGGAGTGACCATGTACGCCGTCTTCGGCGGCGCGGATTTCGGGGCGGGCCTGTGGAGCCTGCTTGCGGGCGGGGGCGGGCGCGGCCGGCGTCCGCGGGATCTGATCGACTGGGCGATCGGACCGGTCTGGGAGGCCAACCACGTCTGGCTGATCTTCGTGCTGGTCGTGCTCTGGACCGGCTTCTCGTCGGCGTTCGAGGCGATCTTCTCGACGCTGTTCATCCCGCTCAGCCTCGCCGCGCTCGGCGTCGTGCTGCGGGGGGCAGGCTTCGCGTTCCACCACACCGCGCGTCGCGCCCGGGGCCGTGCACTGGCAGAGACCCTCTTCGGGCTGGCGTCGGTGCTCACGCCCTTCTTCCTCGGGACGGTCGTCGGCGCGATCGCAGGAGGCCGCGTGCCCGTCGGCAACGCGACCGGAGATTCGGTCACCAGCTGGCTCAATCCGCTCTCGATCCTGATCGGGGCGCTCTTCGTGGCCACCGGCGCCTACCTCGCGGCCGTCTTCCTCGTCAGCGACGCGCGGCGTGCCGGCGCTCCGGATCTCGAGCGGTACTTCGCCACCCGCGCGCTCGTCGCCGCCGTCGTGGCCGGAGCGCTCGCAGCCGTCGATCTCGTCTTCCTGCACCGCGATGCGCGGTACATCTTCGACCGCCTCACCGACGAGGGGCTGCCGCTCGTGATCATCTCCGCTGTCTGTGGGATCGGAGTGCTCGTGCTGCTCCACCGGCGTGTGCGACGCGGAGCCCGCCCACTCGCGGTCGGCGCCGTCGCCGCCGTGATCTGGGGCTGGGGCGTCGCGCAGTGGCCGTATCTCCTGCCCGAGAAGCTGACCATCACCGACGCGGCCGCCCCGAGCGCGACGCTCACCGGCCTGCTGATCGTCTTCGGCATCGCCGTCGTGCTCGTGCTGCCCGCCATCGGGCTGCTGTACACGCTGGCCCAGCGCAATCTGATCGAGGAAACGTCGCGGCCGACGCTGCAACCGCCACGGGACGACGGCAGAGCGACGAGCATGAGCGGATGAGCACGGCTCCCGCGGCACCCCGGAACTCGGGGCTCGTCCTCACCAGCCTGATCCTCGTCGCAGCGGTCGCGAATCTCAACCTCTCGGTTGCGAACGTGGCGCTGCCGTCGATCGGCGCCCACTTCGATTCCGGGCAGACGACCCTGGATCTGATCGCGGTCGGGTACTCGCTCGGCCTTGCCTGCTCGGTGCTCTGGCTGGGCGCGCTCGGCGATCGCTACGGGCGGAAGATCATGCTCCTGCTGGGAACCGTGCTGGCGATCCCGATGTCGCTGCTCGCGGCCTATGCGCCGAGCGACACGGTGCTGTTCATCGCCCGGGTCGGCGGTGGTCTGGCGGCGGGGATGGCCTACCCGACGACGCTGGCGCTGATCACCGCGCTGTGGCTCCCGGGGGCCGGTCGGACGAAGTCGATCGCGTTGTGGTCTGGGATCGGCGGCGCGATCGCCGCACTCGGCCCGCTGGCGTCGGGTGTGCTGCTCGAGCACTTCTACTGGGGCTCGGTCTTCCTGCTCACGCTCCCGCTCGCGGTCGTCGCGATCGTGATGGCGTGGCGGTACGTCCCGGCGCACGTGAACGAGGGCACCGAGCCAGTGGACAACCTCGGTGGGCTCCTGTCGCTCGTGCTGGTCGGCGCGCTGATCCTCGGCATCAACTTCGCTCCCGTCCCGAACGCGACGACGCTGACGATCGTGCTCGCGATCGTCGCCCTGGTCGCGCTCGGCCTCTTCTTCCTCCGGCAGCGGACGAGCGCGGAATCCGCTCTACGACCTCGCGGTCGCCGCGCGGCCGCCCTTCTGGGTGGCGGCGTGCGCCGGCATCATCGTCTTCGGCTCGCTGATGGGGGCGATGTTCATCGGCCAGCAGTTCCTGCAGAACGTCCTCGGCTACTCGACGCTCGAGGCAGGCCTCTCGATCCTGCCTGCCGCCTTCTGCATGGTGCTCGTCGCGCCGCGATCGGCCAAGATCGTCGAGGCTCGCGGCGCCCGCTTCACGCTGCTCGTCGGCTACGTCTTCGTGCTGCTCGGCTTCCTGACGATGCTGCTCCTGTGGAAGGAGGACATCTCCTACTGGAAGGTCGGGCTCGGCTACGCCCTCGTCGGGATCGGCGTCGGGCTTGCCGGCACACCCGCGTCCCATTCGCTCACGGGCTCTGTCCCGGTACGGCGCGCCGGGATGGCGTCCGGCACTGCCGACCTCCAGCGCGACCTCGGCGGCGCGATCATGCAGTCGATCTTCGGCGCGCTCCTCACCGCCGGCTACGCGACCGCCGCGGGACGCTGATCTCGAGCTCCGGCAAGGACGTCAGCGCGGACACGCAGGCCGAGCTGACGAAGTCGTTCTCGAGCGCCGTGGACACGGCTACCAGGTACCCGGCCTCGATCCAGGACTCCATCGTCGCCGGCGCAAAGACAGCCTTTCTCCAGGGCGACCAGTGGGCGTACACAGCCGGGATCGTCGCGGTGCTCCTCGGAGCCGTGGTCGTCTTCTTGTGCTTCCCGAAGGCCGACCAGGAGCGGGAGCTGCTGTCCCGCTACCACGCCGAGGACGTCGAACCCCGGGTCCCGCTGCCTTCGGGGTAGGCCGGCCCTTGCGCCGGGCGTGCGCCTCGGCCGCAAGAAATGGCAACGAGCGATGGCAACCGGCGAATTCGGCACGGCACGATGAGTCGAGAACGTGGGCCGAGCGAGACTCGTCGCACCGCCACGATGGTGCTACCGAGGATGCCGCTCGCTGAGATCGATAACCGCATCGTTCGCGAGGCGCAGCGCGGAGATTCGCACGCCTTTTCGCACATCGTCCGCGCCTATCAGGTTCCCGTCTTCAACTACGTGCTGCGCACCGTCGGTGATCGCGGCCTTGCCGAGGATTTGACGCAGGAGGTATTCCTTCGCGTCTTTCGGAGCTTGCCGAGCTTCTCGTTTCGGTCAAAGTTCACGACCTGGCTCTTCCAGGTGACGAGACATCGTGTCCTGGACGAGCTGCGCGCGCGGGAGCGCCGCCCGCGCTCCGTCGAGTTGGACGCCGTCCACACCTTGAGCGTCGTCGACGCGCCCGCCGAACAAGGCGAGACGATCGAGGCTCTTTGGCGGGCGGTCGGCCGGCTCGATCTCGATCTGAAGATGGCGCTGTTGCTACGAGACATCGCCGGCTTCTCCTATACCGAGATCGCGGAGATCCTCGAGATCACGCTGACGACCGTGAAGTGGCGGATCTACAAGGCGCGGGACGAGGTTCAGCTCACGCTGACGCGGCAGGGTTTCGTGCGCGTGACCACCACGACGGCACGCGGAGAGGACTTCCGCTACGGCGGCTTGACGCCGCGACTCAGCGTCCTCCAGTTGCGGCCTGGCCCCGCGGGGAGGAGAATCGAAGGAGTGTCCGAGCTCCAGGCGATAGGTGGCGACGTCGAAGACGCCATCGAACGGCTCCGCGTTCCCGCGTACTTCATCGATAGGCACGGGATCATCCGCTGGCTGAATCCGGCCGCCCAGAAAATCGTCGGAGACGTTCGCGGCCGCCACCTGACTTCGGTCGTCGCACCCGAGGAGACCCGTCGCGCCCAGGAGATCTTCGCCCGTAACCTGCTCGGGCCGCCGACGGGCTCCGACAACAAGGGCGTCGTGATCGGCGCAGACGGCGAGCGAGTCTCTGTCGAACTCAGCGCTGTCCCGTTGCAGAGCGGCGGCCACGTGATCGGCGTTTTCGGCCAGGTCTTGGATATCGAGGACAATGCACCGCCGCCGCCTCATCCGCACTTGACGCCACGACAGAGCCAGGTGCTGCGTCTGCTCGAGCACGGCCGCTCGACCGAACAGATCGCGCACGACCTCCACCTCAGCATCGAAACCGTGCGGAACCACATCCGTAACATCCTTCGAGCCCTTAACGCCCACTCCCGTCTTGAAGCTGTTGCAATCGGGCGCACATACGCCGTCGCGAGCTAGACCGTTCTGCTGGCTCGACACGCCGAAGCCCGCTGCGCCGGCGGCGCCATGAAGGCGCACTGATGCCGGCGTGAGCCTCGTTTGGGCGGCGCTCATTGTCGCCGGTGTGACGGTGATCGCGGTCGGCGCGATGCTGCTCGTCCGCCGCCGTGCTCCCGAGGGGAGCTACTTCGAGGACGGTGACCGCGCGGCAGGAGTGTTCGGCGTCCTCGCAACCGGATTTGCCGTGCTGCTCGGCTTCGTCGTCTTCCTTGCCTTCGAGAGCTTCGACACCTCGCGTAGCGGCGCCACGGCCGAGGCGGCGCTCGTAGCCCAGCAGTTCGAGACGGCCCAGCTCATGCCCGTCGCCGCCCGCGCTCCGTTGTCGGGAGAGCTCGTCTGCTACGCGCGGAACGTGATCTACCGGGAATGGCCGCGGATGGAGTCAGGCAGCCTCGGCGAGGGCTACAACCCGTGGGGGGTTGTCTTGTTTCGCACTCTGAAAACCGTCGTGCCGCGCTCGGCCTCTGAGCAGGCGGCCTACGGCAAGTGGCTCGATCAGCGCCAGGATCGCGAGGATGCGCGTGCCGACCGCGTGCACGGTGCCGAGGGTGTGATCCCGACTCCGCTCTGGATCGTGCTTTTCCTGAGCGCGGGGGCCATCTTCGGCTTCATGCTCTTCTTCGCCGACAGCGGTGAGCGGGCGATCGTGCAGGCGACCATGATGGGTACCGTCGCGATCGTGATCACCTCGACGCTGCTCCTCCTCTGGTTCCTCGACAATCCCTATCACCGCGGCGTGAGCGGCCTGCGACCCACGGCTATGGAGCGGACGCTCGCGCTCCTCAAGCTCGAGACCGGAATCGCCGGTGTCGCGGTTCGCGATTCCCTGCAACCGGCAGGGGGAGACGCGCACCGGCTGATCACCCCGGATGATCTCCGGAAAGCGTAGGTTTCAACCTGCGGCTGCGCACTTCCCCGGGGATCACCACGCGACGCGAGGAGGCGAGTGACATGACTGGAGACGCCGTAACCGCCTTTTTCGAGGATCTGGGCAGCCGAGGGCACGATCCGTTGCTCAGGAGTGTCAGCGCCACCGTTCGCTTCGATCTCGTGAGCGGGAAGGCGACGGAGCGGTGGCTGCTCACGATCCAGAAGGGCAACCTCTCGGTCTCGCACAGGAACGTTCGCGCCGACGCCGTCATCCGGCTGAGCAGGGACCTCTTCGAGCGCGTGGCCAGCGGGGAGACGACCTTGCTGCCGGCGATGCTTCGAGGAGAAGTCGTGCTCGAGGGCGACTACAGGCTGATGATCATGGTCCGACGGCTTCTTCGGACGCGTCTGGCTGTTCGCCGGCGCGAGGCGGCCGCGGGCTATGCGAGGAGGCAGCAATGAGCGACGGGCTCGTCAAGATCCTGGACGGGAACACCTTCGTGGTCAGTGACGAGCGGGGGGACATCGAGGCGTCGCTCACCGATCCGACCGGCCTCTTCTCGTTCGACACCCGCTTCCTGTCGAAGTGGATCCTGACCGTGAACGGCGAGCGGCTCAACGCCCTCTCCACCGACGATCTGCAGTACTTCGAAACCCGCTTCTTCCTCGTTCCGGGCACGGGGACTGTCTACATCGACGCGAAGCTCTCGGTGATCCGCCAGCGCGCGGTCGGCAACGGCTTCGACGAAGAGCTGACGATCCTCAACCACGACGAGAAGCCGGTCGTTCTCACAGTTCGCATCGAGGCTGGGAGCGACTTCGCCGACCTGTTCGAGGTCAAGGACGCGCTCGAAAAGAAGGGCAGCTACTCGAGTCGGGTGCAGGACGGCCGTCTGGTGCTCTCCTACCAGCGCGAGATGTTCAGGAGAGCGACAACGATCTCGGCGACGGCGCCGGCAAAGATCGACAAGACCGGTCTGACCTTCAGAGTCCGTCTCGAGCCCCACGGGGTCTGGTCGACCCAGCTGAGCGTGACGGCGGACCAGCCGGCAGCAGTGCTGCGAAGCCGGCGCAACATGCAGCGCGATCTGGAGAGATGGCTCGATGGTGCACCACGGCTCGAATGTGACCAGGATGAGCTGAAGGCGACCTACCGGCGCAGCCTCGTCGATCTCGCAGCACTGCGTTTCTCGCCCCCGATCGCAGGCGGACGGAGCCTCCCGGCCGCCGGCCTGCCCTGGTTCATGACCATGTTCGGCCGCGACAGCATCTTCACGAGCCTCCAGGCGCTCCCGTTCACGCCCGAGCTCGCCGCCACCACGCTTCGATCGCTCGGGGAATGGCAAGGATCCGCTCTGGACGACTTCCGTGACGAGGATCCCGGGCGGATCCTGCACGAGCTTCGCTACGGGGAGATGACCGCCTTCGAGGAGCGGCCGCACTCGCCCTACTACGGCTGTGCCGACGCGACGCCGCTGTACGTCGTGCTGCTGGACGAGTACGAGCGCTGGACCGGCGACACGAAGCTCGTCCGCGAGCTCGAGCACGAGGCGCGGGCCGCGCTGAGGTGGATCGACGAGTACGCCGACCTACAGGGGAACGGCTATATCTCGTACAAGCGTCGAAACGAGAAGACCGGACTCGAGAACCAGTGTTGGAAGGACTCCTGGGACTCGATCTCCTACAGGGACGGCCGGCTGCCGGGCTTTCCACGCGCGACCTGCGAGCTCCAGGGCTACGCGTACGACGCGAAGGTGCGCGGCGCGCGGCTGGCGCGGCTCGTCTGGAAGGATCCCGCTCTTGCCGACAAGCTGCAGAAGGAGGCTGCCGATCTCAAGCGCCGCTTCAACCGGGACTTCTGGGTCGACGACGGTGAGTTCTTCGCCCTGGCGCTCGACCCGGACGGCGGCCAGGTCGACGCGCTGAGCTCGAACAACGGCCACCTGCTCTGGAGCGGCATCGTCGACAAATCCAAAGCCAGAGCGGTCGCAGCTCATCTGATGGGCCCGAGACTCTTCTCGGGTTGGGGCGTACGCACCCTCGCCGAGGGCGAGGGCCGCTACAACCCGATCGGCTATCACGTCGGCACCGTCTGGCCGTTCGACAACTCCTTCATTGCCTGGGGGCTCCGGCGCTACGGCTTCAAGGAAGACGCTGCGCAGGTTGCCGCCGGCATCCTCGACGCAGCAGAGTTCTTCGACGGACGACTCCCGGAGGCGTTCGGCGGGTACGAGCGGAGCCTGACCAGATACCCGGTCCAGTATCCGACCGCCTGCAGCCCCCAGGCCTGGTCGACAGGGACCCCACTCCTCCTCCTGCGGACAATGCTCGGCCTCGAACCCATCGGCGACCATCTCGTCGTCGACCCCGCCCTCTCCGAGGGTCTCGGCCATCTGGAACTGCTCGACATCCCGGGTCGCTGGGGACGAATCGACGCCTACGGACGCGGACGAGTCGAGACAGCGAAGCGACCGCGCTGATCGAGCGCGTCACCGAGGTGGAGGGGCCGCGGGCGGGCAGGCTCATTGTCGCCTTCTCGTCGAGAAGGGGTGTCGCGGGGATCGTGATGAAGCCGCGGGTCGGTCGGTCGAGGTCGAAGGTGACGAGAACGAGGAAGGTGACGACGACCGCGGCGAGAACGACGGGAACGAGTCCCCGGCCGAGAACCGAGACGTAGAGCGCGAGCATGCCCAGCGCCAGCGCTGCTCCGAGCAGCTCGAGCAGGAGCACCGCGTTTGGGGGATGGTTGTTCAGCCCGGCGAGTCGCACTCCTTGCTGGTCGATCATCGCGTTCAGGCTGTCGAGGTAGAGCCGCGGCGCGCTGTCGCGGGGACGGCCGTTGATCGCTTCGCCCCCGAGCCGCCAGAGCATCTGTTGAAGCCGTTCCTGTTCGGCAGCGGTTGCACGAAACGACGCGCCGCCCGGGACATCGTGGGTGAAACGGATCGCGAGGTCGTTGTAGCGGCGCAGGAGGGCGAGCGAGCGACTGCGCTGGGGCTCGCCGAGCGTCTGCGCGCGGAGGTAGGCGGTGCCGATCGTGTTCGCGTCGTTCACGACGTCGGCGCGGCGGTCCTGGTAGCGGCCGACGGCGAGCGAGAGGCCGAACGCGAGGACAAGGCCGACCAGCCCGAGTAGCGCCCCCTGGAGCGCCCCGATCCCCTCGCGGTAGTGGTCGGAGTGCCGCCGGAGGTAGCGTCCGATCAGAACACCGATCGCACACCCGCCTCCGACCACCCCAAACACGACCAGGCCGAGCTGCCAGGTGTCCAGGGAGAAGAACAGTGTGAAGAGCATCCTCGGAGCGAAAACTACGAGACTTCGCCTGTGAGCGCAGGAAACGTCTCCGAGCTCGTCCTCGTCTCGCTGGCGGCGATGGTGTCGCCGACCACGCTGACCTTCTCCGTGCTCGTACTCGTGCTCGGCGACCGACCGTTGCGGGCAGGCTTCTGGTTCTTCCTCGGCGCGTTCGGGGCAACCGCCGCCGTCGGTGTCGCCGCCGCGTTCGTGCTCGGCGACATCGCCTCGTCACCCGGGTCGACCCCGAAGACGTGGGTCGCCGTTCTCGACATCGTCCTCGCCGTCGCGATCTTTCTTTTTGCCGGCAGCCGCCTTCGCAGGCCCGTCGATCCGAGAACGACCCAGGCGATGATCGGACGCATCGAGAAGGTCGCCTCCTCCCCCGCCGTCGCGATCGTCGGCGCAGGCGCAGTGCTCGCCAACGCGGGCGCCTTCATACCGATTGCGCTGAAAGCGATCTCCGAAAGCCACCCGAGCCACACCGAGTACGCGATCGAGTGGCTGATGTTCACGACCATCTCGCTGCTGCCGCTGATCACCGCCCTCGTCCTGCTCGTCGTCGCCCCCCGCGCCACTGCGCGCGTGCTCGCCGCCGCCCGGCGATGGCTCGAGCGGCATGCAGTCACGGTCGGCTACGTGATCGCGCTGATGCTCGGAATCGCTCTCCTGCGCAACGGAATCGCGGGCTTGACCAGCTAGCGTCGCGGCGAACCTATTGGGCTACGCGCGCACGTCCGCGAGCAGCGCAAGTACCGCGTTGGCCCAGTCGGCGACGTCGTCGAGCTGTTCCTGGTCGCGGATCGCCATGAAGCCGGCGGTCAGGACGTCGAGTTCCTCCTTGCTGAGCCTCGTCTGCGGTTCCTCGTCCGCCGAGGTGTTCGTTCGACCGGTGTCCACTTCGGCCTCACGGGCCAGGGCGAAGCGGGCGACCCACTCGCGGCTGCGCCCGGCAACGGCGAGCTGATCGAGGAGTTCGTCAGCCCGCTTGCGCCCCTCGGGCGTCAACGCGGCGACCGCCTCGGCCAGGTACTTGCTGTGGTGGTCGGGTGTGTTCACCGTCATCCGCCTTGGCGATGAGCGCCTAGCCCGGAAGCGATGCCGAGGTTTTCAGAGCGAGGAACAGCCGGCACTATCGAACGCTTGCCCCAGGTTTCCCTTCGGATCGAGCTTGCGAAGCTCGTCGACGGCCTGCTTGGCGTCGGCCGAGGCCGCGGCGAGGGCATCCGTGATCGTCGATGCAGCCGCCTTGACGTCGTTCGTCCCGGAGAGTGACTTGACATTGTCGGCCTGCTTGCCCAGGTTGCTCTGGAGCTCCTGCAGGATCTTCTTCGCTTCGTCCGCCTGTGGTGCCGGCGGAGGGCCGAGGTCGTCGAGGGCGTCGGTGAACTCGCGCGTCGCCGCGCTCGCATTCTGAACGGCCACCTGTAGTGCAGGCCGCGAAAGGTCCTCGGCGCGGAGCGTCTCTCGAGTGGCGGCGAGCGAGGTCCGGTACTTGGTGACGGCCGTACATACGCCGCCCGCCCAGGTCTCGAGGTCCGAAGCCGCTGAGGTCGTCGTGTTGTCGCTGCTCGAGCCGCAGCCGGTCACGGAAAAACCGATGCCGGCCAGGGCCGCGATCGCGAGCACCAGATACAGGCGCGAAGTACCGGTTCGGCGCATCACCGCCGCAAACTAACAGGCGACGCAATGCCGGGCGTCATCCCAATCGGGCGATGAGGGCGTGCCAGGAACGCGGACCGGTTGTGGCACTTGTCACCAGCTCGTCCACAGGGCGATCCACAGGTCCATGACCTGTCCACAAGGCATGGGCCGTCAGTGTCCACAGAAGCCCGGCCTAGGAGCGATCTTCTGAGCGGGTCTCGCGGGCGCCCAGTAGTCGACGCAGACGGTGACGGAGTGTCTGCTCGATGCTGCCTTCCTGTTCTTCGAGTGCCTGCTTGATCCACGCGTGCTCGAGCAGCTGACTGCGGGCAGCCAGTAGGTCCTCGGCGAGCAGGAGGATCGCCCTGGCGGCGGCACGGACTTCCGGGCGTTCGTCGTCGGCGAGCCCTCTCGCCCAATTCTGTAGCTCCGCGACCTGATCGTGCTCGAGCACGATCTGGGATCATCGCGCATGGAACTCGTTGTCGTTTCATGACCCGCTTGGAGACGCGCGAGCTTGGTTCTCTGGGCCGGCCAGTCGCGCTTGTGGTGGCATGTGCCCAGGGAGGTGCCTCGCATGGCCGAGAAGAAGGGATTCACGGAGGCGGAACGAGCCGCGATGAAGGCGCGCGCTCGAGAGCTGAAGGCGGAGGCTCGCCGCGGCTCGCGCGCGGGCAAGGCGGATGGAGAAGGCGACGTGCTCGCCGCGATCGCCGAGCTGCCGGAGCCGGACCGCGCCATGGCCGGGCGGCTCCACGCGATCATCAAGGCCGGCGCGCCGGCCCTCTCGCCGAAGACCTGGTACGGGATGCCTGCCTATGCCAAGGACGGCAAGGTCGTCTGCTTCTTCCAGAGCGCGCAGAAGTTCAAGACGAGGTACGCGACGTTCGGCTTCAGCGATTCTGCGAACCTCGACGAAGGCTCGCTGTGGCCGGTCGCCTTCGCGTTGAAGGAGTTGACCGCCGCAGAGGAGGCAAGGATCCTCGCGCTCGTGAAGAAGGCCGTGAGCTGACAATCCTGGACTGCCGGGCGGCGCTTCCGCCGCGGTTTCGATCAGCAAGGAGGCTCGAACAGCACGCCACGTAGTGTCGTTCGAAGGCCGGTAGCGCCGACCAGGAACGGCACCGTCGACGCGGTGAAGAGAGCCGCGAGGGCGAAGCCGAACAGCGGATACCCCCCGGCGGCCAGGGCGCCGCCCGCGACCGAGGCGCCCAGGAAGTAACCGAACTGCTGGGCGGCGGCCCGCGAGCCCATCACCGCCCGCCGCCGCTCGGGCGCCGCTTCGAGACCGACGGCGCTGCCGATCAACATGCGGCCGCCGGCGACGAACGCGGTCGCGGCGAAGAGGAGGGCGCTGACCCAGCCGGCAGGGCGCACCGCTCCGAACAGTGCCACGCCCACAGCGAGGCCGAGGGACAGGCGAACGAGCAGGACCTTCGGCCGGCAGTGCATCATCCGCCGGAACGCGACGTTGCCGGCGACGTACGCCGCGGCGCCGGCGGCGAGCAGGATGCCGGTGACGAACGTGGTCGTGCCGTAGGTCTCGGTGAAGAGCGCGCCGGAAAAGACCAGCGTTCCCACCCAGGCCGAGGTCGCCAGCAGCTCGGCCAGGGCCCAGAGAGCGGTCGGCCGGTCACGAAGAGCCGTCGTCAGGCTCTCCGTGTCAGGGCGCGGCGGCGATGCCGGCCGCACCGCGACTGCGATGCCTGCGACGACGGAAGCGGCGAGGGGAAGCGCCAGCCACGTCCACCGCCAGCCGAGCTCGCCGACCGCTCCGATCAGCGGCATGCCGACGATCCAGGCGGCCGGAGGTCCGACCAGCGCCCACGAGAGCGCCCGGGTGCGCTGCTCCTTCGGAACCCACTCGGCAGCGGCGACCGTTCCGCCGACCAGGAGGCCGGCGACGGAGAGCCCGAGGAGAAGCTGGGCGACCAGGAGAACGGCGAACGTCGGCGCGGCGGCGCTCAGAGCCGATGCGGCCGCCAGCCCGAGTGCCCCGGCGGCGATCACGCGACGCAGTGGAACCCTGCGGGCGAAGGTGCCGAGTGCGATCGCCGCCAGCCCCGCGGCCAGGCCGGACGCCGTGCGCAGCTGCCCTGCCGCGGCCGTCGAGACGTCCAGATCCGCGGCCACCTTCGCCAGCACGGGTGTCAGCGCGATCACGCCCGCCTGAGCCGCGAACAGGCAGAGGAAGAGCGTGACCCCGACCGCAGCCTCGGCCCGACCCCACCGATCCGTCGTTGCCGTCACTGCTCGCATCCTCAGGGGATCGTGCCCCCACGACGGCCGCTCGGGAATGGGGCAGGCCCGTGTCTCGTGGTGCGGCCAGCCACACCACTGAGCCATATCGTCGCCGCGTCCAGACGCTCGTCTTCGACAACAGGGCCCGGCACCGAAAGCGGGCACGGCGAGCAGGCGTCTAGACCAGTGCCATCTCCGCCGCTTCCGAGGGCTTCGGGTCCGGTAACCGCATCATCCGGAACGCGCTCAGGAAGCCGATCAGGGCCGCGAGGAGGGGGACGATCAGCGCGACCTGGAGCGCTACATGCCTCGCCTCCGTGTTGATGTCGATGATCTCGTCCTGAACGGCCGGCGGCTTGCCCTTCAGCAGCACCTCGAGCTGGGTGTTGCTGATCACCTGCGCATCGTGTCTGAGAACGTGGGCGACCTGCTCCTGCTGGCGGTTTGAGAGCACGTCGCTCGACTCCGCCTTGTTCCGAACGACCAGGACAGCGTCATCAGCATGATCGCGCCCGCGAATGCGAGCCCGAACGAAAGCCCGAACGACCCCCCCGCCGAGTTGACGCCGGCCGCCTCGCTGACGTGCTCCTCCTCGATCGGCGAGAGCGTGTAGTTGTTCAGCTGCGAGACGAGCAGACCGAGGCCGACCCCGGCGACGAGGAGCGGCAGGACGAGCGGCCAGCCGTTATGCGCCCGGGGGACGATGGGGATCAGCACCGCGACGCCGATCACGAGCAGCGCGAAGCCGGCGCGGATCAGGCTCGCCGGGCGGCGCCGGCCCGCCCGCTTGCCGGCGACGAGCGCAGTCGCGAACATGCCGAGCGAGAGCGGTGCGATCGTCAGGCCCGCTCCCATCGCGGTGTACTCGAAGACCATCTGGAGGTAGATCGGGAGCACGATCATCAGCCCGCCAAGCGAGATCTGCTGGAGCATCTGGCCGGTGATCCCGAGCCGGAAGCCCTTCAACTTGAAGAGCCCGGGGTCGAGCAGAACGGCCTTCCCCGCGCGCTTTCGCCGCCGGAGCCACCAGACGAGTGAGCCGAGGGCGGTTGCACCGACCGCCAGCAGCGCACCGACGGCGCTGCCGCCCTCCTGCCAGACGAGGATCCCGAGCACGATCCCGCCCATGCCGACCGCCGAGAGGACTGCCCCGACCGGATCGATTTGCCGCGGGCCCGTGTACGGAACGTCCTTCACGAGCCTGATGTTGACCAGGACGATCGCGATGATCACGAGCTCGAGGCCGAAGCCGACCCGCCAGGACAGGTAGGTCGTGATGAAGCCGCCGAGTAGCGGGCCGATCGCGGCGGCGATCGCCGCAGAGGCGCCGACCAGCGCGTACGCCTTCCGCTGCATCGGCCCCGAGAAGTTCCCGTGGATCAACGACTGCATCGCGGGGAGGAGAAGCGAGGCGCCGAGCCCGCCAATGACCGCCCAGAAGATGATCACCGGCAGGAGGCTGTCGGCGAGCGTCATCGCCAGCGCGCCGGCTGCGTAGCCGAGCAGGCCGAGTACGTACGCTCGCCTGCGCCCGATCAGGTCGCCGATCTTGCTGCCGATCAGAATGAAGGCGGCCGAGACCAGACGCCTCCAGCGCGATCGTCCCCTGCACGCCGCTTGCCGTCGCGTTCAGGTCGTGGACCACGTACGAGATCGAGACGTTCATCAGCGACGTGTCGAAGACGAGCACGAACATCGCCATCGACAGCAGGACGGCGAGCTTGGTCGAGCCCGTCGACGCCGCCTCCTCCACCGGTATGCCCGCCGGGTCCGATCCCATCCCAGCGCGCAGTCTGACTGCTCACGAACCGGCCGGCGTCATCCGGACCGGGCGACCCCAGCGGCGACGTCTGGACGCCCTGCCCGAACGCACGCCGCCGCCGCTGTGTAGGCCGGCCTAGTCCGTCATCCGGGCGGCGACGTCGTACCTCGTCACCGAGGCACGTCGGCCCGGCGTCTCGTCACCCGGCATCGCGTTCAGCGTCGCGTCGCCCTGGCGGTAGTCGTCCTCGTTGTCGAAGAAGAGGATCGCAAGCGCCTGCTCGCCGTCCGCGTCGTGCAGCAGGATCATCTCGGTCGCCGGCAGCCCCTCCGGCTTCTCGCCGCCCTCGACCTGGCTCGTCAGCTGCTGGATCCGCTCCGGGGTCACGCCCTCGAACGCAACAACACGTGCAACTGCCATCTCGGCTCCTTTCGGGTTGACGACCGTAAGTCGATCCAGTCACGCGGGAACGTTACGGCAAGGAGAAGCGGAGCGCGGTGAGGGCGCGCGCGCCGAAGCGCGCGCGCCCTGAGGCCGTTCGTCAGGCTGTAGACCGCGTGAACAGGCCGATCAGGAAGATCACGGCCGCCACGAGCAGCAGGAGGAACAGGAACTTCGAGATCGCGATGCCGCCGACGATTCCGAACAGCAGCAGCGCGAGCGCGACAACGATCAGCAGACCAAGCATCTGGCACCCCTTTCGCTTCTTGACAGAGATACAACGACCGACCGCCGCGCCGGGTTACGCTTGATCACCAGGTGATCGTCGGCGTCGATATCTGGGCGGAGATCGTCGACGCGCTCTCGTTCTCGTTCGGGATGCTCTGGGCGATCCTCTGGGCGCTGATCCTCGGCTTCGCGCTGTCGGGTGTCGTCCAGGCCGCGGTCTCGAAGAAGGAGATGCAGCGACTGCTGCCGGACGACCGGCCGCGGACGCTGGTGCGCGCGACCGCGCTCGGCGCGGCGTCGTCGTCCTGCTCGTACGCCGCGGTCGCCCTGTCCCGCTCGCTCTTCAGGCGCGGCGCCGACTTCACCTCGGCGATGGCGTTCGAGATCGCCTCCACCAACCTCGTCGCAGAGCTCGCGATCGTGATCGCGCTTCTGCTCGGCTGGGAGTTCGTCCTCGGCGAGTTCGTCGGCGGCCCGCTGATGATCATCATCCTGGCGATCGTCTTCCGGCGCTTCCTGAAGCGCCGCCTGGTCGACGCGGCGCGCGAGCAGGCGAACAAGGGTCTCGTCGGCTCGATGGAGGGCCACGCCGAGATGGACATGTCGGCCGACGTGCCGGGCACGTGGTCGCAGCGGCTCCGCACGCCGCAGGGATTCACCGCGACCGCGGACTACTTCGTGATGGACTGGGCGGCGATCTGGCGAGACATCGCGATCGGGCTGCTCGTCACGGGCGCGCTCGCCGCCTGGGTGCCCGACTCGTTCTGGCAGAACCTCTTCCTCACCGATCACGAGACCGCGGCGAAGTTCTGGGGCCCGGTGATCGGTCCGATCGTCGCGATGATCAGCTTCGTCTGCTCGGTCGGGAACGTGCCGCTGGCGGCGGTGCTCTGGAACGGCGGGATCAGCTTCGGCGGCGTGATCGCCTTCCTCTTCGGCGACCTGATCATCGTTCCGATCCTCAACATCAACAGGAAGTACTACGGCCTGAAGATGGCCGGCTTCCTGCTCGGCTCGTTCTACGTCGCGATGGTGCTCGCGGGTCTCGGGGTCGAGCTGCTGTTCGAGGCGATCGGGATCGAGCCGACCGAGCGGAACGCGAAGGTGACCGACGCCGAGGTGACGTGGAACTACACGACGTTCCTGAACATCGTGTTCCTCGGGCTCGCCGCGGTCCTGGTGTGGCGCTACTTCAGGCGGGGCGGCGGCCTCTCGATGCTGAAGATGATGAACGAGCCCGCGCACGCCCACGGGCACGATCACCACTGCCACTAGCCGCAGCTGGTCGGGAGGTCGCCCGGCCTAGGCGGCCGCGAGTTCCTGGTGGATGCGGCGAAGCTTCGGCTCCGCGCTGCGGAAGGCGCCGACGACCTGCGGGTCGAACTGCCGGCCGGACTGGAGGACGATCTCGTCCACCGCCTGGCCCCATTCGAACGCGGCGCGGTAGGGGCGCTCGCTCGTCATCGCGTCGAGCGTGTCCGCGACGGCGAAGATCCGGCCGCCGAGGGGGATCTCGTCCTCCCCGAGCAGGTCGGGGTAGCCGCTCCCGTCCCAGCGCTCGTGGTGCGAGCGGATCACGCCGAGCCCCTCGCCCTGGAGCAGGGGCACCTCGGAGAGGAGCTGCACGCCGAGGACGGCGTGCGTGCGCATCACCGTGCGCTGCTCGCGGGTCAGCGAGCCGGGCTTCTGGAGGATCGAGTCCGGGATCCCGATCTTCCCGACGTCGTGCAGCAGGAAGCCGTACTCGAGGCTCGGGTCGTCGAGCAGCGCGGGCTCGAGCACGCGCGTGAGCTCCGTGGCGTAGCGAACCACTCGCTTCGAGTGCGCGCCCGTGCCGAAATCCTTCGCCTCGAGCGCGCCGGCGAACGCGCCGATCGTCTCCTCGTAGGCCTTCTTCAGCAGGTAGCGCTGGCCGCGCTCGAGTTCGAGCAGGCGGCGGAGATCGCGGGCGTAGAGGAGGATCTGTTCCTCCGGCCGGTCGTCGGCCATCAGTGTGAACGGTCCTTCGAACAGGCCGCCGGTAACCTGCTCGACGAGCTCGAGCAGGTCGAGCGGGCTGAACGGCTTGGCCAGGAACGCCTCGGCGCCGGCCTTCTTCGCCTCGTCTTCGTTTGACCTGCTGCCGGAAAGGACGATCACCGGGATCTCGCGCGTCGCCGGGTCCGATTTCAGCGACCGGCAGAAGAACAGGCCGTCGGTCACGGGCATCGCGACGTCGAGGACGATCACGTCGGGCGGGCTCGTCTCGATGCGCTTCTGCGCTTCTGCGGCGCTGTGGGTCTCCTCGACGTCGATGTCGATGATCTCGAAGGTCGTCCGCAGGAGCACGAGCAGGCCCGGGTCGTCGTCGACGAGCAGGATCCGAAGCGGGCGCGTCCCGGGAACGGCGACTTCGATCGAGGGCCGCGGTCCTCTGGCCGGCAGACGCACGCTGCTTGCGAGGGGCGACGATCCCTGCGGCGAGGATCTTGTCGCCCCCCGCATCCTTGGCCTGGTAGAGCGCGGCGTCCGCGCGGGCGAGCAACTCCTGTTTCGACTCGACCCCCGCCGACTGGGCGACACCGCCGGAGAGGGTGGGCAGGTCTCGTCCTCGGCGCTGGAGCCGAGCAGCCTGCAGGATGCGCTCGCCCGCGCGCACGCCCGCTTCCGTGGCGCCCGCGAGGATGACGGCGAACTCGTCGCCGCCGATTCGATACACGTGCTCGTTTGCGCGCACGGCCCTCAGGAAGATGCGCGCGAGCGTCGCGAGCACTTCGTCCCCGGCGGCGTGGCCGCCGGTGTCGTTGACGGTCTTGAAGCCGTCCACGTCGAGCAGTGTGACAGTGACGGGGTCGTCGCCGTCCTCCTCGAGCAGCCGGTCGAGCTGCTCGTCGAAGGCGCGGCGGTTGGGGAGGCCGGTGAGGGCATCGCGCCGCGCCTCCGCGAACGTGAGCGCCAGTCGGCGCTCCTGGGCAAGCGACGCCGCGGCGAGGTCGGCGACCGCGCGGACGAGCTGCTCGTCGAGCTCGAGCTGAACGCTCGCAGGCATCGCAACGAGCAGCGCGCCGAGGCGGGTCCCGTCAGCCACCAGAGGAACGGCCAGCGCGTGGCCGCAGGGGACGCCGAGCCGGTAGAGCTCGGCAAGCTCGTGGGCGTCGGCCGACGCGGCAACGGCCTCCGTGAACGCGCGCAGGGCGACGCCCGGCGCGCTCGTGAGCCGGTCGCGCGTCGGGGCGCCGGCGATCCCGGCCAGCGAGAGCCCGGCGTCGGAGGAGGTCAGGTACGCCGCCGCGCAGAGAGCGCCCGTCAGCTCGACGAGCTCGCGCGCGAGCAGCTGGCCGATCCCGCCGGGGAGGGCGCGGCCGAGCGAGTGGGCGAGGCGGACGAGCGGCTCGCCGGCGCCGGCGATCGCGCGCTCGAGCTCCCAGAGCGGCGCACCCTTGACGCAGTACGCGCTCGCGCCGGCCTCGAGCATCTGCTCGACGACCTCCAGGTCGTCCGAGCCGGCGAGCGCGACCACGCGCGTGCCCGGGACGAGCTCGCGGATGCGGCGGGTGGCCTCGATCCCGTCCACGACGGGCATCGCGACGTCCATCAGGACGACGTCGGGCATCAGGTCGACGCCGAGCGCGATCGCCTCGCCGCCGTCGGCGGCCTCGCCGACGATCTCGAGGTTCCGGTCCTCGGCGAGCATCGTGCGCAGCATCCGGCGCGCCTCGTTCGAGTCATCGCAGATCAGTACGCGCATCATTTGGTTCACCCCTCCGTTTCTCCCACTCCGACGTTGGCTCGGGCATCGGCCGGGGACGGACCGCTTTACGGCAACGTTCGAGGAGATTCGCGCAGATTTGACTACGCGAAATTTCTCGAGACTGACCTAAAGGGGAGGAAAAGATCCCTCTTAAGGGGTACGTGGAGAGGTCGAATTCGCGGCCCGGCGGCCCTGATTCTTCTTGCGATGCCAGTCGGGAACGACGTCTTGCCCTTGTCGTTCTTCCAGGTGTTGGCCGTGCCGGCCGTGCCGCCGCCGCTGGTCAGGTCCGCACAGTCCACCTTGCCGGCGTTGTTCTCGTTGCCCCGGAAGTCGTTGTTCGTGATCGCGTTGTCGACGTTGCGCGCCCGTCTGGACAACGATGCCGAGGTAGAAGTTGCCCTTCGCGGTGTTGCTCTTGATCGTCGAATCGTGCATCGCGTCAGGGGCGATGTTGATACCGCTGTCGTCGCCGTTGTTCAGCTTGTTGTTGCTGATCTCCGAGGGTCGAGTTGGCATCGATGCCCTGCTCCACGAAGATTGCCGGCGCCGTCGGCGTCCGTAGCGGAGTTCTGCCGGATCAGCGAGTTCGTCGAGCCGGCGATGCTGATCAGGTCGCCGTCGTTCGTCGACGTGTTGCTCTGTACGCGCACGTCGTCGAGGCTGCCCAGCACCAGCAGCGTCGAGCAGCGTGATCGCAGCCGCCGTGTTGTTGACGAAGACGTTCGAGTTGATCTTCGCGCTCTTCAGGCCCTGGTCGGAGTAGATCCCGGTCCCGGAGGCCGAGCCTCCTGCGTTGTTCTCGCGGATGCAGTTGAAGTCGACGCGCGACATCGTCCCGTTCAGGTTGACCCCGATCGAGTTCTCCTGAAGCACGTTGCGCGTCACCCAGACGCCGTCCGTCCCCCACGGCAATGTTGATCCCGCTCTCGGGCCGTCACCGTGAAGCCCTTGATCGTCGCGAAGTCGGCGCTGACGTAGAAGCCGTCGACGATCGAGTTCTTGGTCGTCTGGTCAGCCCGGTTGTGGAGCCGGTCGGAGCAGACGCTCAGCTTGGTCGAGAGATCCGTTCGTGTAGCCGCTGAGCGTGACGCGCTTGTGACCGTCGTCGCGTCGTACGTCCCGGGCAGACGACGATCGTGTCGCCGGGGTTCGCGGCGCCAATTGCCGTGTTGATGTCGGTTGGCCGCCGAGGGCACTGCGCGCCGTCGTCGTCCACGAGCCACACAGCCGCCGCACGCGCCGAGCCGAGCGACCCGAAGAGGATCGCGCAGGCGATCGCGACGAGGCACAGGCCCACTACCCCGGTACCTCCCATCTCTCTTCCACGAGGCACGTCCACGATCGTGGTCGAGATTTCGGAATGCGCATACTCTGTTTTGGCAATGGCGAGGGAGATGGGTCTTCGTGCGGTCGTGCTCGCTGTCGGCCTGCTCGCCCTCGGCGTCGTGAGCGGCGCGTCCGGCCGACCGCTGGCGACGACGACGCTGACGATCCAGGTCCAGGTGATCGGCGGCGGTTTCGTATCCCAGTCCGGCGGCGGGCAGATCGCCTGCGGGAACGGCTCGAAGAGCTGCTACGGGACGTTCACCGGGACGACGTCGACCGACCAGGTCGAGCTGACGGCGAGCGGAGACGCCTTCGGCAGTTGGAGCGGTTGCGACGACACCGACATCGACGACCAGACATGCACCGTCAACCTCGACGACAACGACAACCACGAGGTGCAGCGACCTACGCGCCGTCGCCGAACCCCGGGGACTCGACCCTGTCGGTCAACAACACGAGCGACTCGAGCAGCGACGGCGGCAACGTCAGCGGCGGCGGCATCAACTGCGACACCGGCGACTCGAGCTGCGACTGGGACGTGCTCAACGGCTCCACGATCACGCTGCTCGAGGGCCCCGACAACGGCTACGCCTTCGACGGGTGGGGCGGCCCGTGCTCCGGAAACGACACGGTCTGCGTCGTCCAGGTCAACACCGACACGACCGTGAACGCGGCCTTCAAGAAGTCCGCGTCGACGTTCGCACTCACCGTCTCGGTCACGGGCAACGGCGTCGTCGCCGGCGGCGGGATCTCCTGCACCTCCTCGGGCGGTTCGAGCTGCAGTTCCGACGAGGCCGCCAACGGCACGGTCACGCCTGACCGCACAGCCCGGCTCCGGTGCGAGCTTCAACGGCTGGGGTGGTGCGTGCAGCGGCACCTCGACGAGCTGCTCCGTGACCATGAACGCGGCGAAGAGCGTCACCGCCGCCTTCAGCGGCCAGGGCGCCGGCGGCCCGGCGTCCGGCTTTCCGCTCGGGGTCTCCGTCACCGGCGACGGCTCGGTCTCCGGCGGTGGCATCGCTTGCGGCTCGGGCCAGACGACCTGCACCGTGAACCAGACCTCGGGCTCCACGGTCACGCTCACGGCGACGCCCGACACGGGCGCGACGTTCCAAGGGTGGGGCGGAGCCTGCACCGGCACCTCGACGACCTGCTCCGTGACCATGAACGCGGCGAAGAGCGTCAGCGCCACCTTCACGACCGCTCCGAGCGCGGCGGGCAAGCACTCCTTGTCGGTGACCGTCACCGGTCCGGGCACCGTGGCCGGGGGCGGGATCCAGTGCGGCGTCGGCGGCAAGACCTGCACCGCGAACGAGGACGACGGCTCCGATGTGACGCTGACCGCGACGCCGGCCGCGAGCGGGAACTTTCCTGGGCTGGGACGGCGCCTGCAGCGGTCAGGAGACCATCTGCACGGTGACGATGGACGCGGCGAAAAGCGTCTCGGCCGCCTTCAAGGGAACGAGCCGCACGCCGAGCGGGCAGGCCGGCGCACTCAGGATCACCGGGCACGCGGTCGTCAGGAAGACGAGCGCAGGGTTCCGCGTCACGCTCCGCTTCGTCGCGCCGCGGCGCGGGATCGCGCATGTCCGCGCGCTACTCGCCGGACGCCTGCAGACGGCGCTCTCTTTCACCGTCGCCCCGGGGCGGGCGACCGTCGGCCCGTTCCCGGTCGCCAAGCCCGGCTTCTACGTCTTCGAGGTCGCGCTCGGGCTGCAGAAACTGCGCTGGACGGCCTGCCTCGGCCGCTGCGGCGCGGCCGCGCACGCCGCGCCGTTCGTCCTGGTGCGCGGCCCCGCCAAGGCTGTCGATGCCGGGGCGCTGTGGTCCCTGACCGTCAACTACCGCTCCTCGCAGGCCGCCGGAGCGCAGATCCGCGTCTTCCGCTCGGGCAAGCTCGCCAAGGAGTTGCGGTTCCCGGCCGGAGCGGGCGGCGTCACCGCCGGGCCGTTCCTGCTCTCGCCCGGCAACTATCAGCTTCGACTGACCGCGAAGGACACCTGGGGCCGCGTGCGGAAGCTCACCTGGTATGCGTTTCTTCCTTAGGGCCATAGCGACTATGGGTTTTAGCGAGTAGATTGCGCGGCTCAATGCGGAGAGTCGGGGGTTGGGGACTGCTGGCGCTGACGCTGGCGATGGTGCTCGGGGTCGGGAGCGCGAGCGGCCGCACGGCCACGATCACGACGGTCACCGTGGAGATCATCGGCGGGGGCAAGGTGAAGAGCACCCCGAAAGGTCTCGATTGCGGCGACGACAACAACACCGGTGCCTGCTATGTGGCGTTCTCCGGCACCGGCTCGGTCGATCTGGAGGCGTTTCCGGACGACGGCTGGATGTTCGAGGACTGGAATGCCGTCTACGACACCGACTGCAATGGCGTTACGTCCGACCACTGCATCATGTGCCGCTGGACGGTGGCGACCACGTCGTCACAGCGAACTTTGCCGGACCGTCAACAGGGACGAGCACCTTGACGGTCTCATACTCCGGCCAGGGCGTCGTTCAAAGCGGTGAGATCCTCTGCGGCGCTACCGGCATTGACCCAGGCCCCCCGAGCGGTCCGTCAACCTTCTACAACAACTGCTCGTGGACAGCCCTCACAGGCTCGACGCTGACCGTCCGCCAGGCACCGGATCAGTCGGTGTCTCCGGGTTGGATCTTCGCCGGCTGGGGCGGCGCGTGCGACGACACCGACGACGCGTGCACGATCAAGATGAACGCCAACAAGACGCTCAGCGCCAACTGGATCAAGTCGACCGATGTCGTCGACCTGTCCGTCACGGTCACCGGCAGCGGCAGGGTCGAGGGCGGTGGGGTCACGTGCCACGGGCCGGGCAGCTGCACCGAGCAGGAGAGCACCAACTCGACCGTCGTCCTGAAGGCGACCCCCGACGACGGCTTCATGTTCACGGGATGGTCGGGGACGTCCTGTTCGGGCACGTCCGACGAGTGCAACCTGACGATGGACGTCTCGCGGAGCGTCACCGCGACCTTCGCACCGCTGCCGAAGCTGACCGTGACGGTGACCGGCAACGGCAACGTCAGCGGCGGCACGGGCGCGATCAACTGCGGCAACGGCGGTGTCATCTGCTCTGCGAACTTCGCCCTGAACGCGACCGTGACGCTGATCGCCTCGCCGGCGACGGGCGCGACCTTCACCGGCTGGACCGGCGCCTGCGGCGGGTCGGGCACCACCTGCACGGTCCTGATGAACGAGTCGAAGAGCGTCACTGCGACCTTTGCCGGCGGCATCGCGGGAGGAGCCGGCTTCCTGCTCACCGTCTCGGTTTCCGGGGCGGGGACGGTCACCGGCGCCGGGATCAACTGCGGCAACGGCTCGACCACCTGCAGCACGACTCCGGCCCTGAATGCGACCGTCACGCTCACCGCCACACCGGCGGCCGGGGCGACCTTCTCGGGCTGGAGCGGCTCCTGTAGCGGCACGATCCCGACCTGCACTGTGCAGATGACCGCGGCGAGGTCCGTCACGGCGTCGTTCACGACCGGCAGCGGTGCCGGCACGACGTCGGTGCTGCTCTCCGTCGTCGTCACGGGCAGCGGCGCGGTCAGCGGGGGCGGGATCAACTGCGGCAACGGCGCCTCGGGGTGCAGCGCGAGCCTGCCGACGAACTCCGCCGTGACGCTGACCGCGACGCCGGCGCCCGGCGCGTCCTTCGCCGGCTGGACGGGCGCCTGCACGGGCAACGCGCCGACCTGCACCGTGACGATGAACACCGCGAAGTCGGTCAACGCGAACTTCACCGCCGTCGCCGCCGGGACGCTCGTGATCACCGTCAAAGGCAAGGGGACAGTCTCCGCGCCGGCCGGTAAGTGCATCGGTACCGCGTCGACGAAGACCTGCATCCAGAAGTACACGGCCGGCCGCAGGGTGACGCTGACCGCGAGCGCCCCGGCCGGGAACACGTTCGTCGGCTGGGGAGACGCCTGCGTGGCTTCCGCCAAGAAGCTGACCTGCACGCTGAGCCTGAGCGTCGGCAGGTCCGCCAGCGCGTCGTTCCTGCCCGCGAGCACCAGCGGCGGCGGTGGCGGCGGTGGCGTCACGAAGGCGACGCTGACCTCGTCCGGGCGGCCGATCGTCACTCACACGTCGGCGGGCTATCGGGTCACGCTCCGGTTCCACTCGAGCCGCGCGGGAGTCGCTCGCGTCGTCGGGCTTCGCGCGGGCCGCGTCGGCGCCAGGGTGACGTTCCGGATCGCCGCGGGCCCGGCGCGGGTCGGCCCGTTCACCGTCAAGCTCCCGGGCCTCTACACCTTCCAGGCGCGCCTCGGCAGCGCGCTGGTCCAGTGGCGGGTGTGCCTCGGCCACTGCGGCGCGGCGGCGACCGCACAGCCGTTCGTCCTGATCCGCAAGCCGCCGACCGTCACGCGGGCCGGTGACGTCTGGTCGGTGACACTGCACGTCCATTCGAGCCAGATCTCCGTCGCGCGCGTGCGCACAGTGAAGAACGGCAAGGTGCTCGTCGACCAGCGCTTCCTCGCGAAGTCGGGCGACATCAGCATCGGGCCGTTCCTGCTCGGCCCGGGGAACTACACGCTGCGGCTGAACGCGACCGACGCGTACGGCCGGACGCGCAGCCTCACCTGGGTCGTCGCGCTCGCGCCGTAGGCCTCTAGGGACAGGTCTTCGGCTGTCCCTATTTCGAGATTTCCTCGACCGTGTGGCCGACGTCCTTCTCGTCGCCTTCACGGGCAACGTCTGCCTGGGCCACGACGCCGATCAGCCGGCCGTTCTCGACGACCGGGAGGCGGCGCACCTGGTGCTTCGCCATCTTCTCAAGCGCCGCGTCGAGATCCTCGTCGGGCGCCACGGTGACCACGTCCGCGGACGCGATCTCCCCGACGGGAGTCGACTGCGGGTCCTTCCCCTCGGCGACGATGCGGAGAACGATGTCGCGATCGGTCACCGTGCCGAGCAGGTTCCCGTTCGTCATCACCGGGATCATCCCGGCGTCGGCCTCCTTCATCTTCTTCGCCGCCTCGGTGACCGGCCGGTCTGCCTGGATCGTCTCCGGCGCCGGCGTCATCACCTCGTGAATCTTCTTTGCCATGTGAATCCCCCTTTCGCCGCTCCCGTTCCCCGGCGGGAAAGGCTGCAAACTGACCCCACGTGTCCGACACCGTTCGCCTGCTGGCCACCACGGCACCCGCGTTCGCGGCCGAGCTCGAGAACGGGCTGCGTGAGATCGAGCGCCCCGACCTCGCCGAGCAGGTCCCGGGCCTGCAGATCCGCGAGGTCTGCAAGTGCGAGGTCGAGGGTTGCGCGAGCTTCTATACCGCCGCGCCGATGAGGCGCTGGTTTCGGCGCGGCAAGCAGGTGCCGGTCGGAGAGCTCGTCGTCGACACGATCGACGGCGAGATCGTCTACGTCGAGGTGCTCAACCGCCCCGACCTGAAGGCGATCCTCGCACCGCGCTAGCTCGTATCCTGATCTGTCATGAAGGTCGTCCTGCCCGACGGCAAGGAGCTGGAGCTTCCCGACGGCGCGACCGGGCTCGACGCCGCGCGCGCGATCGGCCCGAAGCTCGCCAAGGAGGCCGTGCTCGTGCGCTCGAACGGCGACATGCGCGACCTGCGCATGCCGCTCGCCGACGGCGAGCAGATCCAGATCCTGACCACGCGCGACAAGGGCGACCCCGACGCCCTGTACGTGTTGCGCCACTCGACCGCGCACCTCCTGGCCGAAGCGGTGCGCCGGCTGTACCCGGGCGTGAAGATCGCGATCGGGCCGCCGATCGACAACGGCTTCTACTACGACTTCGAGTTCCCCGAGCCGATCCACGAGGCCGACCTGGAGACGATCGAGGCCGAGATCGGGCGCGAGCTGAAGGAAGGGCGCTCGTGGTCGCGCGAGGAGATCTCGCGCGACGAGGCGAAGCAGCGCTTCGAGGCGGAGGGCGAGCCGTACAAGGTCGAGCTCGTCGACACCGCCGAG
The DNA here is from genome assembly GCA_963847305.1 of uncultured Actinomycetes bacterium. Lineage (GTDB taxonomy): Bacteria > Actinomycetota > Thermoleophilia > Gaiellales > Gaiellaceae > DATBLE01. The sequence continues at coordinate 136,148 of CAWJZI010000029.1, read as the reverse complement.
GGCGACATCTCTCTCTACACGCAAGGCGAGTTCACCGACCTCTGCCGCGGGCCGCACCTCCAGGACTCCTCGCCGATCAAGGCGGTGAAGCTGACGGGCCTGGCCGGCGCGTACTGGCGCGGGGACGAGAAGAACACGCAGCTGACGCGGATCTACGGCACCGCCTTCTACGACCAGGGCGATCTCGAGGCGCACCTCGCGGCGCTGGAGGAAGCGCGCCGCCGCGACCACCGCCGTCCTCGGGCGAGCAGCTCGACCTCTTCCATCTCTCCGAGCACTCGCCGGGCTCGCCGTTCTGGCACCCGAAGGGGATGGTGATCTGGAACGCGCTCGAGGACCTGCGCCGCCGCGAGAACCGCAAGCGCGGCTACCTCGAGGTGAAGACGCCGCTGCTCTACGACATCGACACCTACGTCACCTCGGGCCACTACGAGAACTACCGCGAGAACATGTTCTTCGTCTCCTCGCACGACCGCGAGGGCGGGTTCGCGCTGAAGCCGATGAACTGCCCCGGCCACATGCTCCTGTTCGGGAGCCGGATGCGCAGCTACCGCGAGCTGCCGATGCGCTTCGCCGAGTCCTCGACGCTGCACCGCGACGAGCCGGGCGGGACCCTGCACGGGCTGCTGCGCGTGAAGCACGTCACGCAGGACGATGCGCACATCTTCTGCACCCCCGACCAGATCGAGGACGAGATCTTCGGCTGCCTCGACTTCGCGACCTACCTCTACGACCTCTTCGGGATGAACGCGCGGGCGGAGCTCTCGACGCGGCCGGAGAAGAAGCTCGGCACCGACGAGGAGTGGGACTTCACCGAGGGGGCGCTGCGCTCGGCGCTCGAGCGGCGCGGGCTCGCCTACGACCTGAACGAGGGCGACGGGGCCTTCTACGGGCCGAAGATCGACCTGCACATGACCGACGTGCTCGGCCGCTCGTGGCAGATGGCGACGATCCAGCTCGACGCGCAGATGCCGAAGCAGTTCGGGCTCACCTACGTCGGCGCCGACAACACCGAGCACACGCCGTACGTCGTCCACCGCGCGCTGCTCGGCTCGCTGGAGCGGTTCATCGGGATCCTGATCGAGCACTACGGCGGCGACTTCCCGCTCTGGCTCGCGCCGGTGCAGGTGCGGATCCTCCCGGTCGGGGAGGCGCACCGCGAGGCGGCGGAGGCCCTGGCGGCGCGGCTGAAGGAGGCAGGTGCGCGGGTCGAGGTCGACGACCGCGACGACACCGTCGGCAAGAAGATCCGCGACGCCGAGCTGGAGAAGATCCCGCGCGTCGTCGTCTACGGCGACCGGGAGTCGCCCGAAGCGCTCGCCGTGCGCGAGCGGGGTGGAGGGCAGTCCACCAGGTCGGTCGATGAATTGCTCGCCGATCTTGGTACTCTGTGAGCCTGCTCAAGCAGGGACACCCGTTCCTCACCTCCCCGATCTGATCGCGTGGGGGTTCAACCGAGTCGTAGGACGAGGGTTTTCGGGAGCCGCTGCCTGCAGCGGCTTTGTGTTGTCTATGAGTAAGGAGAACAGAGCGAGCTTGGTGACAGACCTTTGAGACCGCGGCGGAGCATGGAACCTCCGGTTCGCCCGGCCTCACAGAACCGGATCAACGACCAGATCCGCGCGCCGAAGGTGCGGCTCGTGGACGACGACGGCAGCCAGATCGGGATCAAGCCGACCGCGGAGGCACTCGAGTACGCGTACGGCAAGGGCCTCGACCTCGTCGAGATCGCCGCGCAGTCGGATCCCCCCGTGGCGAAGGTGATGGATTACGGGAAGTACCGCTACGAGCAGGAGCAGAAGGCGAAGCAGGCGCGCAAGCACCAGTCGCAGATCCACGTCAAGGAGATCAAGCTCAGGCCGAAGATCCAAGTCCACGACTACAACACCAAGAAGGGCCACGTCGAGCGCTTCCTCAACCAGCGCGCGAAGGTCAAGGTGACGATCATGTTCCGCGGGCGGGAGACCACCCATCCGGAGCGGGGGCGTGACCTGCTGATGCGGCTGGCGGAGGACGTGAAGGAGATCGGCGCGGTCGAGCAGCCGCCGCTCCTCGACGGGCGGAACATGGTGATGGTCTTGGGCCCGACGAAGAACGCGGGAGTCAAGAGAGATGCCGAAACAGAAGACACACAGCGGAGCGAAGAAGCGGTTCAAGGTGACGGCCGGGGGCAAGCTGCTGCGCCGCCACGCGGCGAAGAGAGCCACGTCGCTGGAGATAGAAGTCGCCGAAGCGGAAGCGGAGCTTCCGGCGCGACAAGCCCGCTCGCGCCTAGCGACGTCAAGAACGTCCGCAAGCAGCTGGGGATCGGGTAAGCGATGCCTCGCGTCAAGCGATCCGTCCACGCGCGCAAGAAGCGCCGCAAGGTTCTCGAGCAGGCGAAGGGCTACTGGGGCCTCAAGTCCAAGACCTACACCCACGCGAAGGAGCAGGTCGAGCACTCGCTCACCTACGCCTACCGCGACCGCAAGGCGAAGAAGCGGACGATGCGGAGCCTCTGGATCATCCGCATCAACGCCGCCGCCGCCAGCACGGGCTCTCGTACAACCAGTTCGTCGCCGGCTGCAGCAAGGCGGAGATCGAGCTCGACCGCAAGGTGCTCGCCGACCTCGCCGTCAGCGACCCGGCCGCCTTCGGCAAGATCGCCGAGCAGGCGAAGGCCGCGCTCGGCTAGGCTGGCGCAGGCCTGACCCTGGGGTCGAGGGACAACTCAGCAGTCCCTGCGGGTCAGCCTAGAGTCCGCCGTGATCACCTCCGCCTCGAACCCGCGCCTGAAGCTGATCCGCAAGCTCGAGAGCCGGCGGCAGCGGGACAAGCTCGGGCTGTTCGTCTGCGAGGGCGAGGATCTCGTCGACGCGGCGCGCGCGGCCGGGATCGAGCCGGTCGACCTGCTCGTCGCCGGCGAGGACGTCGAGCCGGAGCTGCTCGCCGGGGTGTCGACGCTGGCGCACCCGCCGCGCGTGATCGGCGTCTTCCGGCGCGCGGACCTGCCGCCGTTCGAGCAGCGGCCGGTCGCGCTCGCGCTCTGGCACGTCGCCGACCCCGGGAACGTCGGCACGCTGATCCGCACCGCCGACGCGTTCGGCGCCGCGATCGGCGCTCTCCGAGGGCTGCGCCGACCCGACCGGCGCCGAAGGCGCTGCGGGCCTCGGCGGGGGCGATCTTCCGCGTGCCGCTCGGGCGGTTCGACGAGCCGGCGGGACGGCGCGTGGCGCTCGTCGCCGGCGACGGCCGGCCGCTGCCGAGCTCGAGCTCGCAGGAAGGCACGTCGTGTTCGTGCTCGGCGCCGAGCGGGAGGGGCTGCCGCGACGAGGTCGTCGCGGCGCTGCGACGCGGTGGCGTCGATCCCGATCGACGGAGTCGGCCGAGTCGCTGAACGTCGCCGTCGCCGGGCGCGATCGCGCTCTACGAGTGGCGGGCCGCCGGCCGGTCACCGGCTGACGCTACCAGGCGCCGCCGCCGCCACCGCCGCCGCCGCCGCCGCCGCCGCCGGAGAAGCCGCCGCCGAACCGCCCGAGCCGCCCGACGAGCGGCGGCGACAGCGCCGAGCCGAAGCCCGGACGAGAGGTCGCCGATCGCCAGCGCGCTCGGCCCCGAGCCGAGGTCGCCGGTCGGGCTGATCCAGTAGATCGTGCTCTGGTTGTGCAGCTCCTCGGGCATGTGCAGGTGCGCGCCCTGGAGCACGCGCTCCGCGATCCCGAACGCGATCCCGTAGACGAGGAAGCGCTCCCAGAGCTCGAGCGTCGCGGGCGGCGCCTCCTGGAGCCGGGGGAAGTCGGTCAGGTAGCGGCGGAAGGCCTCCCAGCGCTCGGCCTCGGTCATGCCGGCCTTCGAGCGGCGCCGCCACATCTTCACGCGCGTCAGCGCGAACACGAGCAGCGCCGCGTTCGCGATCGCGCACCCGCCGAGCGCGACGATGACGACGTCGCTCCAGCGCGGCGACGCCGAGCGCCAGCCGTCGACGCCGATCCAGAGCAGGACCACGGCGAGGACGATGAAGATCGACGAGCCCGAGCCCGAGCATCCCGCCGCCGGCCTCGACGTACCACTTCTTTCCGTCGATCGCGGAGCCGACGCGCGTTCTTGAACGACGTGAACCGCTTCGCGTTCGCGGTCCGGTTCGTCCTCGATCTTCTCGCGCAGCTCGCTGAGCCGCTCGCCGTCGGTGTCGACCACCGAGTCGATCACCTCCGCGACCGGGCTCCTCGAACTCGCGCAGCGACATGCTCGTGTCTCCGGGCGTGAGCAGCAGGTCGGAGACGTCCTGGTGGCGCAGGCCGCCCCAGACCTTCCGCTCGGTCGTCACCGGCGTCGACTTGTAGCGGCCGCGGCGGATCAGGTCGAAGAGGGTCGCCGTGAACTCCTGCGAGCCGGCGGTCTTGTCCTGGCGGAGGAGCGGCGGCACGAGCGCCGGCTCGGTGTCGGTCGGCGGCGCCTGCTCGTACTCGCGGTCGTAGCCGGTGCCGCGCTCGCGGCCGTAGAGCGCCCAGACGAGGATCATCCAGGCGAGCGCCGGCCCGATTCCGAGCAGCGCGAGGAAGACCAGCGTCCGCGCGAGGTGGTGCTTGGCGTCGTCGATCTTCTCCTGGTCGTGGAGGTAGTCGGCCTGGTCGTCCGCCTCCTCCTTCTTCACCTTCGCCAGTCCCGGCCCGGCGACGACCTTCGCGCCGCCGGTCGAGCGCAGCAGCGAGCGGGGGAAGGTGACGCGCATCTCGACGAACTGGCCCGCGGAGACGTTGACCGCGCGGAGCAGGGCGGCCGGCTTCGTGCGCTCGACGACGCCCTTCACCCACGCGGGGTGGCCCCAGACGTTGTAGAGCGGGCCGAGCGTGCGTCGGCTTCGGCAGCGTCATCGTCGCGCGCAGGTCGCTGAGCGGCGCGCTCCAGTTCGCGCCCCAGACCTTCAGGTTGACGTCGACGATGTCGGAGTACGCGACCGCGAGCCCGCGGAAGCGGTAGGCGACCGTGTAGGTGTGCGGCTCGCCCCCGGCCGAGAAGTGCCAGACGATCCGCACCTTGTTCTTGTGCAGCTCGTAGTTGAACGTGTGCGGCGTGTCGATCGAGCCGAGCTTGGTCGAGCCGCCGCGGGTGTATTTCTCGCCCTGCTCCGAGAGCTGGATCCGGTCGATCGACTCGCCCTTGCGGAGCGGGATGTCCCGGTAGGCGCCGTGGAAGGCGCCCTCGATCGTGATGTGCTCGGCGATGAGCAGCGAGCCGTCGGGAGCGACCCGCACGGAGATGTCCGCCGCGGGCAGCGAGTACGCACCGGCGGCGCCTGGCAGCGCGAGCGCGGCGAGCGCCGCCGCGAGCAGCAGCGCCTTCCGCATGCGTCTAGCTGGGCGGAGGCCCGGCGGCCGGCGGCGCGGCGGCCGGCGGCGCAGGCGGGGCGACGGTGCCTCCGCCCTGGCCGAAGTCGACGCGCGGCGCTTCGCGGGTGGCTTCCTCGGTCTGGAAGTACTCGCGCGGCCGGAAGTTGAACCAGCCGGCGATGATGCTCGTCGGCACGGTCTCGAGCGCGTTCTCGTAGCTGAGGACGGTGTCGTTGTAGACCTGGCGCGCGATCGCGATGTTCTGCTCGACGTCGGCGAGCTGCGCCTGGAGCTGCTGGAAGTTCTCGGTCGCGCGCAGCTGCGGGTACGCCTCGGCGACCGCGAACAGCCGGCCGAGGGCGGCGGTCAGCATGTTCTCCGCCTGCGCCTGCTGGGCGACGCCCTGCGCCTGCTGCGCGGCGGTGCGGGCCTGGGTGACCGCCTCGAACGTCTCGCGCTCGTGCTGGGCGTAGCCCTTGACCGTCTCGACGAGGTTCGGGATCAGGTCGTACCGCTTGCGGAGCTGCACGTCCACCTGCGCCCACGCGTTCTCGGCGCGGTTCCGCAGCTTGACCAGCTTGTTGAACATCGCGACCAGCCACAGCAGCAGCAGGACGATGAGCGCGACGATCACGATGACGACCCAGATCACGACGGGAACCCTATGTCAAAAGCGGCGGGCGATCCAAACGGAGTCCTCGCCGCCCGCGTACGGGCGGCGGTCGAACCAGCCGTAGCAGGCCTCGACCCGGAAGCCGGCGCGCTCGACGCAGCCCCTGCCACTCCGGCACCGACAACCAGGACAGCGTCATCGTCCCCTCGCCGGCCTCGCCGCGCACCGACAGGGTCAGCCGGCGCTCGCGCTCGTCCCAGTCGGCGCGCTCCCAGATCCCGGGCTCGCGCTCCAGCCAGCGTGCATGCGTCTCGTCGATGTCGCCGCGGGAGGGCGCGAAGACGTCGAAGATCAGGCGGCCCTCGTCGACGAGCAGCTCGCGGGCCGCGCGCAGCGCGGCGAGGCGCTCCTCGTCGCCGTCGAGGTGGAGGTAGGCACGGAAGGGACAGGTGACGAGCGGGACCCGCTCGTCCACCGGCGGGTCGCGCAGGTCGCCGAGGCGCAGGTCGAGCAGCTCCGCGACGCCCGCTTCCTCGGCCCGCGTGCGGCAGACCTCGAGCATTCCGGCCGACGAGTCGACGCCGATCACGCGGACGCCTGCCTCGGCGGTCGGCACGGCGATTCGCCCGGTGCCGACGCCGAGCTCGACGATCGTGCCGCGCGCCTTCCGCGCCTCCGAGACGTAGAAGCCGATGTCCTCGGTGACGCTCCGGCTCCACGGGTCGTAGAACCCGGCGATCCGGTCGTAGGGGCTCGGAGAACCGGTGCTAGATTCGCCGGGTGGGCTGGGAGACGGACTATCTGGCTGAGGCACGGGCCGCGATCGTAGGCGCTGCGACCGAGCAGGAGCTCGAGGACGCGCGGGTCGCGTATCTCGGCCGCCGCAGCAGGCTGACCGACGCGCTGCGCTCCGCGAAGGACCTCTCGGTCGAGGAGCGGGCCGAGCTGAACCGGACGAAGGCGGCGCTCGAGGAGGCGGTCGCCGGGGCGCGCGAGCAGCTGCGCACCCGCGAGCTCGACCGCTCGCTCGCCGAGGAGCAGGTCGACGTCACCCTCCCCGGTGACGCCGTCCCGCGCGGCCACCTCCACCTGATCACCCAGATCCGCCGCCAGGTCGAGGACGTCTTCATCGGGCTCGGCTACGAGATCTTCGACGGGCCCGAGGTCGAGGACACGTACCACAACTTCACGGCGCTGAACACGCCGGACTGGCACCCGTCCACCTCGGAGAACGACACGTTCTACGTCGACGAGGGCCACGTGCTGCGGACGCACACCTCGCCCGGGCAGATCCGCTTCATGGAGACGCACGAGCCGCCGGTGTACATGGTCAGCCTCGGCCGCTGCTACCGCCGCGACACGCCGGATGCGACGCACAGCCCGGTCTTCCACCAGGTCGAGGGCCTCGCGGTCGACCGCGGGATCACCCTCGCCGACCTGAAGGGGACACTGATGTACCTGTCGCGGGCGCTGTTCGGCGCGGACCGCACCGTCCGGATCCGGACGAGCTACTTCCCGTTCACCGAGCCCTCGATCGAGTTCGACGTCTCGTGCTTCCGCTGCGGCGGCTCGGGCTGCCAGTCGTGCGAGTACAGCGGCTGGCTGGAGATGGGCGGCGCGGGGGTCGTCGACCCGAACGTCTTCGGCTACGTCGGCTACGACGCCGAGGAGGTGTCCGGGTTCGCCTTCGGCCTCGGGCTGGAGCGGATCGCGATGCTGCGGCACGGGATCCCGGACCTGCGCGCGCTCTGGGAGAACGACCTGCGACTCCTGCGGCAGTTCTGATGAAGATCCCCGTCTCCTGGCTGCGCGAGTACGTCGAGGTCGACGCCACGACCCGCGAGATCTGCGAGCGGCTGGCGATCTCGACCTTCGAGCTCGAGCGGATCTCGTACCGCGGCGTGCCCGACGTCGACGGCAACCTCGGCCTCTACCGCGTCGGGCTCGTGCTCGAGGCGGGCAAGCACCCGAACGCGGACAGGCTCCAGCTCTGCACGGTGGACGTGGGAGACGGGGAGCCGCGCCAGATCGTCTGCGGCGCCTGGAACTTCGGCGCGGGCGCGTACGTCGCGGTCGCGCTGCCCGGCGCCGTGATGCCCGGTGGCCAGAAGCTCGAGCAGGCGAAGCTCCGCGGCGTCGTGTCGAACGGGATGATCCTCTCCGAGCGCGAGCTCGAGATCGGCCCCGACCACTCGGGGATCATCGTGCTCGGCAAGCCGATCGACCCCGGCACGCCTCTGGCCGACGTCCTGCCGCTCGGCGAGGAGGTGATCGAGGCGGAGACGAGCTTCAACCGCCCCGACCTGCTCTCGATCTACGGGATCGCCCGCGAGGTCGCGGCCGTCTTCAACGCCGAGCTGAAGCCGATGCCCGGCCGCGAGCCGGACCGCCCGGTCGACCCGGAGCCGGTGGAGGTGCGCGTCGACGACCCGGCCGGCTGCCCGCGCTACATCGGCCGGCTCTTCCACGACGCGCGGATCGGCCCCTCGCCCGAGTGGATGAAGGCGCGGCTGTCGGCCGCCGGCCAGCGGCCGATCTCGAACGCGGTCGACATCACCAACTACGTGATGCTCGCGCTCGGAAGCCCGCTGCACGCGTTCGACCGCCGCAAGCTCGCCCAGGGCCGGATCATCGTCCGGCGGGCGGAGCCGGGGGAGGAGGTTCGCACGCTCGACGGCGAGCTGCGCGAGCTCGACCCGTCCGATCTCGTGATCGCCGACGCCGAGCGCGCGGTCGCGCTCGCCGGGATCATGGGCGGCGAGGAGACCGAGCTCTCCGACGACACCTCGGACATCCTGCTCGAGGCCGCGAACTTCGAGCCGGTCGGGATCATGCGCACCTCGGAGCGGCTCGCGCTGCGCACCGAGGGCTCGAACCGCTGGGAGAAGGGCGTCGACCCGTACATCGCCGAGCAGGCCGCGATCTACGCAACCGAGCTGCTGGTCGCGCTGACGGAGGCGCGCTATGCCGGCGAGATCGACGTGCAGGGCGACCTCCAGGTGCCGCCGGTGACGCGGCTGCGGCCGGAGCGGACCGACGCGGTCGCCGGGCTCGAGATCCCGCTCGTCGAGCAGCGCCGGATCCTGGAGCGGCTCGGCTTCGAGGTCGAGGAGCGTGCCGGGGTCGTCACCGTCCCGACCTGGCGCGCCCGCGACGTCACGCGGGAGATCGACGTGGTCGAGGAGGTCATCCGGGTCCACGGGCTCGAGAAGGTGCCGTTCACGCTGCCGCTGCGGCGCGAGATGTTCGGGCGGCTGACCGAGGAACAGCGCCTGCGCCGCGTGATCGAGGACGTGCTCGCCGGCGCGGGGCTGTCGGAGGCCTACACGACGTCGCTCGCGGTCGACGGCCCCGTTCGCATCGTCAATCCGATGTACGCCGCCCAGTCGGCGCTGCGCGGGACGCTGCTGGACGGGCTCGTCGAGGTCGCCGAGCGGAACGTGCATGCGGGCAACGAGCGGATCAGGCTGTTCGAGATCGCGCGCGTGTACCTACCGGAGGAGAAGCTGCGCGTGGGCGGGATCCTCGAGGGCGGCTTCCCCGCGGCGAAGGGCGTGCTCGAGACGCTGTACGAGGCGCTGCGCGTCCCGCTGCGGGTCGAGCGCACGCAGGAGCCCTTCCTCCACCCGGGCAAGGCGGCACGCACGGATGCGGGGTGGGTCGGAGAGCTTCACCCGGCGCGGCTGGAGGGCTCGTGGGGCGTCTTCGAGCTCGACCTCGCGACGCTCCTCGCCGGGGTCGAGCCGGTGCCGACGTACGAGGACGTGATCACGTTCCCGCCGATCCGCGAGGACATCGCCGTCGTCGTCGCCGAGGACGTGCCCGCGGGCTCGCTCGTCGAGGCGGCGCGCGAGGCGGCCGGCGCGGAGCTGCGCGAGGCGCGGGTGTTCGACGTCTACCGCGGCGAGCAGGTGGGCGAGGGGAAGAAGTCGGTCGCGCTCGCGCTCGTCTTCCAGTCGTCCGAGCGCACGCTCTCGGACGAGGACGCGGCGGGGCTGCGCGGGCGGATCGTGGCGCTGCTCGCCGAGCGGTTCGGGGCCGAGCTGCGCGCGTAGCCCTTCCGCAATCCGACCAGCGGTGTGCTACGTATGAACTCACGAATGCGGGGCCTGCTGCTGATCACGATCGTCGCCGCGCTCGCCCTGGCGGGTAGCGCCGGCGCGCAGAACCCGACGCTGTTCGGGACGGTCGGCCCCGGCTTCTCGATCCAGGTCGTCGACGGCGCCGGCAACCGCGTCACCCGCATTCCGCCCGGCACGTACACGGTCCAGGTCAACGACCTCTCGACGGCGCACAACTTCCACCTGTCGGGGCCAGGCAACTTCGACATGAGCACGACCGTCGAGGGCACGGGCAGCGCGACGTGGACGGTGACCTTCCAGGAGGGCACCTACCACTACCAGTGCGACCCGCACTTCACCCAGATGAAGGGCGACATCACAGTCGAGACCGGCGCGCCGCTCCCCGCGCCCGCTCCGCCGACCACGACGACCACGAGCACGCCTCCGCCGCCGCCTCCGCCTCCGCCTCCGCCGGTCCGGAAGCTGATCGGCTCCGTCGGCCCGGGCGCGACGATCAGCCTGCGCTTCAACGGACGCAAGGTGACCACCCTGAAGGCGGGCCTGGTCTCGATCACGATCGCCGACCGGTCGGCGAAGGACAACTTCCGGCTCAAGGGCCTCGGCGTCAACCGCGGCACCTCGAAGCTCGGCCGCGGCGCCGTCACCTGGCGGCTGAGGCTGAAGCGCGGCCTCTACGTGTACAGCTCGGACGCGACCCCGACGCTCAGGGGCGCGTTCCGCGTGACCTAGCCCGGCCGCTCGCGCGCCGGTCCAGCTCCGCGTTCAGCTCCGCGCCCATCAGCAGCGCGACCGCCGAGTAGTTCAGCCAGAGCAGGAGGATGATCGCGCCGGCGAGCGAGCCGTACGTGCGGTCGTACGAGCTCGAGAAGCTGGTGTAGAGCGCGAACAGGGCCGAGAGTGCGAGCCAGAGGACGGCGCCGAGGATCGAGCCCGGAGTCAGCCACTTCCAGTTGCGCGGCGACCGGTTCGGGGCGAGCCAGTAGACGATCGCGAAGAAGGCCAGGATCCCGGCGAAGGCGATCGGCCAGCGGAGGATGTCCCAGAGGACCGTGAACTCGCTGCCCAGGTCGGCGCGCTTCGCGACCGCCTCGCCGATGGGCCCACCGAAGATGATCAGCAGGAAGAGAATCGCGGTGACGAGGCCGGTGAGCATCACGAGCGCCAGCGCGAGCAGGCGCACCTTCCAGAACGGGCGCGACTCCTCGAGGTCCTCGGCCCGGTTGACGGCCTTGATGATCGAGGCGGTCGCGCCGCTCGCCGCCCAGAGGGCGCCGACGACGCCGATGAAGAGGGCGATCGCCGAGCCGGCGTGGTTGTCGGCCGAGCTCTGCTTGGCGAGGTCGATCGCGTCGAGCACGCCCTTCGGCGCGACGGAGCCGAGCAGGTGGATCGAGCGAGTCGTAGGCGCCCGACCCGAGCAGCCCGAGCAGGCCGATCACGAGGATCACGCTCGGGAAGAAGGCGAGCAGCGAGCTGAAGGCGATCTGCTGCGCGAGGCCGAGGCAGTCGTCGGCGAGGAACTCCTTGACCGTCGAGCTTGAGGGCCGAGCCCCAGGAGCCGAGGCTCAGGCGGTACGGGGAGGTCGGCGCGGGCTCAGTCTTTGCCGGGAAAGGAAAGTCGCGCACGCTTGTCCTTCCCCGGCTCTTCCCGGTGGGAAACGCGTGCAACGACCTTGGCGGTGATCGCGGCGGCCACCACCGCGGCTGCGGCGAGCCCGACCTTCTTTGCGACGTTGACGGACTCGGTGCGGAGCGTGGTCGCGGCGTGCTCGAGCCCCTTGCGCTCGGACGCAAGGTCTTGCCTGACCTGCGATGGTCGTCCTAGTGGCCATCGACGACCGCCTGCTTGGTCAGCTTCGCTTCCTCGATCGCCTCTTCCGGCATGGGTGGCGCGCCCGCCTTGATCGACCGGATGCCCAGCAGGCCGAGGACGGCCGTGATCCCGAACAGCGTGACGCTGACGATCAGCAGCGACGCCCAGAGCGGCAACGCGAGCGCGATCGCAGCGGCGATGGCCGCGAACAGGAAGCCGACCGCGTAGACCGCGATGACGCCCGCACCCGCGGCAAGGCCGATGCCCACCCCGATCCGGGTGAGCTTGGTCTTGATCTCGAGCAGCGCGAGCTCGATCTCGAGGCGGACGATCGACCGCGCCCGCTCGACGAACTCCTTCGTCGCGTTTGCGACTCCGTTTGTCCTCAAGAGCGGCATCAATGGGACATTACCGGACATTCCGACCGGGAAACGCGGGGCTCAGAGCTGCGCGAACTGCTCGCCCGTCAGGGCGAGGTGTACCTCGCCCTCGCGGATCTCGCCGACCTGCTCGGACGGCACGTACGTGGGCTTGGTGAGCGCGCCGGTGGAGACCGCGATCCCGTCGAAGATGTCGCGCTCCAGGTCGCCGAGCAGCTCGTGCACCGTTCCGACCTCGTCTCCGTCTGCCGCAACGATCTTCCAGCCGGGCTCGACGACGAACCACGACACCGGGTCGGGCATGGCTCCTACACCACCTTGCCGCCGACGTACCAGACCGGGCCCTGCGTCGCGACCGGCCTCGTGTCGGAGAGGGCGCGCAGGATGCGCACCTCGGCCGGGATGCCTCGTTCGTCGAGCCGCTGGAAGCAGCGCTCGACCATCTGCGGGGACGTGCCGTACCCGAATCGCCTCGCGCAGCGGAAGCGGAATCCCGGCGTCGGGCCGTAGCGGGACGGGTTGAGCGGCGCGAGGGCGAGCGCGGCCGGGTCGAGATGGTCGCTCGAGGTCAGCTCGACCTCGCAGTAGAGATCGCTCCAGTCGGCGGGCAGGGTCTCCAGCGCCGTTTCCCAGGCCGCCGCCGCCGAACCGAGCTCGAGGCGCTCGGCCGAGGGCGCCTCGGCGGCGCCGACGAGTCGCAGCTCCCCGCCGATCCGGGCTTCGACGAGCCGTCTGAGCGCGCGGTCGAGCGCGGCCGGCGAGGGGCCGGCGCCGCGGCGGGCGACGACGAAGTGCAGCTCCGGGCCGGCGCGGCCCGGCTGGAGGGGCGCGAGCAACGCGGTGGCTCGCTCCAGCCGCTGCGGATTGCTGACCGTGAAGGAGAGGCGCGCCTCCGTCCATTCGGCCGGCAACTCGGCCTGGACGCGCCTCCACTGCGTCGCGAGTCTCATCGCCCGGAGCATAAACTCAGGCTCGTGGCGAAGGTCGAAAGCAAGCGGGGCACGCTCTCCGAGGAGCGGCTGCGCCAGTTCCTCCAGGAGATGCTGCTGATCCGGCACTTCGAGGAGAAGGTCGAGGAGCGCTTCCGGGCGGGTGAGCTGCCGGGGTTCCTGCACGTCGCGATCGGCCAGGAGGCGGTCGCGGTCGGTGTCTGCCAGGCGATGGAGGACGGGGACGTCTTCGCCTCCACGCACCGCGCGCACGGGCACACGCTCGCGCGCGGGACGCACCCGAACGAGGTGATGGCGGAGCTGTACGGGAAGATCGAAGGCTGCTCGCACGGCTACGGCGGCTCGATGCACCTGTACGACGTCGAGCGCGGGAACCTGGGCGCGAACGCGGTCGTCGGGGGTGGGCTGCCGGCGATCACGGGCGCCGCGTTGGCCTTCAAGCTGCGCGGCGAGCCACGGGTTTCCGTCGCGTTCTTCGGCGACGGGGCGACCAACATCGGGACGTTCCACGAGTCGCTGAACCTCGCTCAGCTCTGGAAGGTGCCGGCGGTGTTCGTGCTCGAGGACAACCACTGGGCGGAGTCCACGCCGGCGTGGCAGCACGCACCGATCAAGGACATGGAGAAGCGCGCCGTCGCGTTCGGGATGCATTCGATGAAGATCGACGGCCAGGACGTCGAGGTCGTGTTCAAGGCCGCGAAGCGCGCGCTCGAGTACGCACGGTCGGGAAAGGGGCCGGTCTTCCTGGTGTGCGAGACCTACCGCCTCGTCGGGCATTTCGTCGGCGACCCGCAGGTCTACCGCCCGAAGGGGGAGCTCCAGGAGCTGCGCGAGACGCAGGACCCGATCACGAAGCTGCGCGAGAAGATGGGCCTCACGGACGAGGCGTTCGACGACCTCGACCGGGAGGCGCTCGAGATCGCGGAGGCCTCGGTCGCGTTCGCGAAGGCCGGGACCGACCCGAAGCCCGAGGAGCTTTGAAGAACGCTGCTACGTCGCCTCGAGCTGCACGCCCTACGCGCGAGAGCCGGTGCGCGGGACGCGCTCTCGCGCGCGCTGCGCGAAGACGACGACGTGTTCATCATGGGCGAGGACATCGCCGAGATGGGCGGCTCGATGGCGGTCACGCAGGGGCTGCTCGCCGAGTTCGGCCCGGAGCGGGTGCGGAACACGCCGATCTCCGAGATGGCGATCGTCGGCGCGGGGATCGGCGCCGCCATGCAGGGCATGCGCCCCGTCGTCGAGATCATGTACGAGGACTTCACGACGCTCGCCATGGAGCAGCTCGTCAACCAGGCGGCCAAGCACCGGTACATGTCCGGCGGGCAGCTGAAAGTCCCGCTGGTCGTGCGCACGCAGGGCGGCGCGGGCTGGTCGCCGGGCGCCCAGCACGCGCAGCAGGTGGAAGCGTGGTTCGTCCACGTCCCCGGGCTGAAGGTGGTGTTCGCGTCGACGCCCGAGGACGTGCGCGGGCTCCTGTGGTCGTCGATCTACGACGACAACACGGTGATCTTCTTCGAGCACCGGACGCTCTACCCGATCAAGGGCGAGGTGCCAGAGGAGCTCGAGCCGATCCCGCTCGGGCAGGCGCGCGTGCACCGTGAGGGCGAGGACGTGACGGTGATCGCGACGGGGCGGCTCGTGCACGAGTCGCTCGCGGCCGCGGAAGAGGCGGAAAAGGAGGGCATCTCGGTCGAGGTCGTCGATCCCCGGACCCTGCTGCCGCTGGACGAGGAGGCTCTGGTCTCGTCCGTGAAGAAGACGAACCGGTGCGTGGTGGCGCACGAGGCGATCGTGCGGATGGGCTTCGGCGCCGAGGTCGCGGCGGTGATCCAGTACCAGGCGTTCGACTGGCTCGACGCGCCGATCGAGCGCGTCGGGTCGAAGTTCACGCCGCTGCCGTTCGCGCCGGTGATGGAGGAGTTCGTCGTGCCTCACGCCTCCGATGTCCTGGAAGCGGTGCGGAGGACGGTCGGCCGTGGCTAGCGAGGTGATCCTCCCGCGCCTGGGCCAGGGCATGGAGGCCGGAACGATCGTCCGCTGGCTCGTCGCCGAGGGCGATCAGGTGAAGAAGGGCCAGCCGCTGTTCGAGCTCGACACCGACAAGGTGACGCAGGAGGTCGAGGCGGAGGCCTCCGGCGTCCTGCTGAAGATCGTCGTTCCGGAGGGCGAGGTTCCGGTCGGGACTGCGATCGCCTACGTCGGCGAGGCGGGGGAGTCCGTCCCGGAAGGGACCGGCACGCAGCCTGGGCAGGAAGAGTCGCCTCGCGAGCAAGTGCCTGTCCCGACGGAGCGCTGAGCAGGCCGCCGCCCCGGAGCCCGCCACCGTCGCGGCTGCCGGGAACGGCGGCCGGGTGAAGGCGTCACCGCTCGCGCGCCGGATCGCCCGGGAGCGCGGCATCGACCTGGCGTCTCTCTCCGGCACGGGCCCAGAGGGCCGGATCGTCGCCGAGGACGTCGAGCGTGCTGCCGTTGCGCCCGCGCCGGCCGGGGCTGCCCCCGCCGCCGCGCCCGCAGTTGCCGCCGCGCGAGGCGAGGTCGAGCGCGTCGAGCTGACGTCGCTGCGGAAGACGATCGCGCGCCGCCTGACCGAGGCGTGGACGGTCCCCGCCTTCCAGATCTCGATGTCTGCCGACATGACGAAGACGCAGGAGCTCCGCGCCCTGCTCCTCGAGCGCTACCCGGACGAGCGGCCGACCGTGACCGACGTCCTGACCAAGGTCTGCGCGATCGCCCTGATGCGCCACCGCGACGTGAACGCCACGTTCGCGGAGGACGCGATCGAGCTGCACCCGGCCGCGAATGTCGGCCTCGCAGTCGCCACCGACCGCGGACTCGTCGTCCCGGTGATCGCCGGCGCCGACAGCCGCACGGTCGCGGAGATCGCCGCGGCCCGCGCCGACCTGGTCGGCCGCGCGCGCGACGGCAAGCTCACTGCCGGGGACCTCGAAAGCGGCACCTTCACGATCTCCAACCTCGGCATGTACGGCGTCGAGCAGTTCATCGCCGTCCTCAACCCGCCGCAGGCGGCGATCCTCGCCGTCGGCGCAATCGAAGAGCGCCCGGTCGCGCGCCCCGGTTCTCCGCCGGGCGCCGGCGGCTTTGCCGGCGGCGCTTCCAGCTCTGCCCAGATCGTCGCCCGCCCGATGATGACGATGACCCTCACGTGCGACCACCGCACGATCGACGGCGCCGTCGCAGCGGACTTCCTCCGCACGGTCAAGGACTTCCTCGAAGAACCGGGCCTGACCCTCTGACGTGAAGGTCTGGTACCGCGTGCGAGATCTCGACGCCGGGCGGGCGTTCTACACCGGCACGCTCGGGTTCGAGGAGGTCTTCGCGGACGAGGAGGCGCGCTGGGCGCAGCTCAAGCGCGAGGACATGGAGATCGCGCTCTGGGAGGCGCACGGGGACGAGGGCGGGGTCGCGTCCGTGACCGTGCCGAACGTTCGTGCCGAGGCCGATCGGCTCCGGGCAGCGGGCGTCGAGGTGGGTGTGATCGTCGAGCTGCACGGGCAAGTCCGGATCGTCGACGTGTTCGATCCGGACGGGAACCGCATCCAGCTGACCGAGGAAGTCGGGTGATCCGACCCGCCGGGTCGCAAGATCTCCCATTCCTCCGCGACATGCTCCGCCACGCGTACTACGCGCGGTGGGGGAACGAGGCGGACGTCCCGCTCGAGCGCTACGTCGCCGGCTGGGGCCGTCCGGGTGACAGCGCGTTCGTCGCGATCGACGAGTTCCAGCCGGTCGGCGCCGCCTGGTACCGGCTGTTCGAGCAGGACGAGCCCGGCTACGGCTTCGTCGACGAGCGCGTCCCCGAGCTGACGATTGCGATCGTGCCCAGCCGCCGCGGCAAGGGCCTCGGCCGAGAGCTGCTCGCCAAGCTGCTCGAGCAGGCGCGCGCGGACGGCTACGAGGAGCTGAGCCTCAGCGTCGAGCCCGACAACCCGGCGATCCATCTGTACGAGGAGTACGGCTTCTCGAAGGTCGGCGAGCGCGGCGGCGCCTTCGTGATGCGCGGGTCGCTTCCGTAACCGGCCGGAACGATCTACGCTTTCCGGTCCGATGCCGTGCCCAGCCTGCGGTACCGAGAACGATCCCGGGAGAAAGTTCTGTGGCGAGTGCGGAAGCGCGCTCGCTCTCGTCTGCACGGCCTGCGGCTCGCCGAACTCTCCCGGAGTCAAGTTCTGCGGCGAATGTGGCACCGTGCTGGGCGCGCAGGCCGCGCCGGCGACGGCTGCAACCCCTGCCGCCGAGCGGAAGATGGTCACCGTCCTCTTCGCCGACCTCGTCGGCTTCACCGCCGCATCCGAGGGCCGGGACGCGGAGGACACCCGTGAGCTGCTGACCCGCTACTTCGAGTCCTGCCGCCGGCTGATCACCCTGTACGGCGGCACCGTCGAGAAGTTCATCGGCGACGCCGTGATGGCGGTGTGGGGGACGCCGACCGCGAACGAGGACGACGCCGAGCGGGCGGTCCGGACGGCGCTCGACCTCCTCGCCGCAGTGCAGGAGCTCGATCCGACTCTCTCGGCGAGGGCGGGCGTGCTCACCGGCGAGGCGGCCGTGACGATCGGCGCCGAAGGCCAGGGGATGGTCGCCGGCGACCTGGTCAACACCGCCGCGCGGATCCAGTCCGCCGCTCAGCCCGGGACGGTGCTGGTCGGCGAGGCGACCCGCCGCGCGACCGAGGCCGCGATCGCCTACGAAGCGGCAGGTGAGCACGAGCTGAAGGGCAAGGCGGAACCGCTGGCGCTGCACCGCGCGCTCCGCGTGCTCGCTGCCCGTGGCGGCGCGCAGAAGACGGTCGGCCTCGAGCCGCCGTTCGAGGGGCGCGACCGGGAGCTGCGCCTCGTCAAGGAGGTCTTCCACAGCTCGGCGGAGGAGGGCAAGGCGCAGCTCGTCACCGTCGTCGGCACGGCCGGGCTCGGGAAGTCGCGCTTCGCCTGGGAGTTCGAGAAGTACGTCGACGGGCTCGCCGACCTCTTCTGGTGGCACCGCGGCCGTTGTCTCGCCTACGGCGAAGGTGTGGCGTACTGGGCGCTCGCGGAGATGGTGCGCATGCGGGCGGGGATCCTCGAGGAGGAGGCGCCCGACTCCGCGCTCGCAAAGCTCCGCGCTTCGATCGAGGAGCACGTCGCCGACGAAGAGGAGCGGGCCTGGCTCGAGCCGCGGCTCGCGCACCTGCTCGGCCTGGCCGAGCGAACCGCCCCCGACCGGGAGGACCTCTTCTCGGCCTGGCGGCTCTTCTTCGAGCGCCTCGCCGAGCAGCGGCCGGTCGTGCTGATCTTCGAGGACCTGCACTGGGCGGACGCGGGACTGCTCGACTTCATCGAGTACCTGCTCGAGTGGTCGCGCAGCCATGCGCTCTTCGTGCTCGCCCTGGCGAGGCCCGACCTGCTCGAGCGCAGGCCGACGTTCGGGGCCGGCGGCCGCAACGCGACGACACTTTCGCTCGAGCCGCTGTCCGAGCGGGCGATGGGAGAGCTGCTCGACGGGTTCGTCCCCGGCCTGCCCGACGAGCTCCGCGGGCAGGTCCTCGGCCGCGCCGAGGGCGTTCCCCTCTACGCCGTGGAGACGGTGCGCATGCTCCTGGACCGCGGGCTCCTCGAGCGGCACGGCGACTTCTATCGACCGACGGGCGAGATCGGGGCGCTCGACGTGCCCGAGACGCTGCACGCGCTCGTCGCTGCGCGGCTCGACGGTCTCACGCCCGAGGAACGGCGACTGCTCCAGGACGCCGCCGTCCTCGGCAAGTCGTTCATGAAGTCGGGCCTGTCCGCCCTGTCGACCCTGCCCGAGCCCGAGCTCGAGCCCGTGCTCACCTCGCTCGTCCGCAAGGAGGTGCTCTCGGTCCAGGCCGATCCTCGCTCGCCCGAGCGGGGCCAGTACAACTTCGTCCAGGACCTGCTCAAGCACGTCGCCTACGAGACGCTCGCGAAGTCCGAGCGGAAGACCCGCCACCTCGCGGCGGCCGCGTACCTGGTCCAGGCCTTCGGGGCGGGCGAGCAGGAGATCGTCGAGGTGATCGCGGCGCACTATCTCGACGCCTACCGGGCAGCGCCCGACGCCGACGACGCGGCCGAGATCAAGGCGAAGGCGCTGGAGATGCTGACGCGGGCGGGCGAGCGCGCTGCCTCGCTGGCCGCGAACGAGGAGGCCCAGCACTACTTCGAGCGAGCGGCGGAGCTCGCCGACGACCCACTCGCCGAGGCCGGGCTGCGCGAGCGTGCCGGGGCGACCGCCTGGGTGGCCGGGCGTCAAGAGGAGGCACGCGCGCAGTACGAGCGCGCGCTCGAGGTCTACGAGACCCAGAACCTGACGCACCCCGCCGCACGGATCTCCGCTCGTCTCGGAGAGGCCGAATGGCGGAGCGGCCATCTCGAGGAGGCACTCGAGCGGATGGAGCGGGCCTTCGAGGTCCTGTCAGGCGACGAGCCGGATGCGGACCTGGCGACGCTCGCAGCCGAGCTCGGACGACTGCACTTCTTCAAGGGCGAGATCGATCTGGCCGCGCGCCGGGTCGACACCGCAATCGAGATCGCGGAATCGCTCTGGCTGCCGGAGGTGTTGTCGCAGGGCCTGAACACGCAGGCCCTGATCACCGGCTTCGGCGGGCGCTCGGAGCAGTCGCTCGCGCTGTACAAGCACGCGCTCGAGCTCGCGCTCGAGCACGACCTCACCGCCGCGGCCCTGCGCGCCTACAACAATCTCGGCGATCTGCTCGACCGGCGGGACCGGTACGAGGAGGCGATCGCGCTGCAGCGGCAGGGGCTCGCGCTCGCGCGCAAGGCCGGCTACCGCGTGAACGAGTGGCGGCTGATCGGAGAGTTGAGCGCCTACCTGTTCCTGACCGGCCAGTGGGCCGAGGCGCTGGAGCTCGCAGCGGAGGTTCCCGAGGAACAGCTCAGCCGAACCGCGATTGCCGTCGCCAACACGCTGATCTCGCTGGCCGCCGAGCGCGGTGATGCTGCGGAGGCGCGACGGATACTCGCGTTGCTCAGCGGGCTCGAGGATTCGGCCGACGTGCAGGAGCGCGCCCTCTACGCCGCTCTGAGCGCGTGCGTCCTGCACGCCGAAGGGAGTCTTGCAGGCGCGCTCACCTCGGGCCTCGAGGCGGTTCGCAACAGCGAGCTCCTCGGTGGCGGCACTCTCGGAGCCGACGCCAAGGTCGCGTTCGGCATTGCGCTCGATTCGGCTCTTCGCCTCGGCCGCTACGACGAGGTCGAGGAGCTGATCGCGCGGATCGACTCGATCCCGCCCGGCCGCCGGCCACCGTCTCTACGTGCACAGTCCGCACGGTTCCGGGCCCGTCTGGCGGCGGCGCGCGGAGAGCACGAAGGCGTCGAGCAGGGCTTCAAGACGGCCGCCGGCATCTTCCGCGAGCACGGCCTGACGTTCCCGATGGCAGTGACCGAGCTCGAGCACGGCGAGTGGCTCGTCGCCCAGGGGCGCGGCGACGAGGCGGAGCAGCTGCTCGCGGAGGCCCGCGAGATCTTCGAGCGGCTCGAGGCGACGCCGTGGAGCGAGCGCGCGAACGCTGTCGCGCGCGCCGAGGTGGTGGCGGGTTGACCTGCGGGAGCTGCGGCGTCGAGAACGCTGCCGGCCGGAAGTTCTGCACCGAGTGCGGCGCTGCGCTGGCCGTCGCGTGCGCTGCCTGCGGGGCGGCGCTCGACGGGACCGAGAAGTTCTGCGGCGAGTGCGGCACGCCCGCTGATCGGCGGCCGGCTCTGCATCGGCCGGCCGACGGCGCCCGCGGCCGAGCGCCGGCTCGTCTCCGTCCTCTTCGCCGACCTCGTCGGCTTCACGGCGCTCTCCGAGCCGAGCGCGACTCCGAGGAGACGCGCGAGCTCCTCTCCCGCTACTTCGACACGTGCCAGCGGCTGATCGAGCTCTACGGCGGCACGGTCGAGAAGTTCATCGGCGACGCGGTGATGGCGGTCTGGGGGACGCCGACCGCGACCGAGGACGACGCCGAGCGCGCCGTGCGCGCCGCGCTCGACCTCGTCGCCGCCGTCTCGGCGCTCGGCGACGAGGTCGGCGCGCCGGAGCCTGCAGGCGCGGGCCGGCGTGCTCACCGGCGAGGCGGCGGTGACGCTCGGCGCCGAGGGCCAGGGGATGGTCGCCGGCGACCTCGTCAACACCGCCTCGCGGATCCAGTCGCTCGCCGAGCCCGGCACCGTGTTCGTCGGCGAGGCGACCCGCCGCGCGACCGAGCCGACGATCGCCTACGAGGACGCCGGCACGTTCGAGCTGAAGGGCAAGGACGGCCTGACGCCGCTCTGGCGGGCGCTGCGCGTCGTCTCCGGCGCGCGCGGCTCGCTGAAGTCGGCACGGCCTCGAGGCGCCGTTCGTCGGCCGCGACCGCGAGCTGCGCCAGATCAAGGACCTCTTCCACGCCTGCGCCGAGGACGGCAAGGCCGCACCTCGTCTCGGTCACCGGGATCGCCGGGATCGGCAAGTCGCGGCTCGGCGTGGGAGTTCTACAAGTACTTCGACGGGCTCGCCGCAGCTCACGTACTGGCACCGCGGCCGCTGCCTCGCCTACGGCGAGGGCGTCACCTACTGGGCGCTCGCGGACATGGTGCGGATGCGCTGCCGGATCGCCGAGGACGAGGAGCCGGCGGCCGGCGCTCGCGAAGCTGCGCGCGGCGCGTCGAGGAGCACATCCCCGACGCGGAGGAGCGGCGCGTTCGTCGAGCCGCGGCTCGCGCAGCTGCTCGGCGCTCGGCGAGCAACGAGCCGCGCGAGCGGCAGGACCTGTTCGCGGCCTGGCGGCTCTTCTTCGAGCGGCTCGCCGACGTCTACCCGACCGTGCTCGCGTTCGAGGACATGCAGTGGGCGGACGCGAGCCTGCTCGACTTCGTCGAGTACCTGCTCGAGTGGTCGCGCAACTCGCCGCTCTACGTGATCACGCTCGCCCGGCCCGAGCTGCTCGAGCGGCGCCCGACCTGGGGCGCCGGCCAGCGCAACTTCAGCTCGCTCTACCTCGAGCCGCTCTCGCCCGAGGCGATGGAGGAGCTGCTCGCACGGGCTCGTGCCCGGGCTGCCGGCCGAGCTGCGCGAGCAGATCCTCGCGCGCGCCGAGGGTGTGCCGCTCTACGCGGTCGAGACGGTGCGGATGCTGCTCGACCGCGGGCTGCTCGTGCAGGAAGGGCCGGTCTACCAGCCCGGTCGGCGAGATCGAGTCGCTCGAGGTGCCCGAGACGCTGCACGCGCTGATCGCCGCCCGCCTCGACGGCCTCTCGGCCGAGGAGCGGCGGCTGCTCCAGGACGGCGCCGTGCTCGGCAAGACGTTCACGCCGGCACGCGCTCGCGGCGCTCGGCGGCCGCGCCGAGGACGAGCTCGAGCCGCTGCTCGCCGCGCTCGTCGCGCAAGGAGGTGCTCGGCGTCCAGGCCGACCCGCGCTCGCCCGAGCACGGCCAGTACGGCTTCCTCCAGGACCTCGTCCGGCACGTCGCCTACGAGACGCTCTCGAAGCGCGAGCGCCGGGCGAGGCACCTCGCCGCCGCCGCGTACCTCGAGGCGGCGTTCGCGCCGAGGAGGACGAGGTCGTCGAGGTGTCGCCTCGCACTACCTCGCCGCCTACGAGGCCGCCCCGGACGCCGACGACGCCGCCGAGATCAAGGACGAAGGCGTGCGAGACGCTCGTGCGCGCCGGCGAGCGCGCCGCGTCGCTCGGCGCGGCCGCGGAGGCGCGGCGCTACTTCGAGCAGGCGGCGGCGCTCGACGGACGACCCGTCGCGAGCAGGCGGCGCTGCTCGACCGGGCCGGCGACATGGCCGGCGCGCGCCGGCGATCCCGAGGCGGCGCGGCAGCTGCTCGAGCAGTGCGATCGCGATCTACGAGGCCGACGGGCGACACGCATGCCGCCGCGCGGGTCTCGGCGCGGCTGGCCGAGCTCGATCGCTTCACCGGGCCATCGCGACGAGGCGCTCGAGCGACTGGAGCGCGCGTTCGAGGTGATCGTCGGGCGACGAGCCGGACGAGGACCTCGCCCTGCTCGCCGCGCGGCTGTCGCCGCGGCTACTGGTTCACCGGCGACCTCGAGCGGGCCGGCGAGCGGGCCGAGCTCGCGCTCGACATCGCCGAGGCGCAGGGCCTCCCGGAGGCCCTCGCGATCGCGCTGCGCGCGAAGTCGCGCGGTGCTCGCGAGCCGCGGGCACACCGCAGGAGGCGCTCGCCCTGCTCAAGCAGGCGCTCGAGGTCGCGCTCGAGCACGACCTGCTCGAGGACGCGCGCACCTGCTACTTCATCCTCTCCGACCGCTGCTTCCGACTCGACCGCTACGCGGACGCGCTCGCGCTACCTCGACGAGTCGCTCGCACTCGCCGCGCAGGATCGGGCAACCGGCCCGTACGAGTGGGCGATCGCTCGCCGAGCGGACGTACGCCGCTGCTGATGCTCGGGCGCTGGGACGAGGCGCTGGCCACGGCGACGAGTTCACGGAGGAGCAGGTGCGACTCCGGCGGCGTCGTGCTGAGCGTGCTCCAGTCCGGCGTCGAGATCCACTGCCATCGCGGCGAGCTCGACGAGGCCCGGCGGATCTTCGCGCATGTTCTCGCGGCTGGAGGACTCGACCGACGTCCAGGACCGGAGCTGTCGGCTCGCGTGCCACGGCGCGCGCTGCGGCGCGCGGAGGGGCGGCTGGAGGAGGCGCTCGCGGCGGGCACGGGCGACGATCGAGACCGGCGCCGACGCTGGGCCCGACGCTTCCAGGGCGTCAAGCAGGGCGTCGTCGACGCGCTCGAGGCTGCGCTCGCGCCTCGGCGACACGCCGAAGGTCGAGGAGCTGCTGGACTGGATCGAGGAGCTGCCGCCCGGCGGCAGGCCCGCCGTTCCTCGAGGCGCAGGCGCTCCGCTTCCGAGCGCGACTGAGCGGGCGACGCGGCAGGCCTGGCCGCCGCGGCCGCCGCGGTTCCGTCCGCATCGAGCGTTCGCCGTTCTGGCTCGCAGTCACGCAGCTCGAGCAGGCCGAGGCGCTCGGCGGCGGCGACGCGGCGGAGCTGCTCGTCGCCGAGGCGCGCGCGACCTTCGAGCGGCTCGGAGCGACGCCGTGGCTCGAGCGTGCCGCCGGCGCCGGGGCCGAGGCGGAGGTCGCCGCATGATCTGCGCGGCCTGCGGCGCCGAGAACCGCGCCGGCGCGAAGTTCTGCGCCGAGTGCGGCGCGGGGCTGTCGCTCGTCTGCCCGAACGGCCACCCGGTAGCTGCCGGGGCGCGGTTCTGCGACGAGTGCGGTGCGGCGATGAGCGCCGACGGGCCGGCGCCGTCCGCGGCCCCCGCCCCCGCCGCGGCCGAGCGGCGCCACGTCTCCGTCCTCTTCGCCGACCTCGTCGGTTTCACGACGGCCTCGGAGGAGCGTGATGCCGAGGACACGCGCGAGCTGCTGTCCGCCTACTTCGACACCTGCCGCCGGCTGATCGAACGCTACGGCGGGACGGTCGAGAAGTTCATCGGCGACGCGGTGATGGCCGTCTGGGGCACGCCCGTCGCGAACGAGGACGACGCCGAGCGGGCCGTTCGCACGGCGCTCGACCTCGTCGCCGCCGTCCCCGAGCTCGATCCCGAGCTCGCCGCCCGTGCCGGCGTCCTGACCGGCGAGGTCGCGGTCACGCTCGGCGCCGAGGGGCAGGGCATGGTCGCGGGCGACCTCGTCAACACCGCGGCGCGGATCCAGAGCGAGGCGGAGCCCGGCACGGTGCTCGTCGGGGAGAGCACGAAGCGGGCCACAGAGGCCGCGATCGCCTACGAGGATGCGGGTCAGCATGAGCTGAAGGGGAAAGCGGAGCCGGTCGCGCTCTTCCGCGCGCTGCGTGTCACCGCCGCCCGCGCGGGGGCGCTGAAGTCGACCGGCCTGGAGCCGCCGTTCGTCGGCCGCGACCGCGAGCTCCGCCTCGTCAAGGAGCTCTTCCACGCCGGCGCGGAGGAGAAGAAGGCGCACCTCGTCTCGGTCGTCGGGATCGCCGGGATCGGCAAGTCGCGGCTCGCGTGGGAGTTCGAGAAGTACATCGACGGCCTGATCGACGACATCTGGTGGCACCGCGGCCGCTGCCTGGCCTACGGCGAAGGCGTCGCCTACTGGGCGCTCGCCGAGATGGTGCGGATGCGCGCGCGGATCGGCGAGGAAGAGCCTGCCGACGACGCCCTCGGGAAGCTGCGGGACACGCTCGAACTGCACGTGCCCGACGCCGAGGAGCGAGCTTGGCTCGAGCCTCGGCTCGCGCATCTGCTCGGCCTCGGCGAGGCGACCACGCCCGACCGGCAGGAGCTGTTCTCCGCCTGGCGGGTCTTCTTCGAGCGGCTCGCCGAGCAGGGGCCGTGCGTGCTCGTGTTCGAGGACCTCCAGTGGGCCGAGCCCGGCCTCCTTGACTTCATCGACCACGTGCTCGAGTGGTCGCGGAGGCTCCCGCTGTACGTGGTCGCTCTCTCGCGACCCGAGATGAACGCGGCGCTCGCCGGGGCGTCGCGCAACGCGACGGCGCTTGCGCTCGAGCCGCTCAGCGACGAGGCGATGGATGCGCTGCTCGACGGATTCGTGCCGGGGCTGCCCTCTGAGCTCCATGCGGAGATCCTCGGCCGCGCCGAGGGCGTTCCGCTCTACGCGGTCGAGACGGTGCGGATGCTGCTCGACCGCGGCCTGCTCGAGCGCAGCGGCGACACGTACCGCCCGACGGGCCCGATCGAGGAGCTCGCGGTGCCCGAGACGCTGCACGCCCTGCTCGCGGCGCGCCTCGACGGGCTGACCCCCGAGGAGCGCTCGCTCGTTCACGACGCATCCGTGCTCGGCAAGACCTTCACGAAGCAGGGCGTCGCCGCACTCTCGGGGAAGGACGAGGCCGAGATCGAGTCGCTCCTCCTCGGCCTCGTCCGCAAGGAGGTACTCACCCTCCAGGCGGACGCGCGCTCGCCGGAGCGCGGCCAGTTCGGGTTCCTCCAGGACCTGCTCAAGCGGGTCGCATACGAGACGCTCTCGAAGGCCGACCGCAAGACACGTCACCTGGCGGCCGCCCGGCACCTCGCAACGGCCTGGGCAGACGAGCACGAGATCGTCGAGGTGGTCGCCGCCCACTACCTCGAGGCCTACCGGCTGATGCCCGAGGCCGAGGACGCCGCCGAGCTCAAGCAGCAGGCGAGGGACGCGCTCGCCCGGGCCGGAGAGCGCGCGGCGTCGCTGGCCGCGACGGTCGAGGCCGCCGGCGTCTTCGCGCAGGCTGCTGAACTCGCGGACGATCCGCTCGAAGAGGCGCGGCTCCGCGACCGGGCCGGACGCTCCGCCTACAGCGGAGGAGACATGGAGGCGGCGCGACGTGAGTTCGAGCGCGCCCAGGAGCTGTACACGGCTGCCGGCGCGACGCGCGAAGCCGCGCTCGTCCAGGCCAAGCTCGGGAACACCGAGTGGCAGCTGCACGAGTCCGAGCCCGCGCTCGAGCGGCTCAAGGGCGCCTACGCCGTGCTCGTCGAGGGCGAACCGGACGAGGGGTTCGCGGCCGTGGCGGCGGAGCTGGCCCGTGCTCACTTCTTCATGGGCGACTACGAGGCTGCGCAGCGCACGATCGACGCCGCACTCGAGGCCGCAGAGCGGCTCTGGCTGCCCGAGACCCTCTCCCAGGGGCTGAACACCGCCGGCCTGGTCGTCGCCGGCGTCGGCCGCTGGGAGCAGGGGTATGCCCTGATCAAGCGGTCGCTCGAGATCGCGCTGGAGAACGACCTGACGCAGGCTGCGCTCCGCGCCTACAACAACCTCGGCGACATGCTCGACCGGCGCGACCGCTGCGAGGAGGCGATCGAGGTCCAGGAGGCGGGGATCGTGCTGGCCCGGAAGGTCGGTGCGCGGTCGAGCGAATGGCGGCTCCTCGGCGAGATGGCCTTCATGTTTCTGTGGCTCGGCCGCTACGACGAGGCGCGGGCGGCTCTCGAGCAGATTCCCGAGCACGGGCTCGGGCTCGGGGCGTCGTACGCCCTGCCGATCTTCCTCGCCACGATCGAGGGTGACGTCGCCGAGGCACGCCGGCTCACGGACGCAACGGATATCGGGAAGACCGACGAGGCGGACGAGCAGGACCGGATCGGGGCCCGCACCCTCGAAGCCATGGTCTGCAACGCCGAGGGCGACCACGAGCGGGCTCTCGAGGCGGCAATGGAGTGCGTCGAGGTGCGGCTCACCTCGACGTCGAAGCTCGGCTGGGAGGAGGCGCTCATCGCCGCCCACGCCCTTGGTCGGGACGAGCTCGTCCGGGACCTCACGGGACGGATCGAGAAGATGCCGCCGGGACTGCTGCCGCCGACCCTCCGTGCCCACGGCATCCGCTTCCGGGCGCTGCTCGGCGACGACCCCGACCAGCGCTTCCGCGCCGCCGCGGCGGCGTTCCGGGAGTACGGGATGGTCCTCCCGGCAGCCAAGGTCCAGACCGAGCACGCCGAGTGGCTGCTCGGCGAGCGGCGCGACCGGGAGGCCGAGGCGCTGCTCGGCCGAGGCGCGCGGGGTGTTCGAGCGCCTGCAGGCAAGGCCCTGGCTCGAACGGGTCGACGCCGTCGCTGCCGCGCGTTGCGACAATGGCCGCGGAAGCGCAGTAGGGGAGAGTGGGTCGCGACGTGCGCTGTGGAGCGTGTGGAGCCGAGAACGACGCGGGGCGGAAGTTCTGCCTGGAGTGCGGCAGCGCGCTCGCGCTGATCTGCCCTGCCTGCAGCAGCCCGAACACGCCCGGCGCGAAGTTCTGCGGCGAGTGCGGCACAGCCTTCGCCGGCGACGCGCCCTGCCGCCCCCGCCGGACCGCGCCCGGCCGCCGAGCGGCGCCTCGTCTCCGTCCTCTTCGCCGATCTCGTCGGCTTCACGACCCTCTCCGAGTCGCGCGACTCGGAGGAGGTGCGCGAGCTCCTCACCGCGCTACTTCGACCGCTGCAAGCGGCTGATCGAGCGCTACGGCGGCACGGTCGAGAAGTTCATCGGCGACGCGGTGATGGCGGTCTGGGGGACGCCGGTGGCGATGGAGGACGACGCCGAGCGCGCGGTCCGCGCCGCGCTCGACCTCGTCGCGGCCGTCTCGGAGCTCGACCCGGCGCTGCGCGGCTCGCGCGCGGGCGTGCTGACCGGCGAGGCGGCGGTCACGCTCGGCGCCGAGGGCCAGGGGATGGTCGCCGGCGACCTCGTCAACACCGCTTCGCGCATCCAGTCGGGCCGGAGCCCGGAACGGTGCTCGTCGGCGAGGCGACGAAGCGCGCGACCGAGGCCGCGATCGCCTACGAGGACGCCGGCACGCACGAGCTGAAGGGCAAGGCCGAGCCGTGCAGCTCTTCCGGGCGCTGCGCGTGATCGCCGGCCGCGCGCGGCGCGCTGCAAGCTCGACGGGCCTCGGAGCCCCCTTCGTCGGCCGCGACCGCGAGCTGCGCCTGGTCAAGGAGCTCTTCCACGCGACCGCGGACGAGCGGCAAGCCGCAGCTCGTCTCGGTCATCGGGCGTCGCCGGGGTCGGCAAGTCGCGGCTCGCCTGGGAGTTCGAGAAGTACATGGACGGGCTGGCCGAGGAGCGTACTGGTGGCACCGCGGCCGCTGCCTTGCGTACGGCGAGGGCGTCGCGTACTGGGCGCTCGCCGAGATGGTGCGGATGCGCTGCGGGATCGCCGAGGACGAAGAGCCCGCGTCGGCGCTCGGCGAAGCTTGCGCGCCGACGTCGAGCGAGCACGTCACCGACGACGAGGAGCGCGCGCTGGGTCGAGCCGCGGCTCGCGCACCTGCTCGGCCTCGAGGAGGGCGGCGCCGGCGAGCGGGAGAACCTGTTCTGCCGCCTGGCGCGCTCTTCTTCGAGCGCCTGGCCGAGCGTCGACCCGGTCGTCGCTGGTCTTCGAGGACATGCAGTGGGCGGACGCGGCGCTGCTCGACTTCGTCGAGTACCTGCTCGACTGGTCGCGGAACCACCCGATCTTCGTGCTGTCGCTCGCCCGGCCCGAGCTGGCCGAGAGCACCCGACCTGGGGCGCCGGCAAGCGGGCGGTCACCTCGCTCTACCTCGAGCCGCTCCCGCGCCCGGCGATGGAGGACGCTGCTCGACGGGCTCGTCCCCGGGCTGCCGGAGGAGCTGCGCAGCCAGATCCTCGAGCGCGCCGAAGGGAGTGCCGCTCTACGCCGTCGAGACGGTGCGGATGCTGCTCGACCGCGGCGTCCTCGTCCAGGAGGGATCGTCATACCGGCCGACCGGGCCGATCGAGACGCTCGAGGTGCCCGAGACGCTGCACGCGCTGGTCGCCGCGCGGCTCGACGGTCTCAGCGCCGAGGAGCGCCGGCTCGATCCAGGACGCGGCCGTGCTCGGCAAGACGTTCACGCAGCAGGGCGCTCGCCGCGCTCAGCGGGCTCGCCGGAGGCCGAGCTCGAGCCGCTGCTCGCGTCGCTCGTCCGCAAGGAGGTGCTCATCGCTCCAGGCCGATCCTCGCTCGCCGGAGCGCGGCCAGTACGGCGTTCCTGCAGGACCTCGCTCAAGCGCGTCGCCTACGAGACGCTCTCGAAGCAGCGAGCGGCAAGGGCACAGCACCTCGCCGCCGCGCGAGTACCTCGAGCGACGGTCTGCGGCGCCGACGAGGACGAGATCGTCGAGGTGGTCGCGTCCCACTACCTCGACGCCTACGACGCGGCGCCGGATGCCGACGGACGCCGAGCAGATCAAGGCAGAAGGCGCAGCGAGCTGCTCGCCCGTGCAGCCGAGCGCGCGGCGTCACTCGCCGCCACCGAGGAGGCCCAGCGCTACTTCGAGCAGGCCGCCGAGCTCGCCGACGACCCGCTGGACCAGGCGCGTCTGCTCGAACGCGCGGGCGAAATGGCCCTGACCCGCACATGCGAGGCCGAGGCGGAGGATCGCTACCGGCGTGCCCTCGACCTATTCGAGCAGGCCGGCGAGACTCACCCGGCCGCCCGCGTGACCGCGCGACTGGCCGAGGTCGATTGGCAGACCGGCCAGCTCGACGAAGGGCTGGCGCGGATGGAACGGGCGTACGAGGTGCTCGCCGAAGACGAGCCGGACGAGGACTTCGCCATCCTCGCGGCTCAGCTCGGCCGCCTCTACTTCTTCCGCGGCGAGCTCGACCTCGCCAAAGAACGTGTGGAGGCCGCCCTGGCGGTCGCCGAGTCGCACTGGCTCCCGGGCCTGCTCGCGGACGCTCTCGTCAGCGAGGCCAATATTGCCGACGGTCAGGGCCGGCCGGAGAAGGCGCTCGCGCTGACGCGGCACGCGCTGGAGCTTGCGATCGAGCACGACATTCCCTCCGCGGCGTCGCGAGCCTCCTACAACCTGGTCGACCTGCTCCGGGGCCGCGATCGCTACGACGAGGCCCGCGCCGAGCTCGATCGCGCCGTCGCGCTCGCCCGGAAGGTCGGGAACCGCCGCTGGGAGCGGGCGCTCCTCGTGCAGAGCATCTACGTCCTGACCGTGGCCGGGCAACTCGCGGAGGCGCGCCGGGTGTTTGCAGCCGAGTTCGACGAGAGCTCGGTCGTGGTCGGCGTCTATGGAGTGGCGTTGCTCTCCGCGGTGCCGCTGCTCGAGCTGGCCGCCGGGACGAATGTCGAGACCGCCCGCTACCTGGCTGCGGGCGGTGGCTACGCGACGTCCGCCGACTTCCAGGAGCGGTCGGCCTACGCGGCGGCGAAGGCATTCGCGCTCCGGCAGGAAGGAGCCAATGCCGATGCTCTGCGACTGGGCCGAGCAGGCGCTCGAGGCGATGGCCATCCTCGGCGCTGTCAGCGAATCCGTCAAGAACGGCTTCGGGGAAGCGGTCGAAGCCGCACTCGCGCTTCGCGACCTGGACAAGGCGGACGAGCTGATCCGGAGAATCGAGGATCTGAAGGCGGGCGTTCAGCCGCCGTTCCTCCGGGCGCAGGCGGCCCGGTTCCGCGCCCGTCTGTCCGAGTTGCAGGGCAGGTCGGAGGGCGTCGAGCAGCAGTTCAAGACCGCCGAGCAGATCTTCCGCGAGTACGGAATCCCGTTCTGGCTCGCGCTCACGCAGCTCGAGCACGCGGAGTGGCTCGGCGAACAGGGGGCGACGCCCGAGGCCGAGGGGCTCGCCGAGGAGGCCCGTGCTGTGTTCGAACGCCTCGAGGCGACGCCGTGGATCGAACGATTGTCCCGGCTCGCTACCGTTGTTCCGGCGTGACCTGTCCTTCGTGTGGCACTGACGTCCCGCCGGGGGCGAAATTCTGCAACGAGTGCGGAGACGCGCTCAACGTCCCCTGTTCTGGCTGCGGAACCGCCAACGCACCCGGGAGCAAGTTCTGCTCCGAATGCGGCATGCAGCTGGGCAGCGCCACCGGCGACGGTGAGCCCGAGCGCACAGCGCCCGCCGCGGAGCGGAGGCTTGTCTCGGTCCTCTTCGCCGACCTCGTCGGCTTCACGGCCACTCTCCGAATCGCGCGACTCGGAGGAGGTGCGCGAGCTCCTCACCGCGTACTTCGACCGCTGCAAGCGGCTGATCGAGCGCTACGGCGGCACGGTCGAGAAGTTCATCGGCGACGCGGTGATGGCGGTCTGGGGGACGCCGGTGGCGATGGAGGACGACGCCGAGCGCGCCGTCCGTGCCGCGCTCGACCTCGTCGCCGCCGTCTCGCGAGCTCGACCCGGCGTTGCGCGCCCGCGCGGGCGTGCTGACCGGCGAGGCGGCGGTCACGCTCGGTGCCGAAGGCCAGGGGATGGTCGCGGGCGACCTCGTCAACACCGCCTCGCGCGTCCAGTCCGAGGCCGAGCCCGGAACGGTGCTCGTCGGCGAGGCGACCAAGCGCGCGACCGAGGCGGCGATCGCCTACGAGGACGCGGGGACGCACGACCTGAAGGGCAAGGCCGAGCCGATGCAGCTCTTCCGGGCGCTGCGCGTGATCGCCGGCCGGGCCGGCGCGCTGCGCTCGTCGAGCCTGGAGCCGCCCTTCGTCGGCCGCGAGCGCGAGCTCCGCCTGGTCAAGGAGCTGTTCCACGCGACCGCGGACGAGCGCCGGGCCCAGCTCGTCTCGGTCGTCGGCGTCGCCGGAGTCGGCAAGTCCCGCATCTCCTGGGAGTTCGAGAAGTACCAGGACGGGCTGGCGGAGGAGGCCTGGTGGCATCGCGGCCGCTGCCTTTCCTACGGCGAGGGGGTCGCGTACTGGGCGCTCGCGGAGATGGTGCGGATGCGCTGCGGGATCACCGAGGACGAGGAGGTCGGCTCGGCGCTGGCCAAGCTCCGCGCGACCCTCGAGGAGCACGTCACCGACCCGGAGGAGCGCGGCTGGGTCGAGCCGCGCCTCGCGCACCTGCTCGGCCTCGAGGAGGGCGTCGCCGGCGACCAGGAGAACCTGTTCTCCGCCTGGCGCGTCCTGTTCGAGCGCCTGGCCGAGGTCGACCCCGTCGTCCTCGTCTTCGAGGACATGCAGTGGGCCGACGCCGGCCTGCTCGACTTCCTCGACTACCTGCTCGACTGGTCGCGCAACCACCCGATCTTCGTCCTCTCGCTCGCCCGGCCGGAGCTGGCCGAGAAGCACCCGTCGTGGGGCGCCGGGAAGCGCGCGGTCACCTCGCTCTACCTCGAGCCGCTCCCGCGCCCGGCGATGGAGAGCTGCTCGCCGGCCTCGTCCCGGGCCTGCCGGAGGAGCTGCGCACCAGATCCTCGAGCCGCGCCGAGGGTATCCCGCTCTACGCCGTCGAGACGGTGCGGATGCTGCTCGACCGCGGCCTGCTCGTCGCACGACGGGACCGCGTTCCGCCCGACCGGGCCGATCGAGACGCTGGAGGTGCCGGAGACGCTGCACGCGCTCGTCGCCGCGCGGCTCGACGGTCTCGACCGCCGAGGAGCGGCGGCTCGTCCAGGGCGCCGCCGTGCTCGGCAAGACGTTCACGCAAGCAGGGCATCGCCGCGGTCACCGGGCTCGCCGACGACGAGCTCGAGCCGCTGCTCGCCGTCGCTGCGTCCGCAAGGAGGTGCTCTCGATCCAGGCCGATCCGCGCTCGCCCGAGCGCGGCCAGTACGCGTTCCTCCAGGACATCGTCAAGCACGTCGCCTACGAGACGCTCTCGAAGCGCGAGCGCAAGGACAAGCACCTCGCGGCGGCGCGGTACCTGGCGACGCGTCTGGGGCGCGGAGGAGGACGAGATCGTCGAGGTCGTCGCCGCGCACTACCTCGACGCGTGCGACGCGGCGCCCGGAGGCCGAGGACGCAGACGAGATCAAGGGCACGGCGCGCGAGATGCTGGTCCGCGCGGCCGAGCGCGCCTCGTCGCTGGGCGCGACCGCCGAGGCCCAGCGTGCGTACGAGCGGGCGATCGAGCTGACCGACGACGCCGTCGTCCAGGCCGAGCTGCACGAGCGCGCAGGGATCGAGGCGTCGGCGGGTGCGCGAGCAGAGGACGCGATCCGCCACTTCGAGGACGCGATCGAGCGGCTTCGAGGGCGCCGCCGCCGCGCATCCGGCGGCGCGGGTCTCCGCCCGGCGTGCCGAGATCATGTGGGAGCGGGGGAAGCTCGCGGACGCGGTCGAGAGCCTGGAGCGCTCGTTCGAGGTGCTCTCGCGAGGACGAGCCGGACGAGGCGCTCGCCACGCTCGCTGCGCAGCTCGGACGCTTCACGTTCTTCGCCGGCGAGTTCGAGGTCGCGAGCGGAGCGGATCGAGACCGCGCTCGATCTGGCCGAGGCGCTGCTGCTGCCGGAGGTCCTCTCCCAGGCGCTGAACACGAAGGCCGTGATGCTTGCATCGCGCGGCCGGCCGCCCAGGAGGCGACCGTCCTCGTCCGCCACGCGCTCGAGGTCGCTCTCGAGGCAGGACAAGCCCTCCGCCGCGCTGCGCGCGTACAACAACGTCGCCGACATGCTGGTGCAGGCGGACCGGTACGAGGAGGCGGACCAGATGCTCGCCGAGGGGATCGCCTACGCGCGCCGGGTCGGAAACCGGCAATGGGAGCGGAGCGCTGCTCTGGTCAGATCTACGCCGCCTTCGCCCTCGGCAAGTGGGACGCGGTGCTCGAGCACGTCGGCCGGAGCTGATCGACCAGCAGCTCGCCGAATCGCGCGGCTCGGGCTCCTCTCGGCGATGATCGGCTCGCGCCGTCCCCATCCACGTCCATCGCGGGAGAGATCGAGGAGGCCGAGGAGCTTCGTCGACAGTGCCCGAGATCTCGAGTCGTCGGCGGATGCCCAGGAGCGCGCCGCCTATGCGAGCGGCAAGTCGCTGCTGCTGCTCGCGACCGGCAACCCGGCGGAGGCGCTCGCGCTCGCCGAGCAGGGCTCGCCTTCACGACACCTGTCGGGCTCGGCGCGGAGTACATGAAGGAGCTCTTCGTCGTCGCGCTCGGCGCCGCTTTCGAGCTGAACGACCACGAGCACGGCCGAGGAGCGTGCTGGCGATCGTCGAGAGCCTCCCGCCCGGCCGCTCGCTCCCAGGTATTCCAGGCGCAGGCGTCGCGCTTCCGTGCGCGTCTCGCCGCCGGGCGCGGCGAGGCGGACGAGGCCGAGCGGCTGTTCAAGCGCGCGGCCGGGCTGTTCCGTGAGATCGCGGCGCCGTTCTACCTCGCGGTCACGCAGCTCGAGCACGCGCGAGTGGCTGGTCGCGCAGGGGCGCGCCGCCGAGGCGGAGCCGCTGCTCGCCGAGGCGCGGGAGGTCTTCGAGGGGCTGAAGGCGCCGGCCGTGGCTGGAACGCTGCGACGCCGTGATCGCAGGCGGCGCTAGGGTTCACGCGGAAGCGACCTAGAGGAGCGAAAAATTGGACTGTGACGTTGCCGTCCTCGGCGGAGGCCCGGGCGGCTACACGGCCGCGATCCGGGCCGCGCAGCTCGGGGCCAGAGCGGTGTGCATCGAGAAGGAGCCCGAGCTGGGCGGCACGTGCCTGCGCGTCGGCTGCGTGCCGACGAAGGCGTGGGTGACGACGGCGCACTACCTGAAGGAAGCGGAGGAGACCTTCGCCAAGGCAGGTGTGCGCGTGAGCCCGCCGGAGCTCGACATGGCCGCCGCGAACGAGTGGAAGGCGGCCGTCGTCAAGCAGATGACCGGCGGCGTCGCGACCCTGTTCAAGGCGAACGGCGTCGAGTGGGTGAAGGGCACCGGCCGCTTCAAGGACGCGAACACGATCGCGGTCGAGGGCGGGGAGGACGTCACGTTCAAGAGCGCGATCGTCGCGACCGGGTCGTTCCCCATCCGCCCGCCGATCGACGGCCTCGACTCGCCGCTCTGCGTCGACTCGACCGGCCTGCTCGCCCAGGACAAGGTGCCGGCGCGGCTGGTCGTCCTCGGCGGCGGGATCATCGGCTGCGAGTTCGCCTCGATCTTCCGGCGCTTCGGCTCCGAGGTGACGATCATCGAGATGCTGCCCCGTCTGATCCCGGCGGAGGACGAGGACGCGGCCAAGGAGCTCGCGAAGCAGTTCGGCAAGCGCGGGATCGCGCTCGACCTCGAGAAGCAGTGCACGAAGGTCGAGGACAAGGGCGGCTCGCTGACCGTCCACTTCGGTGACGGCGAGACGGTGGACGCCGACCTGATGCTCGTGTCGGTCGGTCGCGCGCCGCTGGTGGAGGGGCTCGGCCTGGAGGAGATCGGCGTCGAGCTCGACCGGCGCAAGGGGATCGCCGCCGACGAGCACCGCCGCACGACCGTCCCGCACATCTACGCGGTCGGCGACTGCGCGGGGTACTGGCAGCTCGCGCACACCGCCTTCCGCGAGGGCGAGGTCGCGGCCGAGAACGCGATGGGCCACGAGGCCGTCATGGCAGCGCGCGGCGTCCCGCGGCCGATCTACACCGACCCCGAGATCGCCGGCGTCGGCCTGACCGAGGCCGAGGCGCGCGAGCAGTACGGCGACGACGTCGCCGTCGGCGTCTTTCCGTGGATGGCCAACGCCCGCGCGGTGATGCAGAACGAGACCGTGGGCTGGGTGAAGTCGATCCACGAGACCCGGTACGGCGAGCTGCTCGGGCTCGTCATGGTCGGGCCGCACGTCACCGACCTGGTCGAGGCCGGCCTCGTCGCGCTCGACGCGGAGGCGACGGTCGAGACGGTCGCCGACGGGATGACCGCGCACCCGACGCTCTCGGAGGGGATCAAGGAAGCGGGTCTGATCGCCCTCGGCCGCCCGATTCACATGCCGCCAAAGCGGAGGGCGGCCGCGAAGGCCTAGGAGGAGGGAGCTGCGATGAGCATCGTCAACAGGCGAAATGCCGTGCTCGGCTGGGCGACCTGGAAGGTCGGCAAGCATGTCGCGCGGAAGAAGGCGCGCCAGGAGTGCCGAGTGAGGACGGCCGGCCGAACAAGCCGACGATCGCAGCCGCGGGGGCGGCCGCGCTCGCGGGCTCGGTGCTCTGGCGAAAGGCGCGCAAGCGCACCGCGGCCGCTGAAGGCGAAGGCGAAGGCGGCGGCGGTGGAGGCGGAGACGCCGAGTAGCCGCGCGGGCTCGTGGAGCTGACGAGCCCGGCGTTCGCCGACGGCGAGCCGATCCCGGCGAGGCACACCTGCGACGGCGACGACGTCTCGCCGCCCCTCGCGTGGACGGGCGCCGCCGGCGGGCGCGGTCGCGCTCGCGCTCTGTCTCGACGACCCCGACGCCGGGCGCTATCCGTTCACCCACTGGCTCGCGTGGGGCCTTGCCGCTCGAGGGCGCGCTGGGCGAGGGAGAGGCTGCCCCGGCCGAGGGGCGCAACGACTTCGGGGCGCCCGGCTACCGGGGCCCGTGCCCGCCGCCGGGGAAGGCGCACCGCTACGTCTTCGCGCTCTACGCGCTCGACGCCGAGCCGGAGCTCGGCCCCAGTGACCGCCGGCTCAGCTTCGACAAGGCGGTCGACGGCCACGTGCTGGCCACCGCCCAGCTGACCGGCACCTACGAGCGATGAACATCCGGCACGCCGAGCCGTCCGACCATGCGCGGGTCGCCGCCGTGATCGACGACTAGGGCAGTGCACGACACCTCGTTCGTTGCCGAAGAAGGGCTACGACGGCTCCGGAGAGAGCCGCGTGCTGCTTGCCAGGGCGCTTTGAGGTGCGGTCCTGAGCCGGTAGTAGAGTGGCTCTCCCGGTGCCCGAAGCCGACTTCGTCCATCTGCACGTCCACTCCGAGTACTCGATCCTCGACGGGGCGTGCCGAATTCCCGCGCTCGCGGAGCGAGCCGCGAGCCTCGGGATGCCCGCCGTCACGCTCACCGACCACGGCTCGATGGCCGGCGCGGTCGAGCTCCAGCGCGAGGCGCGCAAGCACGGGATCAAGCCGATCGTCGGCTGCGAGGTCTACGTCGCCGACGACCGGCGCCGGCAGGAGAAGGGCTACGCCCACCTGACCGTCCTCGCCGAGACGAACGAGGGCTACTCGAACCTGATCAAGCTCTCCTCGCTCGGCTACCTGGAGGGCTACTACTACAAGCCGCGCGTCGACTGGGAGCTGCTCGAGCGGCACGCGAAAGGGCTCGTCGTCCTCTCCGGGTGCCTTTCGGGCCGCGTCTCGAAGGCGCTCGAGGAGAACCGGCCGCAGGACGCGGCCGGCGATCTCGACCGGCTCGTCCAGATCTTCGGCCGTGACTCGACCTACGTCGAGATCCAGAACGCCGGCCTCGATACGCAGCAGCGGATCAACCCGCAGCTCGCGAAGCTCGCCGAGACGACCGGCCTGCCGCTCGTCGCCACCGGCGACGTCCACTACCTCCTGCACGAGGACGCGCGCGCCCACGAGGCGCTGCTCTGCATCCAGTCCGGCGACTCGCTGAAGAACCCGAACCGGTGGCGCTTCGACACCGACCAGTTCTACTTCAAGACCCCCGAGGAGATGGCGGTCGACTTCGCCGTCTACCCGGAGGCGCTCCGGCGGACACTCGAGGTGGCGGCCCGCTGCAACGTCGAGATCGAGACCGACCGGCTGCTGCTCCCGCGCTACGACACCCCGGGCGGCCGCGACGCGTTCGAGTACCTCGCCGAGCTGTGCGAGGCGGGTCTCGCGCGCCGCTACGAGACGGTGACGCCGGAGCTCCGCGACCGGCTCCAGTTCGAGCTGAAGACCATCCGCGAGATGGGCTTCGCCGACTACTTCCTGATCGTCTGGGACTTCGTCCACTTCGCGAAGACGAACGGAGTCCAGGTCGGGCCGGGCCGCGGCTCGGCGGCGGGCTCGCTCGCGGCGTACTGCCTGGAGATCACCGACGTCGACCCGATCCGGTACGGGCTCCTCTTCGAGCGCTTCCTCAACCCGGGCCGCAAGTCGATGCCGGACATGGACATCGACTTCGCCGTGGCCGGCCGCGAGCGAGTGATCAACTACGTAGCCGAGAAGTACGGCCGCGACCGCGTCGCCCAGATCATCACCTTCTCGACGATGATGGCCCGCGCCGCAGTCCGCGACGCCGGCCGGGTGCTGGAGGTCCCGTACGGGACGGTCGACAAGGTCGCGAAGCTGATCCCGGAAGGTCCGAAGGTCTACCTCGAGGACAACCTGAAGCCCGGCTCCGAGCTGCGGCAGGCCTACGACAACGACCCGCAGGTGCGCGAGATCGTCGACCTCGCCAAGCCGCTCGAGGGGCTCGTCCGCGCCGACTCGATCCACGCCGCCGGCGTGGTCATCTCCGACCGGCCGTTGACCGACATCGTTCCAATTCAGCAGAAAGGGTCCGGCTCTGAAGTCGTGACCCAGATGCCGATGCAAGATGTCGAGGCGCTCGGCCTGCTGAAGATGGACTTCCTCGGCCTGCGCAACCTCGACGTGATCGACGAGGCGGTCGCCCTCATCGGCGACCTCGACATCGAGACGCTCCCGCTCGACGACCCGAAGACGTACGAGATGCTCCAGCGCGGTGACGCGATCGGCGTCTTCCAGTTCGAGTCGTCGGGGATGCGCGAGGCGCTGCGGCAGGTGAAGCCGACCGAGTTCGAGGACCTGATCGCGCTCGTCGCCCTCTACCGGCCGGGCCCGATGCAGTACATCCCGGTCTACGCGCGCCGCAAGAACGGCCAGGAGGCGGTCACGCACGTCGACCCGCGCCTGGAGGCGATCACCGGCAACACGTTCGGGATCTCCGTCTACCAGGAGCAGAGCATGGAGATCGCCAAGCAGATCGCCGGCTTCACGCCGATGGAGGCGGACGACCTGCGCAAGGCGATCGGCAAGAAGATCCATTCGCTGATGGCCTCGCTGAAGGACAAGTTCATCGAGGGCTGCTCTGCCAACGGCGCAACCCCGGAGGTTGCGCGACAGCTCTGGGACGACCTCGAGAAGGCGCAGGACTACTCGTTCAACAAGTCGCACGCGGCCGGCTACGCGCTGATCGCCTACCGCACCGCGTGGCTGAAGGCGCACTACCCGGCCCAGTACATGGCGGCGCTGATCTCCTCGGTGATGAACACGAAGGACCGCGTGCCGTTCTACGTCAACGCGTGCCACGAGATGGCGATCGAGGTCACGCCGCCCGACGTGAACGCCTCGCAGGTGGACTTCGCGGTCGTCGAGGGGAAGATCCGCTTCGGGCTGAACGCGGTGAAGAACGTCGGCGAGAGCGCGTGCCGTGCGATCGTCGCCGCGAGGGAGGAGGGCGGGGCCTTCGAGTCGATCTGGGACTTCACCGAGCGGGTCGACCCGCAGGTGGTGAACAAGCGCGCGCTCGAGTCGCTGGTCAAGTGCGGCGCGCTGGACTCGACCGGCGCCCCGCGGAAGGGCATGGTCGAGGTGCTCGACCAGGCGCTCTCCTGGGGCGGCAGCGAGCACGACGCCCGCAACAAGGGGCAGGGATCGATCTTCGACCTGTTCGAGGAGGTCGGCGAGGCGAAGCCCCGCCACCACGCCGCGATCCCGCCCGACGAGTACGAGAAGAGCGAGCTGCTCCACCTCGAGAAGGAGACGCTGGGTTTATGGATCTCCGAGCACCCGCTGGCGGAGGTGGGCGATCAGCTGAAACGGAAGTGTGATCGGGCACTCGGAGATCTGGAACGCTGCCGCGACGGCGAGATCGTCACCGTCGGCGGAATCGTCTCCTCGGTCAAGCAGCTGACCACCAAGCGCGGCGACCCGATGGTCTTTCTCCGGCTCGACGACCTGACCGGCAGCGCGGAGGCGGTCGTCTTCAACTCGGTCTACGCCGCCTCTCGCGAGCTCTGCGAGGCCGACCGCGTGCTCGTCCTCAAGGGCCGCGTCGACCACAAGGAAGGCGAGTCGAAGCTGATCGCGATCGAGGTGACCGAGTTCGAGGCCTACGTCCCGCCGAGCGAGGTGCGCCTGAAGATCGACGCGCGCAAGGCGCCGGCGGGCGCGTTGCGGGAACTCGGCCACGTCGTCCGCGACTACCCGGGCGAGGCGAAGGTCGTGCTCGCGCTCGAGACGTCGGAAGGGCCGAAGACGCTCGAGTTCGGGCCGGACTACCGCGTGGCGCCGGTGCCGGACTTCTACGCCGAGGTGAAGGCGCTCCTCGGCGAAGCCGCGGTCCTGTAGTCAAACCGGCCGACGCCCGCGGCGTCTATAAGAAGCAGGAGTGCGCCGTCTCGCCCTCGTCGCCCTGCTCGCAGCCGTCGTCACGGTTCCGGCGGCCGCGCAGGAATCGCCCACCGCAACCACTCTCGCCGCGTTCCGCGGCACGGTGCTCGGGGTCGCCCAGGACGCTCGCTCGATCGCCTGGCTTCAGTGGTCTCCCGACGGCTGCTTTCTCCGCATCCGCGCGCGTGGCGCGAAGACGACCAAGACGGTCAGGTACGCGGCGACCTGCAACCCGTTATTCCACGACCTCCTGCTCGACCGCGGCCGCGCGATCTGGACCGGCGACGACGAGGTGATCTGCGGCAAGACCTATGCGACGGTGTACGCGTACGCCGGGGCTCGTCCCCGGCTCGTGCAGAAGCTCCCCCGCGACTGCCTCGGCTTCGGGCCCTCGCTGCGCGGCGTCGTCAGCGACGGGCACGCGTTCTACTACAACGTCTTCAAGACGACGCGGCCGCCGGCCGCGTCGCAATGCGGCGATCTGGGCGGGCTCTGCCAGTGGAAGCTCGGCGGAGGGCAGATCTACCGGTTGGACGGCACGAAGCGGGTGCCCCTGCGCGGGCTGCCGCCGACGATGATGTTCGCGGTCAATTCGGGCCGCGTCGTCCTCGTCCAGCCGCTGAAGGAGTTTGCCGGGAACAGCTCCGCCGGATGGCCGCGTCCGGTTCGCAACGGACGCGTGGAGGTTCGCGACGTCGCCACGGGCCGCCTGGAGTCGTCCTTCCGCCCTCAGGGGCTCGTCCGGTCGGTCGAACTGACGCCGACGAGCGCTCTGGCCCTCGTCGAGTACAACGGCCTCCGCACCGTGGAGAGCTACGACGTGCGGAGCGGCCGGCATCTCCGGAGCGTCACCGCTCCCGTCTCGCTGCGGCGCCTGCCGCCGAACGGCACGCTGGTGGCCCTCCCGCTGAACTACCAGGTCAGCGTTTTCGACGTGTCGACCGGGAAGCGCTGGGTGGTCGCGCGGACGCGCTTCAACACCGTCGGGCTCTCGATCAGCGACGGCTGGGTCGCCTGGGGCGAGAACGACAACAAGTTCGCCCGGATCGTCATCGCCCGCGGCTCGTAAGAAGCGCCTGCCGCATCGGCCGATCTCAGTCCGCGAGCCCCTTTTCGCGAAGCTCCGCGAGCGCCCGCTCCGACTTCTCCTGCCCGTCGAGACCCATCCCCGCGAGGATCCGGTCGGTCTTCGTGAACTGGACGTCGCGGTAGTCGACGACCTGGAAGTGGTTCCCCCACGGGTCACGGAAGTCGTTGTCGCCGAGCATCTCCGCGCCGGCCTCGCGGGCGGCGGTGAGGGCCGCCGCGCGGTCGTCCACCACGAGACCGATGTGCCGATCCTCGTCGGGCGGCTGGCTGCGGCCCTGCGAGAGCGCGAGGAACTGGTCGCCCATGTCGACGAACGCCATCGTGCGCATCCGGCCGCGCAGGGTCAGGTCGAAGATTCGCCCGTAGAACGCGAGCGCCTCGTCGAGGTCACCGACCTCGACCGCGACGTGGTTGATGCCGACGAGGCGGGGCACCGGAACCAGCGTAACCGGCGCGGTGTATAGAGCGCACGTGGTGGGCCGGCCACTCGACGACCGAGAGCTCGTCGCCCGCGCGAAGCGCGGCGACGCAGACGCCTATGAGGAGCTCGTGCATGCATACCAGGGGATCGCGCTGCGCACGGCCTACCTGATCGCCGGCAACGCGGCCGACGCCGAGGAGGCGGCGCAGGACGGCTTCGTGAAGGCGCACCGCGCACTCTGGCGATTTCGTACGGGTGCGCCGTTCAAGCCGTGGCTGCTGCGGATCGTCGCCAACGAGGCCCGCAACCGGCGGCGGTCCGCCGGCCGCCAGGCCGTGCTCGCGCTGCGGGCGGCCGGGGACGCGGCCTCGGGGGACGCGGCCCCGTCCCCCGAGGCAGCGCTCCTCGGCGCCGAGCGGCGCGAGGAGCTGGTCGCGGCGCTGAACCGGCTCAGCGAGGACGACCGCCAGGCGCTCGCGTGCCGCTACTTCCTCGATCTCTCCGAGGCCGAGACCGCGGCAGCGCTCGGCATTCGCCCGGGCACCGTCAAGTCGCGGCTCTCACGGGCGCTCGAACGCTTGCGGGCGGAGCTGGAGGACGGCGAGTGAACGAGCGCGAGCTCAGGGCGCTGGCCGCCTCGATCGAGTTCCCGGAAGAGCGGGACCTCGCGCCGGCGGTGCGCGCTCGGCTGCAGCCCGGCGGACCGCGGCGGCGCCGTGCGCTCGTGGTCGTCCTCGCGGCGGCGCTGCTCGCGATCGCGGTCGCATTCGCCGTGCCTCCGGCGCGTTCGGCGATCCTGCGCTTCTTCCATCTCCAGGGAGCAACGATCGAGCTCGTCGACGAGCTGCCCCCGGTGCCGACCTCGAAGCCGCTCGACCTCGGCAATCCGCTCACGCTCGCGGAGGCGCGCCGGACGCTGCGCTTCCGGCCGCTGACGTCATCGCTGCTGGGCGCTCCCGACCGGATCTCCTGGGACGGGCACCAGCTCTGGTACGTCTACGGGCAGAACCGGCTGCTCGTCTCGCAGCTGCTCGCGAGCGGCGTGCCGGTCTACATCAAGAAGGCCGCCGAGCCCGGCACCAGGATCACGCCGGTCATCGTCAACGGGCAGACGGGCTTCTTCCTCTCCGGAGCCCGGCACTTCCTCTACATGGCGCCCACGCGGATCGTCCTCGACGAGCGGATCCGCCTCGCACGGAACACGCTCCTGTGGGAGCACGGGCCGCTGACGCTGCGCCTGGAGGGGGACCTCACGCTCGCAGAGGCCCTTCGAATCGCCCGCTCGTTCCGCTGAA
Organism: uncultured Actinomycetes bacterium; assembly: GCA_963847305.1. Classification (GTDB taxonomy): domain Bacteria; phylum Actinomycetota; class Thermoleophilia; order Gaiellales; family Gaiellaceae; genus DATBLE01. The sequence goes on along the minus strand of CAWJZI010000029.1, from coordinate 92,768 downwards.
TGAAGGTCGCGTCCTGCCTCGGCCGGGGAATCCCCCCGAAGGGGGAGATCCGGTCCGGCCTCTTGACCGAACATTGGGTACAGGCGGCAACGAAAGGAACGAGATGTCTGCGGCAGAGCTCGACCTCCACGTCGAAACCGAAAGCGAGCGGATCGCGCGCTGGCGGGCCGAGGAGCTGGAGCGGGCCGGGTACGGCCCGGACGATGCGGTCGAGCTCGCGGGTCGGCCATACGTCGACCTGCATCTCGCGATCGAGCTGATCGAGCGCGGGTGTCCCGCGGCCACAGCTGTTCGAATTTTGCTTTAGCCAACGGCCGGGCCAAGCCCGGCCGTTGGCTCGCGCGTCGCGCTTGAACGGCAAATGCCGAGCGAGCTGGCACGGTTCCAGGTAGCGGTCGAACGGCGGCGCGGGCACAATCTGCTGCCCGTGCCGCCACTCGCTTCGATCCCCTCGCCCTCGAGCGGCGTCGTCGATATCGGCCCGCTGCACATCCACATGTACGGGCTGATGCTCCTGCTCGCGATCGCGGCCTGCATCCTGCTGACCGGCTACCGCTGGACGCGGCTCGGCGGCGACTGGGACCTCGTCCTGCGAGTCGCCGTCTGGGGCGTCGCCGTCGGGATCGTCGGTGCGCGCCTCTACCACGACCTGACGAGCTGGAACGAGGTTCCGAACGAGTGGTGGGGCCCGTTCGCCGTCTGGCAGGGAGGCCTCGGCGTCTGGGGCGGGATCTTCTTCGGCTGCCTCGCCGGCGCGATCGTCATCCGCCGCTCCGGGCAGAGCGTGCGGCTCTTCGCCGACGCCGTCGCGCCCGGCCTGCTGATCGCCCAGGGGGTCGGCCGCCTGGGGAACTGGTTCAACCAGGAGCTGTTCGGCAAGCCGACCGATCTCCCGTGGGGCCTGAAGATCAGTGCGGAGCACCGGCCGCCGCAGTACGCGCTCTCGGAGACGTTCCATCCGACGTTCCTCTACGAGCTGATCTACGACCTGGCGATGGCCGGCGTGCTGATCCTGATCGGCAACCGGTTCCGGATCCGCCCGCCGGGCCTGTTCGCGCTCTACGTCGCCTTCTACACGTTCGGACGCACCCTCGAGGAGCTCCTGCGGGTCGATCCGTCGCACCACTTCGCCGGCGAGCGGCTGAACTTCTGGGTCTCGCTGGTCGTCTTCCTGGTCGCGTCCGGGTTCTTCATCTGGTGGCAGTTCATCCGCAAGGAAGGGGACACGGACCGGCCGGCGGTGCGGAAGCGGAAGCCGCGGCCGATCCCGAAGGGACCGGCGATGGCCGTCCCGAAGGGCCGCGTCCGCCCGCGCCGCTAGCCTCTCCACCCGTGTTCCGGGAGGAGAATAGTGCCGGTCGTACGTGAGCTCGAGCTCGACCTCGACGCGTTCGAAGGTCCTTTCGATCTGCTCCTCACCCTCGTGCTGCGGGAGGAGCTGGAGCCGCGCGACGTCGACGTCGCCGAGGTCGTGATCACGTTCGTCGAGCGGCTCGCGGAGCGGGAGCAGCTCGATCTGGAGGCGTGCGGCGAGTTCCTGATCCTCGTCGGCGCGCTGCTCGAGCTGAAGGCGCGCGAGCTGTTCCCGGAGGAGCGCGTCGAGCTCGGCGACCTCGATCCGGAGGAGGCCGCGGAGGAGCTGGCGCGGCGGCTCGAGGACTACCGGCGGATGAAGGAGGCGGCCGGCTGGCTGATGGAGCGGCTCGCGTCGGAGCAGGACCGCTTCTTCCGGCTGGGCCCGGCGCCGCTGGCGCCGAAGGCCGAGCCGAGGATCGCGCCGCAGGACCCGGAGTCGCTGGCGCGGGCGCTGCGGCTGCTGGCGACGCCGCCGCCGGAGGTCTCGCTCTCGCACATGGCGCTGCGCTTCCCACCGGTGACGCAGTTCCTGGAGCGCTTCCGCGCGCTGCTCCGGCGCCGGCGCCGGTTCGACTTCGAGCAGGAGGTGACGGGGCTCTCGCGGGTGGAGCAGGCGGTCGCGTTCCTGGCCGTGCTGGAGCTCCGCCGGTCCGGCGAGATCACGATCGAGCAGGCCTCGCCGTTCGCGCCGATTCGGATCGGCCGCGCCGAGGAAGGAATGACCTCACCCAACGAGGAAGGAGACCGCTCGTGGAACGTCCGCTCCGCCTAGTCACCTCCGGGAGCCTCTGAGGCCTCGCCCGGACGCTGGAGGCGCTGCTGGTCGTCGCCTCGCAGCCGCTCTCGGTCGACGATCTGGCGACCGCGGCGGACGACGGCGCGGAGCGGGTGGAGGCCGCACTCGAGCTGCTCGGCGAGCACTACGCGGAGGGCCGCAGCGGCATCGTCCTCGAGCACGTCGCAGGCGGCTACGCCTTCCGCGCCTCGCGCGAGGCGGCGGACGCGTGCGCGCGGCTCTTCGACCGCCCCGTCGAGCGCGGCCTCTCGGCCGCGGCGCTCGAGACCCTTGCGGTGGTCGCCTACCTCGGGCCGTGCAGCCGTCCCGACATCGCCCGGATCCGAGGCGTCGCCGCCGACTCCGTCGTCGCCGGTCTCGTCGAGCGCGGCCTGGTCTCCGAGTCCGGCCGGGACGAGGGCGGCGCCGTCCACTACCGCACGACTCCGCTCTTCGAGCGGGTCTTCGGCCTCGAGAGCCTCTCCGCACTGCCGCGCCTGGACGACCTCGGCGACGACGCGGAGGAGATCCGCGGCCGGCTCGAGGCGATCGCCGAGCGCCGTCCCGCGTAACCTCGCCGCGCCGGGGGACGCGATGGACGTAACCGACGAGACCTTCTACACCGAGGTGCTCCAGCGGTCCCACGAGACGCCCGTCGTCGTCGACTTCTGGGCGGACTGGTGCGGGCCGTGCAAGGCGCTCGAGCCCGTGCTGGTGCAGGAGATCGCCGCGCGGCCCGGGTTGGAGCTCGCGCGGGTCGACGTCGACGCGAACAAGGCGCTTGCCGACCACTACTCGATCCGGGGGATCCCGGCGGTGAAGGCTTTCCGAAAGGGCAAGGTCGTCTCGGAGTTCACCGGCGCCCAGTCGCCCCAGTCGGTCGCGGCGTTCCTGGACGCGCTGCTCGGGCCGTCGCCCGGTGAGCGGCTGCTGGAGGAGCTGCGTGAGCAGGGAGACCGGCTCGACGTGGTCGCGGCGCTCGAGGCCGGCGACCACGAGCGGGCGCTCGAGCTCCTGCTCGAGGAGGCGAGGACGACGAGCGGCGACGACCGGGACGAGATCCGCCGGCTGATGGTCGCGCTCTTCGAGGAGCTCGGGCAGGAGCACGAGCTGAGCACGAAGTACCGGCGGGCCCTCGCCTCGACCCTCTACTGAGAGAGAGGCGGCGGCGGCTCCCCGAAGATCTCTGTGAGCCGGATCTGAGCGGAAGCTGAGAAGTCCGTCAGGATTGGCCCATGCGCCTGAACGCCTACCTCGCCCGGGCCGGGCGTCGCCTCCCGCCGCGGAGCCGACGAGCTGATCAAGGCCGGCCGCGTGCGGGTGAACGGCGCGCCGGGCGAGCTGAACACCTTCGTCGGCGCGAACGACACCGTCGAGGTCGACGGCCGCCCGATCGAGAAGCAAGCGGTCGCCTACCTGCTCCTGCACAAGCCGGCCGGAGTCGTCACGACCGCGCGCGACCCGCACGGGCGGCCGACCGTCGTCGGGCTCGTCCCCGGCGAGCCGCGCGTCGTCCCGGTCGGCCGCCTGGACGCCGACACGACCGGAGCGCTCCTGCTGACGAACGACGGCGCGCTCGCGCACCGGCTCGCCCACCCGCGCTACCAGGTGGACAAGGTCTACGAGGCCGAGGTCGAGGGCGACCCGGGCGACGAGGCGCTACGCCGCCTGCGCGAGGGGGTCGAGCTCGACGACGGCCGCTCCGCACCGGCCCGCGCGCGCCGCCTCGGCTCCCGGCCGGATCGAGCTGACGATCCACGAGGGGCGCAAGCACCAGGTCAAGCGGATGCTCGAGGCGGTCGGCCACCCGGTCCGCCGCCTGCACCGCAGCCGCTACGCGGGGCTCGACCTCCGCGGCCTTCCCGCCGGCCGGTGGCGGCCGCTCACGAAGGACGAGGTGGCCGCGCTGCGCGCGCTGGTCGCCGCTCCTACTCGAAGAACGTGACGGTCGCGAGCACGACGTAGATCCCCACGAGCGCCAGGCCCTCGAATGCGTACGCCTCGCCGTCACCCGTGATCTGCCAGAGCGCGAGCGCCGTCACCGCCAGCGCCGCGACGTAGACCGGGTTGAGGACGAACGTCAGGCGGGTCGAGAAGAAGAGTGAGAGCAGGACGAGCGCGGGAAACAGGAACGCGGCCACCTGCGCCACCGAGTTCTTCACGACGGAGACCGCGAGGTCCGACTGCCCCTTGGCCGCCAGGGTGATCCCGACCACGTTCTCGACCGCGTTGCCCGCGATTCCGACGATCACGACTCCCGCGAACGCCTTCGAGATGTGCAGCGCCTCGACCGCCGGGTCCAGGGCGGCGATGAACCAGTCCGAGACGAACGCCGCCGCCACGCCTGCGAGCGCGAGCATCCCCAGGGCGGGCACGAACGGCATGGCGCCGTGGGCCGGCTCCTCGATCGCGGGCTCCACGCGGCCCTCGGACCGGATGTACGACCAGAGCCAGACGCCGTAGACGGCCAGCAGGCAGATCGCTCCGACCACGGAGATCTGGACCTGGTGCGCGCTCGCGCGGTCGCCGAGCCGGTCGGAGAGGCCGAGCAGCGCGATCACGGACAGCGCCAGCAGGAGCAGCGTGGCGGTGTCGTTGGGCAGCCGCCGGCGGAAGCGCATCGGGTTCTCGCCCGCAGCCCGCGAGCCTGCGACGACCGCGAGCCCCAGGACGAGCAGCGCATTGGCGAAGAGCGAGCCGAGGATCGACGTCTGCGCGACGACGACCTCGCCGGCGGAGAGGGCGAAGAGGACGATGAAGAGCTCGGGGAGGTTGCCGAGCGTGGACTGGAGGACGCCGGTGACGGCGGGGCCGAAGCGGGCACCGACCGACTCGGTCGCGACGCCGATCAGCCAGGCGAGCCCGGCGAGGGCGACGCCGGCGAGGAGGAACACCGCCGTCGGCGATGCGCCCGCGTAGTGGAGCGCGCCTGCGACCGCGGTCAGCGCGGCGGTGCCGGCGACGAGCGCTGCGATGCGGGTCACGAGCGCGTCAGCTTCTGACGAATCCCATCCGCTCGTACATCGCCTCGAGCGTCGGCGACGCCGCGGCGCGCGCCTTGTCTGCTCCGATCTCGAGCAGCCGGAGGAGCTCCCCCTCGTCCGCGCGCAGAGCCGCATACCGCTCCTGGATCGGCGCGAGCAGCTCGACCACGGCCTCGCCGACCGCCTGCTTGAAGTCCCCGTAGCCGGCATCCGCGAACTGCCGCTCGATCTCGTCGGGCGTCGCGCCGGTGGCGACGGACATGATGTCGATCAGGTTCGTGATCCCCGGCTTGTCCTCGCCCCGCCGCACCTCGCGGCCGGAGTCGGTGACCGCCGTCTTGAACTTCCGCCGGAGCACGTCGGGCTCGTCCAGCAGCAGCACCGTCCCCTGCTCGGTCCCGCCGGTCGTCGACATCTTCCGGGTCGGCTCCTGGAGGTCCATGATCCGCGCCCCGACCTCCGGGTAGACGCCGCGCGGGACGACGAAGGTCTCGCCGAAGCGCGCGTTGAAGCGCTCGGCGACGTCGCGCGCGAGCTCCAGGTGCTGCCGCTGGTCGTCGCCGATCGGGACGATGTCGGTCTGGTACAGGAGGATGTCCCCGGCCATCAGCACCGGGTACGTGAAGAGGCCCGCGGAGACGAACTCCTGCCGGTCGCCCTTGTCCTTGAACTGGGTCATCCTGCCGAGCTGTCCGTAGCTCGTCACGGCCGAGAGCAGCCAGGCCGCCTCCGCGTGCGCGGTGACGTGGCTCTGGCAGAAGACGGTCGACCGGTCGGCGTCGAGGCCGGTCGCGAACAGCATCGCCGCGAGATCGAACGTACGCGTGCGCAGATCGGCCGGGTCGTAGTCGACGGTGATCGAGTGCAGGTCGACGATGCAGAAGTACGCCTCGCCCTGTTCCTGCGTGGCGGCGTACTGGCGGAAGCCGCCGATCAGGTTGCCGAGGTGCTTTGCGCCGGTGGGCTGGATGCCGGAAAAGATCTTCATGGTTGCGTGAACCTCCTTCGTGAGCCTACGAAAAAAGGCCTCTCCCGAGGCCCGAAGGGGCGAAGCGGATTCGCGCTCTCAGCTCACGCGCGTGCTCCCGCCTCGCCAGTCGGCCACACCCAGATCCGCTGCGAGACGGTCACCACGCAGACATGGTAGCGCGTGTGTAACGTGGGCGAAATGTTCTTCGAGCGCCTCGGCCACTTCGTCATCCGCCGCCGCCGCTGGATCGTCTCCTTCTGGATTCTGTCGCTCCTCGTCGGCTTCGTGTCGACGAGCCAGATCGGCAAGCGCTGGTTCGAGTCCTTCTCGATCCCGGGCTACTCGGCCTACGAGGCGAACCAGCGGACGCTGAAGACGTTCGGCAACGGCGAGCAGGCTCCGCTCGTCGCTCGTCTTCCGCTCGAACGGCGACGTGACGAAGGAGCGCGGGATCACGAAGGCGATCGCGGCGGCCGCAGCCGTGAACAAGGGCTCGCGGACGAGCTCGTACTTCTCCACCGGCGTCCCGTCGTACGTGTCGAAGGACCGGCACACGACGTTCGCCGAGATCTACCCGCCCGGTACGCCCGGCTTCAACTCGAACGTGGACATCAAGCAGGTGCGCGCGCGCGATCAAGGAGAACGCGCCGCCCGGGCGTGACCGCCCACCTGACCGGCCGCGATCCGCTCCAGGAGGACATCGGCGGCTCCGGCGGGCCGAGCGTCCTCGTCGAGGTGCTGTTCGGCGGCCTCGGTGCGCTGCTCGTGCTCCTGTTCGTGTTCGGGACGCTGCCCGCCGTCGCGGTCCCGCTCGTCACCGCCGCGATCTCCATCCTCACGACGTTCAGCGCGGTCTACCTGCTCACCTACGTCACGAACGTCTCGATCGTCGTCGAGTTCCTCGTCGCGCTGGTCGGGTTAGGCGTATCGGTCGACTACTCCCTGCTGATGATCTTCCGCTTCCGCGAGGAGCTCCACCACGGCCGGGACGTCGAGTCCGCGATCATCGAGACGATGACGCACGCCGGCCGGTCGGTCGTCGTCTCCGGCTCCACGGTCGCGATCGGCCTGCTGAGCATGGTCCTGCTGCCGCTGCCGTTCATCCGCTCGATCGGGATCGGCGGAATGCTGATTCCCGCGATCGCCGTCCTCTCGACCCTGACCCTGACGCCGGTGCTCCTGTACTGGATGGGCCACCGGATCGACCGTCTGCGGGTGATCCCGAAACGGATCGTCTCCGCGGATCCCGGGGAGAAGGGCTTCTGGCACAACTGGGCGGAGTACGTCGTCAAGCGGCCGGGCAGGATCGCTGTGGCCGGGATCGCGATCGTCGTCCTCCTGCTGATCCCGGCGGTGAAGCTCAACCCGTCGGAGGCGGAGGCGAAGAACCTGCCGGGGACGGGCGACGCCTTCCAGGGGCGCGACGCGCTGTCCGCCGCCGGGCTGAGCGAGGGCGCTCTGAAGCCGTATGTCGTCCTGATCGAGCACGGGTCGAGCGACCCGGTCCGCGCGCTCGTGGTCAAGCGCCTGCGCGAGACGGAGGGCATCGACGGCGCCTCGGCGCCGCCCGCCTGGGAGCAGGGCGACTCGGGCATCGTCGAGGCGATCCCCTCGACGGACGGCGCGGCGAAGCCCGCACGCAACGTGATCTCGAACCTGCAGCACAACGTGCTTCCGGACCTCCAGGAGCGGATCGGCGGCCCAGTGAGGCTCACGCTGGGCGGCGTGGCGCCGGAGGACCGCGACTTCGTGCACGCGGTGTACGGCAACTTCCCGTACGTCCTCGGCTTCGTCGTCCTGCTGACCTTCCTGCTCCTGATGCGGGCGTTCCGCTCGATCGTGCTCGCCGTGAAGGCGGTGCTCCTCAACCTGATCTCGCTCGCCTGCGCGCTCGGCGTCGTGGTCTTCATCTTCCAGCAGGGCCACGGCAGCGAGGCGATCTGGGGAATCAAGGCGACCCAGGCCGTGATCGCATGGATCCCGTTGATGATCTTCGCGTTCCTGTTCGGCCTCTCGATGGACTACGAGGTCTTCATCGTCACCCGCATCCGCGAGGCGTACGACGCCACGAAGGACACCAAGCAGGCGATCGCTCTCGGCCTCGCGCGGACGGGGAAGCTGGTGACGAGCGCGGCACTCGTCCTGGTGTTCGCGTTCTTCTCGCTGTCGACCGGGCCGGGGCCGGACATCAAACAGTTCGGGATCGGCCTGGCGGCGGGCGTGCTGATCGACGCGACGCTGATCCGCGCCGTGCTCTTGCCGTCGCTGATGATGCTGCTCGGCAAGTACAACTGGTGGTTCCCCGAGCCGGTGCGAAAGGTGCTGCGCGTGCGCGCCGAGCCCGCACTCGAAACCGACTAGGGGCCCTCACTACACTGCCGAAAGTGGCAGTGACCTCGGCATCCTGGTCGCCCTCCTCGTGGCGCGGCCTTCCGGCGCTCCAGCAGCCCGACTGGCCGGACCCTGCTCACGTCCGGCAAGTCGTGGAGCAGATCACTCGCATGCCGCCGCTCGTCTTCGCCGGCGAGGCGCGGAGCCTGCTCGCGCGGCTCGCCGACGTCGTGGAGGGGCGCGCGTTCGTCCTCCAGGCCGGCGATTGCGCCGAGTCGTTCCACGATTGGAACGCCCCGAACCTGCGGGAGAAGCTGAAGATCATGCTCCAGATGTCGGCGATGCTCACCTACGCGGCGAGCGTGCCGGTCGTGAAGGTGGGGCGGATCGCCGGCCAGTTCGTGAAGCCGCGCTCCCAGCCGACGGAGACCGTGGGCGACCTCGTCCTCCCGTCCTTCCGCGGCCACATCGTCCACAGCGAGGAGCCGACGCTCGAGGCGCGGATGCCGGACCCCGAGCGCATGCTCCAGGCCTACCACCAGGCGACGTCCACGCTCAACCTGCTGCGCGCGTTCACGAAGGGCGGCTTCGCCGACCTCGGCCAGGTCCACGCCTGGACGCAGGAGTTCGTCGCCAACTCGCCCGAGGGCCTTCGCTACGAGCAGATCGCAGACGAGATCCAGCGGGCGATGGCCTTCATGACCGCGATCGGGGTCGACATGCGCAACCCCGCTCTCCATCAGACCGACATCTGGGCGAGCCACGAGGCGCTGCTGCTCGACTTCGAGGAGGCGCTGACGAGGCGCGACTCGCTGACCGGCGACTGGTACGACTGCTCCGCGCACTTCCTCTGGGTCGGCGAGCGCACGCGCGACCCGGAAGGCGCCCATGTCCAGTTCCTCGCCGGCGTGCACAACCCGGTCGGCGCCAAGCTCGGTCCGGCCGCCACGGCCCGGGACGTGCTGGAGCTCTGCGAGACGCTCAATCCCGGGCGCATCCCCGGCCGTCTCACCCTGATCACGCGGATGGGCGCGGACCGCGTTCGCGACGCACTGCCGCCGCTCGTCGGCGCGGTTCGCGATTCCGGCCACCCGGTCGTGTGGGTCTGCGACCCGATGCACGCGAACACGTTCCTCACCTCCGCGGGCCTGAAGACCCGCGACTTCGGGCACATCATGGGCGAGATCGAGGGCTTCTTCGAGGTGCACCGCGACGCGGGCACGTGGCCCGGCGGCGTCCACGTCGAGATCACCGGCGACGACGTCACCGAGTGCCTCGGCGGCAGCGACAGCCTCTCCGAGGAGCAGCTCGACACCGCGTACACCACGCTCTGCGACCCGCGCCTGAACGCGCGCCAGTCGCTGGATCTCGCATTCCAGGTTGCGGAGCTGATGCGCGCGGCCGGCCGCTGATGCGCCTTGCCGTTGTCGGCACGGGCCTGATGGGGGCCTCCGTCGGCCTGGCGGCGAAGCGGGCGGGCGCGGATCACGTCGCCGGCTACGACGGCGACCTCGAGGCGCTGCGCGTCGCCGCGGAGCGCGGCGCGGTGGACGAGCCGGCCGGCTCGATGGAGGCGGCCGTCGCGGAGGCCGACCTCGTCGTCGTCGCCGTGCCCGTGACGCAGCTCGCCTCGCAGGTCCAGACGGTGCTCGAGGCCGCGCCGGAGCGCGCGACCGTGACCGACGTCGGCTCGACGAAGGCGTGGGGGGCGGGGCTCGGTGACCGGTACGTCGGCGGTCACCCAGTCTGCGGCCGCGAGGCGCACGGTCCCGCGTACGCGAGCGCGGAGCTGTTCGAGGGCGCGACCTGGTTCCTGACCCCCGGGGCCGGCACGGACGCGGACCGGTACCGGCTCGTGCACGGGTTCGTCGTCTCTCTCGGCGCCGTGCCGGTCGCGATCGACCCGCAAGCGCACGATCGCCTGGTGGCGCTGACGAGCCATCTGCCGCACGCGCTCGCGAACGTGCTCGTCAACCAGGCAGGGGCGGGGCGGATCGAGGGCCACGACCCGCTGGCGGCGGCGGGCGGCTCGCTGCGCGACATGACACGGGTTGCCGGCGCGAACCCGCGGATCTGGGTCGACATCTTCCTCGACAATGCCGGCGCGCTCGGCGAGGCGCTGGCCGAGCACCGCCGTCGGATCGAGCAGCTCGAGCAGGCGCTTGCCGCCCGCGACGCGGGGATGCTCGCCCGCTGGATCGCCGAGGCCTCCGGCCACCGCCGGCGGATGCTCGACGAGGCCTATCCCGATCCCGGCGAGCTCCAGCGCGTGACCGCGCACGTGCCCGACCGGCCGGGGGTGCTCGCCGGGATCACGCAGGCGCTCGGCGCCGAGCGGATCAACATCGAGGACTTCGAGCTGCGGCACTTCTCTCCCGACCGCGGCGGCGTGCTGACGATCCTGGTCTCCGGCGAGTCGGAGGCCGAGCGGGCGGCGCGGCTGCTCGAGGCGCAGGGCTACGGCGTGTCGGTCTCGCCCGTTCGATGAGCTCATCGGCCGAATGGCCAGATGATCGATCCGGCGGGGTCGGTGCAGGGCGGCATCGCCGTGCCCGGCGACAAGTCGGTCTCGCATCGCGCGGTGCTGCTCGGCGCGATCGCGGACGGCGAGACCGTGATCGAGGGCTTCGGCCGCTCCGCCGACACCGAGTCGACGGTCGCGGCCGTCCGCGCGCTCGGCGTCGAGGTGGGGGAGGACGGGGACACCGTGCGCGTCTCGGGCGTGGGCCTGCGCGGGCTGCGCGAGCCGGAGGGGCCGGTTGACTGCGGGAACGCCGGCACGCTCGTTCGGCTCGTCGCCGGGATCCTCGCCGGCCAGGACGGCAAGCGCTTCGAGCTCGTCGGGGACGAGTCGCTGTCGCGGCGGCCGATGGGCCGAATCGCAGACCCGCTGACGCTGATGGGCGCGACTGTGGAGACGACCGGCGGCGGCCTCCCGCTGCGCATCGAAGGGCGTTCGCTGACCCCGCTGCGCTACGAGCTCCCCGTTGCGAGCGCTCAGGTGAAGTCGTGCGTCCTGCTCGCGGGGCTGCTCGCCGAGGGCGGTCCGACGACGGTGGTCGAGCCCGTCCCGACGCGGGACCACACCGAGCGGATGCTGCGCGCGGCGGGCGCGTCGGTGCGCGCCTCGCCGGGTCAGGTCGAGGTGCGGCCGGCCGAGCGGCTCGACCCGCTCCGGCTCACGATCCCGGGCGATTTCTCCTCGACTGCCCCGTTCCTCGTCGCCGCGACGCTGCTGCCCGGCTCGCGTCTCCGGATCGCAGGCGTCGGCGTCAACCCGACCCGCACCGGCCTGATGAACGTCCTCGAGCGCATGGGCGCGCGGATCTCGCTCTACAACCGCACCGTCTGCGGGCGGCGAGCCGGTCGCCGACATCGAGGTCGAGCACTCCGAGCTGGTCGCGACCGAGATCGGCCCCGGCGAGGTGCCCGGGATGATCGACGAGCTGCCGCTCTTCGCCCTCGCGGCGTCGATGGCCCACGGCGAGAGCGTCGTCCGCGGTGCCGCCGAGCTCCGTCAAAAGGAATCGGACCGGATCGAGGCCGTGACCGGTGCCCTGCGCGCCCTTGGGATCCGGATCAAATCGAGCGACGACGGCTTCAGGGTGCGGGGTGTGCCCTCCCGCCCCAAGGGTGGGGCCATGGATTCGGACGGCGACCACCGGATCGCGATGGTCGGGGCGGTTGCGGGCCTGCTCTCGCGGGAGGGCGTCCGGATCGAAGGCGCGGAAGCGGTGTCTGTAAGCTTCCCCGGTTTCTACGACCTCTTGGAGTCAGTGGCCCAGCGTTGACCTACGTGCACAAGTCTTCTTTCTCTCGTGCGTTCGCCGGAGGCGAAAGCGCATGATCGTCGCGATTGACGGCCCCGCCGGGGCCGGGAAGAGCACAGTGGCGCGCAGCCTCGCGGAGCGACTGGGCTTCCGCTACCTCGACACCGGCGCGATGTACCGTGCGCTGACCTGGCTCGCGAAGAACGAGAACGTCCCGCTCGACAAGGGCGCACGGCTCGGCGAGCTCGCCGAGCAGAACCCCGTCGACTTCGACGAGCACGGCCGCTGCTTCATCGGCGGCACCGACGTCACCGCCGCGATCCGCCGGGCCGAGATCGACCGGCTCGTCCCGGTCGTGGCGCGGCATCCGGAGGTGCGCGAGGTGATGAGGGAGCGCCAGCGCGAGCTGGGACAGGAGGGCGATTCGGTGATCGAGGGCCGCGACATCGGCACCGTCGTCGCACCGGGAGCGGCGGTGAAGATCTACCTCCAGGCCGATCCGCAGGTGCGCGCGAGCCGCCGGCTGGCCGAGCGGCCGGAGATCGGCGCCGACGCGCTTGCGACCGACCTCCGCGCCCGCGACGAGAAGGATGCGGAGCGGATGCAGCCGGCCGAGGACGCCGAGCTGATCGACACCACGAAGCTCACGGTCGAGGACGTCGTCGACCACATCGAGCAGCTCGTCCGCGCGCGCGCCGCGGCCTGAGCGGGAGGTGGCTGCCGAAGGCCTAGCCGGAACGGTGGCCGTGGTCGGTTTCCCGAACGTCGGCAAGTCGACGCTCGTCAACCGGCTGACCGGCTCGCGTGCCGCGGTCGTGCACGAGACGGCAGGCGTCACCCGCGACCGCAAGGAGCTCGTCTGCGAGTGGGCGGGCGCGGAGTTCCGGCTGATCGACACCGGCGGCGTCGACATCGCCGATCCGTCTCCGATCACGCGCTCGATCGCCGACCAGGCGCGTTCGGCGGTCGGGGAGGCCGACCTCGTGCTCTTCGTCGTCGATGCGCAGATCGGGATCACGCCGGGCGACGAGGAGGTCGCGCAGATCCTGCGCGAGACCCGTAAGCCCGTCTTCCTGCTCGCGAACAAGATCGACGACCCGGCGCGCGAGGAGGCGGCGCTCGAGTTCCACCGGCTCGGCCTCGGCGACCCGATCCCGCTCTCCGCGCTGCACGGCCACGGCACGGGCGACCTGCTCGACGCGATCGTCGCCCGACTGCCCGGGCTCCGGCCCGGCGCAGGTCGGCGACGAGGCGATCCGCGTCGCGATCCTCGGCCGCCCGAACGTCGGCAAGTCCAGCCTGCTGAACGCGATCCTCGGCGAGGAGCGCGTGATCGTCTCCGAGGTGCCCGGTACGACGAGAGACGCGATCGACACCGTCTTCCGGCGCGGCGAGACGACCTTCGTCCTCGTCGACACCGCCGGGCTCCGCCGCAAGCGAAAGCAGCGCCAGGGCATCGAGTACTACTCGGAGCTGCGCGCGCTCGACGCCGCCGACCGGGCGGACATCGCCCTCGTCCTCGTCGACGCGAGCGAGGGTCTCGTCGACCAGGATCTCGCGGTCGCCGACGTCGCGCGCAAGGCGAACGACGCGACGCTGGTCGTGCTCTCGAAGTGGGACATCGGCCAGATCAAGGTCGAGGACGTGCGGCCGCGGCTCGAGCACCGCCTCCGCCAGCGGCCCGGGGTCGTCACCATCTCGGCGAAGACCGGCCGCGGCGTCGCCCGCCTGCTCGACCGGATCGAGGAGCTCTTCACCCGCGACACGATGCGGATCTCGACGCCGGAGCTGAACAACTTCCTCCAGGAGCTCCGCGCCGCCCGCCAGCCGCCCTCGCGCGACCGCCGCCGGCTCAACCTCCTCTACGGCACCCAGACCCAGACGCGCCCGCCGCGCTTCCGCTTCTTCGTCAACGACCCGAGCCTCGTCACCCGCGACTACGGCTACTGGGTCGAGAACCAGATGCGCGAGCGGTTCGGCCTCGAAGGCGTACCGGTGTCGATCGACTTCGTGAGAAGGTCTTAGGTGTGCGCGCTGTCGTTGTGGGAGGCGGCTCCTGGGGAACCGCGTTCGCCCGCCTTCTGGCCGACCGCGAGCACGAGGTCACGCTCGTCTGCCGCGATCCCGTGCAGGCCGCTGCGATCGCCGAGACCGGCCGCAACCCGCGCTACCTGACCGACGTCGACCTGAGCGGCGTCGCCGCCGCGTACGAGGCTCCCGAGGGGGCAGACGTCTACGCCCTCGCCGTCCCGAGCCGCGCCTTTGCGGAGGTGTTGGCCGGGCTGCCGTCCGGCGGCGCAGCGCTCTCGCTGTCGAAGGGCCTCGACCCGGCGACCGGGGAGCGGCTCTCGACGCTCGTCCGCGACCGCCCGGTTGCGGTGCTCTCCGGCCCGAACATGGCGGAGGAGATCGCTCAAGGGCTGCCGAGCGCCGCTGTGATCGCGAGCGAGGACGAGGGGCTCGCGGCCGAGCTTCAGCACGCGATCAACTCGACGGTCTTCCGGGTGTACGTGAACCCCGATCTCGCCGGCGTGGAGCTCTGCGCGGCGGCGAAGAACGTGATCGCGCTCGCGGCGGGCGGTGTCGACGGCCTCGGGCTCGGCGACAACGGCAAGGCGGCGCTGATCACGCGGGGCCTGGTGGAGATGGCGCGCCTGGGCGAGGCCTACGGCGCCCGGCCCGAGACCTTCGCCGGCCTCGCCGGAATGGGCGATCTGATCGTGACGTGCTACAGCCCCTACGGCCGCAACCGCCACGCCGGCGCGCTGATCGCGCAAGGCGCGACGGCCGAGGATGCGATCGCCCAGATCGGGCAGGTGGTCGAGGGCCTGACGACCGCGCCCGTGCTCCGTGACCTCTCGCACCGCCTCGGGATCGAGTTGCCGATCACCGAGGGCGTGTGCCGCATCCTCGAGGGCGACAGCCTCGGCGACCTGGTCGCCTCCCTGATGGGCAGGCGCCCGCGAGGTGAGTAGGATCACCGCCGTGCGCCGCCTCCTGCTCGCCCTGCTCGTCGCGCTGCTCGCGCTTCCGCTCGCCGCCTGCGGCGGCGGACAAGAGACCTCTGCCGGTGCCGGCGATGGCGGCGCGGGTGGACCGGGTGGAGCTGCGATCGTCCCCAAGACGGCCCCGTTCCTCCTCCGCCTGAACACCGCGTGGGACTCGGCGCAGTGGACCTCGCTGAACGCGCTGCTCGCGAAGCTTCCGAACGGCGACAAGGTGCTCTCCGGCATCGGCGGCGAGGGCGTCGACTTCGAGCAGGACGTGAAGCCGGCGCTCGGCCCCGAGACGGACCTCTTCGTGCTCAACGGCGCCGACCTGAGCAACAAGGTCTTCCTCGGCGCGAACCAGCCCACCGACGTGACGAAGTTCCACGCGCTGCTCGCCAAGGACAAGACACCGCCGGTCACCGAGGAGATCGACGGCTGGCAGGTGATCAGCGACAAGCGCGAGACGATCGACCGCTACAAGGTCGCCAAGCGCAACGGCACCCTCGACGACAACTCGAACTACAAGGCCGCGATCGAGTCGCTCCCGGCCTCGGCGCTCGCCACCATCTACGTGGACGGGCCCACGCTCAGCCGCGCGCTGGCGACGCAGGCGAAGACGAACACGGGCTCCGGCCCCGTCCCGGGCCTCGGCCGGATCGGCTGGCTGGCCGGCGCCCTGAGCGCGGAGGAGAAGGGCTTCGCCGCCGACCTGCGGCTGAAGGGTGACGAGCTCGAGGTCACGCCCTTCACGCCGGAGCTCGCCTCGCACGTTCCGGCCGACGTCTCGCTCTTCATCGACGTGAAGGGCCTCGACGCGACGCTCGACGAGGCGAAGCGCGCGCCGGCGCTCCAGAAGCAGCTCGGCGAGGCGCAGAAGGCGCTCGGGGCCCTGATCGACGAGATCATCGGCCTGTTCAAGGGAGAGACGGCGATCACCGTCCGCCCGGTCGGCGGCAAGAACGAGGTCACCCTCCTGGTCACGGTCGACGACGCGGAGAAGGCGAAGGGCACGCTCGACAGGCTTGCGACGCTCGTCGGCGCCTTCACGCAGAAGACGCCGGAGCCGGTCAACGTGGCCGGTCAGGACTTCCAGAAGCTCGCGATCGGCAAGTCGGTCGTCTACTACGGCATCCTCGACGGCAAGCTCGTCGTCACGAACGCCGAAGGCGCGATCACGAGCCTCGTGAACGGTCCCTACCTCGCCGATTCGCAGGCGTACAAGGACACCGCCGAGGCGGCCGGCCTGCCCGACCAGACCACCGGGGTCCTCTACGCCGACGTGCCGAAGCTCGTGCCGCTGCTCGACACGCTCGCGAAGAGCAGGAAGAGCGGCAAGCCGCTCCCGCCCGAGGTGAAGGCCCACCTGGAGGCGCTGTCGACGGCGATCTTCTACGGCTCGGTCGACGGGGACGTCCTGTCGCTCAAGGGCTTCGCTTCCGTCCGGTAGCCTTCGCGCCCGTGACCGACCGGTCGTTCCTCTTCACCTCGGAGTCCGTGACCGAGGGCCATCCCGACAAGATGGCCGACCAGATCTCGGACTCGGTCCTCGACGCCGTCCTCGCGGGGGATCCCGAAAAGGGCCGCGTCGCCTGCGAGACGCTGATCACGACCGGCCTCGTCGTCGTCGCCGGCGAGATCACGACCGACGTCTACGTGGACATCCCGAGCATCGTCCGCCGGAAGGTGCGCGAGATCGGCTACGACCGCGCGAAGTACGGCTTCGACGCCGAGACCTGCGGCGTGATGGTCGCGATCGACGAGCAGTCGCCGGACATCGCGCAGGGCGTCGACCAGTCGTACGAGGTCCAGCACGACCCCGGCGACGACGACCCGCTCGACCTCGTCGGCGCGGGCGACCAGGGAATGATGTTCGGGTACGCGACCGACGAGACCGACGAGCTGATGCCGCTGCCGATCACGCTCGCGCACCGGATCTGCAAGCGCCTCGCCGAGGTGCGCAAGGCCGACGTGCTCCCGTACCTGCGGCCGGACGGGAAGTCGCAGGTGACGATCCGCTACGAGACCGACGAGCACGGCCACCTGCGGCCGGTCGAGATCGTCCGCGTGCTGATCTCGACCCAGCATCGCGACGGGCTCGACGCCGACACGCTGATCAAGCCGGACCTCGCCGAGCACGTTCTGCGGCCGATCCTGCCGGGCCACCTCTACGACGAGCAAGCGCCTGCTCGGCGACAAGGACTTCTTCTACTGCAACCCGACCGGCAAGTTCGTCGTCGGCGGGCCGATGGGCGACACCGGGCTGACCGGCCGGAAGATCATCGTCGACACCTACGGCGGCATGGCCCGCCACGGCGGCGGCGCGTTCTCCGGCAAGGACCCGACCAAGGTCGACCGCTCGGCCGCCTATGCGGCGCGCTACGTGGCGAAGAACGTCGTCGCCGCGGGGCTCGCCGGCCGCTGCGAGCTCCAGGTCGCCTACGCGATCGGCGTCGCCCACCCGGTCTCGGTCGAGGTCGACTGCTTCGGCACCGAACGCGAAGGCTCGACGACGGATCGGATCGCGAACGCCGTGCGCGAGATCTTCGACCTGCGCCCGGCGGCGATCATCCGCGACCTCGACCTGCGCCGGCCGATCTATGCGAAGACCGCGGCGTACGGCCACTTCGGCCGCGACGACCACGACTTCACGTGGGAGCGCACCGACAAGGCGGATGCGCTCCGCGATGCGGCCGGCGTCGCCGCCGCGACCACTGCGGCTACGACCGCCTGACGAACAGCCCGGCGGCCGCGCGCTCGCCGACCTCGCGCTCGTCGCCGTTCAGCCCGACGGTGAGCTGGCCCGCGGCCGGCTGCGCGTCGCGTACCTCGATCTCCGTGCCGGGAACGAGCCCGTGGTCGTAGAACCAGTGCAGCAGCTCGCCGTCGTGCTCGGCGAGCCTGACGATCGTCGCCCGGTCGCCGGGGGCGAGCGTCGCGAGCGGGGTCAGCTCGAGGTTCTCGCGCTGCTCGAGCTCGGGGTCGACCGGCCAGCCGTGCGGGCAGCGCGTCGGGTGACCGAGCTTCTCGTCGATCCGCTCGACCATGTCGTCGCTGAAGGTGTCGCCGAGCTCGTCGGCGTGGACGTGGGCCTCGGCGGCGGTGTAGCCCATGAAGTCCGTGAGCAGCCGCTCGATGATCCGGTGCTTGCGGACGACCTTCTCCGCGCGCTCGCGCCCCTTCGCGGTCAGCAGCGCCTCCTTGTGCTCCCCGCGCGCGACGAGCCCGTCGGCCTCGAGTCGCTTCAGCATCTCGCCGGCGGACGCCCGCGAGACCCCGAGCATCTCCGCGACGCGTGAGGCGAGCGTCGGCGTCTCCGTCGCCACCGGCCGGTACTCGCCGATCGGGAAGGCGAGAAACCAGATCGTCTCCAGGTAGTCGTCGACCGAATGTCGCTGCGCCATGTCCCCTTCCCGTTTGACGGGAGCCCTTGGCGCCAATATAGTCGCGGCCGTTTTGTAAGGTGTGCCTTACACTGACCGCAAGGAGATCCTGACCGCGTGTCCTCAGCCCAGATTCTCGTCCTCGGAGCCATCGCCGGCTCGACCATCCTGATCGGCCTCCCGCTCGCCCGGGTCGAGCACCTGAGCATGAGTGTGAAGGCCGCGCTGAGCGCGACCGCGACCGGGATCCTCCTCTTCCTGCTCTACGACGTCATCCACGGCGGGATCGAGCCGGTGGACGAGGCGCTCGGAAGCGCGGTCGACGGCGGCAGCTGGTCGCATTTCGCCTGGTACGCGCTGCTCTTCGCCGCCGGCGCCGCGATCGGGCTGATGAGCCTCGTCTACTACGACGGCTGGATGAAGCGGAAGCGCGACGAGGCGATGCTCGGGCCCGGCGCGGCGTCCGCGGCCGAGTTCGAGCAGAGCTGGGTCGGGTCGCTCTCCGCGTCGGCCTGGCTCTCGCTGCTGATCGCGACCGGGATCGGACTGCACAACTTCTCCGAGGGCCTCGCGATCGGGCAGGCAGGCGCGCAGGGCGAGATCAGCCTCGCCGTCGTCCTGATCGTCGGCTTCGGCCTGCACAACGCGACCGAGGGCTTCGGGATCGTCGCGCCGATGTCCGGCGACGCGGTCAAGCCGGCCTGGCGGTTCCTGCTGCTCCTCGGCCTGATCGGCGGCGGCCCGACCTTCGTCGGCACGCTGATCGGGCAGGCCTGGTCGAGCGAGGCGCTCTCGATCACCTTCCTCGCGCTCGCGGCCGGGTCGATCCTCTACGTCGTCATGCAGCTGATCAACGTGAACGCGCGGCTCGCGTCGAAGACGCTGATCGCCTGGTTCGTGCTCTTCGGGCTGTTCCTCGGGTTCGCGACCGAGTTCGTCGTCGAAGCCGCCGGGGTCTGAGGCCGACACCTAGGCTGGAGGCGTGCCGCTACGCCTCCGTGTTTCCACTCGTTTCCGCACGTGCGGTCGCGCGCGCGTTCACGTACGAGGTGCCGGAGGGAGTGGGGAAGGGCGCGGTCGTCTCGGTTCCCTTCGGGCGCTCGCAGGTGCGCGGCGTCGTCGTCGGGCTGGAGGACGCGCCGCCGCTCGGGGTGAAGGCAGCTCCGGTCGGGCGCGTCCTCGACGAGCTCCCGCCGGCGCTCGTCGACCTGGCGCTCTGGCTGGCCGAGTACTACGGCTCGACTCCGGCGCGCGCGCTGGAGCTCGTCGCGCCGCGGATGCGGGCGCGGCGGGGAGAGCGTAAGCCGCTGCCCGACGGGACTGCCCGGAGAGGCGGCGCCGGCCTCGCTGACCCCCGAGCAAGAGGCCGCGCTCGCCCGGATCGTCGAGGGCATGGACGCGGGCAAGGGGCGCTTTCTGCTCTACGGCGCGACCGGCAGCGGCAAGACCGAGGTCTACCTCCAGGCCTGCGCGGCCGCGCTCGAGCGCGGACTGGGCGCGATCGTGCTCGTGCCCGAGATCGCGCTGACGCCGCAGGCGCTCGGCCGGTTCCAGGCCCGCTTCGGCGAGCGGATCGCGCTGCTCCACTCGGCTCTGACCGAGGCCGAGCGGCGCGACGAGCGCGAGCGGATCGCCTCCGGGGAGGCGCGGGTGGTGGTCGGTGCGCGCTCGGCGGTGTTCGCGCCGGTGCGCGGGCTCGGGCTGATCGTGGTCGACGAGGAGCACGACCAGTCCTACAAGCAGGACTCCGACCCGCGTTACGACGCTCGGACGGTGGCGGCGAAGCGGGCCTCGCTCGAGGGTGCGGTCGCGATCTTCGGCAGCGCGACGCCGCGGCCCGAGAGCTGGGCCGCGCTGGACCGGCTCGAGCTCGGCGGCCGGCTCGTCGGTCGCCTCCCTCCGGTGCGCGTCGTCGACCTGCGGCGTGAGGCGGGATACCCGCTCTCGGCGCCGCTGCTCGCGGAGCTCGGGAAGATCGCCGAGGGCGGCGGCAAGGCGATCCTGCTGCTCAACCGCCGCGGCCTCGCGCCCGCGATCCACTGCCGCACCTGCGGCGTGACGCGCCGCTGCCCGAACTGCGACGTCGCTCTCGTCCTCCACGCCGACTCTCTCCAGTGCCACCACTGCGGGTTCCGGGAGGCGGCTCCCGAGCTCTGCCCCGAGTGCGGCTCGGCCGAGCTCGCCCGGATCGGCGCCGGCACGCAGCGGCTCGAGCGCGAGCTCGCGGCGCGGCTCCCGGAGCTCGAGCTGATCCGGCTGGATGCGGAAACCAAGGACCCTCTCGCCGCGCTCGAGCGCTTCGCGGCGGCGGACCGCGCCGTCCTGCTCGGCACTCAGATGGTCGCCAAGGGCCATCATTTCGCCGGCGTCGCGCTGGCGGCAGTCGTCGATGCGGACACGGGGATGGCGCTGCCGGACTTCCGGGCCGAGGAGCGGACGTTCCAGCTGCTCACCCAGCTCGCGGGGCGGAGCGGGCGCGACGCACCGGGCCGCGTCCTCGTCCAGACCTTCCAACCGGACGCGCGCACCGTCGAGCTCGCCGCGCGGCACGACGTCGAGGGGTTTCTCGCCGGCGAGCTGGAGCGGCGGCAGGCGCTCGGCTACCCGCCGTTCCGCCATCTCGTCCGGATCGTCGTCTCGGGGCGCGAGCCGGAGGCGCCGATGCGCGCGCTGGAGGAGCTGAAGGCGGCGCTCGGCGGCGACGAGCTGCTCGGGCCGGCGCCGATCCTCAGGCTGCGGGGGCGTCACCGGGCGCAGCTCGTGGCCAAGACCGAGCGGCCCGGTGCGCTGGCGGCGCGCGCCGCGCAGGCCCTCGCCGCAGCTGCGCCGGCGATGCGGAAAGCCGGCCTCAGCGTCGTCGTCGACGTCGATCCGCAGTCGCTGTGAATCTAGACTGCCCTGCGCGTGAGCCGACGAGCACGGGCAGGTCCGGGACGAAGAGCTCGACGCCGAGCGCGAGGCGCGCCGCCGGCTCGCGCTCGCGCAGATCCGCCAGTGGCCGGACCCGGTGCTGAAGATGCGCGCCGGCGAGGTGGAGGTCTTCGACGACGACCTCCGCCGCCTGACCGAGCGGATGGCGTCGCTGATGGAGGACGCGAACGGAGTGGGGCTGGCCGCAACGCAGGCGGGCGTCGTCCGCCGCGTGTTCGTCTTCCGGCGCGAGGAGCAGGACGAGCCGATCGTGGCGGTGAACCCGCGCATCGTCGACCCGAGCGAGGAGCGGTTGACCGACGACGAGGGCTGCCTCTCGCTCCAGCGGGTGCTCGTTCCGGTCGAGCGCCACTCCTCGCTTACCCTGGAGGCCCAGGACGTGACCGGCGCACCGCTTCGCCTCGAGCTGAAGGGCCTGGACGCGCGCGTCGTCCAGCACGAGGTCGACCATCTGGACGGCGTGCTGATCCTCGAGCGCACGACTCCCGAAGCCCGGCGCGAGGCGATGGCCACGCTCCGCCCGCAGCCGATCCTGGGGTAGAGAAGGAGCCTGGTGAGGTTCGGCTTTGCGGCTAGTGCGCCGTTCGGGGCCGAGGTGCTCGAGCGGCTGGCCGGCCGGCACGAGATCCCGTTCGTGCTCACGCAGCCGGACGCCCCAGCCGGCCGCGGACGGGGGCTGCGCCCGGCGCCGGCGAAGCTGACCGCGATGAAGCTCGGGCTGCCGGTGATCGAGCGGATCGAGGACCTGCCGGACGAGCCGACGATCGTGCTCGTTGCCTACGGGCGGCTGATCCTGCGGGACCGGCTCGACCGCCACCTCTGGCTGAACGTCCACCCGTCGCTGCTGCCGCGCTGGCGTGGGGCGGCGCCGGTCGAGCGCGCGCTGATGGCCGGCGACGACGAGACCGGGGTCACCCTGATCCGGCTCGTGGAGGAGCTCGACGCCGGGCCGATCGCGGCGCAGGAGGCGTTCCCGATCGAGCCGGAGGACGACGCCGGGTCGGTGTTCGACCGCGCGACCGACCTTGCCGTCGAGTTGCTCGAGCGCGTGCTGCCCGAGCCGTCGTTCGAGCCGCAGCCCGAGGAGGGTGCGACCTACGCGGAGAAGATCGGGCCGGAAGACCGCCTGCTCGACCTCTCGCGGCCGGAGGAAGCGGTGAACCGGGTCCGGGCGCTCTCCCCGCACATCGGCGCCCGCGCGGAGCTGAATGACCGGCCCGTGACGGTCTGGCGCGCGCGGGTCGAGGACGGCCTGTTCGTGCCGCTCGAGGTTCAACCGCCGGGCGGCCGGCGCATGGCCTACGCCGAATGGCTCAGGGGTCTTCGGTAGCGCCCGCGCGCCGGGCGGCCTACGAGGTCGTCCACCGCGTCTTCGAGGGCGACGCCTACGCGGACCGCGTGCTCCAGAGCGCGGCCGCCGGGCTCGACCGGCGCGACCGCGCGCTGGCGCAGCAGATCGCGTACGGCACCGTGCAGCGGGTCCGCGCGCTCGACCACGGGATCGAGGCGCTCGGCAAGCGGCCCGTGCGAAAGCTCGACCCGCCCGTGCGCACGGCGCTCCGGCTCGGCGCATACCAGCTCGGCTACCTCGAAGTCGCGCCGCACGCGGCGGTGAACGAGTCGGTCGAGCTCGTCCGGGCAGCGCGGCTGGAGCGGGCTGTTCCTTTCACCAATGCGGTGATGCGGCGGCTGAGCGACGGCCTGCGCGGGCTTCTGGAAGCGCTCCCGGAGGGCCCGCTGAAGCACTCGTATCCCGACTGGATCTACGAGACCTGGGTGCGGGACTGGGGTGAGGAAGGGGCGCTCGAGCTGATGCGGGCCCAGAACGAACCCCCCGAGACGGTCGTCCGCCTCGTGCGCGGCGAGATCAGGGGTGAACCGACCGACGTCCCCGGGGCATGGCGGGTCGAGCGCGTCGACGACCTGGCGCTGGCGGAGGGGCGGATCTGGCCGCAGAGCCGCGGCTCGCAGCTGGCCGGGCTCGCGGTCGGTTCGCGCGCGGGGGAGCGTGTGCTCGACCTCTGCGCCGCGCCCGGGGGGAAGGCGACCATGCTCGCCGGCGAGGTCGTTGCGGTCGAGCTCCACGAGGGCCGCGCGCGGGAGCTGGAGGAGAACGCGCGCCGCCTCGACGCGACCAACGTCCGGGTCGTCAACGCCGACGGGCTCGCACTGCCGCCGGAGCTCGCGGGCTTCGACCGCGCCCTCGTCGACGCGCCGTGCTCGGGTCTCGGCGTCCTCGCCGGCCGCCCCGACCTGCGCTGGCGCGCGCAGCCGCTGCCGGAGCTCCAGCTCGCGCTGCTTCGCTCGGCCGCGGAGCGCGTGAAGCCGGGCGGGACGGTGCTCTTCTCCGTTTGCACGCTGAATGCGGACGAGAACGAGGCGATCGTCGAGGCCTCCGGCCTCCCGCCCGATGACCTCGGCACGGAGTGGCCGCAGTTCCGCCATCCGAAAGACCCGCGGTTCCTGCTGACGGCTCCGCACCGCCACGGCACATCGGGCTTCTTCGTGGCGCGGCTGAGGGTCTGACACTTGCCGGGGCGTAAGATCGCGCCGTGACCTGGGATCAGTGGATCCGCACGGTCGAGGTCGAGCCGTCGCTGTACGCGGCCGACTTCGCCCGGCTCGGGGAGCAGATCGAGCAGCTGCTCGGCGCGGGGGCGAGGGTCTTCCACTTCGACGTCGGGGACGGGCACTTCGTCGAGCCGGTCACCATCGGCCCGATCGTGCTCGAGTCGATCGCACCGCTCATTCACCGCGAGGGCGGGGTGATCGACGTCCACCTGATGGTCGACGACCCGGAGCACTACTTCGGCGCGCTCCAGACCTCGGGCGCCGACAGCGTCACGTTCCATCTCGAGGCCGTCTCCGACCCGCAGTCCGTCGCGGCGCAGGCGCGTGAGCGCGGCTTCCAGGTCGGGCTGGCGATCAAGCCCGAGACCGACGTGCAGGACGCGGTCGATGCGGCCGCGGGCTTCGACCTCGTCCTCTGCATGAGCATCCACCCCGGCTTCTCGGGCCAGGAGTTCATGCCGGGCGCGATCGACCGCATTCGCCGGCTCCGCTCGGCGCTGGCCCCGCAGATCCATCTCCAGGTCGACGGCGGGATCGCGATCGACAACATCCGCAGCGTCTACGACGCCGGCGCCGACCTGTTCGTCTGCGGGTCGGCGATCTTCGGGATGGACGACCTGCCGCCGTCATACCGCCGGCTCGTTCAGCAGCTGGCATGAGTCAGCTCGAGCGCGCGCTCGAGCTCGCCGAGCGCGGGCGCCTGACGACCCGCCCGAACCCGGTCGTGGGCGCCGTCGTCGTCGCGGACGGGGAGGTCGTCGGCGAAGGCTGGCACGAGCGCAAGGGCGGCCCGCACGCCGAAGTCGTCGCTCTCGAGGCGGCCGGCGGCCGCGCGCGCGGGGCGACGCTCTACGTGACGATGGAGCCCTGCGCGCACCACGGCACCACGCCGCCCTGCACGGAGGCCGTTCTCGCCGCGGGCGTGAGCAAGGTAGTCGCCGGCTCGCTCGATCCGAACCCCGAGGCTCGAGGCGGGCTGGAGCTGCTGCGTGAGCGAGGTATCGACGTGGAGCTCGAAGACACGTTCCAAGCGCGCGCGCAGAACGAAGCCTGGCGAACCTGGATCGCCCGGAAGCGCCCGTTCGTGACCCTGAAGCTCGCGGCCACGCTCGACGGCCGTGTCACCGTGCCCGGCCGACGCTGGGTGACCGGGGAAGAGAGCCGCCGGCTCGTCCACGAGCTGCGCGCGGCCGTCGACGCGGTTGCCGTCGGCACCGGGACGGTCCGGGCGGACGACCCGCAACTGACGCGCGCGCGACGTCGATGTCCCCCGCCGGCCACGGCGGCTCGTCTTCGGGACGAGCCCGCTCCCGGATGGCTCGGAGCTCGAGCTGCGGCCCGGCCGGCTCGAGGACGAGCTGGCGACCTTGGCGGCGGAAGGGGTCCAGTCTCTCCTGCTCGAGGGCGGCCCGACCCTCGCGACCGCATTCCTGGAGCGCGGGCTCGTCGACAAGCTGCTCCTCTTCGTCGCCCCGGAGCTCGCCGGCGACGGGCTTCGGCTGCTCGGCCCACTCGCCGCGCCGGTCGAGCTCGCGCGCATGACGGCGCGGCCGATCGGGGCAGACCTGCTGATCAGCGCCTATGTCCACGAGCCCTGACGACCTGATCGGCGTGCTCTCCCGCTGGCTGGCGGGGCACGTCGACAACGCCCGGTTGACCGAGGTGGCCTCCGCTGCGGATCGGGCGGAGCTCTCGGCCGACCAGTCGGAGGCGCTCGACGAGCTGCTCGCCGAGCTCGGGAAGCCCGGGGCGCCGCGCCGCGGGGAGCTCGGCCGGGTCGTGCGCGAGACGCTCGAGGCGCTTGCCCTGGGCTAACGTTGTCGGGTGTTCACGGGGCTCGTCCGGGAGGTCGGCCGGGTCGTCTCGTTCGAGAACGGGCGCCTGGTCGTCGAGTCGTCGCTCGCTGCTGCGGTCGGCGATTCGGTCGCGATCAACGGCTGCTGCCTGACGGTCGTCGACGGCGACCGGCAGACGCTCGCGTTCGACGTCGTCCCGGAGACGGTCGCGCGGGTGAAGCCTTTCGGCGCCCGGGTCAACCTGGAGCCTGCGCTCCGGGCCGGCGAGCCGCTCGGCGGCCACTACGTCCAGGGGCACGTCGACAGCGTGGGCCGCGTCCGTTCGGTCGAAGGGGAAGGAGAAGGCGCGCGCGTCTGGGTCGACCCGCCCGCAGAGCTCCTCCGTTACTGCGTCGAGAAAGGCTCGGTTGCCGTCGACGGGGTCTCGTTGACCATTGCTGAGCTCGACGACGAGGGCTTCGCGGTCGCGCTCGTCCCGCACACGCTCTCGGCGACGACCCTGGGCGGGCTGGAGGCCGATGACGAGGTCAATCTGGAGGCCGATGTCCTCGCCAAGTACGCGGAAAAGCTCCTGGGGCTACGATCTTCGTAATGGCGACCACCGCTGAACCACGCGTGTTCGCGACGATCGAGGAGGCGCTCGAGGACTTCCGCGCGGGGAAGTTCGTGGTCGTGGTCGACGCGCCCGACCGGGAGAACGAGGGCGACCTGACGATCGCCGCGGAGTTCGCCACGCCCGAGGCGGTCAACTTCATGGCCACACACGGGCGCGGCGTGATCTGCCTCTGTCTGACCGAAGAGCGCTGCGACGAGCTCCAGCTCCGCACGCTCGCCTCGAGCAGCGAATCCCGCCTCGGCACCGCCTACACGACGACGATCGACGCACGCGAGGGAATCTCGACCGGCGTCTCGGCCGCCGATCGCGCGCACACGATCGCGGTCGCGATCGATCCCGCCACCAGGCCGCATGACCTGATCGAGGGCGGGCACATCCTTCCGCTCCGCGCCCGCAACGGCGGTGTGCTTCAGCGCGCCGGCCAGACGGAGGCGTCGGTCGACCTCGCCCGCCTTGCCGGTCTCGATCCCTCCGGCGTCGTCTGCGAGATCATGAAGCACGACGGGACGATGGCCCGCGTCCCCGACCTCGTCGAGTACTGCGCGCGCCACGGCCTGAAGATGATCACGGTCGCCGACCTGATCGAGTACCGGCGCCGGCACGAGAAGCTCGTCGAGCGGATGTCGAGCGTGGCGCTGCCGACCGCCTACGGCGAGTTCAGGGCGGTCGCCTTCCGCGAGACGCTGACCGGCAAGCACCACGTCGCGCTCGTCTGCGGCGAGGTCGTCGGCGAGGGAGACGTGCTCGTGCGTGTGCACTCGGAGTGCCTGACCGGTGACGTCTTCCACTCGCTCCGCTGCGACTGCGGCGAGCAGCTCGAAGTCGCACTCGCACAGATCGCAGCCGAGGGCCGCGGCGTGCTGCTGTACATGGCGCAGGAAGGGCGCGGCATCGGTCTGCTGAACAAGCTCCGCGCCTACGAGCTCCAGGAGCAGGGACGCGACACGGTCGAGGCGAATCTCGAGCTCGGTTTTCCCGCCGACTCTCGCGACTACGGGATCGGCTACCAGATCCTCGCCGACCTGGGCCTCTCGACGATCCGCCTGCTGACCAACAACCCGCGCAAGCTCGAGAGCGCCGTCTCCTTCGGGCTGACCGTCACCGAGCAGGTGCCGATCGAGGTGCCGCCGAATACTCAGAACGTGCGCTATCTCCAGGCCAAACGTGCAAAGCTCGGCCACAGGCTGCACCACCAGGACCTGCGATTCGAGACCGACGAGCAATGAGCGACCGCCCGGAAGACGCCGAAGACTGGCCCCTGCGCGACTGGTCGCAGCGGCTCCGACCGCCTGCAGGCGCGGAGCATGCGGCGGAGGCCGAGATCCTCTACGAGGACACCCATGACGAGGAGGACGAGCTCGTCGCCGAGCCTGAGGAGCTCGCCGAGCCTGAGGAGCTCGCCGAGCCTGAGGAGCTGCCGGGCCGAGGAGCTCGCCGAGGAGGAGCTTGCCGAGGCAGAGGAGGTCGCGGCCGAGGCCGCGCCGGAATACCCGGTCGATCCGGAGCACCAGCCCGAGCCGGAGCCGCAGGTCGAGCCGGTGGCCGCGCCGCTGCCCGAAGACCAGCACGCCGAGGGCGAGTTCCGCGTCCCGGACGGGTATGCGATCCTCGAAGGCGAGCCGACCGGCCAGCGCCGCTCGGTGGCGATCGTCGTCAGCCGCTTCAACGGCGAGATCACCAACCGCCTGCTCGACTCGGCGCTCGCCGAGCTCGACGGGGCCGGAGTCGCGCAGCAGGCCGTGCTGGTGATGCCGGTGCCGGGCGCGTTCGAGCTGCCGATCGCGGCGATGGCGCTCGCGAAGACGCGCCGCTACTCCTGCGTGATCGCGCTCGGCTGTGTGATCCGCGGCGAGACGCCTCACTTCGACTTCGTCGCCAGCGAGGCCGCGAGCGGTCTCCAGCTTGCCGGGATCGAGACCGGCGTGCCCGTGTCGTTCGGCCTGCTGACCACGGATACGGCAGAGCAGGCCGAGGCGCGGGTGGGCAAGGGCGCAGAGGCGGCGCGGACCGCGCTCGAGATGGCCGACGCCTTCGCGCAGCTGCGCACCACGCTGGCCGCCGCGCGCGGTCAATAGACCGAACCGCTACCATTCCCCGCCGTGCCCAAGGTCTGTTCTGTCTGCGGGAAGAAGCCCGGGTTCGGCAACAACCGGAGCCACTCGATGGTGGCCACGAAGCGGCGCTTCGATCCCAACCTCCAGCGTGTCCGCATCGTCGTCGGCGGGACGCCGCAGCGTGCCTACGTCTGCACGCGCTGCCTGAAGGGCGGCAAGGTCCAGAAAGCGCAGTAACCCGGCGCGCGTTGCGAGGGGTCTAACCTCGCGCCGTGGACTTCACCCTCACCTCGTCCGAGCTCGGTCGCGTCGCGATCACCGAGGACGCGCTTGTCTCGACTACCGCGCGTGCACGTCGTCGTCGCGCACGGGCTCAACCTGGCCGAGCTCGCCTCGACCGTGCGGAACCGCGTCTCGTACGAGGTCGAGCGGATGACCGGGCTCACGGTCGCCGCCGTCGAGGTGCACATCGAGGCCGTGAAGGCCGACTCGTGACCGATCTCGAGGCCGTCCGCCGGCTCGCCGGGCCGACCGCCGCGGCGCTCGAGGCCAGCCGGCAGCGGATCGACGACCTGAACGTCTATCCCGTACCGGACGGCGACACCGGCACGAACCTCACTCTGACCGTCCGGGCGGTGAGGGAGGCGCTGGAGGAGCTCGACGAGCACGACCGGGAGCGGCTCGCGCGCGAGGTCGCACGTGCGGCGCTGATGGGCGCGCGCGGAAACTCGGGGGTGATCCTCTCCCAGATCGTGCGCGGATTCGCCGAGGTGATCGGGCAGGCGGAGACGATCGACTCGCCGATGCTCGGGCGGGCCTTCCGCTCGGCGAGCGACGCCGCCTACCGCGCAGTGCGCACGCCGGTCGAGGGAACGATGCTGACCGTGATCCGCGAGCTCGCCGAGGAGGCGGAGGCCCGTGCGACGCCTGACCTGCCCGTCTCGGAGCTGCTGCGCGCGCTCGTTCAGCGCGGGGAGGACGCGCTCGCCCGCACCCCGCAGTATCTGGAGGTCCTGCGTGAGGCCGGGGTCGTGGACGCGGGCGGCGCCGGGCTCGTGGAGCTCGTCCGCGGCCTGACCGCGGCGGTGACGGGCGAGGAGCTGCCGCCACTTCCGGCCGGCCTGGAGGACGTCAGCATCGACGCGATCCACCAGGAGCTCTCCCGCTACCGCTACTGCACCGTCTTCGTCGTCGAGGGTGAGCGGCTCGATGCCGCGTCACTGGAGACGGAACTCGAGCGGCTCGGCGACTCGCTGATGGTCGTCGGCGACGAGACCGCCCTGAAGGTGCACGTCCACACCGACGATCCCGGGGCTGCGCTCAGCCTCGGGGTCGCGCGCGGAGTGCTCGAGGGGATCGAGATCGCGAACATGCACCACCAGACCGAACGGCGCCAGACGCGCCTGCGGCTCGCAACGGTGCCGCAGGCGTCCGAGCTCGTCGCGGTCGTCGCGGGGGAGGGGAACGAGCGGCTCCTCCGCAGCCTCGGCGCGACGCAGATCGTCGAGGGCGGCCAGTCGATGAATCCGTCGACCGCCGAGATCGTCGCTGCGATCGAAGCTACGCACGCGCCCGAGGCGGTCGTGCTCCCGAACAACTCGAACGTGATCCTCAGCGCCGAGCAGGCGGTCGAGCACGCGGCGAAGCCGGCGCGGGTCGTCCCGACGCGCTCGATCCCGGCCGGGATCGCGGCCGCGGTCGTCTACGACGCCGCGCGAAGCGCCGAGGAGAACGCAGCGGAGATGGAGGAGGCGATCGCAGCCGTCGCGACCGGAGCGGTCACGGTCGCCTCGCGCGACGTCGACCTCGACGGGCTCGCCGTGCGCAAGGGCGACTGGCTCGCGCTCTTCGAAGGCGATCCCATCGGCGGCGGCGACGACTTCGAGCAGACGGCCGCGCTCGCGGTGGAGCGCCTGGTCGCCGAGCCTCGGAGCGTGCTGACGATCCTCACCGGCGAGGACGCGCCGCCGCTGAACGGCCTGCTGGAGCGAATCGCGGCGGAGCACCCGGACCTCGAGGTCGAGGTCCAGGAGGGCGGCCAGCCCCACTACCACCTGCTGCTCTCGGCCGAGTAAGCGCTCGAGCCGGGTGCGGCCGATCCGGGTGGTCCTGATCGAGGACAACGACGTCTT
Organism: uncultured Actinomycetes bacterium; assembly: GCA_963847305.1. Taxonomy (GTDB): domain Bacteria; phylum Actinomycetota; class Thermoleophilia; order Gaiellales; family Gaiellaceae; genus DATBLE01. The sequence continues at coordinate 62,112 of CAWJZI010000029.1, read as the reverse complement.
TCGCCAGGCGCTCGAGCTGCTGCTCGAGCTGCGCGGCGACATCGAGATCGTTGCCTCGGAGGAGCACGGCGAACGGGCCGTGGAGCTCTGCAAGGTGCACGAGCCGGACGTGATCCTGCTCGACTACCGGCTGCCCGGCCTCGACGGCGTCCAGATCGCGCGGCTCGTGCGCGACGAGTGCCCCGAGGTCGCGGTCGTCGTGTTGACGGCAGCCGCGCAGGAGCGCGAGATCGAGGCGCTGCTCGAGCAGGGCGCGGTCGCCTGCGTCGGCAAGGATGAGCCGCTGGACGTGATCGTCGAGGCGATCCGCCGTGCGGCCTCTGTCGAGACGGGCTGATGCAGCTCTCCTCCGAGAACACCGCAATCGTCCTCGACTCGACGGCGGACTTCCCGGACGGGCCGAGCATCTCCCCGAACTGGCGTGTCGTGCCGCTCTACGTCCGCTTCGGCGATGAGAGCTTCCGCGACTACGAGGAGCTCGGCCCGCACGAGTTCTACGAGCGGCTCCGCCGGGTAGCCGTCTCGCCGACGACGTCGCAGCCGACGCCGGCGGACTTTCTGCGCACGTACGAAGAGCTCGGCGGCTACTCGCGGATCCTCTCGCTGCACCTGCCGGCGAAGCTGTCGGGCACGGTCGAGAGCGCGCGCCGCGCCGCCGAGGAGCTCGGCGACGGCCGCGTGCGGGCGATCGACACGGGCAGCGTCTCCGCCGGGCTCGCGATGCTCGCGCTCGCCGTCCAGCGGCGGCTCGAGCGCGGGACGACGGACGAGGAGCTCGATGCCCTCGTCGAGCGGTTCCGGCGCGAGAGCCGGGTGATCTGGACGGTCGACACCCTCGAATACCTCGCCAAGGGCGGCCGCATCGGCAAGGCGGCTGCGATGGCCGGAACGCTGCTGAACATCAAGCCGATCCTCGGGATCGAGGACGGCGAGGTCGTCCCGCTCAAGCGCGTCCGCGGCGCGCACAAGGCGTTCCTCGAGTTCGAGCACGCGTTCGAGTCGGGCAGCGGCGACGGGCCGACGCTGAAGGTCGGGATCGCGCACGCGGACGCGCCGGACCGCCTCCAGGCGCTGCGCGAGCTGGCCGCACGGGTCCGCCCGCAGGCCGAGATCGAGGTCGAGACGATGCTCGGGGCGGTCGTCGGCACGCACGCCGGGCCGGGCGCGGTCGGCTTCTTCTGGTTCGACGACGCCGACTGAGGACGCCGGTAGATTCCGGTTTTCTTGCGCCCCGGCGGGCTTTGCCCGGCGGGGCTGCCGGCAAGTCGACGAGATATCGTCGGGCCATGAAGGCCTTCGCCGGGGCAGATCCACCTGCCGCGTGGCCTCGCCCGCGCGGTGGCGGCCGGCCCGAGCGCCTGGAGCTGGGGCTCGACTCGCTGCCCGGGGTCGGGCCGAGGATCGCGACGCGCCTGCGCAAGCTCGGCCTCGGCACGATCCGGCAACTGCTGGAGCACCGGCCGCGCGACTACCAGCGGGCGGTCGGCGAGAGCCGGATCTCCGACCTCTTCGGCGAACAGGAGGCGGTGATCGTCGGCGAGGTGCGGAACGTCTCGCTGCGCCGTACACGCGGGCGGCTGACCGTGCTGAAGGCGGTGATCGCGGACGAGACCGGCTCGATTCCAGCGGTCTGGTTCAACCAGGACTGGCTCGCGGAGAAGCTTCTGCCCGGAACCGTCGTGCGGCTCCGGGGCCAGTTGCGGCGGAACGAGTTCGCGGTTCGCTCGTACGACCTGAACGGCGGCGGCGCGACCGCCGACCTGGCACCGATCTATCCGGCCGGTGAGGAGATCACGCCGCCGCGGATGCGCGCGCTCGTGACCGCTGCGCTCGGATTCGCGCGCGACTACCTGGACTTCCTCCCGGCCGGGCTGAAGGCGCGCGAGGCGCTCCCGACGCGTGCAGACGCGCTCGTCGCCCTGCACCGCCCCCGGACGGTCGAGGAGGCGGAGAGCGGTCGGCAGAGGCTTGCGTTCGACGAGTTGCTCCTGCTCCAGCTCGGCCTCGCCCGCCGGACACGAGAGCGCGAGCTGGAGAGTGCGCCGGCGCTGGGGGAGCCGGGCGAGCTGATCGCGCGCTACCGCGAGGTGCTCCCCTTCGAGCTGACCCCGCACCAGGAGCAGGCGATCGCGGACCTCGACCGGCGACCTCGCGCGCGAGGTGCCGATGCAGCGGCTCCTCCAGGGCGACGTCGGATCGGGGAAGACGGTGGTCGCGCTCTACGCGTTGCTACGCGCCGTCGAGGAGGGGTACCAGGGCGCGCTGATGGCGCCGACGGAGACGCTCGCGGAGCAGCACTTCCTCACGGTCGAGGAGCTCTGCCGCGAGCTCGGGGTGACGGTCGGCCTGCTGACGAGCTCGGTGGGGAAGCGCGCGCGCGACGCCGCGGCGGGCGCGTCGATCCTCGTCGGCACGCACGCCCTCATCCAGGAGGGGGTCGACCTCGGCCGGCTGGCGGTCGCCGTCGTCGACGAGCAGCACCGCTTCGGCGTCGAGCAGCGCGCGAGCGCTCCGCGCGGCAAGGGCCGCGGTCACCGCACGTGCTGCACATGACGGCCACGCCGATCCCGCGCACGCTTGCGCTCACGGTCTACGGCGACCTGTCCGTCAGCGAGATCGCGAAGCCGCCGGCCTCGCGTAAGCCGATCGTGACGAGCTGGATCGAGGAGGGCCGCGCCTCGGAGGCGTATACGCGGCTGACCCGGCTCCTGAAGGACGGAAGGCAGGCGTACGTCGTCTGTCCGCTGATCGAGAGTCGGAGACGCTGCGCGCGCGGGCGGCGGAGCAGGAGGCCGTTCGCCTGCGCGCGCGCGGAGCTGAGCGCGTTCCGGGTCGGCTGCCTGCACGGGAAGTTGAAGCCGGCCGACCGGCGCGACCTGATGGCGAGATTCAAGGCGCAGGAGCTGGACGTGCTCGTCGCGACGACGGTGATCGAGGTCGGCGTCGACGTCCCGAATGCGACGGTGATGATCGTCCAGGAGGCCGACCGCTTCGGCCTCGCGCAGCTGCACCAGCTGCGGGGACGCGTGGGTCGGGGGGCGGAGCAGTCGTACTGCCTGCTGGTCTCGCGTCCGAAGGAGGAGCTGACGGAGACGGCGGTTCGGCGGTTGGAGGCGCTGGTCGAGACGACCGACGGATTCGAGCTCGCCGAGGTCGACCTGGAGCTCCGCGGCGAAGGCCAGCTGCTCGGAACGCGCCAGTCGGGACTGTCGGACCTGCGCTTCACGAAGCTCCGCGCCGACCGCGCCCTGCTGGAGCGGGCGCGGTCGGCGGCTCAGGAGCTGATCGACCAGGAGGGCCCGATCGACGACGAGCTGGCGCGGCTCTTCCCGGCTGACGGGGTGGCCGCGTAACCGTCAGGCGGCGACGGGCTGCTCCAGGGGAAGCGCGATCGGCATCGGGCCGCCGACCACGAACACCTGCGGGCCGCCGTCCGCGATCGGCTCCTCGAACGTGCCGATGTTGGTCGAGCCTGCGAAGGTGCCGAACACCCGGAGGACCTCGGTGCCCGTGTTGGTCAGGCCGTGACGGACCATCGCGGGCACGACGACGACGTCGCCGGTCTGGACGGGAGCGGTCTCCTCGCCGACGAGGCCTTCGCCCTCGCCCTCGAGAATGATCAGGAACTCCTCGGCGGAGTCGGTATGGACGCCGAGATGCGCGCCCGGGTCGAGCTCGAAGTACACGCTCGCGCTGGCGGCGGTGCCGGTCGCGCTGGAGATCGGGAAGCCGACGCGGACGCGCATGCCCGGGTCGAGCTCCGACTGGATCTCGATCGTCTCGATCTCGTTGAGGTTGATCGCCTGCATGACCTTCTCTCCTTTCGTCGAACAACAATGTGCGGTGATATATACATCATCGAACAGCGATGTGCAACAATTTCGGTATGACCCGCAAGTACGAGCTGAAGCGCAGGGCGGAATCCCAGGCCGAGACCCGTCGGCGAATCGTCGAGGCGGCGGTTCAGCTGCACCAGTCCAAAGGCCCCGGCCTGACGAGCATCAGCGACATCGCGCGGCTCGCCGGCGTCCAGCGGAACACTTTCTACCGCCACTTCCCCGACGAGCACTCTCTGCTGCTCGCATGCTCAGGGCACTACGGGCAGCTGAATCCGCCTCCGGACCCGACGGCGTGGCAGGCGGAACCGGACGCCGAGCTCCGTCTGCGGCTCGGGCTGACCGACCTGTACTCGTACTACGAGCGGACAGAGGAGATGCTGGCGAAGGTGGTCCGCGACGCTGAGTTCCACGCCGGCGTGAGCGAGATCCAGGAGCTGCGGGGCGCGCCGTTCGCCGCCGCGGCCTACGCCGCGCTGGCCGAGGTGCTTCCGCGCCGGGCCCGCAGCCGCGCAATGCTCGGCGTCGCACTCGACTTCCGCACCTGGAAACGCCTCGCTTGCGAAGGCGGCCTTTCGCAGGAGGCGGCCGCCGAGACGATGGTCGCGGCGATACTCGCCCAGTGAGGATCGAGGCAGTCCAGGGCGACATCACGGAGCAGGCGGTCGACGCGATCGTCAACGCCGCCAATTCGACGCTGCTCGGCGGCGGCGGGGTGGACGGTGCGATCCACCGGCGCGGCGGCCCGGCGATCCTCGAGGAGTGCCGCGTGGTTCGCGCGGAGCAGTACCCGGACGGCCTGCCGACGGGCCGGGCGGTCGCGACGACCGCGGGCGACCTGCCGGCGCGCTGGGTGATCCACACCGTCGGGCCGGTGTACGCGGCCGTCGAGAACCCCGCGGAGCTGCTGGCGTCGTGTCACGTGGAGTCGCTGCGGGTCGCCGACGAGCTCGGAGCGAAGACGGTGGCGTTCCCCGCGATCTCCACCGGCGTCTACGGCTATCCGCTCGAGGAGGCGGCGCCCGTGGCGGTCGCGGCCGTGCGCGGCGCCGACACGGGGGTCGACCTGGTGCGCTTCGTGCTGTTCGGCGAAGAGGCGCATCAGGCGTTCGCGGCAGCGCTTTAACTTCTCGGCATGCGCATCGTCGGCGGAGAGCACCGCGGCGCGCGGATCTTCGCGCCGAAGGGCAAGGACACACGCCCGACGTCCGACCGTGTCCGCGAGGCCGCGTTCAACCTGATCGGCCCGGTCGACGGCGCGGCCGTGCTCGACCTCTTCGCCGGCTCCGGCGCGATGGGCCTCGAGGCGCTCTCGCGCGGCGCGGCCTCCGCGCGTTCTCGTCGAGAACGACCGCGAGGCGCTCCGGTCGATCGAGCGGAATCTCGAAAAGCTGCGCCTGACGGGGCGCACGGTCGTGCAGCGCGACGTGCTCCAGGCGCTCGCGACCGACCGCCGCACCTACGACCTGGTCCTCTGCGATCCGCCCTACGGGTACGCCGATCACGAGCGCCTCGCGCCCTACCTGGTCAAGGCGCTCGCGCCTGACGGGCTGCTCGTCTACGAGACCGGCGCCCGCGAAGAGCCCCAAATCCAGGGACTTTCCAGCCCGTACCTCCCGCACGTACGGCTCCGCGCGCCTTACTCTGTTCGAGCATGAATCGTAGGCTTGACGGAGATTCACAAATAGCGGAGGTGGCGGCTTTGCCGGCGCCGGAGCGGATGCATTGATCACGGCCATCTACCCCGGAACGTACGACCCGGTCACGCTCGGGCATGTCGACGTGATCCGCCGCGCGGCGGCGATCTTCGACCGCGTCGTCGTCGGCGTCGTCCGCAGCCCGACCCACAAGGCGCCGACGTTCTCGATCGAGGAGCGCGTCGAGTTCCTCCGCGAGGCGCTCCAGGGCGTGCCGAACGTCGAGGTGGACGTGTTCGCCGAGCTCGTCGTCGATTTCGCCCGCCGCTGGGAGGCGAAGGTGATCGTCAAGGGCCTGCGCGTGATCTCGGACTTCGAGTGGGAGTTCCAGATGAACCAGCTGAACCGCCATCTCGCCCCCGAGATCGAGACCGTGTACGTGATGGCGAGCCCGCTGTACTCGTTCATCTCCTCCAGCGGCGTGAAGGAGATCGCCGCGTTCGGCGGAAACGTTGACGGACTCGTTCCCCCGGCAGTTGCAGCGAGATTCCGCGATTTGTTCCCAGAAGGGCGGGGCGGAGCCCCGACGAGCCCGCAAGAGTAGACTGAGAGGCATATGGACGTTCTCGTTCTGATCGACAAGCTCGACGACCTCGTGCACAACGCGAAGGCCGTGCCGCTGACCGACCAGGTCCGCATCGACCGCGAGGAGATCTACGACATCCTCGACCAGATGCGGGCGACGATCCCGGAAGAGATCAAGCAGGCCCGCTGGATCGTCAAAGAGCGACAGGAGATGCTGGCCGAGGCCAAGCGCGAGTGTGACCGGATCCTGGGAGAGGCGCGCGAGCAGGCTGCTCGCGAGGCCTCGCAGACCGAGATCGTCAAGCTCGCCGAGCGCCAGGCGCAGGAGATCATCGACGAGGCACGGCGGCAAGCCCGCGAGACGCGCCTCGAGATGGAGGACTGGGCCGACGGCATCCTCTCGACGCTCGAGGTCAACCTGGACAAGTTCCTGAACGCGGTCAAGCGCGGCCGCGAGCGCCTCCACGAGCGCTCCCAGGAAACCGTCCTGGCCGGCGCATCGGGCAACTCCGACGAGCCGTATTAACTGCTCGTAGCGGCGCTCTACGACGTTCACGGCAACGCTCCCGCGCTGGAGGCGGTGCTGCGTGAGCTCGAGGAGGTAGCGCCCGACTCGGTGGTCTTCGGCGGCGATCTCGCCGCCGGAGCGCTTCCGCGCGAGACGATCGCGCTCGCGCGCGGCGTGCCCAACGCGCGGTACGTGCAGGGGAACGCCGACCGCGAGATGCTCCGCGGCCGCGAGGGGCCGATCACCGGCTGGCCCTCGACGCAGCTCGAGGAGGACGACCGCGCAGTTCCTCTCGTCGTTCGAGCTCACCGTCGTCCTCGACGACGTCTGCTACTGCCACGCGACGCCGCACGACGACGAGCCGTTCGTCACGGTGATCACGCCGCCCGAGGTCGCCCGCGAGACGATCGGCGAGACCGAGCACCCCACGGTCGTGATCGGCCACACGCACTCGCAGTTCGACTGGCAGCTCGGGGATCTCCGGCTCGTCAACGCGGGCAGCGTCGGGATGCCGTACGAGGACGCTCCCGGCGCCTACTGGGTGCTCGTCCGCGACGGCGAGCCCGAGCACCGGCGCACCGAGTACGACCTCGAGGCGGCGGCGGAGCGGATCCGCCCGACCGGCTGGCCGATCGCCGAGCGGTGGGTGAACGAGAACCTGCTCACGGTCCCGACCGCGCGCGACGCGGCCGAGTTCTTCGAGCGGCAGCGCGCGCAGCGCTAGCGCGCTACCGGGCCGCGCGGTGTCTGCCACTGCTGCTCCTCCCGAGGTCGTCGTCCTCACAGTCCTGCTCCTTGCCGGCGTTCTCTCCGTAGTGGCGCGCGATTCCCGCGACTACGACGACCACGACCGGCGAGGCTGGTGGCCCGGCCGCAGTAAGCCGCAGCGCCTGGCTGGCGCTCGCGATCGTCTACGTCGTCTGGGGCTCGACGTACCTCGGGATCGATCTCGCGGTGCGGACGATGCCGCCGTTCCTGATGGCGTCCATGCGGTTCCTGATCGCAGGGCCGCTGTTGTACGTCTGGGCCACGCGTCGCGGTGACCGCAGCGACCGGCCGACCGCGCGCCACTGGCTGAGCGCGTTCCTGATCGCGGCGCCGATGCTGGCGATCGGCAACGCCGCTGTCGGCTGGGCCGAGCAGACGATCGACACCGGCACCGCGTCGCTGATCATCGCGTCCGTTCCGCTGTGGATGGCGCTGCTCGACCGGGTCTTCTACGCGCAGCGGCTCGCCCGCACGATCGTGATCGGGCTCGTCGTCGGCTTCGGCGGCGTCGGTCTGCTCGTCGCCCCGGGCGGGCCGGGCGGCGGCGCGAGCCGCGCGGCGATCCTCCTCGTCTTCAGCTCCCTCGCCTGGGCGCTCGGCTCGCTCTACTCCCGCCAGGCGCCCCAGCCGCAGCGGCCGCTCGTCGCCGCGGCGATGCAGATGACGGCCGGCGGTCTGATCCTCGCCGTCGTCTCCGCTGCGAGCGGAGAGGCGAGCGGGTTCCACGTGTCCCAGGTCTCGCTCGAGTCGTGGCTCGGGCTCGCGTACCTCGTCGTCGCCGGCTCCCTGGTCGCGTACACGGCGTACATGTGGCTGCTCCGCGAGGTCCCGACCTCGCTCGTCGGGACGTACGCGTACGTGAACCCGGTGGTCGCGGTCCTGCTCGGGACGGTGATCCTCGGGGAGCCGCTGACCTGGCGGACGCTCGTCGGCGGCGGGGTCATTCTCGCCTCGGTCGCGCTGATCGTCAGCGCTCCGAAGCCGCGCGGGGCGGCCGAGCGGCGGCAGGCCGCCGTGGCGGCACGCGCTCGCTAACCTCCTCGACATGACGGTTTTCGACCTCCGCAACATCAGGGTGAGGTCGGGGGAGGAGCATCGGGAGGCGGTCGAGGTCGCGATCGCGCCGATCGAGCTCGGCGGTGAGCGCTACGTCGCGGTGCCCGAGCAGGTGCCGGCGGAGCTCTCCGTCACCCGCGCCTCCACCGGCATCGTCCTCGGGCTCCAGCTCTCTGTGCGCCTGCACGGGCCGTGTGTGCGCTGCCTCATGGACGCCGTCGTCGACGAGAGCCTCCGGCTGAGCGAGTACCAGGCGACGAGCCCCGACACGGACGAGCTGACGACGCCGTACCTGACCGACGACCGACTCGATCTATCGGCCTGGGCGCGCGATGCGCTCATCCTCGCGCTGCCCGAGAAGATCCTCTGCCGTCCCGACTGCGCGGGGCTGTGCCCCGAATGCGGCCGTGACCTGAACCGGGAGCCGCACGTGCACGAGGGCGAGGAAGTCGACCCGCGCTGGGCCGCGCTCCAGCAGTTGAAGCACGACCTGTAGCTATACTGCCGCGGCTCCAATGGCAGTCCCCAAGAAGAAAACCTCGAAATCCCGCCGCGACAAGCGGCGTGCCCAGCACGGGATCGAAGCCCCGCGCGTCAACGTCTGCCCGACCTGCGGCCAGCCCAAGCGGCCGCACCGCGTCTGCCCGAACTGCAAGACGTACAAGGGCCGCGAGGTCGAGCCGCTGATCACCCCGCTTCCGTAGTTGACCGCCAGAGTCGCCGTCGACGCCATGGGCGGCGACCGCGGCCCGGATGAGGTCGTCGCCGGCGCGCTTGCAGCTGCCGCCGACGGGATCGTTCCGGTTCTCTACGGCCCGGCCTCGCTCGACGCACGCGGGCTCGAGCACGTGGCCGCCGAGCAGGTGATCGCGATGGACGACAAGCCCGCGGAAGCCGTGCGCGCGAAGCCCGACAGCTCGCTCGTCGAGGCCTGCCGCGCGGTCGGCGAGGGGAGAGCGGACGCGGTGGTCTCGGCCGGGAACACGGGCGCCATGCTCGCGGCGGGGCTGCTCGAGATCAGGCGGCTTCCCGGCGTGATGCGCCCGGCGATCGCCGTGCCGATCCCGGCCCGCGACGGCCCCTCGGTGCTGCTCGACTGCGGCGCCAACGCCGATGCGCGCGCAGAGCACCTGCTCCAGTTCGCCCACATGGGCTCGATCTTCGCCGAGGAGATCCTCGGTATCGCCAATCCCGAAGTACGGCTGCTGTCGATCGGCGAGGAGCCGGAGAAGGGCAACCAGCTCGTGCTCGAGGCTCACGGCCTGCTCGCCGCGAGCTCCCTGAACTTCTCGGGGAACACCGAGAGCCGCGAGCTGCTCGCGAAGGCCGCCGACGTCGTCGTCGCCGACGGGTTCACCGGCAACATCGCGTTGAAGGCGCTCGAGGGGACGATCCGGACGGTGATCGCGGGGCTCCGCGAGGAGATCACCAAGACGGCGTTCGGCAAGCTCGGCGGCCTGCTGATCCGGCCGGCCTCGCGGCGCCTGCGGCACCGGCTCGACCCCGACACCTACGGCGGCGCCTACCTGCTCGGGCTGCGCGGGCTGGTCGTGATCGCGCATGGAAATTCATCGCAGACTGCGATCGCGAACGCCATCCGGCTCGCCGCTCGCGGCGTCGAGCACGACGTCACCGGCGAGCTCGCGAAGAAGTTGCCTGCAAAGGCCCAACCTCTCGCGTGACCTGTGTATGATCGGCGCGCTCTCTGCCCAACGCAAGACGTCCGGGCAGAAGCTCGGACGTCGCGGAGAGCGATTTTTACCCCACTACGAAACGAGAGGTGACATGGCAGCGTCGAGACAGGAAGTCTTCGAACGGGTGAAGGAAGTGCTCGTCGAGCAACTCGGAGTCGACGAGGACGTAATCACCGAAGAGGCTTCCTTCCAGGAAGACCTCGACGCCGACTCGCTCGACCTCGTGGAGCTGATCATGGAGCTCGAGGATCAGTTCGGGATCAAGATCTCCGACGACGACGCGCAGAAGATCACGACCGTGGGGCAGGCCGTCGACTACGTCTCGACGCACCAGTAAGGCCAGTCCGGCTTCAGGGCCGAAGCCGCTCCGCAAGCTGATCGACGCGTTGCCCGCTCCGCGGTTGGAGCACGTGTTCACGCACTCGTCCTGGGCGCCCGACCGCGCGTCCTCGTACGAGCGGCTCGAGTTTCTCGGCGACAGTGTCCTCGAGCTCTCGGTCGCGCGGGCGCTGTACGAGCGCTATCCGGACTTCAGCGAGGGCCGGCTCGCGAAGATCCGCTCGCACGTCGTCTCGCGGCAGAGCTGTGCGCGGGTGGCGCGCGAGCTCGATCTCGGCTCGATGCTGCTCGAGCGAGGCCGCGCGCTGCCGGACGAGGAGCTGGAGAAGCTGGCGCGCAACCGGAACGTGCTCGCCGCCCTGCTCGAGGCCGCGCTCGCGGCGCTCTTCCTCGAGCATGGGTTCGAGAAGGTCGAGCCCTCGATCGTCGCAGCGTTCTCCGAGCGGATCGAGTACGCGGCGACCCAGCACGTCGACTACAAGACCGAGCTCCAGGAGGCGCTGGCGCGCCGGAAGCGGCAGGTGAGCTACTCGGTGCTCGAGATCGAGGGCCCGGCCCACGAGCGGCGGTTCACGTGCGCGGCGCTGATCGAGGGCACGCAGATGGGCGAGGGCGCCGGCCGCACGAAGAAGGACGCCGAGCAGGAGGCGGCCCGGGAGGCGCTCGCGGCGATCGAGGCCGAGTAGCCGGCGGGGCCGGCCGAGCCGGCCCATCCGCCTCGATCGTTAGCCTGCCCCTCGCGTGCACCTGCGTGCAATCAAGCTGCGCGGCTTCAAGTCGTTCCCCGACCCGGTCGAGGTCCGGCTCCAGCCGGGCGTCGCCGTCGTCGTCGGGCCGAACGGTTCCGGCAAGTCGAACATCGCCGACGCGCTGATCTGGGCGGCCGGTTCGCTCGCGCCCAGCGAGCTCCGCGCCGAGAAGCCGGACGACGTGCTCTTCGCCGGGTCCGCGAACCGGGCCGCGGCCGACCACTGCGAGGTCGAGCTGCTGTTCGACAACGAGGACGGTGCGCTGGCCGAGCTCGACTTCACGGAGGTCTCGATCGTTCGCCGGCTGCACCGCGGCGGCGAGGGCCAGTACCTCGTCAACGGCGCGCAGGTCAGGCGCACGGACGTCGTCGAGCTGCTCTCGGACGTCGGCCTCGGCCAGGCGATGGGCTCGATCGTCTCGCAGGGCCGCGTCGAGGCGATCCTGGCGAGCAAGCCGGAGGAACGGCGGATGCTGGTCGAGGAGGCGGCCGGTCTCGGGCGCTTCAAGCGGCGGCGGCACAGGGCCGAGCTGAAGCTCGCGCGCGTGGCGACGCAGGTCGAGCGCGCCCGCGACGTGGAGGCGGAGGTCGCAAAGCGGCTGCGCCCGCTGGCGCTCCAGGCGACTGCTGCCGAGCGCGCGGAGAAGCTCGGCGTCGAGATCGCCTCGCTTCGCGCGGGGATCGCGGCGATCGACATGCGCACGCTCGACGACCAGATCGCCGGCGGCCGCGAGCGGCGGAAGGGATTCACCGAGGAGCGGGCGCGCGCCGAGGCCGCGCTCGAGGCGCTGCTCGCCGAGCGCGGACGGGCCGAGGACGCGCTGGCCGAGGCGGCGGGCGGCCGCGAGGGCTCGGCCGCGACGCTGTACCGGCTGCGCTCCGGTTCGGAGCGGCTGGAGCTGCGGCGCGAGTCCGCCGAGGGGCTGCTCGAACGGCTGCGCGAGACGCCGCCGCTCCTCGACGCCGGCCTGCTCGAGCAGGCGCGCCTCGCCGACGCGCGCGCAGCTGCGCTCGGCCGCGCGATCGCCGAGCGCGAGGGGCTGCCCCCGGCCGCGCGGGCGCTCGCCGAGGAGGGCGCGCTGCTGGCGCTCGACCAGGTCGAGGTCGAGCCCGGGTACGAGCGGGCGGTCGCTGCGGCCGTGGGTGCCGCGCTGATCGCGGGGACGCCTGCGGAGGGGCTGGCGCTGCTCGAGAGCGCGCGCGAGCGCGGCCTCGGCAACCTGACCGTCCTCGTGCGCGGAGAGCGGGTTCAGCCTCTCGGGGGGATCGAAGTCGTGGACGTGCACGAGTTGCTCGCCGCGCGCGGGCCCGCCGTCACGCTCGAGGGTCACTTCTTCGACCCGGCCCGGGGCGTTCTCTCCTTCACCGGAGACACCGCCGAGGCGGTGCTGCTCGAGCTGGAGGCCCAGCGCAGACGACTCCTGGCGGAGTCGGCTGCGCTGCGCTGAACGCGCAGACCAGGCCGTTCCGCGTTCGGCCGATCCGCGGCTGGTCGGCCGCGACGCGGTAGTCGCTGATTTCATGCCTCGAGGATGCGCGCCGCGCGGCCGAGCGGCTCCAGGCGCCGCTGCTCGAGGAGTCGGACCGCGGCGCCGTGCGCGCCGGGGAGCTCGCTGCAGAGCTGCGGGCGCTGGGCGGGCGAGAGGTGGAGCTGCGCCGCGCGCTGACCGAGGCGTCCGAGCGCGTCTCCGGGCGTCGATGTCGAGCTGGCGCGGCTGGAAGCAGAGCGCGAAGAGGCGGAGCGGAGATTTCGGCAGGCGGGGGGTGGCGAGCCGGCAGACGGGGCACGGGAGGAGCTGGCCGAGAAGCTCGAGCGGCTGGAGCGCCGCCGGGAGCTGCTCGGCGGCGTCAACCCGTTCGCGAAGGAGGAGTACGCGGCCGAGAAGGAGCGCCTGTCCGAGCTGCGCACGCAGCGGGAGGACCTGGAGCGCTCGCTCGACGAGCTTCGGAAGCTCCGCGACGATCTGACGGAGACCGTCGACCGGCGGTTCACCGAGACCTTCGACGCCGTGCAGAAGAACTTCGCCGAGGTCGCCTCGACGCTGTTCCCGGGCGGCAAGGGGCGCCTGCGGCTGACCGAGCCCGAGGAGGAGGGAGGGGAGCACGGGATCGAGGTCGAGCTCTCGCCGGCGGGCAAGAAGATCACGCGGCTCTCGCTGCTCTCCGGCGGCGAGAAGGCGCTCGGCGCGATCTCGTTCCTGTTCGCGCTCTTCCTCGCGCGGCCGTGCCCGTTCTACCTGCTCGACGAGGTCGAGGCCGCGCTCGACGACACGAACATCGGCCGGTTCTGCGCGCTGCTGCGCCAGTTCGCCGACCGCGCGCAGTTCATCGTCGTCACGCACCAGAAGCGGACGATGGAGGCAGCCGACGCGCTCTACGGCGTGACGATGGGCGGCGACGGCGTCTCCCAGGTGATCTCGCGGCGGTTGCCGCGGGAAGACGCCGTCGCCGTTTCTGCTGCCTAGCTGCCTGACGTCGGCAAAGGCTAGGTTTGGTCGCCATGGCTCGAACATGGGAAGAATTGCTGGGCGGGGGAGCGGGCTCGGGCGAGACGCCGGAGCAGCAAATTGGCTTTTTCGGGCGGCTCCGAGACTCCCTCTCGAAGTCGCGGCGGGCGCTGACGCAGCAGTTCGAGGGCTTCGATCCGAACGACGAGGAGGCATGGGAGCGGGTCGAGGAGGCGCTGATCGGGGCAGACGTCGGCGTCCCGGCGACGGCCGAGCTCGTGCGGCGGCTCGAAGAGCAAGGCGGCCTCGAGGACCTTCCCGCCCAGCTCGCATCCCTGCTCGGCGAGCCGGGGACGCTGAACGTCGCGGCGAGCCCGTCCGTCGTCCTCGTCGTCGGCGTGAACGGGACGGGCAAGACGACCACGATCGGCAAGCTCGCGGCGAAGCTGCACGAGCACGGGCGCTCGGTGCTGCTCGCCGCCGCGGACACGTTCCGGGCGGCGGCGGAGGAGCAGTTGGAGATCTGGGCGGAGCGTGCCCAGGCGGACTTCGTCGGCGCGCCGCGCGGGGGAGATCCCGCTGCGGTCGCCTACGACGCGATCGAGGCCGCGACCGCGCGCGGCCGCGACGTCGTGATCGTCGACACCGCCGGGCGGCTGCACACGCAGGCGAACCTGATGGAGGAGCTCGCGAAGGTGCGCCGGGTGATCGCCGGCAAGCTCGAGGGCGCCCCGCACGAGACGCTGCTCGTCGTCGACGCGACCACGGGGCAGAACGGTCTCCAGCAGGCGCGCCTCTTCGGCGAGGCGGTCGGCGTCACCGGCGTCGTGCTGACGAAGCTCGACGGCTCGGCGAAGGGCGGGATCGCGGTCGCGATCGCCCACGAGCTCGGCCTGCCGGTGAAGCTGGTCGGCGTCGGGGAGGGCCTGGACGACCTCCGCCCGTTCGACCCGGGCGACTTCGCCCGCGCGCTGGTCTCGGAGTAGGGTCCCAGGCCGGGAAGCGTCGCCGGGACAGGCTGAAAGCCTGCCCCTGTACCCTTCCCCGGCCGTGTTCGACACGCTTTCCGACAAGCTCCAGCACGCTCTCGGCGACCTCCGCGGACGCGGGCGGCTCGACGAGGAATCGGTCTCGAGGGCGATGCGCGAGATCCGTCTCGCGCTGCTCGAGGCGGATGTCAACCTCCAGGTGATCAAGGACTTCGTCGCCCGCGTGAAGGAGCGCGCGGTCGGCGAGGAGGTGACGAAGAGCCTGACGCCGGGCCAGCAGGTCGTGAAGATCGTCCACGAGGAGCTGACCGCGACGATGGGAGGGCAGGACTCGCGGCTCGCGTTCGCCCCGAAGGGCTCCACCGTGATCCTGCTCGCCGGCCTCCAGGGCTCCGGCAAGACGACCGCCGCCGCCAAGCTCGCGCTGATGCTGCGCAAGGACGGGAGGACGCCCGCGCTCGTCGCCGCCGACCTCCAGCGCCCCGCCGCGATCGACCAGCTCGAGCAGCTCGGCCGGCAGATCCAGATCCCGGTCTATGCCGAGGAGCGCAAGGACGCCGTCAAGGCGGCGGAGCAGGGCGTCGCCTGGGCGAAGGAGCAGGGCGCCGACACCGTGATCGTCGACACGGCGGGCCGCCACCAGGTCGACACCGACCTGATGGACGAGCTCGAGCGGATCGCGAAGGCGACGAAGCCCCTGAACGTGCTGCTCGTCCTCGATTCGATGACGGGCCAGGAGGCGGTCAACGTCGCCGAGGCGTTCCAGGAGCGGATCGCGTTCGACGGGATTCTGCTGACGAAGCTCGACGGCGACGCCCGCGGCGGTGCGGCGCTCTCGGTCCGGGCGGTCACCGGCAAGCCGATCAAGCTCGCCTCCACCGGCGAGAAGCTCGACCAGCTCGAGTGGTTCCACCCCGACCGGATGGCTTCGCGGATCCTCGGCATGGGCGACGTCCTGACGCTGATCGAGAAGGCCGAGCAGGCAGTCGAGGCGGACGAGCAGGCGGAGATGGAGCAGCGGATGCGCGCCGGCGAGTTCACGTTCGACGACTTCCTGGCGAGCTACAAGATGCTCCGCCGGATGGGGTCGCTGAAGGGCGTGCTCTCGATGATCCCGGGCCTCGGCAACCAGCTGAAGGGCATCGAGATCGACGAGCGCGAGCTGGGCCGCGTCGAGGCGATGATCCTGTCGATGACCCCGCGGGAGCGGAGCTATCCGCATACCATCGACGGTTCGCGGCGCCAGCGCATCGCCCGCGGGAGCGGCACGACCGTCCAGGAGGTCTCGCGTCTCCTGAACGCGCGCAAGGAGATGCAGAAGCTGATGAAGCGGATGGGACAGGGCAAGATGCCCGCGCTCCCGCAAATGACACGGAGGTAGGGAATGGCAGTACGGATGAGGCTGACCCGCGTCGGGTCGAAGAAGAACCCGATCTACCGGGTCGTGGTCGCGGACTCCCGCTCGCCACGCGACGGGAAGTTCATCGAGATCGTCGGGCGTTACAACCCCCAGACCGATCCGTCGCTGATCGAGTTCGACGAGGCGAAGGTGAAGGACTGGCTCTCCAAGGGCGTGCAGCCCTCGGACGCGGTCTCGCGGCTGCTCAAAGTGAAAAACATCGGCTGATGACGCCGGCGGCCGAGCTCGTCGAGTACCTGGCGCGCAGGCTGGTCGAGAAGCCCGACGAGGTGCACGTCGAGGAGGACGACGAGGACGGCGACCTCGTCATCCGGCTCCGCGTCGCGCCCGAGGACGTCGGGCGCGTGATCGGGCGGGGCGGCCGGATCGCCCGCGCGCTGCGCACGGTCGTGCGCGCGTGCGGCGCGCGCGAGGACCGGCGCGTCCTGCTCGAGATCGACGATTGAACGAGTTCGTGACCGTCGGGCGCATCGGCCGGCCGCATGGCCTCGACGGGTCAGTCGTCGTCGAGCGGCCGAGTGAGAACGAGGCGCTGTTCGAGCCCGGGAACACGCTCTACGTCGGCGGCGAGCCCGCCTCCGTCGCGGGGCGCAAGCGCGCCGGGGGACGGCTGGTGGTCAAGTTCGACCGGCCGGTCGAGCGCGGGGCGGAGGTCGCCGTTCCGCGGGCGGAGCTGCCCGAGCCCGAGGCGGACAGCTACTACGTCTTCCAGCTCGTCGGGCTCGACGTCGTCGAGGAAGGCGGCCGCCGGCTCGGCGCGGTGCGGGAGGTCTCCCCCGGCGTCGCCAACGACGTGCTGGAGCTCGACTCCGGTCTCGCGCTGCCCATGCACGAGGAGTGCGTCCGCGAGGTAGACCTTGCTGAGGGCAGGATCGTCGTCACCGCCGGATTCGCCGACCGGTAACCTCGTTCGCGGGTTCGCCTGTGCAAATCGATGTATTCACTCTCGTTCCGCACGCGTTCGCGTGGCTAACGGAGCAGCGGCCGGTCGCGACAGTGCTCGGAACGGAGCTCGACCTGCAGTTGTTCGGGTACCGCGATACGACGCCGCTCGCCAACGGCCAGGTGGACGACGCGCCCTACGGCGGCGGCGCCGGGATGGTGCTCCGCGTCGACGTCGCCGCGGCGGCGCTGGACGCCGTCTACGGCGGCGCGCCCGACCACCGCGTGATCGCGCTCACGCCGCAGGGGCGCCAGCTCGACCAGTCGGTCGTCGCCGAGCTCGCCGGGGAGGAGCGCATCACGCTGCTCTCCGCCCGCTTCGAGGGCTTCGACGAGCGGATCGTCACGCATCTGTGCTCGGACGCGATCTCGGTCGGGCCGTACGTCCTCTCCGGCGGCGAGCTGCCGGCGATGGTCGTGATCGACGCGATCGCACGGCTGCTGCCCGGCGCGCTCGCCGAGGGCTCGGCCGAGCGCGAGACCTTCTCGCCCGAGCTCGAGGGCGGCTTCGAGTACCCGCAGTACACGCGGCCGCCCAGGTTCCGGGACTGGGGCGTGCCCGAGGTGCTGCTCTCCGGCGATCACGGCCGAATCGAGGACTGGCGCCGCGAGCAGAGCCGCGCGCGGAGCGTTTCATGAGCGATCCTCGTAGCATGCCGCTTGCTCGGGCGTGCGATCGTCCGTCGGGACTCGACCGAGGACGAGATCCGCGCCGCGTACTACCGCCGGCTCCAGTTCGACCAGCCGGTCACCGACGAGGAGGCGGTGCGCTCGCAGCAGCTGCGCCAGGCGTACGAGGTGCTGACCGACCCGGCCCGGCGCGCGAGCTACGACGCGTCGATGGGCCTCCAAGACCCGATCAGCGGCCGGCCGGTGCCGGTCGACGGCGACGGCGACGCCACGACGACGACGACGCGCGCCACTCGCTGAACCCGATCACGCGTGCGACCCGCAACATGCCTCGCGGCTGGCGACTGACGATCGACTGGATCGTGACGATCGTCGGCGCGATCGCGATCGTCCTGGCGATCAAGGCCTGGGTCGTGAACCCGTATCGGATCCCGTCTTCCTCGATGGAGCCGACGCTGCACTGCGCGCGGCCGGGCAGCGGCTGCGAGGCGCGGTTCTCGGACCGAGTGCTGGCGAACCGGTTCATCTACCACTTCCGCAAGCCGCACCGGGGCGACATCATCGTCTTCAAGACGCCGCCGGCGGCCGAGCAGCGCTGCGGCGCGGGCGGCACGTTCGTGAAGCGGCTGATCGGGCTCCCGGGGGAGACCTGGGAGGAGCGGAACGGCTTCATCTACATCAACGGCAAGAAGCTGATCGAGCCCTACGTGAAGGCCGATCGCCGCGACACCGCGACCTCGTACCCGGCGCGGAAGGTCCCACCGGGGAACTACTTCATGATGGGCGACAACCGGACGCAGTCGTGCGACTCGCGCGAGTGGGGGACCGTGCCGCGCCGGAACCTGATCGGCGAGGTCTTCGCCGTCTACTGGCCGCCGAACCGGATCGGCTTCCAGCGATGAGCTCTACGGCTCGACCACTGCGTGATTGCGGTCACGGACTGGGACCGCTCGAACGCCTTCTACTGCGATGTTCTCGGGGCCGAGCTCGTCGAGCTCGAGTACGGCCGCTTCGCATACCGGCTCGGCGAGCAGCAGCTGAACGTCCACGGGCCTGGGAGCGAGCCGCACCCGCGGGCCGCCGACCCCGTTCGGCCCGGGAACAGCGACCTCTGCTTCGGCTGGGACGGGCCGATCGAGGATGCCGCCGCGCACCTGCGCGAGCACGGGGTGGAGGTCGAGCTCGGGCCGGTCGAGCGGCAGGGCGCGGGCGGCCGCGGTCAGAGCGTCTACTTCCGCGACCCCGACGGAAGCCTGCTCGAGTTCATCTCGTACTCGTAGGCGTTGCTACCATTCGGCGTCGGCCTGCGGGCCGTCTTCCTATGAGCAAGACGATTGAGCTCCTCGAGCAGCGACAGCTGCGCAAAGGCCGCCCCCGGTTCAAGGCGGGCGACACCGTGCGCGTGCACTTCCAGGTGATCGAGGGTCAGCGCCGCCGCATCCAGGTCTTCGAGGGGATCGTGATCAAGCGTCAGGGCGCGGGCGTCCGCGAGACGTTCACCGTCCGCAAGCAGTCGTTCGGCGTCGGCGTCGAGCGCACGTTCCCGCTCCACTCGCCCAAGATCGAGAAGATCGAGGTCATGCAGATCGGCGACGTCAATCGCGCGAAGCTCTACTACTTGCGCGACAAAGTGGGCAAGAAGGCGCGCGTCCGCGCGGTTCGGCGGACCGACAAGCTAGTCTCGGCCGATGGCGAAGAGCCCGATGAGGAGGAGCTCGACGAGCCCGAGATCGAAGAGCCGACCGCCGAAACAGAGCCTGAATCCGTCGAGCCTGCCGACGAAGCTCCCGAGGCTGAAGCAGCACCAGAAGCCGAAGCCGCAGAGCAAGAGCAGCAAGAGACCGGGGAAAAGGCTTCTTAGCTTCGACCGCCGGCTCGGCGCCCGGTTCGTCGCCGGGGCCGACGAGGCGGGACGCGGCTCGCTGGCCGGCCCGCTGGTCGTCGCCGGCGTCCTGCTCGACTACGCAGAGCTGCGCGACCATCGGGTCCGCCCGCTTGCGCTCCTGAACGACTCGAAGCAGCTCGGTGCGGCTCGGCGCGAGGAGCTCTTCTGCGCGATCCTCGGCTGCGCCGAGCGGATCGCCGTCCGCGTGATCTCGCACGAGCGGATCGACCGGGAGGGCCTGCACCGCTCGAACCTCTGGGGCCTGCGCGACGTGCTGCACGAGCTCTCGCCGCCGGCCGAGGTCTGCGTGGTCGACGGCTTCCGGCTCGGGCCGCTCGCCCCCCGGCACACCGCGGTCGTCGACGGTGACGAGCGCAGCGCCGCGATCGCCGCAGCGTCCGTGATCGCGAAGGTGACGCGCGACCGGCTGATGCGCCGCCTCGACCCGCTCTTCCCGCACTACGGCTTCCGCTCGCACGTCGGCTACATCACGCCGAGCCATTCGGCGGTCGTGCGGGAGCGGGGGCCTTGCCAGATCCACCGGCGCTCGTTCCAGGCGCTCTGCTACCTCCCGCAAGACGAAGCGCTCGCCCGCATCGACGCGGCATAAGGGGCGCGCGGCCGAGCGGCGCGCGTGGCTCTACTACCGGCTGCGCGGCTACCGGGTGCTGGCCCGGAACGCGTGGGCGGGCGGCTACGAGCTCGACCTCGTGCTGCGGCGGGGGCGGTGCCTCGTCTTCTGTGAGGTGAAGGCGAAAGGCGGCGACCGCTACGGCGACCCGCTGGAGATGATCACGCGCGAGAAGCTGAGACGGCTGCTGCGGGCGGCGGAGGTGTGGCTCGCGCGCCGTCCGGACTGCACCGGGCTCGAGGTCCGGTTCGAGGCGATCGGGATCAGCCGGCGCCGTCTCCGCCGGGTCCCTTTGGTACCCTGATTTCAGCGAAGGGCACTATCCCCGAACGGGCGTCGTTCGTCAGAACGGTCTCGAGTGAGACCCGGACGCGTCGGCCAGGCAGGCAACTTGGCGGGAGAAACCTTCGACTGACAACCCCGTGTCAGCCGAAAGGAGTGCCGTGAATCTCAACCAGGCAAGCTTCAGCACCAAGGCCCGTACCTGGGTCCTCCTCGCCGGGCTCACCGCGCTGTTCATCGGCGTGGGCTGGGCGATCGGAGGGGCTGCGCTCTGGTTCTTCGTGATCTTCTCGGTCGCTGATGAACCTGGCGGCCTTCTTCTGGTCGGACAAGTTCGCGATCAAGGCCGCCCGCGCAAAGGAGGTCTCCGAGGCGGAGGCCCCGGAGCTGCACCACATGGTCGCCGAGCTCGCGCAGCTCTACGGCGTCCCGAAGCCGCGCGTCTACATGATCCCGTCCGAGCAGCCGAACGCGTTCGCGACCGGCCGCAACCCGGAGCATGCGGCAGTCGCGGTCACGCAGGGCCTGCTTCATCACCTCCCGAGCGACCAGGTGCGAGGCGTGCTCGCCCACGAGTTCTCGCACATCAAGAACCGGGACATCCTCGTTTCCTCGATCGCGGCGATGATCGCCGGCGCGGTCTCCGCGATCGCGAACATCTTCTTCTTCATGAGCTTCTTTGGCGGTGACGACGACGACAACCCGCTCGGCGCGCTCGGCGGCCTGCTGGTGATCATGATCGCCCCGATCGCGGCGTCGCTGCTCCAGCTCGCCGTCTCGCGGCAGCGCGAGTACCTCGCGGACGCGACCGCGGCCCGGATGCTCGGGACGGGGGAGCCGCTCGCCCAGGCGCTGGAGAACCTCGAGCGGGGCCGGCAGGCGCTGCCGATGGAGGTCAACCCGGCGACCGAGGCGCTCTACATCGTCAACCCGCTGAAAGGCGTCGGCGTCGCGAAGCTGTTCTCGACGCACCCGCCGCTCGAGGACCGCGTCGCGCGCCTGCGCGAGTACGACCGCAACCGCGGGATCGTCTGAGGGACCAGGACTCCTGCCCGCGCCGCCGAAGTGAGCTTCGGTGGCGCGGACGCAGGACGCTCTCTATGCCGAGATCGACCTCGAGCTCTCGTGGTCCGAGCGCGAGCTGCCCGAGCGCGAGCGGACGAAGCACGTCAACCGGCTCCACCCGTACCTCGGGAAGTTCGTCCCGCAGCTCGTCGAGACGCTGCTCGCGCGGTACGTGCCGGCCGGCGGTCGCGTCCTCGACCCGTTCGCGGGGTCCGGCACGACGCTCGTGCAGTCGCTCGAGAGCGGCTACGACGCGACCGGCGTCGACGTCGCCGCCTTCAACTGCCTGCTGATCGGGGTCAAGACCGCGCGCTACAACGAGTTCGTCCTCGAGTCCGAGCTCAGGGACGCCTTGTTCTGTCTGGCCACGGCCAAGTGTCAGACACAAGGGCATGGCTACATCGGCCGGTGGTTCGCGCCGCAGGCGGCCCGCGAGCTGCTCGCCTTCCGCTCGCTGATCGGCGGCTACGAGCACGCCGACGTCCTCCGCGTCGTACTCGCCCGCGCGGCGCGGTCGGCGCGGCTGACGACGCACTTCGACCTCGACTTCCCGCGTGAGCCGCAGGTCGGGCCCTACTGGTGCCACAAGCACAAGCGTGAGTGCCGTCCCGTCGAGCGGGCGGAGCACTTCATTCGCCGCTACGCGCTCGACACGCTCGCGCGGATCAAGGCGTTCGCGCGCGTCCGCGCCCGGGAGCGCGAGGCGTCCGTCCTGCACGGGGACGCGAGGGAGCTCGAGCTCGGCGGGCCGTTCGACGCGGTGATCACCTCCCCGCCGTACCCGGGCCTGATCGACTACCACGAGCAGCACCGCTACGCGTACGAGCTGCTCGGGCTCGACGACCGCCGCGAGCTCGAGGTCGGCGCGGCGGCCGCGGGGACGAGCAAGGCTGCGATCGCCGCGTATTCGGACGGGATCGTCGAGGTGCTGACGAACGTCCGCGGCTCGCTGCGCCCGGGTGCCCCGGTCGCGATCGTCGTCAACGACCGGCGTCAGCTCTACGACGAGATCCTCGATCGCGCCGGCCTCCGGCTGGAACACCGTCTCGTCCGGCATGTGAACCGCCGCACGGGCCGCCGGGCCGGCGAGTTTTACGAAGACGTCCTGATCGCGCGCGTCTAGCGTCACACCTCTGCTGCTTCTCTGGGCAGGGTGCTCGCGCGGATGCTCACCCACGCGCTGGTCGGCCTCGATGCGCGCCGCGTCGAGGTCGAGGCGCACGTCGAGCTGACGGCCCCGGCCTTCACGATCGTCGGCCTCGCCGACCGCGCCTGTGCCGAGGCGAAGCACCGGGTGCGCAGCGGCGTGATGTCGGCGGAGCTCCAGTGGCCCTCCGCCAAGATCACCGTCAACCTCGCTCCGGCCGCGCTCCCCAAGGAGGGCCCGGGCTTCGACCTGCCGATCGCGCTGGCGGTGCTCGCCGCTTCGCGGCAGGTGCCCACGGAGCGCCTGGCCGCCCACGCGGCGGTCGGCGAGCTCGCGCTCGACGGGCGCGTGCGGCCGGTCGGCGGCGTGCTCGCGGTCGCAGAGGCGGCTCGCCGGGCGGGCGCCGAGCGGCTGCTCTGCGCCGCCGAGTCGGCGGCCGAGGCGTCCCTCGCCGGGATCGAGCCCGTCCCGGTCCGGCACCTCGCCGAGGCGGCCGCGTACCTGCGCGGCGACGCGGAGCCGTCACCGTACGAGCCGCCGGAGAACGGGCACGAGCCGGCGTTTCCGGATCTCGCCGATGTCCGCGGCCAGGAGCGCGCGCGCCGGGCGCTCGAGCTCGCGGCTGCCGGACCGCACAACCTGCTGCTCGCGGGCCCGCCGGGCACCGGCAAGACGATGCTCGCGCGCCGCCTGCCGGGGATCCTTCCGCCTCTCGACCCGGAGGAAGCGCTCGAGGTGACGCGCATCCACTCCGTCTCCGGGCTGCTCTCGCGGGAGCAGCCGCTCGTCCGCCACCCCCCTTTCCGCGCGCCGCACCACAGCGCGTCGATGGCCGCACTCGTCGGCGGCGGCCGCGCGGCGCGGCCGGGCGAGGTCAGCCTCGCGCATCGCGGTGTGCTCCTCCTCGACGAGCTGCCGGAGTTCCAGCGGCAGGCGCTGGAGGCGCTGCGCCAGCCGATCGAGGACGGGGTGGTCAGCGTCGCGCGGGCGGAGGGCCGCGCCGTGTACCCGGCGCGCTTCCAGCTGATCGCGACGATGAACCTGTGCCCCTGCGGTGCGCGCGGCGACCCGGCGCAGGAGTGCTCCTGCTCGACGCAGCGACTCGCCTCGTATCGGGAGAGGCTCTCGCGAGCGCTGCTCGACCGCTTCGACCTCGTGGTGACGGTGCCGCGTCCGCGCGCCACCGAGCTGGCCGCGGACCGGTCGGAGGCGTCGGCCGCGGTTGCGGAGCGAATCGCCGCTGCGCGCAGGCGCCTCGCTGCCGGCGTGCCGCGCCGCACGCCCGAGGCCGACGAGCTCCTCTCACGCGCCGTCGAGCGACTGCCGCTCTCGGGCCGCGGCCGTGCCCGGGTCGCGCGCGTCGCCAGAAGCGCCGCCGCACTGGCCGGCTCCGATGCCGTCCAGCCCGAGCACGTCGCCGAGGCGCTCGGCTACCGCTCGCCGCGTGAGCTGGAGGCGACATGAGCGAGCTCGCGCTCGCCGCCTACTGCGCCGAGAGCGGCCGTCACGTCCTCTCGACCCAGGACCCGGGGTTCAGGCGCTTCCACCGCGGCTTCGACGAGGCGAAGCTGCGTGAGCGGCTCGCGGCCGCAGGCCTCCGGTGGCTCGGCAGGTCCGACGCGGGCTTCCCTTCGTCTCTGGCGGCGATCTTCGACCCACCGATCGGTCTCTTCCTCCGCGGGAACGGAGATCCGGAGCTGCTGGAGCAGCCCGCGGTCGCGATCGTCGGGGCCCGCGCATGCTCGTCGTACGGTGCTCACGTCGCGCGGATGTTCGGCCGCGAACTCGCCGCGGCCGGGGTCGTGGTCGTCAGCGGCATGGCGCGCGGAGTCGACGGCGAGGCCCACCGGGGAGCGCTCGAGGCCGGCGGCCGCACAGTCGCCGTGCTCGGCTGCGGCGTCGACCGCGACTACCCGGCCGCCCACGCTGAGCTGGCCCGAAGGATCTCCCGTGACGGTCTGGTCGTCTCCGAGTACGCACCCGGTGTCGAGCCCTCGCCGTGGCGCTTTCCTGCACGCAACCGGATCGTGGCCGGGCTCGCGCAGGTCACCGTCGTGATCGAGGCCCGGGAGAAGAGCGGGGCGCTGATCACCGCCGACCTCGCAGTCGAGGAAGGACGGGAGGTCTTCGCCGTTCCCGGCGAGATCACGAACGCCCTCTCGACCGGCACGAACGCGCTGTTGAAGCTCGGCGCAGCGGTCGCGACCTCCGCCGCTGATGTGCTCGAGTCATTCGGGCTCGCGCCTCACGAGCCGCAACCGCCCGACCTGACCCCGCCCGCCGAGGCGATCCTCACACGCCTCCGCGACGGCCCGCAGTCCGCGGACGAGCTCGTCCGCGCGCTCGCGCTCGATGCCGGCGCTGCCACGGCTGCCCTGGCGGAGCTCGAGCTGCACGGACTGCTTACGGAAACTTCAGGGATCTTTCGCGCGGCGTTGCGATGATCGAGGGGCCATGCGCCGCCTGCCCGCGCTCCTGCTCGCGACCCTCGTCCTCGCGCTGCCCGCGCAGGCCGCGGAACCGGCGCCGCGCGTCAAGAACACGAAGGGCGAGATCGAGTCCATCGCGATGGACGGCCCGCGCGTCGCCTACGCCGTCAAGAGCGACACCTGCACGAAGGTGATCGTCCTCAACGTCCTCACCCGGAGCGCCGCCGTCGCGAGTGGCCCGAAGACCTGCGACGCGGACAACTCGAGCACCGGCGCGGGCGTCCGCGAGATCGCCGTCGCGGGCGCGCGCCTCGCGTGGATCGTCAACCAGGGCGGGAACAGCGAGAGCGACGACTATCTCTACACGGCGACGCTCGGGGCGCAGCGAGAGCGGCTGGTCGCCGAGCGCGTTCCGCTCCGGCGACGTCGACGGCGTCCTGGCCGGCGCCTGGATCGGCCACCTCGTCGGCGCCGGCGACCGGATGGCAGTCAATCGCTTCACCACCGACAAGGCGGGAACGATCATCCAGGCCTCCCTCCAGCGGCTGGACACCGGCCTGTCGACCCTCGCGCTCGGGTCGCCGTCGCTCTACGCCGTTTCGCTCGATCTTCACCGTGTCGCGGTGCTGCGCACCGACCACACCGTCGCGATCTACGACACCGAGACCCGGCGCCAGCTGCTGACCATCCGGCCGACCTCCGCGCACGAGATCGCGCTGCGCAAGGACTACCTCGTCGTGCTGACCGCGACGAAGACGCTCGAGGTCTACAACTCGCACACCGGCGCGCTGCTGAAGCGCTGGCCGGTGGCGGCAGGGGCGTCGCGGCTCGACGTCCACTCCGGGATCGCCGTCTACGCCGTCGGCCGGACGGTGTTCGAGCTTCGCCTCGCCGACGGCCGCGACGCTCCACTCGCGACGGCGCCGCGCGCGATCGAGGGCCTCGAGATCGAGGCGCCCGGCATCGTCTACGCCTACAACACGTTCAAGGCCCTCCAGGACGTCGGTAACCTCGCCTTCGTGCCGCTGCGCCAGGCGACCTCTCTCCTCCGCTGACGAGCTACTGGCTCGACGAGCCGGCGCCGCCGATCCCGGAGCGGCGGATCGAGGGTGCGCCAGACGTCGCGATCGTCGGTGGCGGGATCACAGGCTGCGCGGCCGCGCTCACGCTCGCACAGGCCGGGCTGAAGGTGCGGCTGCACGACGCGCGCGAGATCGCCGGCGGCGCGAGCGGGCGGAACGGCGGCTTCGCGCTCCGCGGCGGCGCCGCGCCCTACGACGTCACGATCGAGACGATCGGCCGCGAGCAGGCCGCGCGCTACTGGCGGCTGACGGAGGAGGCGCTCGACAAGCTGGCCTCCCTGGCCGGCGATGCGTGCCGGCGGACGGGCAGCCTCCGCCTTGCCGACGACGAAGACGAGCGTGACGAGCTCGCCGTCGAGTACGAGGCGCTGCGTGCCGACGGCTTCGCCGCCGACTGGGTCGAGGAGCCGCTCGACGGCCGCTTCCGCGCGGCGATCTTCCACCCCGCCGACGCGGCGCTCCAGCCCGCGCGCTGGGTGCGGCGGCTCGCGGCGCTGGCCGCCGAGGCCGGCGCGGAGATCCGCGAGCACGATCGCGTGCAGTCGCTGGAGGAGCTCGATGCGGAGCAGGTGCTGGTCGCGACGGACGGCTACCTCAGCGGGCTCCTCGGGCAGCTCGAGGGCCTGATCGTCCCGACCCGCGGCCAGATGATCGCCACCGAGCCGCTCGAGCGGCTCTTCGACTGCCCGCACTACGGCCGCCACGGCTTCGACTACTGGCAGCAGACGCCCGACGGCCGCATCCTCGCGGGCGGCTTCCGCGACTCGGCGCTCCAGGACGAGTTCACGAGCGAGGAGGTGACGACACCCGGGATCCAGGGCGCGCTGGAGGCGTTCGTCGCCGGGCTCGTCGGCCGGTCGCTCCGCGTCGACTACCGCTGGGCCGGGCTGTTCGGTCTGGTGATGGACTTCCTCCCCGTCGTCGGCCGCGTGCCGGGCGAGGAGCGCGTCTGGGTCGCGGGCGGCTACTCGGGCCACGGGAACGTTCTCGGACTGCTGTGCGGCGACCTCGCCGCGCAGGCGATGCTCGGACGCGATGCGCCCGAGCTCGCCTGGATGAATCCGAATCGCCTGGTCTAGTCCTGGCTATTGCTGGCTCAGGCGAATTAGCCGGCGAGCAGGCCGCTACATCTGGCCGCCGCTTTGGCCGGCTCGGCCCCGCACGAGGGCTCCAACGGCGCGCCGCCCCGCAGCGCTGGGCAGCTGCCGGGTGCGCTGCACTTGCCACCGCTCGCGCAAGAAAGCTGGAAAGGCTCCGGCGGTTGCCCATGCGGACGTCCCGGCTGTCACGGCGAGATGCTCGCCGACCGCCTGTGGCAACGACCCCAGCCACGGCACGCTCCTGATCATGGCTGCATGGACGAGCCGCTCACGGCGGGACGCGCTTCGTCTCTCGAGCTGCTCCAGAACGGCGGGTGCGGGAGAATAGCCGAGCAGCTCGCGAAGATAAACGAGTGCGTCACGGAGACGGAGCCCCTGGCCCCGTTCGACGGCGATCCGGTAGAGACGCTGCCAGTCGACCTGTTCCGGGGTGCGCACGATCATCGCGGCATCGACAATCCACTGGAGCGAGGCGACGCGGCGCGCGCGGGCTCCGATGACGACCGCCGCGAGCAGGTCGTCGCCTGGTGAGAGCGCTCTGATTTGCAGGCCGTCGAGGTCGACATCCATGGCCGCGTTCCAGAATGGCGCCTCGGCCGGTTCCTCTGCCTGCACGACGAACTCCGGAGCAAGCCGGGTGCGCAGCAGGCAGACCCTACCGGCGTCGTCGAACAGCGGAAGCGGTCCTGTCCCCGGCGGCCGGGAACCACCACGCGTGCTCCAGCCTGCGCCTCCCAGTGCTCGGACGGCCTGCAGCCAGTCCTCCTCTTTGACGAGCACCTCCAGGTAGCCTGTCGGCCGCAGCCCGAGGGCCTCGTAGTAACGGACGGCCGCACCAATTGTCCCGACCAGCAGCATCGGCACCTCGGCCGCCCGGAACACCTCTGCCGTTGCTCGGACACGCTCGAGCAGGAGGCCGTTGTTCACCCACGTGTGTCGGTAGATGCCCTTGAGACGAGACAGATCCGGATCGTCGACCCCCATCGTCTCCAGTCGGCGGTAGACAAGCGGCAGGGCGGCGAAGGCCGCGTCCTCGAGCGTCTGGATGTCGAGCTCGAGTCGGAGCTCCTGCCAGGAGGCGAGCGCCCGAGGCGGCTCTGCGAGCGCGGTCAGGAGCACCAGGTGCTCGCGTCGCGACGGCCAGAACGCTCCCGCGAGCCGCCGCTCCCTCACGGTTGCCGCCGGCGTTCCAGCGAGGCGCGGACCACGCGCAGGTAATCGAGCCGTGCGTGTCGTTCGCGCACGCCGCTGTTCGAGGTATGCAGACGCCGCTCGAGGACGATCTCCGGAAGAGTCAGGCTTTTGAGTCCGGCTTCCATCGCGCGTGCGTACCAATCGACGACTTCGGCAACCTGCAGGTCGATCGCAAACGGCCCGACCCGGTCGAACGATGCCCGCCGGATGAGCATCAGGCTGGGCGACGTCCAGGGCGACGGTGGAGCCGGCGGTCGAATCCTGGCACGTGCCTCCGGCGGCAACTCGGGGCTGACGAACTCGCGCACGTGACCGAAGACCACATCCAGCGCGAGGTCGGCGTCCAGGGCCGCCAGCTGGTGCTCGAGCTTGGTCGGCGTGAAACGGTCGTCGGCGTCGAGAAACGCCAGGTACGTCCCCGTTGCGAGCCCGACTGCGACGTTACGCGCCGCCCCGGCTCCGCGGCGTGCTTGACGCGCGAACCGGATCCTGTCGCCGTACGTCTTCGCGACAGCCCAGGTGTCGTCCTCCGATCCGTCGTCGACCACGATCACTTCGAGCTGGCGGTAGCTCTGGGCGAACACGCTGTCGAGCGCCTCACCCAGGTACGGCGCCGCGTTGTAGGCAGGGATCAGAACGCTGATCAGGCGCGAGGAGTTCGTGTCGGCGTCTCCTGGGCGCGCGCCCGGTCTCGGTCGAGCTTCGCCTTCAGCAGCTGGAGCGGCACGGGAACGTCACGTCGACCGGCAACGAGATTGCCGCCGTGATAGCGGCGCCGCATGACGATGTCCGGAAGGACGACAAACGTGTAGGCACTCTCGCGCAGTCGCATCAGGAGGTCCGTGTCCTCGGGGCCCCGCAGCGCCGGATCGAAGCACCCGAGGTCGAGGAGCGCTGCCCTGCGAATCACCATCGACATAGCCGGGACTCCGTCCAGATCGCCCCAGACCAGGTCCGGGACTGCGCCCGGTGGGGGAACGATCCACTCCTGACGCGCGAGGGTCGCCGTCACGTCCGGATGGACGCGGAGATAGCCGACCTGCGTGGAGACCTTGTGGGGAAGGATGATGTCGTCAGAGTCGACGAACGCGACGAACTCGCCCTGTGCAACTTCGATGCCGCGATTCCGCGCCGCGGCCGGTCCTGCGTTCTCTTGCCAGTGGTAACGGACGTCGGAGTACGACTGCGCGATCCGGGCACTGCCGTCGGTCGACCCGTCGTCGACGACGATCACCTCGATCGGATCGTAATCCTGGGCGAAGACGCTGTCGAGCGTCTCGTGTAGAAATGCCTCTGCGTTATAGACAGGAACCACGACGCTGACGAGTGGGCTGCTCACAGTGGAGTCTCCAGAATCTGGGCGATCGCCTCGGGGATCCGGTCAACGTCGGACCCTAGCTCGAGTGTGTAGCAGGGAACGGCGCGCACGAGCGCTGCCATTTCCCGGAGCAGGTTGGGCTGTGGTGGATGGAGCGCCAAGATCGTGGTCGGGGCTAGCGCCGTCAGTGCCGCCGCTGCGGTAGCCGGGACTACACGCGTTTCCGGCCGCAGTGCCACGATATGCGGAACGAGCACCGCCCGAAGGCGAAAGCCGGCGATCGCACTGTTCGGAAATGCATCCTCGACATATACGACGGCCTTCTCGTCCTCCGTTCGCACTGGGTTCGCGACGGTCGGCGTGAGTTGAGGAAAGCGCTCGAGATGATGCTCCTCGAGCTTCCCCGTCGCGTAGAGGCTGTGCACGTACAGCTCGGGATGGGTCGCGATCGCAACGAGGTCGTCGCCGGCGAAGCGCAGCCCGGCAGCAAGTGATGCCAACGTCGTCGTCGACTTGCCCGAGCCGCTGCGGCCGACGACGAGCACCCCACCGTCTTGCGTCCCGACTGCGCCTCCGTGAACCTGTGCGAGCTCTCTCGAGCCGAGCCACCAGTGGAGGATTGGCCGAAACGGTGCCGCCCAGTCCCACGAGGGCATCGCTGCAGGGCCGGGGGTCCAGAACCACGCCTCCGCAGCAGAAAAGTCCAGGACGGAAAGGGTCTTCCAGCGGCTCATCGCCCGCACGCCGTCGCGCTCGTGATAGTAGATCGGCCCGAGTTCTGGGGTCTCGACCGGCTCGCCGAGTTGGGGTGGCGGCTCGATACCGCTCGACTCGGAGTCCCAGACGTTGATCGTGAGAGCGGGGTCTTCGGAGGGGTCGCAGGCCAGGTGCTCGAACGCCCGGCCGAGCAGCGCGAGCATCGGCTCCCCGGCGAAGCGGAGAGTGACGGGCAATCCCGCGATCGTGTAATGCCGCTCGACGACGCCCACACGTTCGGCAGCACGTGCGAATACCGCGCCGACGCCGGTGCGGGTGGGAGCAGTGATCGCTGCAGCGCCGGAGGCGCTCGACCGGCGGTCGCTACGCAGGTTTGCCCTCGACGGGGGCAGGGTTGGGCCAGCCCTGATCGTCAACCATGTGAACCGGGTCGAGCAGGATGATGTCCTGCATGTCGTCGTACTTCGCGAGCTCCGGCTCCTCGAAGGCCGACCGCGTCTGAGCAGAAATGAGGATCGGCTCGCCGCCGGATCCGCCGCTGGTCCCGCGGGCGATCAGCTGCTCCGCCTCGAGCTCTGAGAGGAACGCGTCCGTGGCCGTTGCGATCGCACCCGGCGGGGCCTCGTAGGCGCTCTCCAGCCCTGCAACGATTACGTCCCTCGTCGTGCCCGAGTCAATCGCGTTCCAGATCGCCGGCCCCGACCCCCGCAGGCTGTAGTAGGTACCGGTAGCGAGATGAATGACGATCGTCTCGTCGTCGATCGTCTCGTGCATTACGTTCGGGTTCGTCGTGTAGACCACCATGCTCTCCTTGCTTTCACTTTACGGGTGGACCAACCAAGTGTCCATATGTGTCCACATCGGGCGACGCGCTGCCGAGCTGCTACTGGGCCGTGCGGTCGTCGGCCGGCTCGCGCCCGGGGCTCTCTAGATGAGAGGACATCGGTCGGCGAGGGTGGAGGATACCGCTGCCGGCGCGTCGCAGCTTGTCCGACCAGGGCTCGCCGGGATCGGGCAGCAGCTCCTTGCGAAGCAAAGCCGGTACCCGGCCGATCGCTTGGCGGAACGGGAACTCCCAGAACGGGCTGAGCCAGCGCTGAACGTGCTCTTCGAAGACCGTCCGCTCGCGAACGTCGGCGAGATGACGTCCGAAGAGGCCCATAGCAACGCTAGGCCGCCCATCGGCGAGTAACGCGTCGGCCGCCCGCCACGTCGTGCGCCAGATCCCCTCGATCCCCCACATGCGGGCCGCCTGGTCGAGCTCGCGCTCGCTCGCCTGCTGCGCCACTGCCGCGACGTCGACGAGGTCGCGAAGGTCCCGGAACGGCGTGTGGTCATTCCAGCCGTGTGCGGCGACCATGAGCGCGTGGTGAACCGGGTGTGGCGCGGAGATCCCTTCGACTCCAAGTGCGGACGGGACAGACGCCTCCACGACCTCTGCGAGCGGAGGTGGCCGATATCCGTCGGGGACGATTGGCCGGATGTGGACATCGACGTGCAGCCAGACGCGCGGCGTCTTCAGCGGGTGGAGGTGCCGATAGTCCGTGAAGTCGTCGTCCGGGAAGTCGACCTCGACGAACCCGTCGTCTTTGAGTGCCTGGTGCAGAGCGTGACCCTCGACGGCGAGGAGGTCGAGGTCGCCGAACGACCGTGCGCGACCCGGGTACAGGCTGGCGACCTCTGCGCCTTTCGCGAGCAAGAGCGGCCCGTCGACCAGGTCGCGGATCCGCCGGAGCAAGGGAATCGCGGTCAGTGTCGCGATTCGCGCCATTTGCTTCTGCCCCTGGAGTTCGGGTGGAATGGGCTCCCCGAGCTGTTCGAGCCTGTACGCAGCAAGGGGACCGAGTCGATGCGCCACGATGCCATCGATCTCGGCACGAGCGAGGAGCCTGTCGACGGCGCGCCAAGGAGGTGACTGAGACGAATCGACCACGGCGGCAGAATAGTCGGCGCGTTACTGGTCATGACGGAGAGCCTTGAGAAACGCGCGCGCTGGATAGGGGTTCAGCTCCGCGAACGTGTTCTGCCCTGGTGGGCAGCCACGGTCGATGCGCGACACGGCGGGTTCCTGCTCGCACCCGACGAGAAACAGCTGGCGACTCAGAGCCGCATGGTCTGGACTTTCTCGCACGCGCACAGGAACGGCCTCGGGGAGTACCTCGCCCTTGCCGAGCAGGGAGTTCAGTTCCTGTGGGATCGATTCCACGACGCGCGACACGGCGGTTTTTTCTGGGAGACGGATCGAGCGGGGCGAGTACGGAACGACCGAAAGATCCTCTACGGGCACGTCGCATTGGTCTACGCACTCGTCGAGTACGTCCGTGCGGGCGGCGACCGAGGCGCTCTGAGCGACGCGCGCGGGCTATTCGAGCTCCTCGTAGATCGTGCGCACGACGATACCCGCGGCGGGTGGCTGGAGCACTTCACGCGGCGCTGGCACCCCGCCTGGAGAAGGGGGCGCTACGAGGTCGAGATCGTCGGCCTGAGGAGCGCAAACGTTCTCATGCACACGATGGAGACGCTGGCGCAGCTCTTCGCCGAGACGCTTGACGAGAGCGTCGCGCTGTTCCTGGCGGAGACCGTCGATCTCGGCACGACGCAGTTCTTCCCTGCTGACCCGCGTGTGGCCGTGCAGCACCGCACCGGCGACTGGCGCGTCGCCGGCCGGCCGGGTGTCTCTCGCGGGCACAACGTCGAGTTCGCATGGCTCCTCGTCCGCGCAGAGACCGCTCTCGGCCGCGAACCCTCCCAGACTCGCTTCGAGAACTACCTCACGGACATGATCGTGACCCAACGGCCAGAACGAATTTGGTGGGAGGAGGCAGAGTTGCTCGCCGCGCTGTCGGTCGGGCTCACCAGGTGGCCCAGCGAGCGGCTGGAGGAGGCGCTCGACCGGCATCTCGAGTCTCTGGTCGACGACGTCATCGATCCGATCGACGGGATCTGGTGGGAGAGCGTCGGGTGGGACGGGGAACCGTTGAGGACAACGAAGATCCGCACGTGGAAGGACGCCTTCCACGAGGTCCGGGCAATGGTCCTGCTCGACGCCGCGCTGTCGGCGCCGAGCGTAAAGGTCCATCATCGGGAGCGCTAGCCCGCGGGTCGCGTTGCTACTGGCTCAGGCGAACGAGCCGGCGAGCAGGCCGCGAAAAGCAGGCGCTGTCAGCACATAGAGCCGCAGTGGCGTCTTCGCCTTCACGGTCGCCGTCCGCGGGACATCGTGGAGCAGCGCGATCTCGCCGAAGAAGTCGCCGGCATGCTCGGTCGCGACCGTCGTGCCGCCCTGCGAGATCTCGACCTCGCCGTCGGCGATCGCGAAGAACTCGCGCCCGCGCTCGCCCTCGCGGATCACCGTGGTGCCGGCCGGGATCTCGACGAGGTCGCTGTTCCGGGCGACGAGCTCGAAGTCGCGCGACGGCAGCTCCGCGAAGAGCGGGATCGCCTTCAGCTCGTCTCGCTTGGGGTCGTGAGAGAAGAAGTTCATATGGTCGAAAACGACCGCGGCCCGAGGGAAATTCCCCTGCTAGAGCTCTATTTTCGGCAGGTCGAGCTCGCCCGCCTGCTCCATCGCGGCGAGTGCGATCGCGAGGTCCTGGATCGCGAGCCCGGTCGAGTCGAACAGCGTGATCTCGTCGTCCGCGCGGCGACCGTCGGCCGTGCCGGCGAGGACGTCCCCGATCATCGTCACGTCCTCGCGTGCGACCTGGCCGGCTTCGACGGCGGCGGCGAGCTCGCCGCCGTGCGACGCCTGCTCCCAGTCGTCGGCGAAGACGCGCCCGCGCGCCAGCTCGTCGACGGCGATCTCGGCCTTGCCCGGGCCGTCGGCGCCCATCAGCGAGACGTGCTGCCCGGGCTGGAGCGAGCCGCGAGGGAACAGCACCTCGTTCCCGGGGGTCACGGTCACGACCCGGTCGGCGGCGAGGGCCTCTTCGCGCGAGGCCGCTACGCGCGCACCGAGCTCCTCGGCGACAGCGACCGCGCGCGCCGGGTCGACGTCCCACAGCATCACGTCCTGCCCACGGGCGACGAACGTCCGCGCCGCGGCCCGGCCGTTCACGCCCGCGCCGATCACGGCCGCCGTTCCCGCCCGGCCGAGGGTCTCGGCCGCCAGTACGGCGGCCGCCCCCGTCCGCAGCGCGGTCACCGCGCCGGCGTCGAGCATCGCGACGAGGCTCCCGTTCGACGCGTCGGAGAGCAGGACGACTCCGGTCACGGTCGGGAGGCCGCGGGCC
Organism: uncultured Actinomycetes bacterium; assembly: GCA_963847305.1. Classification (GTDB taxonomy): domain Bacteria; phylum Actinomycetota; class Thermoleophilia; order Gaiellales; family Gaiellaceae; genus DATBLE01. The sequence continues at coordinate 27,431 of CAWJZI010000029.1, read as the reverse complement.
GGGTTCCCCGGGTACGACGTCACCCACTTCAGCGAGGCGTGCCCCGCGCCGAGCGCGGGCATTGCGCGGAAGTCCCCGGCCGGGTACGCGGGGACGTACACCTTCGGCGGCATCGTCCATTCGCCGCTCGCGTACGCGACGAAGCCCTCGCGCACCGCCTCGACCGCGCGTTCCGGCGAGACCGCCGCCTCGACGTCGCGCGCGCGGAAGAGCGGGATCAAAGCGCCTTGGCGGCGGCGACGAGCTTGACGACCGACTCGCGCGCGTCGCCGAACAGCATCTGCGTGTTCGGCAGCGTGTAGAGCGGGTTGTCGACGCCCGCGAAGCCGGGGCGCATCGAGCGCTTGAGCACGACCACGTTCTGCGCCTGGTCGACGTTCAGGATCGGCATCCCGAAGATCGGGCTGGCGCGGTTCGACCTGGCGTCCGGGTTCGTGACGTCGTTGGCGCCGATCACGAGCGCGACGTCGGTGCGCTCGAACTCCGGGTTGATCTCGTCCATCTCGGCGAGCTGGTCGTACGGGACGTTCGCCTCGGCGAGGAGGACGTTCATGTGCCCGGGCATGCGGCCGGCGACCGGGTGGATCGCGTACTTGACCTCGACGCCGCGCTTCTCGAGCTCGTCGGCGAGCTCGCGCACGGCGTGCTGGGCCTGCGCGACCGCGAGCCCGTAGCCCGGGACGATGATCACGCGGTCGGCGTAGGCGAGCATGACGGCCACGTCCTCGGCGGTCGCGGAGCGCACGGCGCCGCCCTCGGCCGAGACCCCGCCCTCCTCGGCGGTCTGGAGCTGGCCGAACGCGCCGAAAAAGACGTTCGAGACGGAGCGCCCCATCGACCGCGCCATCATCAGCGTCAGCAGCGTGCCGGACGCACCGACGAGCATCCCGCTGACGATCAGCACGTTCTGGTTCAGCACGAAGCCGGTCGCGGCAGCGGCGACACCGGTGAAGGCGTTCAGCAGCGAGATCACGACCGGCATGTCCGCGCCGCCGATCGGCAGGACGAACAGCACTCCGAAGCCGAGCGCGCCGACGATGATCACCACCAGCAGGACCAGTTTCTGCGGCCCCCAGAGGATCACGAGGCCGATCGCGACCAGTGCGGCGAGCAGCGCCATGTTGACGATCTGCTGGCCCGGATACGTGATCGGGCGTCCGCCGATCAGCTCGCGGAGCTTCGCGAACGCGATCATCGACCCGGCGAACGAGACGCTGCCGATCAGGGCCGAGAGCACGATGGCGATCGAGGTCTTTGCGTCTACCCGGCCGGGCTCCGGGAGCGAGTTGTGGAAGTCCGAGAGCGCGACCAGCGCCGCCGCGCCGCCGCCGACGCCGTTGAACAGCGCCACCATCTCCGGCATCGCCGTCATCTTCACGGCGCGTGCCGCGTACGCCCCGATCGGCGCGGCAATCGCCATCACGATCAGGATCGACGCGTAGTTCGTCAGCCCGGCGGTGAAGAAGGTCGCGCCGATCGCGAACGTCATCCCGACCGCGCCGATCCAGTTCCCGTACCGCGCCTTCGCCGGGATGGGAGAGGAACTGGAGCGCGACGATGAAGCAGATGATCGTGACCAGGTACGCGAGGCTGATCCAGTCGCTGCGGCTCACTCGCTCTTCTCCGCCTCCGGCTCGGGCACGCGCTTCTTCTTCGGCTTGAACATCTCCAGCATGCGGTCGGTGACGACGAAGCCGCCGACCACGTTGCCCGTGCCGAGCGCAACTGCGGCAAGCGAGACGATCCGCAGCCAGGTGGGCTGGTGCGGCTGCCCGGCGACGATGATCGCGCCGACGATGACGATGCCGTGGATCGCGTTCGTGCCCGACATCAGCGGCGTGTGCAGCAGCGTCGGCACCTTCGAGACCACCTGCACTCCGAGGAACGCCGCCAGCACCAGAATGGTCAGCTGGATCAGGAAGCTGGTCGTCACGCGCTCGGCGCCTCCTTCCGGGTCACGCACGCGCCGGCGGTGATCTCGTCCTCGAAATCGAGCACGAGCTCACCCTCGGGCGCGAGGTGATTGATGAGGTTCTGGACGTTGCGGGCGTACAGCCGGCTCGCGTCGGAGGGCATCTCGCTCGCCAGGTTCGTCAGCCCGACGATCGTGACGCCTTCCTGGACGACGGTCTCGCCGGGCCTCGTCAGCTCGCAGTTGCCGCCGGTCGCGGCGGCGAGGTCGACGATCACGGAGCCGGCGCGCATCGCGCGCACGGCGCTCGCCGGGATCAGCTTGGGCGCGGGGCGGCCGGGGATCGCCGCCGTCGTGATCACGGCGTCGAAGTCGGGCAGGCGCTGCTCGAGCTCGGCCTGCTGCTGGGCCTGCTGCTCGGGGGTCAATTCCTTCGCGTAGCCGCCCTCCGTCTGCTCGCCGCGCACGCCGAGGTCGAGGAACTTCGCGCCGAGCGACTCGATCTGCTCGCGGACGACGTCGCGGACGTCGAAGCCCCACGTCACCGCGCCGAGGCGGCGCGCGGTCGCGAGCGCCTGGAGCCCCGCGACGCCGGCGCCGATCACGAGCACCTTCGCGGGCTGCACCGTGCCGGCGGCGGTCGTCAGCATCGGCAGGAAGCGCGGGAGGTTGTCCGCCGCGATCAGCGTCGCCTTGTAGCCCCCGACCGTCGCCTGTGACGAGAGCGCGTCCATCGACTGCGCGCGGGTGATTCGCGGGATCGACTCCATCGCGAACGCGACCACGCCCTGCCCGGCCAGGCGGTCGATGCCTTCCTTGTCGGTCAGCGGCTCGAGGAAGCCGATCAGCACCGCGCCCCGCTTCAGGCGCGAGATCTCCTCGGCGGCCGGCTTCTGCACCTTCGCGACGAGGTCCGTGTCCCAGGCCGAGTCGGCGAGCGTCGCGCCGGCCTCCTCGTACGCGCTGTCCTCGAACGACGCGGCGCTTCCCGCGCCGCGTTCGACAACGACCTCGTGTCCCGCCTCGACCAGCTTGGCGACCACCTCCGGCACCAGCGCCACGCGGCGCTCGCCGGCGGCGGTCTCCTTCGGGACGCCGATTCTCACGCGCGCAACTCTATGCAGAGCGGCGGCGGAGAGGCCTCAGGAATGCGCCCCCTCGCGCTTGCGGATCCACCGCACGACCTCGACGCCGCAGGTGATCCCGATCGCGACCGCGAATGCGACGAGGAACCCCTTGAAGGGGCTGTCCTCGAAGGTCTTGCCGCCGAAGTAGCCGAGCAGGCTCGCGTACGAGCCCCAGATCACGCCGGCGACGACGTCGAACTTGATGAAGCGGATCCACGCCCAGTCGAGGCTGCCGCAGGCGAACGTCACCGCCGTGCGGCCGGCGGGGATGAACCGCGCGATCACGATCAGGTAGCCGCCGCGTTCCTCGACCATCTTGTGCGCGCGGTCGAGATGCCGTCGGCGCGTCCCGCGGAAGATCTTCTCCGCGACGCGTTCCCCGAGCGTCTTCCCGAGCCAGAACGTGACGTTGTCGCCGCAGATCGCCCCCGCCGCCGCCGCGATCAGCACCAGTTCGATGCGTAGGTCGCCGTGCGCGGCGAGAACACCGGCCGCGATCACCGTCGTCTCGCTGGGGACGAGCGGGAAGAACGCGTCCAGCAGGGCGACTCCGAAGACGATCGCGTAGCTCCACTCGGAGCCCGAGATCGTGTCGACGATCGACTGGAACATCGCGGGCCATTGTCGCAGCCGCCGTTGCGCTCTAACCCTTTAGAGGGATAGACGCCACGGAGGCGAAATCCGTTCGGCCGATGATGGCGCTGCTCGCACTCTCGGATGCGATCGAGGCCCGCGATCCCTACACGCGCGGCCACTCGGCGCGCGTCGCCCGTATGGCCCACGAGGTGGGCCTCCGTCTGGGTTGCAACGAGACCGACTTGTCGCTGCTCCATCTCGGCGGTGCGCTGCACGACGTCGGCAAGCTCGTGATCTCGCCGAAGATCCTGGGCAAACCCGGACCACTGACCGCACGAGGAATTCGCGGAGGTCCGCGCGCACCCGCAGGCGGGCGCGCGGATGGTCGCTCTGAACAAGGCTCTTCGGCCCGCCTTCGGCGGCGTTCTCTTCCACCACGAGCGGTGGGACGGCGGGGGCTACCCGACGGGGTGCGCCGGCGTCCAGATCCCGCTCGAGGCGCGGATCCTCTCGGTCGTCGACTGCTACGACGCGATGACCTCTGACCGCCCGTACCGCTCGGCGCTACCGCCCGAGGCCGCCGCTGCGGAGGTGGATCGCTGCGCCGGCGCGCAGTTCGACCCCGACGTCGCGGTGGCGTTCCTGGCGGCCTGGGAGTCCGGCGCGCTCGGTGTGACGGCGGCGTTGCGCGCCGCCGCAACGGGTTAGAGCGCTAGAGCGTCGACCAGACCTCGAGCTTCGTCTTCACGCGGCGGATCACCTCGTCGGTGAACTCGGTCGTGCCGGCGTGGCCGCCGAGGTCGGCGGTGCGGACGCCGTCGGCGACGGACTCGAGGCACGACTCGCGGATCGCCCGCGAGGCCTCGGCGGTGTGCTCGCCCGCGAAGCCGAGCAGCGCCGCACCGGCGAGGATCATCGCCATCGGGTTCGCGACGTTCTTGCCCTGGAGGGACGGCGCCGTGCCGTGCGCGGCCTCGGCCATGACGACGTCCGGCTCGAAGTCGTCGTCGAAGGCGACGAGCAGCGACTCGGCGCCGGCGATCGACCCGAACAGCGGGAGGACGAGGTCGGAGAGGATGTCGCCGTCCCGGTTCAGCGCCGGGATGATCAGCGGGTCCCCTGCGGACGCGACGAGCAGCGCGAAGGTCGCGTCGATCAGCTGAGGCTCGTACGGGACGTCCGGGTGGCGCTCCGCGGCCGCGTCCATCTCCTCCTTGAGCATCCCCTCGTACGTCGGGCTGACCGTGTACTTCGGGCCGCCGAACACCTTCGCGCCGGCGCGCTCGGCCTCCCGGAACGCGAACTCGGCGACCGCGCGGCAGATCCGGCGCTCGATTCGCTCGGTGCGGTAGGCGACCTCGTCGTCGCCCTCGCCCTCGCGCCACTCCTTCGCGCCGTAGGCGTCGCCGACCGCCATCCGGACGACCGAGATCGGCGCGTGCACGCCGCCGAACGGGATCACGCCCGGGATTCGCCGGCCGGTGCGGACGATCACCTTGCCGCCGATCTCCTCGCGGAGGATCCGGTTCGGCGAGCCGACGTCGCCGCGACCCTCGGGCGTGACCGTCGCCGCCTTCAGGCCGAGGCCTGCCTCGCGCATCGCCGCCGCTGCCTCGTGCACGATCCCGTTCTGGGTCTCGCGGCGTTTTTCGAGGGACAGATCGAAGCGCGGGAACTCGAGCGTGGCGCCGATCACGTCCGGCGCCAGCACGCGCAGCGCCTCCTCGAGCAGCTCCTGCCCGGTTTCGTCTCCCTCGAGCACGACGATCGTCGAGCGTTCCACGGCGCGGATTCTGTCAGGCGGCCCGTGCGAGCAAGGGCGCCTCGTGGCCGGAGAGGAGCTCGATCACCGCGGCCTCGACCGCCCCCTGGGTCGCAGGCTCCCCGAAATCGACGTCACCGAGGGCGTCGAGCGCGCCGGCGACCGTGACTCCGGCCGCATAGTGGTCGAAGACGCGCGGGTCGATATACGAGGCGCGGCAGACCGCAGGCGTGTTCCCGAGGTAGTGCGCGACCTCCTGGACAGTGCGGCTGATCGCGCGCTTGCGGGCGGTCGCCGATGCCGCTGCGCGCCCGGAGACCGCGACGCCGACCGCCGCCAGGACGGTTGCCGTCCAGGTGCGGAAGTCCTTGGCCGTGAACTCCTCGCCGGCCACGTCCTTGATGTACGCGTTCACGTCCGACGAGACGACGTCACGCCAGCGGCCCCTGTCCTTGTAGGCGAGCAGGTCGGGGGTCCCGCCGCGCCGGCGCTTCAGCTCGGAGACCAGCCGGTAGACCTGCGGGTCGACGACCGATTGCATGCGCCGATGCCCGCCCTTTGCGACGTAGTCGAACACGATCACGTTCCCCGGCTCGAGGCGGACGTGGCGCCTCTGCATCGTCGCCAGGCCGTACGTGTCGTTCTCCTCGGCGTAGGTCTCGCCGCCGATCCGGAAGAAGCCGCGGTCGAGCAGCCGGACGGCGCCCGCAAGCACGCGCTCCCGCGTCGGGCCCGGGCGACGCAGATGGCGGCTCGTCACCCGGCGCAGCCGCGGCAGCGCCTGGCCGAACTCGAGCATCCGGTCGAACTTCTCCCGGTCGCGCAGTTCCCGCCAGTGATCGTGGTAGCGGTACTGCTTGCGGCCGCGAGCGTCAGTGCCTACTGCCTGGATGTGGCCGTTCGGCCAGGGGCAGATCCAGACATCCTGCCAGGCGGGCGGGATCGTCAGTTCCCGGATCCGCTCCAGCGTCTCGACCTGTGCGATCGGGTCACCCGTCGAGTCGTCGACATACGAGAATCCCCGGCCGCGGCGGACTCGGCGGATTCCCGGGGCCGAGCAGTCGGCGCGGCGGAGACGGGGCATTGCACGCGGCCTCCCCGAACCTGGTCGGATGGAAACGCGCTGACGGGAGTTCTTGCGGTCTGCAATCCAGATTCCATTGCGTGAGCGATTTTCGTTACGATTCGCGACCGACCCCAGCATCTCTCAGGAGGAATTGATTCCATGGCTCGAAAGACGATTTTCGTCAGCGATTTGACGGGTAAGACAATCGACGAGAAAGAAGCGGCAACGGTCACGATTCGCTACGCGGACGCCCGGCGCGGCCAGGTCGTTCTGGACGTGAACGCGAACGAAGTCGCCGACCTCGCTTCGAAGGGAACCAAGCAGGCGCGGCGCGGCCGCAAGCCGAAGAGCCAGTCGTAGTAATCGTAGGCGGGCCCGCTTTTCGCGCACTTTCCTCGGTTCCGCCGCGGAGACGTAAGCAGAATCGTCCCGCGGCGGGACTACCATGGGTCGATGGGTCTGACGCTGCTCGCCGGACCGGCGAACGCCGGCAAAGTCGCGCTGCTGCTCGAGCGGTATCTCGCGGATATCTCCCGCGAGCCCGTCCTGATCGTGCCGAACCGCTCGGATGTCGAGCGCGTCGAGCGCGACCTGCTCGGGCGCTGCGGTGCGCTGCTCGGCGGGTCGATCGGCACGTTCGACGACCTGTTCGAGCGGATCGCCGCCGGTAACGGCGGTGCACGCGCGGTCGCCGGTGACGCGCAGCGGGCGCTGCTGCTCCGCCGTGTGATCGCTTCGACGCGGCTCGGGGATCTCGACCGCTCCGCACGCTTCTCGGGTTTTGCGGACGCGCTCGGGACGACGATCGCCGAGCTGGAGTCCGGCCTGCTCGACCCGGACGATCTCGACGGCGACCTCGCCGAGCTCTACCGTGCGTACCGCACCGAGCTCGACCGCCTCGACCTCTGGGACGCCGACCTGCGCCGGCGGTACGCGGCCGACCGCGTCGCCGGCGAGCTCGAGGCCTGGGACGGCCGCCCGGTCTACGCCTACGGGTTCGAGGACCTGACCGCGGCGCAGTGGCGCCTGCTCGAGGCGCTCGCCGGCCGGTCGGACGTGACTGTCTCGCTCCCGTACGAGCCGGCGCGGCCGGCCTTCGCCGCGCTCGAGCGCACGGCCGTCGATCTCGCGCGGCTCGCGGCCGGGAGCATCGAGGAGCTGCCGCCGCGCTACGCCGAGTACGCGCATCCGGCGCTGGCGCACCTCGAGCGCGCGCTGTTCTCCGACGTCGTTCCCGCCGCGCCGCCCGCCGACGGCGCGATCCGGTTCCTCGAGGCCGCCGGCTCGCGTGCGACCCTCGAGCTCGTCGCCGACGAGGTGCTCGGCCTGATCCGGTCCGGCACGGCTCCCGAGCAGATCCTCGTCGTCTGTCCCTCGCTCGACCGGGTGCGTGCGCCGCTCGAGACGGCGTTCGGCGCGCTCGGCGTCCCGTACGCGCTGGACGGCGCCCTCCGCCTGCCGCAGACGCCGGTCGGCCGGGCGCTCCTGTCGCTTCTGCGCTTCGCCTGGCTCGGAGGCGGCCGCCGCGACCTGTTCGGGTTCATCCGCTCGCGCTACTCCGGCCTCCCGCGGGCACACGCGGACTTCCTCGAGGGGCGGCTCCGGGGGCGCGGCGTCCGTTCGCCCGAGCGGGTCGAGGAGGAGGTGGTGAAGCTGCGTGGGCAGCCGCTCGCCTTCCTCGATCGGCTGCGTGCCGGACTGACGACGACCGCAGCGGTGCGGGAGTTGGCGGGCTCGATGCTCCGTGCCGCCTACGGCCTCGACGCGCCTCCGGCGACGGAAGCCGCTCGGCTCGACCTGCGCACCTACCAGGCCGTCCTGACGCTGATGGACGAGCTCGAGCGCTGGCGCGAGCTCGGCGGGGAGCTCTCGGTCGAGGAGCTGGTCGGCGCGCTCGAGCGGATGTCCGTCCGCGCCGGTCCTGCGCGCGAGGGACACGTCGCCGTACTCGACCTCCTGCGGGCTCGAACCCGCCAGGCGGAGGTCGTGTTCGTGCTCGGGCTCGAGGAGGGGTCGCTGCCCCGCCGCTCGGGGCCGTCGGCGTTCCTCGACGACGATCGTCGCCGCGAGCTCGACGGCCAGGCGCGGCTCGCCAAGGCAGACCAGGTCGCCCGCGACCGCTATCTCTTCTACACCGCGTGCACGCGCGCCTCGAGGCGCCTGTACCTCGTCCGCGAGGCGGCGACCGACGACGGCGCGCCGCGCCAGCCGAGCCCGTTCTGGGACGACGTGCAGGCCGTCCTCGATCCGGCCGACGTTGCGCGCTCGACGACGAGGCGCGCACTCTCCGCGCTCGTCTGGCCGGTCGAGGGCGCTCCGACCGACCGCGAACGGGTGCGCTCGCTCGCGTGGCTGGCGAACGGTGACCGCGCCACTGCGACCGCTCTGGCCCGCGCGCAGGGCTGGGAGCGCCGCTTCGATCGCGCCCTGGCCGCGTTCAACCGGCCGACGCGCCTGACCGACCCGAGCGTGCTCGAGCTGCTGCGGGGCCGCGGGACATTCGGCGTCACGGAGCTGGAGACGTTCGCAGGCTGCTCGTCGATCTGGTTCGTCGAGCGGGTGCTCGATCCGAAGTCGATGGACGCGGAGATCGACGCGCGCATGCGCGGCTCGATCGCGCACCAGGCGCTGTTCAAGTTCTTCTCCGGCCTTCCGAAGCGCCTGCACTCGGAGCGCGTGCCGGCCGACCGGCTCGACGAGGCGCTCGAGTTCCTCCGCGAATGCCTCAACGAGGCGATCGCGGGCGGGGCGGAGTCGCGGCTCGAGCTGACCGATCTCCAGCGCAGCGAGCTCCAGCAGGGGCTCTGGCGCGACCTGGAGGCAGTCGTCCGCGCCGAGGCGGAGTCGGAGCTCCCGCTCGTCCCTCGCCGCTTCGAGGTCTCGTTCGGGTCCGAGCGCTCGGCGCCGGAGCTCCAGCGCGGCCTCGACCTGGAGACCTTCCACCTCTCGGGGAAGATCGACCGGATCGACCTCGATCCACTCGCCGCGCGCGGGATCGTCTGGGACTACAAGTCGGGCAAGACCGCGCACTCGGCTGCGCAGATCGAGAGCGAGGTCAAGCTCCAGATCCCGCTCTACATGCTGGTGCTGCGGGATCTCGTCGGCGTCGAGCCGCTCGGCGGCCTCTACCAGCCGCTCGCCGGCGAGCGCAAGGCGCGCGGGCTCCTTCGCTCCACCGCGAAGGAGGACGGCGTCCCCGGCTACTCGCGCAACGACTACGTGGACGAGGAGGACTTCTGGGCGCGCGTCGGTCGCGCCCAGGACGCCGCGCGCGAGATCGTCGGGCGCATGCGCGACGGCGACGTGCACCACGATCCGCGCGACGGCACATGCCCGTCCTGGTGCCAGCTGGCCCCGATGTGCCGGGTGAAAAGGGCGTAGTGGCGGCGACGGTCGAGCGTCCGCCCACTCCCGAGCAGGCCGCCGCCATCGGCGCGCCCGGGCTCGTCTTCGTCTCCGCCGGGGCGGGGACGGGGAAGACGACCGTGCTCGTCGAGCGCTTCGTCCGCGCGATCGAAGCCGGCGTCGACGTCGGCTCGATCCTCGTCATCACCTACACCGACCGCGCGGCCGCCGAGCTGCGCTCGCGAATCCGCAGGCGGCTCGCCGAGCTCGGCCGGCCGGAGCTGACGCGCGAGCTCGACGGCGCCTGGATCTCGACGATTCACGGCTTCTGCACGCGGCTCCTTCGCCAGTACCCGTTCGCGGCCGGGCTCGACCCGCGGTTTCGCGTGCTCGACGAGGCCCAGGCGTCGGTGCTGCTGGTCGAGGCGTTCGACGAGGCGCTGACGCAGTTCTGCTCGGGTCAAGAGCCCGAGCGGCTGGGGCTGCTCGCGATCTACGGCTCGCAGGCGCTGCGGCGGATGCTCACCGGCGTCCACGAGACGCTGCGGGCGGCGGGGCGGACGCTCGAGCTCTCGCTCGGCGACGCGCCCGGGCTCGACCTGGTCGCGCTGCGCGCTGCGGCGTCGTCGAGCGGCGCGGAGAACGCGGCCCGCCTGATCGAGCTGCTCGACCGCAACCCGCCCGCGGAGTCGCTGCTCGACCTCTCCGAGTACGCAGTCAAGGGCGACGACGAGTACGAGCAGGCCCGGCAGACGGCCGAGCAGGCGGCGCTCAACGCAGTCGCCGCGCGTGACCGCGAGCTGCTCCAGGAGCTCCTCCTGGGCTTCGACCGCTGCTACCAGGCGGCGAAGGACCGCGAGTCCGCGCTCGACTACGACGACCTCCAGCTGCGGGCCCGCGACCTGCTCCGCGACGACGAATCGATCCGCGAGCGCGAGCAGCTGCGCTTCCGGCAGGTCTGCGTCGACGAGTTCCAGGACACGAACCGGCTCCAGTGCGAGCTGATCGACCTCGTCGCCCGCGACGAGCTCTTCTTCGTCGGCGACGAGTTCCAGTCGATCTACCGCTTCCTGCACGCCGACGTCGAGGTGTTCAAGGAGCGCCGCGACCAGATCGGTGAGGTGCTGCCGCTCACGCACAACTGGCGCTCGCGCCCGGAGATCCTCGAGGTCGTCAACCACCTGTTCGCGGCCACGTTCGGCGACGAATTCCAGCAGCTCGTCGCGGCCGGTCGCTTCCCCGATCCCGCGTCCGGGCCCGCCGTCGAGCTGCTCGTCACCGACAAGGCGAGCTACAAGGACGCGCCGCACAGCTGGCGCCGGGGCGAGGCCAAGGCGGTCGCGCGCCGCGTCAAGGAGCTCGTCGAGTCCGGCGAGGCCGAGCCCGGCGAGATCGTCGTCCTCTTCGCAGCGGGGACCGACGCGGAGCAGTACGAGGAGGAGCTGCGCGCGGCCGACCTTCCGACCTATCGCGCCACCGGGCGTGGGTACTTCGGCCAGCAGCAGGTGCGCGATCTGCTCGGCTACCTGCGGCTGCTGCACAACCGCTACGACGACGAGGCGCTCGTCACGGTGCTCGCGTCGCCGTTCGTCGGCGTCTCCAACGACGCGCTCGCGCTGCTGCGGCGGGCGGCGCCGCGCCGCCCGCTCTACACGGGGCTCGAGAAGGGGCTCCCGGCCGGCCTGGCCGAGCGGGACCGGCAGCTGCTCCAGGCGTTCCGGCAGCGCTACGACCGGCTCACCGCGGTCGCCGGCAACGTCGGCCTCGAGCGGCTGTGCGAGCAGATCCTGGTCGAGCACGACTACGACCTCGCGGTGCTCGCCCGGTGGGACGGCCGCCGGCGCTACGCGAATCTGCGCAAGCTCGCGCGGCTCGCGCGCTCCTACGAGGAGCTGCGAGGCCCCGACATCGAGGGCTTCGTGCGCTTCGTGCGCGAGCAGGACGCGGCCGGCGTCAAGGAGCTGGAGGCGGTCGCCGAGGAGGAAGGCGCCGGCGCAGTCCGGCTGCTGACGATCCATGCCGCCAAGGGGCTCGAGTTCAAGGTCGTCGTCGTCGCCGACGCCGGCCGCGCCCGCCCGAAGCCGAGCGGCGAGGAGATCATCTGCCTCCCGGACGGTCGCTTCGGGTTCAAGGTCGTCGACCCGGCGAGCGGCAAGCGCAAGCCCGCGTTCGCGTACGACGAGGTGCGTGACGCCGAGGAGGCGGCCGAGGAGGGCGAGCGGCTGCGCCTCTACTACGTTGCGATGACGCGTGCGATCGACAAGCTGATCGTCGCCGGCTCCGTCGACTCGGAGAAACTCGACTCCCGGACCCCGATCGGCTGGGTGCTCGAGCGCCTCGAAGTCGGGGAGCTGGAAGACGGCCCGGTCGTGCGCGACCAGGCGCGTCTCGCCCTGCACGTCGACCGCTACGAGCCCGAGGCGGAGGTCGCCGAGGCGCCGGCGGCGGAGGCGGGCCAGCTGTCGCTGTTCGAGGCCGCAGCCGAGGCCCCGGCGCCGACGGTGCCGGTCCTGCCGCCGCTCGAGCCGATCGTCGTGCCGCCGGAGCGGGTGCGGCGGCTGTCCTACAGCGCGCTCGCCCTGTTCGAGCGCTGCCCGTACCGCTTCTACGCGGAGCGGCTGGCCGGGCTGCGTCCTGTCGACGGCTCCGGCGGGGGTGATCCTGCCGCTGACGCAGTTTCCAGCGGCCTCGCCGCCACCGAGATCGGGGACGCGGTGCACCGCCTCCTCGAGCGGATCGATCTGGGCGCGCCCGAGGCGCCGTCACTCGACCAGGTGCTCGCCTGGTATCCGAGGGCGAGCGCCGAGGAGCTGGAGCGGATCGGCCTGCTCGTCGACGCGTTCTGCGGTTCGACGCTCGCGAACCGGCTGGCGGCGCTGGACGACGTCTCCTCGGAGCGGCCGTTCGCGTTCGAGCACGACGGCGTGCTGTTCCACGGCGTCCTCGACGTCTTCCACCTCAGCGACGGGCGTGCGCTCGTCGCCGACTTCAAGTCGAACTGGCTCGGCGAGCACGACCCCGCCGAGATCGTCGAGGCCGAGTACCGGCTCCAGCGGCTCGTCTACGCGCTCGCGTGCTTCCGTGCCGGCGCGGAGGAGGCCGAGGTCGTCTACCAGTTCCTCGAGCGCCCGAACGACCTCATCGCGGCGACGTTCACCCGCGACCGGCTGCCGGAACTCGAGGCCGAGCTTTCGGCAGCGATCGAGCGGATCCAGGCCGGGCAGTTCCCGCCGCGGCCGAGCGAGTTCGCGTGCGCGGGGTGCCCCGCGCTCGACGTCGTCTGCGCCGGGCCGAATCTGCACTGAACCCAAGGGGACAGACCCCTTCTGGGTCAGTCCCTAGGATCGGCAGCGTGGCACGCAGCTTTGTCGCCGAGGCGCGCCGGCGCGTCGGGCCGAAGAAGGCGCGGATCCGCCCGATCATCGAGCGGCTGGTGGCCGAGCATCCCGACGCGACGATCGCGCTTCGCTTCGGCTCCGACCTCGAGCTGCTCGTCTCCGTGATGCTCTCCGCGCAGACGACCGACGTGAACGTCAACCGCGTCACGGAGAACCTCTTCGTCAAGTACCGGCGCCCGGAGGATTATCTCGCCGTGCCGGTCGAGGAGCTCGAGCGCGACGTCTACGCGACCGGCTTCTTCCGCCAGAAGACGAAGGCGATCCGCGGGACGATGCAGCGGCTGCTCGAGGTGCACGACGGGCAGGTCCCGCGCAACCTCGACGAGCTCGTCGCGCTGCCCGGCGTCGCGCGGAAGACCGCCAACGTCGTCGCCGCCGAGCTGGGCGAGCCGCAGGGGATCGTCGTCGACACGCACGTCAGGCGCCTGTCGCAGCGGCTCGGCCTGACGAAGCAGGAAGACCCGGTGAAGATCGAGCGCGACCTCCAGCGGCTCGTCCCCCGCGAGCACTGGGGCATCTTCCCGCACCTGCTGATCTGGCACGGCCGGCGCGTCTGCATCGCGCGTGCGCCGCGCTGCGAGGACTGCGTGCTCGGAGACCTTTGCCCGTCGGCCCGGGTAGGCTCGCCGACATGACGTTCCGGACGCCCGGCTGAGGCGTGCCCGACCTGCGGACGGCCCGTCTGCTGCTCCGCGCGCTGACGACCGACGAGGCGCGCACGATCCGCTCGGGCGGCACGCCCGCCGGCCTCACGTTCGCGGCGGCCTACCCGCTGCCCGACACCTACGACGGGCTCGGCCTCTTCCTCCGGCACGGGGACGAGCGCTGGGGCTTCTCGCTCGTCGTCCCGCTGGAGGATCGGATCGTGATCGGGGAGATCGGCTTCGTCGGTCCGCCCCGCGACGGCGCCGTGATGATCGGCTACGCGATCGTCCCCTCGGCGCGCCGGCAGGGCTTCGCGACCGAGGCGATCTCCGCGCTCAGCGGCTGGGCGCTCGCGCAGCCCGAAGTGGGGGAGGTGCGCGCGCAGACGCTACCGGACAACGAGGCGTCGATCCGGGCGCTGCTGCGCGCCGGGTTCGAAGAGACCCACGGGAACGAGAAGCTGCGCCGCTTCAGGCGCGCGGGCTGAGCGCGACCAGCAAGCCGCCGTCGGCGTCGTAGGCCGGGAAGAGATCGGCGATCACCGGCTTGACGACTCCCGCCTTCGTCCGCAGTTCGAGCTCTTCGCCGAGGCGGCGGACGCCCCACTCCAGTGCGAGGGCGACGGGGTTCTGCTCCTGCTCGAACCCTGCGAGCCCGAGGCCGGAGACGACGTCGTGCCCCATCAGCTCGCCCTCGCCCCAACCGGTCAGCTCGAAGATCCCGCGGCCGAGCGCGAGGATGCGGCCCTCCTGGTCGCAGACGACGAGCCCGGTGTTCGGGCCCGGGTAGTAGTCGTCCATCAGCTCGAACAGGAAGCCGAAGCCGCAGCGCCGGCAGGCTACCGCCTGTGTCGACATGCCTTCGAAGCCGTCGATGTCGACCGACCGGTCCTTGCAGTTCGGGCAGATGTAGTAGGGCACGGGGTCAGCGTAGCCGTGGCCTGGCTACAGCCAGCGCCGCCACTTGATCAACCCGAACAGGGCGGCAGCCGCGGCCAGCTCGACTCCGATGCCGAGGAGCCAGAACGCCGTCTTCCCGGTCTCGATGTGCAGGACGAGGTACGAGAAGTTCTGGCCCCAGAACCCGGTCAGGAAGGCCAGCGGCAGGAAGATCGTCGCGATCACGGCGAGCCGCTTCATCACCTCGTTCTGGTCGTTCGCCACCTTCGCGACGTGGTAGTCCCGGACGCCGCCCACCAGGTCGCGCGCGAACTCGAGGTTGTCGGCCGCGCGCAGCAGCTTGTCGTAGGAATTGCCGAAGTTGAGCTCGACGTCGTGCGTGAAGACCTCGTCACCCTCGAACTCGATCCTGTTGTCGACCACCTCGCGCATTGCGTCCCTGGTCGGCGCGAGCGTGCGCCGGATGTGAAGGACGTCGTGACGCAGCGCTGACAGCCGCGTCCGGATCCGGTCTGCGTCCCAGTCCTCGACGTGGTCCTCGAGCTCGTCGATCTCCTCGTTGAGCGCGTCGACGAGGTCGAGAAAGCTCTCGGCGATGTCGTCGACGAGGTGGTACATCATCATGCCGGTGTTGTCGCTGTCGCGGCACGAGTCCTGCGCCGCCTTCGGTTGCCACGGGGATCGGCCCTCGCCCGGCGACTTGCGCACCGTGACGAGGACCTCGCGCGTCAACACGGCGTCGACCTCCTGGTAGAAGACGAGGTCCTCCTCGGGGACGGCCACCGGGATCAGGAAGACCCCGAACACGTAGTCGCCGTGTGACTCGAGCTTCGGGCGCGGATCGTCCCGGTGCTCTGCCGGGGCGAGCAGCTGGTCGAGCGCACGATCGTGGACCTCCCGCGGGAGCTTCGACTTGAGCTCCTCGCGGAGTGGGGTCGAGTAGGTCGATCCAGCGGTCGCCCGCAGCCATCGCGGGCAACGGTAACGAGGGCCTCGGCTAGACCTCTGCGGCCTCGGCGTGCAGCGTCGTCCCGTGATGGCCCTCGCGCGCCTCGAGCCACCGCTCGGCGTCGAGCGCCGCCATACAGCCGGAGCCCGCCGCCGTGATCGCCTGACGGTACGTGTGGTCCTGGACGTCGCCCGCCGCGAAGACGCCCGGCACGTTGGTCTCGGTCGAGCCCGGCCTCGTCACGAGGTAGCCCGCCTCGTCGTGGTCGAGCTGGTCGAGGAAGAGCGCCGTCGTCGGGTCGTGCCCGATCGCGACGAACAGGCCGCTGGCCTCGATCTCACGCGGGTCGCCGGCGTCGAGGTCGCGGATCACGACTGCGCGCATCTTGCCGTCGCCGCCGGAGAGCACCTCCTCGACGACCGCCGGAGTGACGAACTCGATCTTCTCGTTGGCGGCGGCGCGGTCGAGCATGATCTGCGACGCACGGAACTCGCTGCGCCGGTGGATCACGGTGACCTTCGAGGCGAACTTGGTCAGGAAGATCGCCTCCTCCATCGCCGAGTCGCCGCCGCCGACCACGATCACCTCGAGGTCGCGGTAGAACGCGCCGTCGCACGTCGCGCAGTAGGTGACGCCCTTGCCCTGTAGCTGCCGCTCGGACTCCAGCCCGAGCTGCCGTGCGGTCGCGCCGGTCGCGACGATCACTGCCTTGGCCTGGTACTCCTCGTCTCCGACCCAAACGCGGTGGGGCTCCGCGGAGAAGTCGACGCGGGTCACGTCGTCGGTCACGAACTCCGCGCCGAAGCGCTCCGCCTGGCGCCTGAAGTCGGCCATCATCTCGGGCCCCATGACGCCGTCCGGGTAGCCCGGGTAGTTCTCGACGTCACTCGTGATCATCAGCTGGCCGCCCCACTGGAAGCCCTCGATCACGAGGGGGTGCAGGTTCGCGCGCGCGCTGTAGAGCGCCGCCGTGTACCCGGCGGGGCCGCCGCCGACGATGATCAGTTCGCGAATCTCGCTCATATCTCTATTCAACGACCTACCCCGGTCGAAGCTTCCTCACGCGGCGGCACCGAGGTACCGGCGGCCGTCACGATACTCCGCAAGTCCTGTGGCGTTTCACGGTGACTAGTATTGCCCGTCGCAGGGCAAGGAGCGACACGGGAACATGGCAGCGACCGTCAGCTGGGATGCGCTTCGTGACCTCGCGGGCTTTCGCGCCGGCAAGGGTGTCGCGGTCAGCTTCTACCTCGATCTCGACCTGTCGCTCACGCCGACCGCGGGCGACCTCGCGACGCGGGCGAACTCGCTGCTCGGCGAGGCCGGGCGGCAGCGGCGACCGCTCCCAGCTCAACCACGACCAGCGCAAGAGCCTGACGGCCGATCTCGAGCGGATCCGCAACTACGTCGAGAACGACCTCGTCCGGGACGGCGCGCATGGGCTGGCGGTGTTCACGGACGATCTCGACAACCTCTGGCGCCCGCTGGCGCTGACCGATTCGGTCCCGGACGCGGTCAAGGTCGACGCCGAGCTCTACCTGACGCCGCTCGTGCCGCTCGTCGGCCGCGGCGAGGGAGCGCTCGTCGCGGTCGTCGGCCGCGAGCGCGGAGAGCTCTACCGGCTCCGCGGCGGGCGGCTCGAGCAGCTCGCGAACCTCAGCGAGGAGCAGCGGCGGCGTCACGACCAGGGCGGCTGGTCGCAGGCGAACTACCAGCGCCACGCCGACCATCTCGTCCAGGAGCACCTCCAGGACGTGGCGTCCGAGCTCGACCGGCGCGCGCGCAGGGGAACCGAGCGGATCGTCGTCGTCAGCACGGAGGAGACCCGCGCGGTCTTCGACGGCCTGCTGCCGAAGAGCGTCCAGAGCGCGATCGTCGGCTGGACGGCAGCCGAGGCGCACGCCGGGCCGCCCGAGCTGCTGGCTGCGGCCACGCCGATCCTCGAAGCCTGGCGGGCCCGCGAGGAGGAAGTAGCGTCGAGCGCTGGCGGGAGGAGGCGGGACGCAACGGCCGGGCCGCCACGGGCTGGGGGCCGACGCTCGAGGCTGCGTCCGACGGTCGGATCGACCTGCTCCTGTACCGCAACGGCGTTCGTCATACCGCGTTCCAGTGCCCGAAGTGCGGGCGGCTCGCCGTCGAGGACGGCGACGTGCCCGCTGGACGGAACGCGGCTGGAAGAGACCGACGAGGGCCTCGACCTCGCCCTGCACCAGACGCTCTCGAACGGCGGCCGGGTCTGGGCGGTGACCGCGCGCGGTGACCTCGATCCCGTCGAAGGGATCGGGGCTCTGCTCAGGTACTAGGTCTACGCGGCGTCGGCGGCAGGCGGGAGCAGCTCGCCCTGGATCGCTCCTGCCTGAGTCAGCTCGGCCCGCGTCAGCTCGGCGGCCGTCAGCGGAACCGGCGTCTTGTCCAGCGGCTCCGCTTCGGGCAGCTCGCCGGTCGCCGCGCCGTGGTCCTCGAACTTCCGTGCGGTGACGAGCAGTCGCCGCTCGAGCGAGCCCGTCGCCTGGTTGTAGGCACCGACGGCCGTGTCGAGCGCCCGCCCGACCTTCGCGAAGTGCGAGGCGAACAGGCCGAGCCGCTCGTAGAGCTCCCGGCCGAGCGTGGCGATCTTGCGCGAGTCCTCGGCGATCGTCTCCTGCTGCCACGCGTAGGCGAAGATCTTGAGCAGGCCGATCAGCGTCGTCGGGGAGGCAGGGATGACGCCGGCCTCGGGCCCGAGCTCGAGCAGCCCGGCATCGGCCTCGCAGGCGACGCGGAAGAACGTCTCGTCGGGGAGGAACATGACCACGAACTCCGGCGCGGGCTCGAACTGCTGCCAGTACCGCTTCGCGCCGAGCTTCGTGATGTGGTCGCGCACCTGGCGCGCGTGCGCCTGCACGTGCCTCCGCCGCGTGTCCTCGTCCTGCGCCTCGAGCGAGTCGAGATACGCGGCCAGGGGCGCCTTCGCGTCGACGACGACGTGCTTGCCGCCGGGCAGCTTGACGACGAGGTCGGGCCGCAGCATGCGCCCGTCGGCGTCCGTGGCCGTCGACTGCTCGGTGAAGTCGCAGTGCGCGAGCATCCCCGCGAGCTCGACGACGCGCTTGAGCTGGATCTCGCCCCAGCGGCCGCGCACGTGCGGCGCGCGGAGCGCGGTGCGGAGGTTTCCGGTCTCGGTGCGGAGCTTCTCCTGCCCCTCCGCCAACGCCTTCACCTGCTCGGTCAGCGTCCCGTAGGCACGCTGGCGCTCCTGGTCGAGGGCCTGCGTCTTCTCGTCGAAGACCTTCAGCGTCGCCGCGATCGGCTCGAGCTGCGTACGCGCGAGCTGGAGGAAGGAGTCGTTGTTCCGCTGGAGCGCCTCGGCGGAGAGAGCGCCGAACGTGGTCGAGAGCTCCTCCGCGCTGCGGCGCTGCGCGGCAATGCGCTCGCGCAGGACGAGCCAGACGGCAATGCCGCCCAGCAACGCACCGACCACGAAAGCTCCGATCAACATGGGCCGCAGAACGTACCGCGGCCGTCGGACGGAACCTCAGCTCAGTGGGAGTGGTCGTGCTCCCCGTGGTCGTGATCGTGGTCGTGAGCGTCGTCCTGCTCCGTCGTCACGGCCGTGTCTGCGGCCGTCTCGTGCCGGTCTCCGGCGCGGTGCGTAGCAGCCTGCGCCTCGTCGCCCTCCGGCTTGCGCCCGAGGAGCTTGTCGAGGAAACCCATGGCCTGCTCCTTCCTACTTAGGCCTGCGAAATGACCCCAAAAAAAGCCAGATCCGGCGAGCCCGAAGGCCTACCGGATCTGACGTGAGGGACACTAGTACGGTTCGGGCAGGTGTGTCAAGCGCGAAAAGATGCGCTCGGAGCGACAATTTTCAGCGCCGGAACGCGAACAGGTGTTCCTCCGGCCGCGGCCGTCCCTAGGCTTTCCCGCGTGGAGACGATCTTCGGCCCGGGCGGCGCCCTCGAGCGTGCCCTCCCCGGCTACGAGCCCCGCCCGGAGCAGGCGGCGCTGGCGGCGGCCGTCGAGTCGTCGCTTGCGATGGGGGAGCACCTCCTCGCCGAGGCGGGGACCGGAACGGGCAAGAGCCTCGCCTACCTGATCCCGGCGCTCGAGTCCGGCCGGCGCGTGGTCGTCTCGACGGCGACGAAGGCGCTCCAGGAGCAGCTGCTGACGAAGGACGTCCCGGTCGCCGCTGCCGCGCTCGGGCGCGACGTTCGCGTCGCCGTGCTGAAGGGTCGCCAGAACTACCTCTGCCGGCACGGCCTGCACGGGTTCGAGCTGCTCGGCGGGCAGCTCTTCCCGCGCGCGGAGGACGGCGAGGCGTTCGACGCCATGCGCGGCTGGATCGAGACGACCGAGACCGGCGACCGTGCGGAGCTCGAGGTCGAGCCGCCCCAGACGGTCTGGTCGGAGATCGCCGTCGGCGCCGACCGCTGCCTCGGTCGGTTCTGCGCCTTCGCCGGGAGCTGCTTCTCCGAGGCTGCGCGAGAGCGTGCCTCGCACGCCGAGCTCGTGATCGCGAACCACGCGCTCTACTTCGCCGATCTCGGCCTGCGCAGCCGGACCGACTCGCCGGCGGTGCTGCCAGAGCACGACGCGGTGATCTTCGACGAGGCCCATCGTCTCGAGGAGTCGGCGGCGACGTGGCTCGGCGGCCGGATCAGCGGCCCGGTCATCCACCGTCTGCTCCGCGACGTCGACAGGGCCTGCCGCGAGGCGTCGGTCCCGGTGCCGGCGCGCGCGGTCGACCGGGTGGACGCCGCGGGCAGGCGGCTGCTCGCGGAGGTCGCGCCCGAGTCGGGCCGGCGGCGTCTTCGCGAGATCCCGGCCGAGCCGGCCGAGGCGCTCGCCGTCCGGCTCGGCGAGCTCGCCGCAGCCCTGACCGGGAAGAAGGACGAGGTGGACGCGGTCGCCGCCCGGGCGCTGCGCCTGGCCGCCGACGTCGACGCCTGCCTCGAGACCGACGACGGCAACCGCGTCGTCTGGGCCGAGCCCGACCTGCTCGCGTGGGCGCCGGTGGACGTCGGCGGCGCGTTGACCGAGCTCCTCTGGAGCGGCGACACGACGGCGATCCTCGTCTCGGCCACGCTGACCGCGGGCGGCGAGTTCGGGTTCCTCCGCGACCGGCTGGGCCTGACCGAGGCCCACGAGCTGGCGGTCGGCTCGCCGTACGACTTCCGCGAGCAGGCGCTGCTCTACCTGCCGCACGACTTGCCCGACCCGCGGTCGCCCGGCGCACTCGACCGCGCGGCCGAGGAGGCGGCCGCGCTCTGCCGCATCTCCGGCGGCCGGGCGCTCGTCCTGACGAGCTCGTACCGCGCGCTGGAAGCGGTCGCGGCCGGGATTCGGCGGCTCGTCCCCTACGAGGTGCTCGTCCAGGGCGAGGCGCCGCGCGAGCGACTGCTCGAGCGCTTTCGGGACGACGTCGCGTCCGTGCTCGTGGCCACCTCGACGTTCTGGCAGGGGATCGACGTTCCCGGTGAGTCGCTGTCGCTGCTCGTGATCGACAAGCTCCCGTTCTCCGCGCCCGGCGACCCGCTCGTCGAGGCGCGCTGCGAGCGAATCGCCGCGCTCGGCGGAGACTGGTTTCGCGAGTACACCCTCCCTGCGGCGGTGCTCCAGCTACGGCAGGGCTTCGGCCGGCTGATCCGTTCGCACTCGGACAGCGGCGTGATCGCGATCCTCGACCCGCGCCTGCGCTCGAGCCCCTACGGGCGGGCGTTCTTGGAGTCGCTCCCGTCCTGCCCGGTCACCTCCGAGCGGGCTGCCGTCGTTGCCTTCTTCGGCGCGGAGGCGCTGACTGCTGCCTGATACCCTGGCCCGCCGGTGGCCAAGAAAGCGCGCACACCTCCTCCGCCTCGCAAGGTGCAGGCGCCGAAGCAGCGCCAGGCCGGCGGCGGGGGGCTGACGCCCGAGCGCAAGCGCACGATCCTCTGGGGCGCCGGCGGCGCGGTCGCGATCGCGCTGGTCGTCGTCCTGATCGTCGTCTTCACGGGCGGCAAGAGCAGCAAGGCCGGGAACGCGGGCAACGTCAAGTCGGCGATGGCGGCCGCGGGCTGCACGCTGACGACGACTCCTGCCGGCCCGGCCGCGCAGCACATCACGAGCTTCGACGACACGGTCAAGTACTCGACCTATCCGCCGGTCAGCGGCCGCCACTACTACCAGCCCGCGATCTGGGGGAACTACACGCAGGCGGTCGATCCCCGCCAGGCGGTGCACAACGAGGAGCACGGCGGGATCGTGATCTGGCTCGGCCCGGGCGTCTCCTCCGCGGAGCGGAGACAGATCAGCGACTTCTACGACGAGAGCCCGAACGCGATGCTCGTCACGCCGATCGACGACACGAGCAAGGGCACCGTCTATCCCAAGCACGCGAAGCCCGACTCGAAGGTCTACCTGACTTCGTGGACCGTCAACATCGAGAACGGCAACGTCGCGAAAGGCCAGCAGGTGATCGCGAGCTGTCCGAAGTTCGACGAGAAGGCGTTCACCGCATTCCGCGACGAGTTCCGCGGCAAGGGCCCCGAGCGCTTCCCGGTCAGCATCCTCACGCCCGGCACGTAGATCCGCGCCACGAGCGGGTTACCCTGTTCGCGCCGGGGTGGCGAAACTGGCGAGACGCGCCTGGCTTAAAACCAGGTGTCCCCATGGGGGGCATGCGGGTTCGAGTCCCGCCCCCGGCATTCGCCGTCGAAAGTCCGCTCGCCTTCGGCTCGCATGGCGACTTTCGACGGCACAGAGCGCGCTTTCGGCGGGCGTTCGTGTGCCGCGCCCGCCATGTCGGTCGCGGCGGCGTAGGACGACCCGGCAATCAGCTGGAGCTCCGTCAGTGAGGGCGTGGCCGCCAGAGCAAGGCAGCGGCGGTGCCTGCATAGGCGAGCAGCGAGACGAGCGCGCTCAGCTTCAGAGTCCGTGCCATTCCGCTCCTTGTTTTCGGCTCCTGTCGGACAGCTCTTGAGGGCGGGTCACCGATCCGGGACCCTTACACTCCCTCTCCGTGGCGGGTTTGCAGGAGGTTTCGGAGCACGAGCCGCTCGAGTGGGAGAACCCGCTCTTCCACACGGCGCTCTCCCAGTTCGAGCAGGCGCTCGACTACTGCGAGATCGGCGACGCGATCGCGGAGCGGCTGCGGTTTCCCGAGCGCGCGCTGATCGTCGCCTTTCCGGTCAGGCTCGACGACGACCGGCGCGTCGTCTTCCCGGGCTACCGCGTGCAGCACTCGAGCGTCCTGGGGCCGACCAAGGGCGGTATCCGCTACGACCGCAACGTCTCGCTGGGCGAGTGCGCGGCGCTCGCGATGTGGATGACGTGGAAGTGCGCGCTCCTGCGGCTGCCCTACGGCGGCGCCAAGGGCGGGGTGCGCTGCGACCCGCGCGCGCTCTCACAGCGGGAGCTCCAGGCGGTCACCCGCCGCTTCACCGCCGAGCTGCTCCCGATCATCGGCCCCCAGGAGGACATCCCGGCGCCGGACATGGCGACCGACGAGCAGACGATGGCCTGGATGATGGACACGTACTCGATGCAGGTCGGCTACGCGGTCCCGGAGATCGTCACCGGCAAGCCGATCTCGATCGGCGGCTCTGTCTTCCGGCCGGAGGCGACCGGCGCGGGCGTCGTGATGGTCGTCGATCGCGCCTGCCGGCGGCTCGGCTGGGACCTCTCCGAGCAGCGCTGCGTCGTCCAGGGCTTCGGGAAGGTCGGCGGCGTCGCGGCCTGCGAGCTGGCCGAGCGCGGCGCGACGGTGATCGGCCTCTCCGATGTCTCCGGCGGGATCTACGACCCCGACGGGCTCGACGTCAAGACGCTGTACGACCATGCCCTCGAGCACGGCCACGCCTCGCTCGTCGAGTACGAGGGCGAGCACATCACGAACGAGGAGCTGCTCGAGCTGGAGTGCGACATCCTCGTCCTCGCCGCGCTCGAGGACCAGATCACGGGCGACAACGCGCCGCGCGTGAAGGCGCGGATGATCGCCGAGGGAGCGAACGGCCCGACCTCGCTCGAGGCGGACGCGATCTTCGCCGAGCGCGGGATCCCGGTGCTCCCGGACATCCTCACGAACGCCGGCGGGGTCACGGTCTCGTACTTCGAGTGGGTGCAGGATCTCGGCCGCCTGTTCTGGAACCGCGACGACATCCGCCGCCGCCTCGAGGACAAGATGGGCGACGCGTTCGACCGCGTGTGGGACATGGCCCAGAAACGGGACCTGACCCTGCGCCAGGCGGCGCTCGCGACCGCGATCCACGAGGTCGCGGATGCGCTGAATGCGAGAGGGTTGTTTCCGTGAGCCCTCGTCCGCGACGGGATGCTCTCCGCGACCCCGGCGATGCCCGACGTGCTCCGACCCCGGGACGCTGTCGGTCGACGCCTCCGCCCGGGAGGCGGCCGAGCACCTCGTGCGGCCGGACGTCCGCGTGGTGCTGGTCGTCGACGGCGGCGGCGCGCTGGTCGGGGTCGTCACGCCCGACGCCCTGGTCGAACGCGTGGTCGCCGCCGGGCGCGATCCAGCGAAGACGACGCTCGCCGAGGTGGCGGTCGAGCCCGCCCTCGTCCTCGATGCCGATCTGTCCCTGGACGACGGCTACCGGCAGCTCGAGGAGGCCGAGGTCGAGCGCGCGCCGGTGCTCGAGGACGGCCGCCTCGTCGGCGTGCTCTCGCGGTCGGTCGTCCAGCGCCGCCTGACGGAGGACGAAGCCCCCGAGGAAGCCGAGACCCGAGCCGGCCGAGGGCTACTCGTACACGTAGACCGGCTCGCCCACATCGGACTGCTGGTACAGCCAGTCCGCGAGCCAGATCGGGATCCGTACGCAGCCGTGGCTCGCGGGGTAGCTCGGCACCGAAGAGAACCCGTGGATCGCGTAGTGCGTGTGGAACGTCATCGTCCGGTAGAGGATCGCCGGGCCGAGCCAGGTCGTCGTCGAGAGGGCCTTCCAGAGGATGTGGTAGTTGCCGACCGGCGTGATCCCGCCCGCGCCTGACGACACCGGCACGTACCAGACCGTCTGGCCGTCGTGGACGACCATCAGGATCTGGCGGCTCTTGCTGACCTCGATGTGCGTGCCGCCGCCGCGGTAGCGCGGTAGCGGGACAGTGTCGAGCGAAAGCGCGCGCCAGGTGGCATCGTCGACGATGCCGGTGCGCTCGAGCCCGCGTCCTTTCTGGAAGGCGATCACCGAGTCATAGAGCTCCGAGCCGAACGTCGTCGAAGGAGCGGGCACGTGCACGCGGAGCTGCTGAAGCCGCGCCCGCAGCGCCAGCACGTCCGGGCCCGTCGAGCCGACCGACAGCGTGCGCGCGCCGGCTCTGAGCGGGACGGAGACCGTGCGGCCGCCGACCTCGACGCGCGCGTCGAACCGTCCCGTCCCCGGCGTCGGGACGGTGAACTGCCGCCCGACCGCCCCGGTCGCTTGCGCGACCTCGCGGCCGCTCTGGAACACGGTCACGTGGACCCCCGCATCCGGGCGGGGCCGAGCATTCACGACGATCGGTGCGCCGAGGAACGCGGTGCCCGGGCGCGTCTCGACGTGAACCTGTGGCGCTACCGTCAGCGACGCCCTCGGCGAGCGCAGCTCACCCCTGCGCGCCCGCCAGTCGCCGCTCTGCCCGGGAAGCAACGAGAAGTGGAAACGTCCGAGCGCGTCGGTCGTGACGCTCTGCACGGGCTGCCACGACGACCCGGCGCGGCGCTCGAGGACGATTCGCGCGCCGCGCTCACCGGGTACCAGCGCGCCGTGGAGGACAGTGCGCTTCCCGAACACGACCAGCGGCGGGGTGACCGCGAGGCCGAGCGCCTGCGCGCGCACGACCGCCTGGGTGGTCGTCGTGCCGCCGAGCGCGTCGGTCACGATGAGGCTGACGACGTAGCGGCCCGGCTTCGTGAAGCGGTGCGCGACCGCCGGTCCCGTCGCGGTGGCTCCGTCGCCGAAGTCCCAGCTGTAAGAGGCGACCGCAGGGCCAGGGTCGACCACGGGCGCCTGCGCCGTGAACCGGACGGTCAGCGGCGCGGGACCGGCGAGCGCCGAGGCGGCGATGCTCGGTGCGGGCGCGCCCCCCGAGGCGCTCGCGGGCAGCACGAGGACTGCGAGGATCAGAAGCCGGCGCACCGGCCGACTCTAATTCGACCGCCGGACCCCGCAAATGGCGGCGGTGCGCGAAGCTACCGGGGAGACAACGTGCGGGCGGCCCCGAGCAGGCTCGTTACCTCGCCCCAGGCCCCGAGCAGGATCCGCACGCGGGCCTGAGTACGCCGCAGCCGCGCGACTGCCGCGTTCAGCTCCTCGATTCGCGTGGCCGCCGCCTCGCTGCGTGCCTGGAGCTGGTCGGTGGCGGCCGCCAGACGCTCGGCCGCCGCAGCGCCGGCCGCGGCCAGGGAGACGAACGCCTGCCAGGCACGCCAAGCGCGCAGGCCGACGAGGACGAGCCCGGAGATGCCCGCGGCGAGGAAAAAGGCCAGCGCAACCCAGAAAATCGCGTCCATCCGCTGATATACTGCCGCTCGCGACGCGGGGTGGAGCAGTCAGGTAGCTCGCCGGGCTCATAACCCGGAGGTCGCAGGTTCAAATCCTGCCCCCGCTATAGAAAAGCCCCGCAAACCGGGGCTTTTCTCTTTTTCTGCGTGGGGCTCTACGTCGCGGGCGCCAAACAGGCGTGTTTCGGTCTTATCCGCGGCGCCGGGGAGTAGCCTCCATAGCTGCAGCGATGGAGCGTGACCCGCCGGCTGAAGCACCGCTCGTCTGCGCCGAGTGTGGCTGGCACCCGCGCGACGACGAGAACGCGGCTGACGAGTGGCGTGCCTACGTGGGCGTCGACGACGAGCTGCATGTGTTCTGCCCCGAATGCGCCGAGCGCGAGTTCGGCAAGGACTAGCCGGGGAGACACCGCCAAAGGCGTCCTGCTCGAACTCGCCGCATCCAAGCACGGCCCGGATGCCGCCGCCAGCGCGGGGCACCCGGGCCGTTAGGTGTTACCCGTTCGCTAGGTGAGCGGGCGGCGTTTCGTCGGAGTGGCCGTCGGTGCTGTCGTACGTCCAGACGTAGAAGTCGTTGTAGCCGTTGGTGCCGGTGAACGTCTTCGTCGTGCTGCCGTTTCCGCTGGAGTCGATCTTGATCGTGCCGATAGTGCCCCAGAACGGGTAGCCGCAGCTCGGCCCCGCGTAGTACAGGTACAGGGTGTAGTCGTTGCTTGGCTTTGCGCCGTGGATGCTGACGCGGACGGTCAGGTCTCCGGCCTTGTTGCGAGAGAAGGTGATCGCTCCAATCGCCTTATGGTCGGACCCGAGACCGCAGTTGTACGTGTTTTTCTGGAGAGGCACTGTCACAACCGACCCGTTGCCGGCGAGCGCGAACGAGACGGGGATGGCGAGTGCGACGACCGCCGCGGCAAGCGCCATGTACACGGCGCGGCGCGTCTTCAAGACTGATGGCATTTTCATAGCGACCCTTTCCTTAGAGAGTGAAGAATTCCTTGGAAGACTGCAGAAGACTAGCTCCGTGTGAGGATGTCGATCAAGAGAATCGGCAGCAGTCTCAACCCTCGATCCGATGGGCCACCGGTCACGCCGACGCCAGACCTGACAACAAAACTTTCTACCAAACTTTCTACCAACCTGGGGTGACTTGGGGCGCTCTGGCATCACCTAACATCGCCTAACCATGCGGAAGAAGCCTGGCATTGCCTCCCCCGGCAGGGCTCATGTCCCGGAGGTCGCAGGTTCAAATCCTGCCCCCGCTACTCGAAAGGCCCGCTTGTCAGGCCTTTCTGCGTCATGACCGACTCC
>CAWJZI010000028.1:0-47830 GCA_963847305.1 uncultured Actinomycetes bacterium | reverse complement strand
ATGTCCCGTAGCGATCGCGCTGTAGACGTCGTCGTCGTCGGTGCCGGGTCGGCGGGCGCCGTCGTCGCGCGCCGCCTCGTCGACGGCGGCGACGCGCGCGTCCTTCTGCTCGAGGCCGGCGGACGCGACGAGAACCCCGCTATCCACGACCCCGGCCGACTCCACGAGCTCTGGGGCTCCGAGGTCGACTGGGCGTACGAGACCGTGCCGCAGAAGCACGCGGCCGGCCGCCGGCTTGCGTGGCCTCGCGGTCGCGTCCTCGGCGGGTCGAGCTGCCTCAACGCGATGATCTGGGTGCGGGGTGCTCCCGCCGACTTCGACGCGTGGGCCTACCTCGGCGCCGACGGCTGGGCGTGGGAGGACATCCGACCCGTCTACGAGCGGATCGAGCAGCGGGATGCCGACGGCCCCGGCACCGTGCGGCTGCTGACGTCGTACGAGCCGGACGCGATCCACTCGGCGATCGTGGCGGCGGCCGAGGAGTGCGGGATCCCCTTGAACGAGGACTACAACGGCGCTGCGCAGGACGGGGTGTCGTTCATGCAGTACTGCATCGCGGACAACGTCCGCCACAGCACCGCGGCCGCGTACATCCGCCCGGTCGAGGAAAACGCGAACCTCGAGCTGATCACCGGCGCGCTCGCGCGGCGCCTGCTGTTCGAGGGCACCAGCTGCGTCGGCGTGGAGTGGTCGCAGGACGGCCGCGTCGAGCGCGTGCAGGCCGGGCAGGTGGTCCTGTGCGGAGGGACGATCGGCTCGGCGCAGCTCCTCCTCCTCTCGGGGATCGGGCCGGCAGACCATCTGCGGTCGCTCGGGATCGACGTCGTCGCAGACCTGCCGGGGGTGGGCGAGAACCTGCACGACCACCTGCTCTCCCCCGTGATCTTCAGCGCCGATCGAGAGGTTGGGCCCCCCTCCCCGGGCCTCCCGGCGTGCCAGACCCACCTCTTCTGGCGCTCGCGCCCGGGGCTGCCGGTCCCCGACATCCAGCCGATCCACTTCATGGTCCCGATGTACGAGCCGTGGATGGACGGGCCGGAGAACGGCTTCACCCTGCTCGGCGGGATGGTGCGCCCGCTCAGCCGCGGCTCTCTGCGCCTCACCGGGCCGGCGCCGGAGGATCCGGTCGCGCTCGACCCGAACATCCTCGCGTGCGAGCCCGACCTCGACAGCCTCGTCGCCGCCGTCGACCTCTGCCGCCGGATCGGAGCCGCTGATGCTCTACGCGAGTGGGGCGCCACGGAGCGGTACCCCGGCCCGTCGCTCGACACGCCGGAAGCCACCCGTGCGTACGTGCGCGAGACCGCGATCACGTACCACCACCAGGTCGGCACGTGCAAGATGGGGAGCGATGCGGCCGCAGTCGTCGATCACCGGCTCCGGGTGCACGGTGTCGACGGCCTGCGGGTCGCGGACGCGTCGGTCATGCCGATGGTGACGACCGGCAACACGAACGCTCCGTCGATCATGATCGGGGAGCGCGCGGCGGAGTTCCTGCTCGCCGATGCTTGACGTCGCCGTCCTCGAGGCAGCCGGCCTCCCCTCGGCGGAGATCGACGCCTGGCGCGCGAGCGAGCCGGAGCAGGCAGCGTCGTTCGCGGCGGCGAGCGAGGCGACCTGCGCCCACCTCGTCCGCGGCGAGGAGCTGCTCGGCCGGCTGCCGCTCCGGCCCGAGCGAAGCGAGGTGGAGGCGGAAGCGGCCGCCGCCCTCAGGACGGCGCTCGACGCCGAGCGCTCGCGCTTCCTGCGCGCCCACGCCGACGACGTCTACGCCGCGCTGACCGACGGCCTGCGGCGAGCGCTCAGGGACGAGGCGCTCGTCTACGCGGCCGCCGAGCGCTTCCCCGGTCTCGTCCCCACCCGCGCGGCGATGGCGGCCGAGCTCGAACGCCCGCTTCCGCAGAAGGAGGATCTCGAGGTGGCGCAGGGCCTTTTCCTCTCGTTCGTGCTCGCGTCACCGCGTTCGGGCGCGCACCTCGTGTGGTCGATGCTGCGCCCCACCGAGGAGGCGCTCGAGCGTCTTCCCGACTTTCGCGCGACGGGCGTCGCCGACCTCGGCGGGACGTATCTCGAACGCCGCGGGCACGCGGCGTATCTCGAGATCAGGAACGACCGCCACCTGAACGCGGAGGATTGCGACACGCTCCCGACCACGGAGGTGGCGGTCGACCTGGCGCTGCTCGACCCGGAGGTCGAGGTGGGCGTCATCCGCGGCGCGGTCGTCAGCCACCCGCGGTACGAAGGCCGGCGCGTGTTCGGAGCAGGTCTCAACCTCACCCATCTCTACCACGGCCGCCTCGCCTATCTCTTCTTCGTCACGCGCGACCTCGGCTACGTGAACAAGCTCTTCCGCGGGCTCTCGGCCGAAGAGCACCGGCCGGGCGAGCCGGAGGAGACGACCGAGAAGCTGTGGGTGGCGGCGGTCGAGACCTTCGCGATCGGAGGCGCGTGCCAGATCCTGCACACGGTCGACCACGTGATCGCGAGTCGTGGGACACGGCTCTACCTGCCGGCGCGCAAGGAGGGGATCCTTCCGGGGGCGTCCAACCTGCGGCTGCCGCGCTCGGTGGGGGACCGGCTGGCGCGGCAGGCGATCCTCTCGGGGCTCGAGTTCGAGGCGGGGACGCCGCACGGCGACCTCCTCTGCGACGAGGTGGTCGACTCGTCGGAGGAGATGGACGCCGCGATCCAGCGCCGCGTCGACGCGCTGACGAGCTCCGGGCTCGTGAACGCGGCCGGCAACCGGCGCGCGCTGCGGGTCGGGGCAGAGCCGATCGACGTCTTCCGGCAGTACATGGCCACGTTCTGCCGGGAGCAGGCGTACTGCCACCTGAGCCCCGCGCTGGTGCGCAATCTCGAAGAGCACTGGAACGCGCATGAGCGCCGCCTCTGAGCCGCTGATCTGGAGTCCCGCAGAGAAGCTCCCCCGAACCGTGCTGCGCCGTCTGCAGCTCGAGCGCCTGCGAGCGGTCTTCGGGATCGAGATCGGCTCGCTCGAGGAGATCGCGGAGCAACCGTTCACCGACAAGTCCTCGCTGCGGGAGGCCTATCCGTTCGGGCTGCTGCGCGTTCCCGTCGCAAGCCTCGCCCGTGTCCACGCGTCCAGCGGAACGCACGGCAAGCCGACAGTGGTCGGCTACACCTCCGCCGACCTCGAAGCCTGGACGGAGCTGATGGCGAGGTGCATGACGCTCGCGGGCGTACGCCGCGGAATGCTCGTCCACAACGCGAACACGTACGGCCTGTTCACGGGCGGCCACGGCTTCCACCAGGGAGCGGAGCGGATCGGCGCGCCGGTCGTGCCGGTATCCGGCGGGTTCACGGCGCGGCAGGCGATGCTCCTTCAAGACCTCGGCGCCCAGGTGCTCGTCTCCACGCCCTCGTATGCGATCGTGATCGCGCAGGCCGTGCACGACGCCGGAATCGACCCGGCGACGTTGAAGCTCGAGCTCGGCCTGTTCGGCGGCGAGCCGTGGACCGAGAGCCTCCGCGGAGAGATCGAGCGCGCGCTGCCGGGGCTCCGCGCGGTCAACTTCTACGGGCTGTCGGAGATGTGCGGCCCCGGCGTCGCGACGGAATGTCTCGAGGCGCGGGACGGCCTCCACGTGCACGAGGATCACTTCCTCGTCGAGATCGTCGACCCGGAGTCCGGGTCGCCGCTGGACGAGGGCGTCGAGGGCGAGCTCGTCTTCACGACCCTCGCCAAGGAGGCGATGCCGCTCCTGCGCTACCGCACCGGGGACATCGCGTCGGTGACGTACGAGCCGTGCCGCTGCGGCCGGACGACGGCGAGAATCCGCGGCCTGCGGGGCAGGCGTGACGACATGATCATCGTCCGCGGCGTCAACGTGTACCCCTCGAACGTCGAGCATGCGCTCCTCTCCGTTCCCGAGGCCGCTCCCCACTACCAGCTCGTCGTCGAGCGGATCGGGGCGATGGACGAGCTCGCAGTTCACTGCGAGCCCGCCGGCGCGGACGTCGATCCGCGCGACTGTTGGCGGACGTAGAGCGCGTGTTACGCGACCACCTCGGCATCCGCGTGCGCGCCGAGGTGATGGAGCCCGGAACGCTTCCGCGGAGCGAGGGCAAGGCGGTGCGCGTCGTCGACCCGCGCTACGGCGAGCGGTACCGCGATCCGCTCCTTCCGCAGCCGCGACGTCGCCTCCTCGTCGACCGCGAGCGACTCGGGATCGATGACGACGCCGTAGTCGCGCTCCGCGAGCTCGAGCGTGGTGAAGCCGTCGAGGACGTCCGACGAGCACGAGCTCCGGGTCGCGCTCCAGCGGGTCGCCGTAACCCGCCGAGTTCGGCACCGTGATCTGGAGCGTGTCGCCCGCCGACAGGCGCGCCGCCGTCACCTTCGAGGGCCAGCGCTCCTCGTTCGCCCGGCCGGCGTTGCGGATCATCGAGGCGTTCACGCCGTCGTGGCCGCCGAAGATGCCCCACGGCGGGTCGGTGTCGTGCCGCTCGCCCTCGCAGGTGACGATCGTGTCGACGAGGAAGCGGTTGACCCGCACCATGCCGATCCCGCCCCGCGTGCGGCCGGCGGCGCACGGCTCGTCGCGCAGCTCGTAGCGCTCGGTCCGCATCGGGAAGCGCCACTCGAGCTCCTCGATCGGGTTGTTGCGCGTGTTGGCGATCAGGCAGTCGACCGAGTCGAGGCCGTCCCGCGACGGGCCGGCCGCCGTACGAGCCCTCGTCCACCTCCAGGTACACCCAGTACTCCTGCGTCTCCGTGTTGAAGCCGGAGTACGAGATGAAGTGGAGGTGCGCCGAGTTGCCGGCCGTGATCTGCTCGGGCACGACCGGCGCCAGCGCGCGCAGCACGAGGTCGACCGCGCGCTGCACCTGGCAGAAGCGCGCGAAGCACGCGCGGGGGTAGTTCGGGTTGAAGATCGAGCCCTTCGGCGCGA
Source organism: uncultured Actinomycetes bacterium (assembly GCA_963847305.1). Classification (GTDB taxonomy): domain Bacteria; phylum Actinomycetota; class Thermoleophilia; order Gaiellales; family Gaiellaceae; genus DATBLE01. Next base: position 42,917 of record CAWJZI010000028.1, on the reverse strand, counting down.
TCACCTTGATCGGCCGCAGCATCCCCTCGTTCTGCGGGACGAAGACGGGGTACGCGTCCTCGTCGAGGAAGATCATCCGCGCGATGAAGGTCATCGCCGAGACGGTCGTCCCCTCGTACGGGCAGTTGTAGCCGGTCGGCACCTCGTCGCTCGAGCCCGGTCAGGTCGATCGTCAGCTCGTCGCCCTCGACGATCACCTTCACCTTCACGGGCAGCTGCGTGCCGCGGTTGCGGCCGTCGTCGTCGAGCCACCCGTCCTCGGGCCCGTACTCGCCGTCCGGCACCTTCGCGATCTCCTGGCGGAGCATCCGCTCGGAGTAGGCGATCCAGTCGCGCGCGGCGCCGAGGACCGGCTCGCTCCCGTAGCGCTCGCAGCAGCTCGAGGTAGCGCTTCTTGGCGAGCTCGCAGGCGGCGATCATCGCCTCGATGTCGCCGCGGTTGTACGTCGGCGTGCGCGTGTTCTCGAGGATGTGCTGCCAGAGCTTCTCCTGGCGCACGCCCCGCTCGGAGAGCTTGACCGCGCGGTAGATGTTCCCCTCCGACCAGTTGTCGACGAGGTCGACCGCGAGGCCCGGGTACGCGCCGCCGATGTCGAGCAGATGCGCCGACGCGCCCGCGAAGCCGACCAGCTCGCCCTCGAAGAAGATCGGCACGACGATCGCGACGTCCGGCGAGTGCGTCGCGCCGAGGTACGGGTCGTTGTGGAGGATCACGTCGCCGTCGTGGATGTCCTCGCCGAGGAGCGAGATCACGCCCTTGACGATCTTCGGCATCGCGCCCATGAACATCGGCGTCGAGTCCGACTCGGCGAGCTCGTTGCCCTCGGGGTCGAAGATCCCCGCGCCGAGGTCCTCCGACTCGCGGATGATCGACGAGTAGCTCATCCGGTAGAGCACGCCGGCCATCTCCTTGGCGATCGCCGCGAAGGCGCCGCCGATCACGCGCATCAGGATCGGCGTCGCCAGCTGCGCCGCCTGCTCCGCGCGCTGCGCTCCGCGAGCAGTCGATCACGATGTTCCCGGAGCGGTCGATCTCGGCGACGAAGCCGGGCGGGATCACGGTCGTCGAGTCGTACTGCTCGATGATCGCCGGCCCCTCGACCCGGTCGCCCGCCCGCAGCAGCGCCGCGATCGTAGAAGGGCGTCGGCGCGGCGCTCCGGCTCTCCCCTCGACGTCGAAGACCACCTCGCGCTCGACCGTCTTCGCCCGCGCCGGGTCGCCGTCGCCGGCCTCGAGCTCGGCCCACTGGAGCTCCGGAATCAGCCCGATCCCGAGCGCGCGGACGTTGACGATCTCGACCTCGGCATCGAACCGGTGCCCGTACTCGCGCTCGTGCGCGGCGTGGAACGCCTCCGCGAGCCGGCTCCGCCCAGCCGTCGTCGAGCTCGCCCGCGGGGATGTCGAAGCGCACCTCGTAGCCCTGGCCGACGTAGCGGCAGTCGGCGAGGCGCCGCACGAGGCGCCGGTCCTCCGGGACGCCGTCGCGCTCGAGCTGCGCGACCGCCTGCGCCGACGAGCTCGTCCAGGCGGGCGCCGAGGCGGTCGCGGTCGAGCGAGCGCAGGAAGTGGCGCTCCGTGGCGACGAACTCGTGCTGGAGGTCGGTCGCGAGCAGCCCGGTCGCCGACGTGATCCCCGGATGCGGCGGGCACCAGGACGCGCGGGATCTCGAGCTCGACCGCGATGTCGCACGCGAACAGCGGGCCCGCGCCGCCGGCCGCGACGAGCGTGAACTCGCGCGGGTCGTACCCGCGGCGCACCGAGTTGACCTCGATCGCCTGCGCCATCGAGAACTTCTGGACCTGGAGCGCGCCGAGCGCCGCCTCCTCGACCGGGACGCCGAGCCGGTCGGAGACGCGCTGCATCGCCGCGCGTCGCGAGCTCGACGTCGAGCGACATGTCGCCGCCGAGCAGCCCTCGGTCCGGCCGCAGCCGCCCGAGCAGGAGCTGCGCGTCCGTCGACGTGGGCTGGTCGCCGCCGCGGCCGTAGCAGGCCGGGCCCGGGATCGGCGCCCGCCGACTGCGGGCCGACGCGGAAGACGCCGCCCGCGTCCACGTAGGCGATCGAGCCTCCGCCCGCGCCGATCGTGTCGATGTCGACCATCGGCACCATCGCCTGGTAGTCGCCGACCTTCGTGTCGAGCAGGTGGCGCATGCGCAGCTGGCCGCCGGCGGCGACGCCGATGTCGGCGGAGGTGCCGCCCATGTCGAGCGTGACGACGTTCTCGTGGCCGGCCATCCGGCCCGCCCAGATCCCGCCGACAGGCCGGCGACCGGCCCGGACATCAGCAGGTTCACCGGCCGCTCGCGCGCCGCCTCGACCGTCGCCATGCCGCCGGAGGACTGCATCAGCTGCACCTCGCGGGTGAAGCCGATCGTCCCGCAGCGCCTCGTCGAAGCGCGCCACGTAGCGCGAGACCTTCGGGCCGACGTACGCGTTCAGGCGCCACCGTCGAGAACCGCTCGAACTCGCGGTAGAGCGGCAGCACCTCGTGCGAGACGGACAGGTACGCCTCCGGGAACTCCTCGAGCACGATCTCCTTGATGCGCCGCTCGTGCGCGGGGTTGAGGTACGAGTGCAGCAGGCAGACCGCGACGGACTCGACGCCGGCCTCGCTTCAGCGCCCGCACGCGCTCGCGCACCTCGTCGTCGTCGAGCTCGACCAGCACGTCGCCGTCCGGCACCGTCACGCGCTCCTTCACGGTCAGCCGGTGGCGCCGCTTGACGAGCGGCCGCGACTGCCAGGGCAGCTCCTGCTGGAGCGAGAAGTTGAACGGCTTCTTGTGCCGGGCGATGTGGACGATGTCCCGGAAGCCGTGCGTCGTGATCATCCCGGCCTCCGCGCCCGCTGTGCGTGAGCACGATGTTGGTCGCGACGGTCGTGCCGTGCAGGAGGTTGTCGACGTCCGCGAGCGCCACGCCGGCCTTCGCGCAGAGCGCCTGCACGCCCTCGACGACGCCGCGCGACGGGATCGTCCGGGGTCGAGGGGACCTTGTCGACGGTGATCCGCCCCTCCTCCTCGTCGACCAGGATCAGGTCGGTGAACGTGCCGCCGACGTCGACGCCGACGCGCTTCACGCGGCGACCTCCTGGAGCGCCGGAACGATCGCCTGCCCGACCAGCTCCATCTGCTCGAACCTCCCGTTCAGGTACGCGGCCGAGACCTCGTCGACCCCCAGCTCGCCCAGCTCTCCGATCTTCTCCAGGCACCGCTCCACCGGCCCGGCGATCACGAAGTCGTCCACGAGCTCGCCGGTCAGGTAGCTCGTGTGCTCCGCCGACGAGTCGAGGTGGCCGGCGTAGTAGTCGTACTGGTCACGCGCCGCGACGAGACGCGTCATCTCGTCCGGCATGCCGTGCTGCGGGTTCCACTTCAGCGCGTACGCGATGTGGTTCGCGCACGCGGCCGGCGCCCAGCGGCACTGCTCCCACGCCTCCTCCTGGTCGTCGGACACGTGCATGGCGCAGAGCGCGGCGATCTCGACCTCGTCCGGGTCGCGCCCCGCCTCCTCGGCGCCGGCGCGCACGTGCTCGATCGCCCAGCGCACGGACGCCGGATGGACGCCGACGTAGATCATCACGATGTCGGCGAGGGCGCCCGCCACGCGCAGGTTCTTCGGCCCGGTCGCGCAGAGCATGATCGGGACGCTCTCGTCCGCCCAGCGGATGCGCGTGCCGGCAGCCTCCTCGCCCGCCATCCAGGCACGCAGGCGCGGCACCGTCTCGGCCAGCTCGGCCGTCGGCACCGGCTTGAGCCCGAGCGTCCGCACCGCGTTGTCGCCGCGCCCGACCCCGAGGACCACCCGTCCCGGGTGGAGGTCGGCGAGCGTCGCGTGCGCGCTCGCCGTCACCGCCGGATGGCGCGTGAGCGGGTTCGTGACGCCGCTGCCGACCTCGATCCGCTCCGTCGCCGCGAGGGCGTGGGTCATGTAGACGTAGAGGTCCTGCCAGAGCATCTGGCCGTCGACGAGCCAGGCGCGGTCGTAGCCGGCTCGCTCCGCCGCCTGCACGGACTCGACGAACACCGGGAAGTCCTCCGGGAGGAAGTGCGCACCGAGCTTCACGCGAGCCGCTCCAGGTCGGCGAGCGTCTCCTCGAGCGAGCGAACCTCGCCCCACCCGACGCGGATCATCTCCAGCGCCGGCTCGTGGAGGTGCGGCAGCGTCGTGCCGGTGCACTCCTCGACGACGATCGGCTTGAAGTCCCGGAACATCGCGTCCTTCGAGGTCGCGGCGATGCACTGGTTCGTCAGCACGCCGACGATCAGCACGGTCTCGGCGTGGACACCGCGCAGGACGACCTCGAGGTTCGTGTTGAAGAACGCGCTCAGGCGGACCTTCTCGACGACCCAGTCGTCGGGCGCGACCTCGAAGTCGTCGTGGATCTCGTAGCCCCAGGTGCCCCGGCGGAGACCGCCCTCGCGCAGGAACGGCCGCAGCTGCATGAACGGGCCGCCGTCCTCGACCCCGCGCGTGCCGTGCCGCGTCCAGATCACCGGAACGCGGGCGGCCCGGCAGGCGGCCAGGAGCCGCTGCGTCGGCTCGATCACCCGTGCGCATGTGCGAGACGTCGATCCCGCTCGTCGCGTACCAGCCCTCCGGGTGCAGGAAGTCGCGCTGGTCGTCGATCACGACGAGCGCGGTGTGGCCGGGCACGAGATCCCAGCGGACGGGTTCGTAGGCGGTCGTCACGAGAGCAGCCTGAGGTTCTCCGGATCGTAAATCGGCTGCGGCACCACGACCGCGGGACGCGGCTCCCCGAGGATGTCGACCGTGAGGCGCGTTTCCGGCTCCGCGTGCGCGACCGGCAGGTACGCGAGCGCGATGCTCTGCTCGACGACGTGGCCGTAGCCGCCGGCGGAGACGTAGCCGATCGGCGTGCCGTCCGCGCGCACCGGCTCGTTGCCGTGCGGGTCGGCGTCGTCCGTCTCGACGGTCAGGCAGGCGAGGGTGCGGGCGACGCCCTCCTCGCGCTGGCGCAGCAGCGCGTCGCGGCCGACGAACTCGCCCTTGTCGAAGGCGACGAACCGCTCCAGCCCGGCCTCGAGCGGCGTCCAGTCGGCGGACATGTCGACGCCCCAGAGCCGGTACGCCTTCTCGAGCCGCAGCGAGTCGAGCGCGCGGTAGCCGAAGTCGACGAGCCCGAGCGGCTCACCGGCCTCGAGCAGCCGGTCGTAGAGCGTTCGCAGGTGCTCCGCGGGGTGGTGCAGCTCGAACCCGAGCTCGCCGACATACGACACTCGCAGCGTCAGCGTCGGCACGCCGCCCACCTCCAGGTGCCGCGCGCGGAAGAAGGGGAACGCCTCGCGCGACACGTCCTCCTCGACGAGCGACTGGAGGAGCTCGCGCGACCGGGGCCCGGCGAGCGTGAGGACGCCGTAGCGCTCGGTGTCGTTCCGCAGCTCCACCGAGCCGTCGCCGGGAAGGTGCCACTCGAGCCACGCGTAGTCGTGCAGCTCCGTCGCCGCCGCCGAGACGAGTAGAAGCGCTCCGGCTCGACCCGCGTGACGGTGAGGTCGCACTCGATCCCGCCGCCCGGCCTGCACATCTGCGTCAGCGCGATCCGGCCGAGCGCCGGCAGCCGGTTCGCGCAGAGGCGGTCGAGGAACGCCTCCGCGCCGGGGCCCGAGACGCGGTACTTGGCGAAGCTCGTCTGGTCGAGCACGCCGACCGCCGGAGCGCACGGCGCGGCACTCCTCGCCGACCGCGTCGTGCCAGTTCCCGCGCCGCATCGAGTACTCGTCGCGCGCGCCGTCGCGCGAGAACCACAGCGGCCGCTCCCAGCCGAAACGGAAGCCCATCACCGCGCCGCGCCCGCGCAGCACGTCGTGCAGAGCGTCCTGCTTGACCGGACGGCCGGCGTCGCGCTCCTCCTCCGGATAGTGGATCGCGTACTCGCGCTCGTAGACGTCGAGCGCGCGCGGGACGAGGAACGACGGCGAGCGGGCCCAGTCGCCGAAGCGGCGGACGTCGAGCTCCCACATGTTGTCGCTCGGCCGGCCGTCGACGATCCACTCGGCGGCGTAGCGCCCGGCGCCGCCCGCGAAGACGATCCCGAAGATGCTGAAGCCGGCCAGCACGTGAAAGTCGCGCAGGCCGGGCACCGGCCCCATCAGGCAGCGGCCGTCGGGCGTGTAGGCGTCGGGGCCGTTGACGACGTTCTTGATCCCGGCGGTACCGAACGCGGGCATGCGCGCCGCCGCATCCGTGAGCGCCCGTTCGAGGCGGTCGAGGTCGGGCGGCAGGAGCCGAGCGTGGAAGCCGTCCTCGACCTCCCACGGCCTGGTGTCGCGCTCGAACGGCCCGACCAGCAGCCCCGCTCCTTCCTGGCGCACGTAGAACGACCCGTCCGGGTCGCGTAGCACCGGCAGCTCCCGCTCGCGGCCGCCGAGCTCCGCGATTGCGTCGGTGACGACGTAGTGGTGCTCGAGCGAGACGAGCGGCAGGTCCGCGCCCGCGAGGCGCGCCACCTTCGGCGCCCACTGCCCCGCCGCATCGACCACCACGGCCGCCCGGACCTCGCCTTTCGGCGTCGTCAGCGTCCAGGCGCCGTCGCGGCGCTCGAGCGCGGTCACCGGCGCATGCCGGAAGACGCGGTCACCGGCGTCGGCGACGAACGCGCGCGTGAGGCTGCTCGGATCGACGTGTCCGTCGGTGGGCAGGTACGCCGCCGCCAGGACGTCGTCGACCTCGATCAGCGGATGCAGCTCGCGGACGCGCTCCGGCCCGACGATCTCGACCGGCACGCCGAGCAGCTCTGCGGTCGCAGCGCGATGCCGGAACTCGTCGACGCGATCCGGGGTCGTCGCCAGGCGGACGCTGCCGCACTCGTGGTAGTCCGCGGCAAGCGTCTTGTAGAGCTCGACGCTGTACCGCAGCAGGCCCGTCAGGTTGTAGCTCGGGTTGAACTGGGTGCAGAGCCCCGCTGCGTGCCAGGTCGAGCCGCTCGTGAGCTCGTTCTCCTCGAGGAGGACGACGTCCTCCCAGCCGGCGAGGCCGAGGTGGTAGAGCAGGCTCGTGCCGGCGACTCCGCCACCGACGATCGCGACCCTGGCTTCCGCGAGCACGTGCGGATGATCCTGCATCTAGCCTTTCCGCATGCATGGCGACGTCCGCTTCGGGATCTGCACCGATCAGAACCTGCCGTTCGAGACGCTTGCCGAGCGCTGGCAGTACTTCGAGCAGCTCGGCTTCGACAGCGTGTGGGACTGCGACCACTTCAACCAGCCGAGCCGGCCTGACGGCCCGTACTTCGAGGGCTGGACCCTGCTTGCGGCGCTTGCCGCGCGCACGGAACGGATTCGCGTCGGAGTCCTCGTCAGCTCGAACACGTTTCGCCATCCTGCGCTGATCGCGCAGCAGGCGGTCACGCTCGACCACATCTCCAACGGTCGCCTCGAGCTCGGTCTCGGCGCCGGCTGGTTCGTTGCGGAGCACGAGCGATTCGGGATCCCGTTCCCGCCGCCCGGCGAACGCGTCGGCCGGTTCCACGAGGCCGTCCAGATCATCGACAGCCTGCTCCGCCACGAGACGACGACCTTCGCGGGGCGCTACTACCGGCTCGCCGAGGCGTACGTCCGGCCCGCACCGGTTCAGAAGCCGCGCCCGCCGCTGACGCTCGGCGCGCACCGGCCACGGATGCTGCGGATCTGTGCCGAGTACGCCGATAGCTGGAACTCATTCGGCACGGTCGAGGAGATGCGCGAACGCAACCTGATCCTCGACGAACACTGCGCCGCGATCGGCCGCGACCCGCGCGAGCTCAGACGGTCCTTCTATGGCTGGGCATCGCAGATGAAGGACCAGGGACTCCCTGACCCGTGGGAGAGCACCGGCGCCTTCGAGGACGTCGTCGGACGCTACCTCGCCGTCGGCATCGACGAGTTCGTCATCGACCAACCGCGGCCCGAGCAGTTCGCCGTCCTCGAGCAGGTTGCGAGCGAGGTCTTGCCAAGGCTGCGTCAAGTGGGATGATCCTGCGATGAGCGAGATCCAGCAGGCCCTGGAGACGATCTTCTCGGCGGACTCCGCCGTCTACCGGCAGCGCGGCTTCCAGCGCCGCATCGGGTTCGGCACGCGGCCGGCGCTGATCCACATCGACCTCGCGAACGCCTGGACCCGCCCCGGCAACGCGTTCAGCTGCGACGGGATGGACACGATCATCCCGGGCGTGCAGCGACTGAACGACGCCGCACGCGCGAAAGGGATCCCGATCGTCTACACGACCACGGCGTACGCGGTCACCGAGGGGCCGAACACCGACATGGGGCTCTGGCACCGCAAGATCCCGGTCGAGGTGCTCCAGCTCGGGACGGACGCCGTCGCGATCGACGAGCGGATCGCGCCCGAGCCCGGCGAGCACGTGATCGTCAAGAAGCACGCGAGCGCGTTCTTCGGGACGCACCTGGCGAACATGCTGCGCGCCGCGGACGTGGACACCGTGATCATCACCGGCGTGACGATGGCGGGCTGCGTCCGCCACACGACCGAGGACGCGATCGGCTACGGCTTCCGGCCGATCGTCGTGCGCGAATGCGTCGGCGACCGCGTGGCCGGCGTCGTCGAGTGGAACCTGTTCGACATCGACGCGAAGTTCGGCGACGTCGAGCCGCTCGAGACGGTGCTCGACTATCTCGCCGCGGTTGCACCGCGGACAGAGGAGGCGGCCTCAGAAGCGCTGAGGTGACAGGAGCCCGATGTCCAGCGGCGGGGACTCGCCGCGGACGAGCTGCGCGACGATCTCGCCGATCACGCTCGCGAACTTGAACCCGTGGCCCGATCCGCCGCCGGCGACGACGACGTTCTCGTGCTCCGGATGAACGCCCAGGAGGAAGTGCTCGTCGGGCGTGTTCTCGAACAGGCACGTCTTCAGCAAGGACGTCGGCCCGGCTCCGTCCGGGAAGTAGCGCTCGGCGAACTCACGTAGGACCTGCTCGTCGCGCTCGGACGGCTCGCGGTCGAGCTCGTCAGGGTCGCCTTCCTCCTCGAGGTGGTGGTAGCGGCCGAATTTGAAGCCGGGGATGCCGAAGACGGGGAATCCGTAGTAGCGGCCCTCCTCGACGATCAGGTTGAAGACCGGGAAGCGCTCCGGCTCGAAGAGCTCCGGTACCAGCGGGTCGAGCCAGGCGAGCACCTGGCGCTCCGCCACGACCGGCAGGCCAGTGAGCTCTCCCTCCCACGCGCCGGCGGCCACCACCAGCCGCTCCGCCTCGTAGCCCGCGCGATCGGTGGTCACGCGCACGCCGCTCCCTGTGGGCTCCCACTCGAGGACCCGCTCGTTCGTCCTGAGCTCGGCCCCCGCCGCGAGGGCAGACTCGACGTGAGCCCCGATGCAGCGCTCCGGCAGCAGGAATCCGCCGTCCGGCTGGAACACCGCCATCGACTCGGCAGGCAGGCGGTAGCCCGGAAAACGCCGGTTCACCTCCGCTCCGTCGATCACCTCGTGCTCGAGCCCGTGCTCGACGCAGGAGCGCACCGAGCCCTCGAAGACGAAGCTGTCCGGCGGTCCCGCGTCCACCGACCCGGTGATGTGCAGTAGCCGCTCGCCCGCCGCCGTCTCGAGCTCACGCCAGAGCTCGTAGGCACGCCTGAGCAGCGGTACGTAGCTCGGGTCTTCGTAGTAGGCGAGCCGGATGATTCGCGTGACTCCGTGCGACGAGCCCTGCTCGTTCGGCACTCCGAAGCGCTCGATCCCGAGTACGCGCCGGCCGCTTCGGGCGAGGTGGAACAGGGCGGCGCTGCCGAAACCGCCGACCCCGACGACGATCGCGTCGAAGCGTTCGCTCATGAAGCCACGAGGCGGCACAGCCGACAGCCGCTGCTCCCGACCATGGCGACGAAACCGCGTCGTTGCGGGTAGCCACAACACTCATCATGACCGCGGCACTCGCAGAGGCGCGCAAATTCGCGCACGAGGCGTTGCTGTACGACGGAGATGACGACTTCGTATTCGCGACTGCCCGGTTCATCCGCGAGGGGGTCGACGCCGGTGAGCCCGTGCTCGTCGTCGTCGGCGCCGAGAAGATCGCCCGCCTGCGCGAGGAGCTGAACGGACACGGCGGCACAGTTCTCGTTCGCCGACATGGCCGAGGTCGGCGCGAATCCCGCGCGGATCATCCCGGCGTGGCAGCACGTTCGTCGAGCAGCATCTGCGTCGACGACCGCCCGGTTCGGGAATCGGCGAGCCGATCTGGGCGGAGCGCACCGCCGACGAGCTCGTCGAGTGCCAGCGGCACGAGTCGCTCCTGAATCTCGCCTTCGCCGACGCGCCGGCGTGGCGGCTCCTCTGTCCCTATGACATCTCGAAGCTCTCCGCCGCGGTGATCGCGGAGGCGCTTCGCAGCCACCCGATCGTCGTGCGGAGCGGTGAGCGGAGTGCCAGCGGGAGCTATCGCGGGCTCGCAGGTCCGGAACGCCCCTTCGACCTGCCGCTGCCCGATCCACCGGCGAACACCGACGTGTTCGAGTTCGACGGTGCGCACCTCGCCGGCGGGCGCCGGCTCGTCTCCCGACGCGCCGCCGACGCCGGGCTCTCGGCCGCGCGCGCGAACGACTTCGTCCTGGCGGTCAACGAGATCCTCTCGAACAGCGTCCGCCACGGCAGCGGCTCGGGCGTCCTGCGGATCTGGCAGGACGATGGCCGGCTCGTCTGCGAGCTCGAGGGCGGCGGGCGAATCAACGACCCGCTCGTCGACCGCCGCCGTCCCGACCCCGATCAGCCGGGCGGGCGCGGGCTCTGGATGGCGAACCAGCTGTGCGACCTCGTGCAGCTTCGCTCTGCCGGTGGCGGGAACATCGTGCGGCTGCACATGTCTCGCTAGCTCGGAAGGCGCTCCCAGTCCGCATCCGCGTCCGACGACCAGCGCACGCGCTCGGTCTGGCCCGCGTCGAAGACCGTCCCCTCGACGATCAGTGACCCGCCGGAGCTCCGCAGCGACTGGGCGATCGAGCATCCCGGGCGGGGGCGGAAGCTCCTGCCACTCGTTCTCCTTCCCCGGTCGCGAGACCACGATCGAGGCGGCCCGCCCGGACGCCTCCTTCACCAGGCCGGCGACGCCGCCGGGAACCAGGGTCGCGGAGACGATCCTGCCCGTGTCCACCGCTACGACCGTGCGCGACCGGATCTGCTCCTTCGGCGGCCAGGGGGTGACCTGCCGGATCTCGGCGCCGCCCGTCTTCAGCCAGTAGAGCGACCCACCCCGGCCGAGCAGCCCGCCGGCGATCGCCCGCGTCGTCTTCCAGTGGCGTCCTCCATCGATCGTCCAGAGGTTGTAGGCGCAGACGCAGCCCGGGGCGACCGTTGCGACGCGGATGATCCCGCTCCGCACCGACGTCCGGACGACCGTCGTGGCGGGCTGCTCGAAGATCCGCCGCCAGTGGCCGCCGCCGTCGTCGGTCGAGTAGACGCCCGTCTCGCGGCTCACCCAGCCGTGGCGGGCGTCGACCCAGCTGGCGTGCCCCGCGACGGCGGGAGCCTCAGGCCCGGGCGGGACCGACGACGCGACGGGGAGCGGCATAACCGACGAGCTGCCCCGTGAACGTGCCGACGAAGATGCGGCCGTCGAGGATCGTCGGGGCGGTCACGGTCAACCCGGGCAGCGGGAGCAGGCCGGTGCGGGAGCCGGTCCCGGTGTCGACGGCCGCAAGCCCGGGGGAGCCCGAGCGCGCGAACCACAGCGTGCCCCCGGCGATCGTGGGCGAGCCGTTCAGCGAATCGGTGCCGAGCGCCTGCGACCAGACGCGCTTGGCGGAGCAGTCTGCACCGATGTCGACTCGCACGAGGTGCGCGCCGGTGACGACGAACACGGCCCTGCGCGTCGCGTCGTAGGCCGGCTGGCTGAGCAGCGGGTTGGCGGGGTCGAAGGGCTCGAGGTCGATCGTCCAGAGCGGCCCGGCGTCCAGGTCGTCGGCCCGCCAGCCGAACAGCTGTGCGTTCTTGTCGTGCGCGACCACGAGCTCGCCGCAGCCGGCCCGGTCGAAGACGACGGGCGAGCCCACGAAGTCGAGGTCGAGCGGCTGGTCGATCGAGGCGGGGTGGCTCGCGCCGGCGACCTTCAGGTCGGGGGAGAGCGAGACGACGTTCTCGCCGTAGCCGGCCGCCTCGGAGAAATCGGCGCCCGTGTTGCTGCCGCCCTCGAAGGCGTTGCCGGTGGCGACGAAGAGGCGCTCGAGGCTCGTGCTCCACGCGCTTCCGCCCCAGCCCCAGATCCCGCCGCCGCCGCCTTTCTCCGCCGGGACGGCGAGCCAGGTCGAGACCTCCTTGCTCCGGACGTCCACGGAAACGACCTTGGCCTCGAACGGCCCGCCGTCGCAGTAGGAGCCGGTCGCGGCGTAGACGTGCCCGCGCGCGAGCGTCAGCGCTCCCCAGACGAGCTCCTTCGCGGGATCGTCGAAGAGCTGGACCGGCCACCCCGTCCGCTCGGCGCCGGTCGCGAGCGCGAGCGCGTGCAGGCGGCCGAGCGCGTCGGCCGCGTACAGCGTCTGGCCGGCCGCGTCGATCACCGGCGTGCCGGTCACCCCGTAGCCGTCGAGCTGGGGGCAGTCGTTCGCGAGCTGCCCGAGGTCGACCCGCCAGCGGACGTAGCCGGTCTCGGAGACGGCGTAGACCAGGCCGGCCGACGTCGCCACGTAGAGCGTCGTCAGGCCTGCCGAGGGCACGTCCCGCGCGGCGAGCACCTGCGAAGTGACCCGGCCCCTGAGCGGCAGGACGAACGCCGGTCTCAGCGGGGGCGACAGCGCGGCGGACGCGGCGCCCGTGCGACCGGGGTCGCCGCCGTAGGTGGTCCACGCGGGCGGGCCGGCGCCGGAGGCGCCCGTTGACGAGTAGGACGGCGACCGCGGCCGCCGCCAGGAACCTCCCTCCCCGTCGCACGCGCCGACTCTAGTCGAGCGGCACAACGGATCGCGAGGCCTTCGGCACCGGTAGGGTTGTCTGGCCATGGACATGAGACGCTTCCTGCCGATCCTGCTGATCGCCTTCGCGGCGCTCTTCATCCTCCCGCAGCTCTTCAAGGGCGGCGGGGGCTCGAAGTCGCTCTCGACGAAGGACCGCGGCCGGCTGACGCTGGACGCGATCCAGCGCATCGACCGCCTCCAGGAGAAGGAGTTCACCTCCGGCGGGAAGTACACCGACGACCTCGCCCAGCTGGCCGCGCGCGACAAGGTCCTCGCCTCGGAGCTGACGATCCCGCTGGCCGTCGACCTGAACGTCAGCGGCACCGGCAAGAGCTACCTGGCGCGCGTCTCCAGTGACATCGTCAGCACTGTCGTCAGCCGGACGGGGCCGACCGTGTTCCGCAGCTGCCGCGTGCTGAAGTCGAGGACGGGGATCAACTGCCCGGTCGGCACGGCCGCCCCCACGGCGACCACCGTCACCACGAGCATCGGCACCACCACGACCACCAGGACCACGGGCACGATCACGACCGTCACGACGAAGATGACCCCCGAGCCGCGCTGGTGGGAGCTCCGGCGCGCGCAGAACCTGAAGCCCGCGACCTACACGTGCCCGCTCTGCGGGCGGCAGCTCGCGTCGATGAGCGACCACGTCCTGCTCTTCCCCGAGGGCGACCACTCGCTGCGGCGCCACGCGCACACCGCGTGTGTGCAGCGTGCCCGCGACGCCGGGCGGCTGCCGTCTCGCTCCGAATGGAAGAAGACGCAGCCGCGCCGGCGCTGGTTCTTCACCAGGTGACCTTCCTCCGACCGCGCGCCCGCCGCCGGAACTCCTTCTTCGCCTCCGAGCGCAGGCGCTTGTCCTGCTTGACCGCCAGGTGCTGGAGCTCGGCCTGGAGCTTCCTCCAGCTGTCGTAACGCTCGTGGGTGAGCGTGCCGTCGGCGAGCGCCGCCTGGACACCGCAGCCCGGCTCTCCCCCGTGCGAGCAGTCGGCGAAGCGGCAGAGCGCTGCGGCCGCAGCGACGTCGTCGAAGGTCTGGGCGAGGCCCTCCTCCGACTCCCAGAGGCGCAGCTCGCGCATCCCGGGCGTGTCGAGGAAGAGCCCGCCTGCCGGGGAGGCGGAGCAGCTGGCGGTTCGTGGTCGTGTGGCGGCCGCGGCCGTCGGCGCGGAGGTCGCCCGTGGCCATCAGCTCCTCGCCCGCCAGGCGGTTGACGAGCGACGACTTGCCGACGCCTGACGACCCGAGGGCGGCGACGGTGCGGCCCGCGGCGAAGTACGGCGCGAGCTCCTCGACGCCTTCGCCGGTGAGGTTGCTGACGACGTGCACCGGCACGCCGATCGCCGTCAGCTCCACCTCGAGGACCGCCGCCTCGACGTCCGGGCACAGGTCGGCCTTCGTCAGGACGACCACCGGCTCCGCCCCGCTCTCCCACCCCAGCGCCAGGTAGCGCTCGAGCCGGCGGAGGTTCAGGTCACCGTCGAGCCCGGCGACGAGGAAGACGACGTCGACGTTGGCGGCGACGACCTGCTCGATCGTCCCGCCGTGGTCGCTCGCCGCGAGCCGCGAGAACTTCGTCTTCCGCGGCAGCACTGCCTGGACGATTGCGGGGTCGGTCGGCGTGACGGCGACCCAGTCGCCGACCGCGGGGAGCTCGCCCCGCTCGGCGGCGTCATGGCGGAGCCGGCCGGCGAGCTCGGCCTGCGCTTCTCCCCGCGCGGTGTAGACGAGGTACGCGCCCCGGTGCTCGACGGCGACCCGCGCGGGCTCGAGGCCGTCGGCGGCATGCGGGGTGAACTGGTCTTCGAGGGCTGGTGTCCAGCCGAGTGAATCGAGCAACGTTTTCTCCTTTGGCATGCGCAAGTAGGGCCTGGCGGCCCGGGACACGTCTGGCGCAGTGCGCGGAGGAAGTGCTTAGAGGAGCGCCCTGCGCCGGAGGCAGTGAGCGAGCGTCTTCGTCATCTGTGCCACCTCCTTGGTCGCAGGGAACGAACGGATGCTAGCCGATCGGGCGGCGCGCGTCTCCGTGAGAGACCGTGGGTCAGCGGGGTGTCCCGGTCCCGAGGGAGGCCGGGAACGCCTGCTCCCCCAGCAGCCGGTACCCCTCGACGGACGGATGGTCGCCGTCCGGCGTCCATTCCTCCTTCATCCGGCCCGGGCGGTCGGGGTCCTCGAGCGTCTCGTAGAACGGCAGCACGGGCACGCCCTCTTCGCGCGCGAGTGCGCGGATCAGCTCGTTCAGGTGCCGGATCTTCGGGTCGGCCTCCGGGTAGCCGTTGTTCCAGGGCAGCAGCTCGGCGATCGCGACCCGGAGCCCGAGCGCCTTGCCCTGCTGCACCATCGCGCGCAGGTTGTCGGCGGCCGGCTCGACCGGCCGGCCCTGGGCGATGTCGTTGATCCCGCCCTGCACGATGAGCACCTGCGCGTCCTTCGCGCACTCCTCCAGCCGCGCGGCGATCTGATCGGTGCGCTCGCCGTAGACGCCGCAGTTCCGGAAGCGCAGCCCAGGGTGCTTCTTCGCCGCCCAGTACTCCCACTGGCTCTTCTCGTCCGCGCCGAAGCCGAGGTTGTCCCGCTGCCGCGGGTCGGGGTCGTAGCCCGGCGAGCCGGCGGTGATCGAGTCGCCGAGCGCCGCGACGAGGGTCGTGTCCCGCTCCATCGGCTTCGAGCTCCCGCAGCCCGCTAGAAGAAGAACTGCTGCCAGGCCGACCACCAGTCGTCGGCGCGGGAGACGATCTCGCGCGGCCCGACGATCTCCACCGCCGGCTTCCAGCGGAAGTCGTCGACGCCGTCGCTGTGGTGGAAGACGACCCGGATCTCGCACGGCCGCCCGGGATCGTACGGGGGCACCGTGCCGAGGTCCTCCAGTGCCTGCTTCGCGCCCTCCTCGATCAGCTCGCGGGCGCGCTTGGGCGCGAGGTTGCGGGCGCCGAAGCGGCCCGTCCCCTCCTTGACGGCGACGGTGGTGAGGCCCTCGCCGAGCAGCCCGCGGCCCTCGTCGCAGGTGACGCGGTCGCCCGTGACGAGCAGGACCGGGCAGCCCCAGTGGCCGCAGAGCGCCGCATTGATCCCGATCTCCCCCACCTCGACGCCGTTGAAGGTGAGCATCCGCCACTCGCTGCCGGAGACGGTGTGGTTGAGGACGCCCTCCGGTGTGCCCGCGCGCGCGTGCATCCCGACGAACAACGCTGCGTCGCACCCCTGCTCGAGGAAGGCGGTGTAGCCCGTCCAGTGCTCCTGGACGACGAACTCGCAGGCCGGGTCGAGATTCTCTGCGACGAGCGAGTTGAACTTGAACGGCCCCGGCGCGCCGTGGCAGTCCATGACGACGATCTCGGTCGCGCCCGCCTGCTTCGCCCCGCGGACGGCGGCGTTGATCTCCTCCGTGTAGAGCTTGCGGGCCTCCTCGTAGAGCGGGCCGTCGCCGCCGGTCTGCTCCCACCTGACGATCCCGGCGACGCCCTCGATGTCGCTGATGATGTGAACCCTCACGCGAGGTCGATGTGCTCGTTGGCGTCGCTGACCGTGAGGCCGGGCTGCGTGCCGCCGCCGATCGCGTACACGCGCGAGCCGACTGCGACGACACCGAGGCCGTGGCGCGGGGTCGGCAGGTCCGGCAGGCGGCGCCAGCGCCTGGTGGCGAGGGCGAAGGCGTAGACCGTGCGGATCGTCCCCGACGGGGCCTCGCCGCCGACCGACACGATCTGTCCCGCGGCCGCCGCCGCGCCCGTTCCGCCACGTGCGCCCGGGAGCGGCGGCAGCCGTGTCCACCCGCGGGCTCCGGGCGTCCAGGATTCGAAGGTCCGGAGATTCGTGTCGTAGCCGCGTAGCCGACCGCCCACGGCGTAGATCTTTCCAGCTGCGGCCGTGACGGCGAGGTGCTCACGGGGCGTCGGGGCCGGCGTCAGCAGCCAGCGGCGGGTAGCGAGGTCCAGCGACGAAGGCTGTGCGGGCAAGACCGCCCGGGGCTCGCCCGCCGACGACGTAGAGCTTGCCGCGGAGAACTGCCGCACCCCCGGCCGCGCGCGGCTCGGGGAGGCGCGGCAGCGCGTGCCAGGCGCCGTTGTCGTAGACGTACGCCGACCGGGTCGGGCCGCCACCGCCGAGCGGGTTGCCGTAGCCGCCGACGACGTAGAGGCGGCGGCCGTCGGAGGCGGCGAGCGCGTGGTGCACGCCGGCGGGCAGGTCGGGCAGGCGGCGCCAGCGGTCGGCTGCCGGCGAGTAGGCGTCGACGCGCGCCGACGGCGCCCCGTCCGCCGTCAGCCCGCCGACGAGGACGATCTCGCCCCGGACGACTGCGGCCGCGACCTCCGTGCGGGCTTCGGGCATCGGCGCGGCGGTCACCCACGCGAGCAGCGGCGAGGACGAGCGCAGTCATCCGGCCGTGATCTCGCCCACGGTCTCGCCGTGCATGTTCGTCGACCGGCGCCGTGCCGAACTCGTCGCCGAGCCCGAGGAAGCGGGCGAGCGCCGGCCGGAGCGCGCGCATTGCGCCGTCCTCGACCTTCAGGGCGACGCCGATCCCGTCCGGCGACGCGGCGCAGATCAGTCCCTCGGCGCCGCCCTTCGCGATCCAGCCCGGCCGAAGGCGCATCAGGTCGGTGTCGGTCGCGCCCTGCTCGTAGCCGATCAGCTCGGGGTGGGCGGCCATCGCGGCCGCGATCTTGTCGCCGCCGTCGAGCGTCGCGAGCCGCGAGAAGGAGTACGCCATCCGCTCGAGCGTGAGCGCGAAGGTGAGGACGCCGCAGCCGTCGACCGCTGTCGGGAACCTCGTCGCGGGCTCAGTTCCGCCGCGTCCGCGACCTCCCGATGGAGCAATTGCTGCATCGGGTGGTCGGCGAAGCCGGTAGCCCTTCGTCGGCCACCCGCGCGCGCGGCAGACGGCGAGGAAGCCCGCGTGCTTGCCGGAGCAGTTGTGGGCGAGCTGCCTTGGCTCCCGGCCCTCCTGCGGGCCGCACTCGAGGTCGTCCTCGGTCGCCGGCGCCTTCGCGAGCAGGCTCGCGCGCCGCCTCGAGCTGCTCGGGCTCGGCGCGGTGCGACGCGCAGGCGATCGCGAGCTCGATCGTCGGTGACGTCGTCGCGCTCGCGCGCGAGCGGCAGCGCCTGGATCGGCTTCGAGGAGGAGCGGTAGAAGGTGACGAGCTCCGGGTCGCCGGCGCAGTCGACGATGCGGCCGTCCTGCGACGGCGACGGCGTGGACGCGGTGGACTGCCTCGACCACCGGCCCGCGGCGCACGGTTACCCTGATCGGGTCCATGTGCAGGAGCGTACGTGCCTGAGCTACCCGAGGTGGAGGCGCTGCGGCGCGCCCTCGACGACCCGGTGCGCGCGTTGCCGGTCGAGCGCGCGGGGCCGGCGCACATCGCGACGCTGAAGACGTTCGACCCGCCGCTGGCGTCGCTCGAGGGGCGGCGGCTGGCAGGAGCGGAGCGGCGCGGGAAGCGGCTGCTGTTCCCGACCGAGGACGGAGAGCTCGTCCTGCTCGTCCACCTGATGTCCGCGGGCCGGCTGCGCTATCTGCGCGCCGGCGAGGCCGGGCCGAAGACGCCGGCGTTCCGGCTGCGGTTCGAGGGCGGCGGCGAGCTCGTGCTCACCGAGGCCGGCGCGAAGAAGCGCGCGGGCGTCTGGCTGCTGACGCCCGAGGCAGCCGAGGAGGAGCTCGCGCATCTCGGCCCGGAGGCGCTCGGCCTCGGTGTCGAGCGTCTCGGCGAGATCCTGTCCTCCGACTCGCGGCGGCTGCACTCGTTCCTCCGCGACCAGCGCGCGCTCGCCGGCATCGGCCGCGCGTGGGCGAACGAGATCCTCCAGCGGCGCGCGGCTCTCGCCGTTCGCGCTCTCCACGCGAGCTCTCGGCCGAGGAGGTCGAGCGGCTCTCGGCGGCGATCGACGAGGAGCTCGCGCGCGGCCTCGAGCTCCGCGAGCGCGGCGCGAAGGACGCGACCGTCTACCGGATCCACAACCGCCTCGGCGAGCCGTGCCCGGACTGCGGCACGCCGATCGCGCGCGTGGACTACGAGGAGCACACGATCTACTACTGCCCGCAGTGCCAGACCGGCGGGCGGGTGCTGAAGGACCGCCGGCTCTCGCGGCTGCTGCGCTAGCCGGCGAGCCAGCGGAAGGCGCCGCTCAGGGAGTGACGGTGAACGACCCCTTCATGCCGCTCGGATCGAGGTCGCTGTGGTAGCGGTAAATGCCCGGGGCCAGAGGACCGTCCACGTTTCCGACTGGCCCCTTTTGTCGAGTATCGCGCCCGCCTTGATGCCCTCGAGGTCGAAGCTGCAGCGGACGGTGCAGTTGTTCGTGATCACGAACGTGACCATGCCCGACGGGATCGTCGTCTGAGAGAGAGCGATCCAAACCGGGAGGAATTGCTCGCCGCCGAACAGGCCGACGGTGACGTTGTGCGCGCCGGCGAGGCCGGGCCGAAGTCTCCGGCGTTCCGGCTGCGGTTCGACGGTGGCGGCGAGCTCGTGCTGACCGAAGCCGGCGCGAAGAAGCGCGCGGGGGTCTGGCTGCTGACACCCGAGGCAGCCGAGCAGGAGCTCGCGCACCTCGGCCCGGAGGCGCTCGGCGTCGGTGACGAGCGTCTCGGCGAGATCCTGTCCTCGGACTCGCGCCGGCTGCACTCGTTCCTCCGCGACCAGCGCGCGCTCGCGGGCATCGGCCGCGCGTGGGCGAACGAGATCCTTCAGCGCGCGCGGCTCTCGCCGTTCGCCCTCTCCACGGAGCTCTCGCCCGAGCAGGTCGAGCGGCTCTCCGCCGCGATCGACGAGGAGCTCGCGCGCGGCCTCGAGCTACGCGAGCGCGGCGCGAAGGACGCGACCGTCTATCGGATCCACAAGCACCTCGGCGAGCCATGCCCGGACTGCGGCACTCCGATCGCGCGTGTGGACTACGAGGAGCACACGATCTACTACTGCCCGCAGTGCCAGACCGGCGGGCGGGTGCTGAAGGACCGCCGGCTCTCGCGGCTGCTGCGCTGAGCAGCGTCAGGCGCCGGCGAGCCAGCGAACCGGGTTTTCGACCATGATCCGGTCGATGTCGGCCTCGGCGAGGCCGCGCTCGCGGAGCTGCGGCAGGATCACGTTCGTGATGTGGAGGTAGTCCGCCTCCTCGCCCTCGAACATCGGGTCGCCCACCATGAAGTCGTGGAACGTGGCGGCGTCGTGCGAGAAGTGGATCCGCTCCCCGTAGCCCTCCGCCAGCACCGAGAGGACTGTCTCGATCCGTCTCGCATCGGGGTTGAAGTGCTCGATGTTGAAGCGATCCCAGCCGAGGTACGCGCCGCTCTCGCCGACCCGGCGGATGTAGTCGAGGTCGTTCGAGTCGCCGACGTGGGCGAGCACGATCTTCTCCGGTGAGACGCCTGCGGCCGTCAGCGTCTCGAGCGCCGGCACGGCGCTCCGGGCGACCGCGTTCGTGTGCACCATCACCGGCGCGCCGGTCTCGATCGCGGCCGCGGCAACCGCGGCGAGGATCTTCGGGACGTCGCCGACGAGGCCGTGCTCCTCGACGGCGCACTTGATGAACGCCGCCTTGACCCCGGTGTCACCGATCCCCTCGGTCAGCTCGCGAACGAAGATCGCCGCCAGCGCCTCGGGCGTCCGGTAGCGCAGAAACTGTGGCAGCTCCATGAACGAGTAGATGCCGGTGCAGACGACGATATTCAGGTCGACCTGCTCGTTGATGCGCGCGATCCGGCCGATGTCCCGGCCGAGGCCGACGGCGGTCGGGTCGTAGATCGTCTCGATCCCTCCGTCCCGGAGCCGCTGCAGCTTCGAGACCGCGTCGGCGACCCGAGCCTGCTCGTCCCACCACGGCTCGCCCCAGCGGTGGTTGAAGTTCTGGAGCGTCTCGTGCCCCAGGATGAAGACGTGCTCGTGCGGGAGGGTGCGGCCGAGGCTCTCCGCCTCGACCGGGCCGCGGACGGTCTCGACGGTCGCCACGTGGGGGAATCTACGGCAGGCGGACTGTGAGGGTGTCGCCGTCGACGGAGACCGACCCGCCGAGCCGCTCGACGTGGACGACCGCCACCGCGGCGCCGAGGTCGCGCAGGTCCCGCCCGAGCACCACGGGCGCCGACGACGCCGTGATCGGCGAGACCCGCAGCTCCGGCCCCGCGACCACGACTTCGATCTGCTCCAGCCCGCCGTGGCGGAGCGCGCACTGCACGAGCGCCGACACCGACCGCTTCGCCGTCTCCGGGTCGACGAGCACGTCCGCGCCCTGCCCGGACACCGCCACGCGGTCGTCGCCGAGCCGCTCGACCGCGGCGGCGGCCAGGTCATCGGTCGAGACGCGCTCGAGCTTCGGGTCGTAGCGCCCGCTCTCGATCCGCGCGGCCAGAGAGAGCTCGTCGATCAGCTCGCCGAGCTGGTCGGAGGCGGCCTCGATCATCTCCGAGTAGCCGACGAAGGTCGGATCGAGTCCCTCGCTGCGGGTCAGCGTGCGCGCGAAGCCGAAGATGGTCGCGAGCGGCGTTCGCAGGTCATGGCACGCGAGGCTGACGAGTTTGGCGAAGCCTGGTTCTTCCGGCACATACCCCCCTTGGTACGTTTGCAGCATAAATGGAGCGCACACAGCTCCTACAGACCGACCTCCAGTCCTCCGTCCCCGAGGTGCAGCTCGGCCTGTCCCGGGCCGGCGTCCGGGGCGTGAGCAAGGCGATCCGCCTCCGCCGCGGGCCGCACGAGAAGCTCGTCTCCGCCGAGATCTCCTGCTCGGTCGACCTCGACCCCGCGCAGCGCGGCGTCCACATGTCGCGCTTCCCGGAGCTGTTCGAGCAGGCGATCGACGAGCTCGTGATCGGCGAGGCGCTGCTCGTCGAGGAGCTCGCCGAGCACATCGCGCGCACCGTCGTCGGCCGCCAGCGCGCCCTGCGCGCCGAGGTCGAGGTGACCGCGCTGTACCCGATCCAGCGCGAGACCCCGGTCACCCGCATGCGCACCCAGGAGATGGTCTCGCTGATCGGGATCGCCGGCGCCTCGGCCGAGCGCACCCGCCGCGTCATCGGCGTCGAGGCAACCGGGATCAACGCCTGCCCGTGCGCGCAGGGCCTCGTCCGCGGCAAGGCTGCCGAGCGGCTGCTCGAGGCCGGCTTCCAGGAGCTGGACGTCGACCGCATCCTCGAGCTCGTCCCGCTCGCGACCCACAACCAGCGCGGCCGGGGCACCCTCTACGTCGGGACGGAGCAGGCGGTCAACGCCGAGGACCTCGTCGACATCGTCGAGCGCTCGATGAGCTCGCCGGTCTACGAGCTGCTCAAGCGGCCCGACGAGCTGTTCGTGGTCGAGCATGCCCACCTCCAGCCTCGCTTCGTCGAGGACTCCGTCCGCGTCGCGCTGAAGGAGACGCTCGAGTCGTACCCCGATCTCGGCGACGCCGACTTCGTCCAGTCCCGCCAGGTGAACCTGGAGACGATCCACACCCACGACGTCGTCGCCGAACGCTACGGGACAGTCGGCGAGCTCCGCGGAGAGCTCGACCGGGGCGAGCGTCCCGCCCGTCATACGAACCTCCAGGCGTGGCTCGTCTCGTGACCGAGACCAAGGAACGCCTCGACCGCGGGACGGGCACGGGCCTGGGCGAGCCGTGGCACGTGATCGTGCTGAACGACGACCACAACACGTTCGACGGTGTCGCCGCCGCGCTCTCGCGCGTGATCGGCATCTCCTTCGCCGAGGGCATGGGCTTCGCGAACCGGATCCACACGACCGGCCAGGCGGTCGTCTGGTCAGGGCACCGCGAGGTCGCCGAGCACTACTGGAACGGGCTCAGGCAGCGCGGCCTGACGTTGGCCCCGCTGGAGCAGTAGCGCGGCGCAACTTCGCGCGGTTCTCCGTCCCGGCGAGCAGCCTGCGGATGTTCGAGCGGTGCAACACGACGATCGCCGCTGCCGCCGCACCGGCAAATGCGACCACCGGCCAGGGGTAGCCGAGCAGCACGGCGACCAGCGGCAGCGACAGCCCCGCGACGATCGACGCGAGCGACGCGTAGCGCAACGTCACGAACACGAGGATCCAGATCCCCGCACCGATCCCGCCGACGATCGGCGCGACGCCGAGGAACGCCCCGCCGGTCGTCGCGACGATCTTCCCGCCGCGCTGGAAGCCCATGAACAGCGGCCGCCAGTGCCCGAGCATCGCCGCCCCGCCTGCCAGCACGCCCGCCAGATGCCCGTGCACGAGCGTCGCGACCAGCGCGGGCGCGAAGCCCTTTGCCGTGTCCAGCACGACCACCGGCAGCCCGTACCAGCGGCCGTAGACACGCCAGACGTTCGTCCCGCCGATGTTCCCGCTGCCCATCGTGCGGATGTCCGCGTGCTTGAACACGCGGACGATCCAGTACCCCGACGGGATGCTCCCGGCGAGGTACCCGGCGGCGATGAGAATCGCGAGTGTCAGCGCACCGGAATGCCGTACGCCTCGACCCAGCCGTTGACGACGCCCCAGTCGAGGTTGTTGAAGAAGGCGTCGATGTACGACCCGCGGTCGGTCTGGTAGTCGAGGAAGTAGGCGTGCTCGTACACGTCGAGCGCGACGAGCGGCGTCGCGTTCCAGACCGGGAACGTGTTCTGGGCGTCGCCGATGTAGTTGAACAGGCGCCGCTCGTCCCAGTCGTAGGCCGTCCAGGCCCAGCCGCGGCCTCCCATCCCGGTCGCCTTCAGATCGGCGCGCCAGGTCTCGGCCGAGCCGAAGTCGCGGCGGATCAGCTCCGCGACCGGGCCGTCCGGGTCGCCGCCGTGCCCGCCGAGATGCTCGAAGTAGAACTCGTGGTTCTTGATGCCGCCGACGGCGAAGCTGAGGTCGACCTTCAGAGCACGGACCTCGGAGTAGACCTGGTTGGCGGCGGTGAGGTCGACCTCGGCGAGCTTGCCGAGGATCTCGTTGCGCTTGTTCACGTACCCCTGGTAGAGCTTGTGGTGCGCCTCGACCGTCTCACGCGAGATCCCGTCGAGCTCGAGCAGCCCCGGCCGCAACTCGCGGGCGGTCACTTCCTGGAAGTTGTAGGCAAGAGTCGTCATGACTCCGGAGCATATTCACTCGAAACCGGATGGGCCGTGGAATCCGTAACACGGAAGGAGATGGAGGTAGCGCTCGACATCGGCACCAGCTTGCCCCCTGCGCCCGCAACGGCGACGATGCCGCTTGTGGCCGTACTCGAACCGACCGATGAGGATCTGCTCGCCCGCGTCGCCGACGGTGACCGTGACGCATTCGGCGACCTCTACCAGCGCTATGCGCGGGCCGTCCTCGGGCTCGCGCTGCGGCGGCTGGGCGACCGGGGGCGGGCCGAGGACGCGGTCCAGGAGGCGTTCGCCTCCGTCTGGCGCGCCGCCCGCACGTACAGGCGCGATCGTGGCCCGGTCGCGCCGTGGCTCTACGCGGTCGCGCGCAACGCGATCGCCGATCGCGGCCGCGCCCGCACGGAGCCGCCGGCCGAGCCTGCCGACTCCCCGTCAGACGAGCCGGGCCCCGATGCGAAGGCCGAGCAGTCCTGGGTCGCCTGGCGCGTCCATCGCGCGCTCGAGACGCTGCCCGAGTCGGAGCGGACCGTGCTCGAGCTCGCGTACTGGCGCGGTCTCTCGCAAAGCGAGGTCGCGGCCGAGCTGGGGATCCCGCTGGGCACCGTGAAGACCCGGACCCGTTCCGGCCTCGGCCGGCTCGCAGACGAGCTCGAAGGGGAGCTGGGATGAGCACTCCTCCCGAGTTCCGCGACCTGGTCGGCGACGAGGGCACGCCGGAGGAGCTGGCGAGGCTCCGGCGCGCGCACGACATGCTGATCGCCGCCGGCCCGCCGCCCGAGCTCTCGCCCCGGCTCGCCGACGCGCCGAAGACGTCGGAGCCCGAGCACGAGGGCCGGTTCCACCGCTGGCGGAACCCTGCGGCGTTCGGGCTCGCCACCGCAGTCGCCGCCGCCGCCTTCGGCGTCGGCTACCTCGTCGGCCAGCGGACCGAGCGGGTTCCCGGAGAGCCGGTCGCTGACGATGCACGGCGTCGGGCAGCTGGCCTCGGCGCACGCCACCCTCGCCGTCGGCTCCCAGGACGCCGCCGGCAACTACCCGCTGAAGATGACCGTGCACGGCCTGCCGCCTGTCCCCAAGGGGGGCTGGTACGAGCTACTGCTCTCGAAGCATGGGCGTCCGACGCTTTCGTGCGGGACGTTCGCAACGGCCCGCCGACCGGTGACGCTCCAGCTCTCCATCCCCTACGACCTCAGCGGCTTCCCGAAGCTGTTCGACGGTTGGGTCGTGACCCTTCACATGCCGAGGCAGGAGCACGTGCCGGTCGTGATGACGACCTAGGGCGAGCGACGCGGTCGTTCGCGACAAAGGCCGCGTGCGTGACCGGCATGTGCTCGGCGAAGAAGAGCTCGACCGCCTCTGCGTAGCGCCTGATCTCGCGCTGGGCGGTCTCGGCGGCGCGCAGCGAGACGAAGTTCATCAACGAGCGCGCGTTGATCGTCCAGTAGAACTCCGTGTAGGCCCCGACCGGCATCACGCAGCGCGCCAGCTCGCGCGCGACGCCGGCCTCGACCAGGCGCTCGTAGGTCTCGAACGCCGCGTCGTAGACGGCACGCAGCTCCTCGCGCGTCCGCTCGGCGAGCTCGGGGTCGACCGGCTCGAACGTGTACGCGCCCGGCTTGCCGACCTGCGTGCGCACGTCCTCGGGCTCCGGGACGTAGAAGTCGTCGGTCGCCTTCGCATATCTCATGCTGAACTCGTTGAAACGAGCCGACCCGGTGCCGCATCCATTCGCGCGCGACGAAGATCGGGCAGCGGATGTGGAAGCGGAAGGAGTTGTGCTCGAAAGGGGTCCCGTGCCGGTCGCGCATCAGGAAGCGGATCAGCCCCTCGTCGGACTCGTCCATCTCGTCCTTCTTCCGGGCGAACGAGACGCGGGCGCCGTTGACGACCGACAGGTCGCTCGCCATCACCCCGTCGAGCCGCACGAAGCCGTGGTCGAGGACGCGGATCGTGTTCTCGGGTATCACTTCCGTCGTGGCGGCCACCGGGACGCCGAGTGTAGCGACGGTGCCTGTCGGAGCCTACGTGGGCACCTCGGGCTTCTCCTATCCCACGTGGAAGCCGGAGTTCTACCCTCCGAAGACGCCGCAGAAGGACTTCCTGCGCGCCTACGCCGAGCGGCTCCCGTCGGTCGAGCTGAACGCGACCTTCTACCAGCTGCCTTCCGAGGAACGCCTGCGCGCGTGGGCCGAGCAGACGCCTCCGGAGTTCCGCTTCGCGGTGAAGATGAACCGGCGCGCGACCCACTTCGGGGACGTCTCGATCGTCGGCACCTTCTGCGAGCGGGTGTGCACGCTCGGCGAGCGGCTCGGGCCGATTCTCGTGCAGCTACCGCCGACCCGGCCGCGCGACGAGGGGTGGCTCGAGCTGATGCTCGAGTCGCTCGACCCGAAGCTCGAGTATGCGTTCGAGTTCCGGCACGAATCGTGGGCCGGTGTCGAGGGCGTGCAGGTCGTGAATGCCCTCGAGGGCGACGCCCCGTTCCGGTACCTCCGGCTGCGCGAGCCGCCCTACTCCGAGGCACAGCTCGGCGAGTGGGCGGACCGCCTCGCGCCGCTCCTCGCGGCGGGCAAGCGGCTCTTCGCCTACTTCAAGCACGAAGACGAGCCGCTCGCCCCTCGGTACGCGCGCCGGCTGCTCGACCTGCTCAGTGAACGTGCAGGCTGATGCCGAGGAAGAGCAACGGCCAGAGCACGACTGCCAGGATCGCCGACACGACCTCCTTGATCGTGTCCACGTTCTGGAAGTAGTCGTGCGTGGCCGCGACGATCACGCCGACGAGCAGGTAGATCATCGTCAGCAGGCTGGGCCTGCCCAGACGTTGCTCCTGGTCGTGGGTAATGGCCATGCGGAGACCTGTCCGGCGCGCCGAGCCGAAACGCGGGGCCGGGACAGGTGTCGGCTGTACGGTCATGTCGGGCCCGGTCTGGTCTTCATCTGCTGCATCTGCGCCGGCTGCATCGGCCGCGCCTTCATCGGCATGCCGGGCTCCATGTGCATCATCCGCGCCCGCGCGCGGTCTGCTCCCGGCGAGGTCGGCAGGGTCAGCCCAGGAACGCTGCCGGGAGCGGCGGCGACCCAGATCCCGATGCCGATCAGCAGCACCGCGAACGGCGTCGTCAGCGCCTCGCCGCGGGGGAGCACTTTCTGGGCGAAGATCAGGCCCGCGACGACGGCCATCCACGTCAGGCTCATCACGCCGAGCGCGAACAGGACGATCATCAGCCCCCAGCAGCAGCCGACGCAGTAGGCGCCGTGCTCGGCGCCCATGCGCACGGCGCCGAGGCGGCCCTGGCGCCAGTGGCCGAGCACGTAGTGCATCGGGCTGCGGCAGTGACGCAGGCAGACGGACTTCAGGGGCGTCAGCTCGTAGATCCCCGCGGCGACGATCGCCGCTCCGGCGACCCAGCGCCCGCCGTGATCCCAGTCGAAGAAGTTCCCGCCGACGTGGACGACGAGCCGGTACAGGCCGTAGGCGGCGAGGCCGTACAACGTCCAGACCGCGAGGTACGCGAGGACGAAGATCCAGGTCGGGACGAAGCTCTGGCCGCGGCGTGCCCGCTCACGGGAGACCCGGTGGAAGATCAGCACCATCGGCGCCGCCGCCGGGAACATCATCGCCGCCATCATCGTCACCCAGACCCCGACGTACCAGCCGACCGAGCCCAGGTCGGTGCCCGGCCCGGCGTCCATCCCGTGCATCCGGCTGACGGTGACGATCCAGGTGACGAGTGCCGCGCCGAGCAGGATCGCGACAATCGCCAGCTGCGACCGCTGCGACCAGCCCCGGCTGCCGGCGTGCGCGCTCATCAGAACCGGGCGGCCGCTCCGAGATGGCGCTCGTGGGCGCCCGCGGCGAGGATCTCGCCGATCGTGGCGATCGCGTGCTCGAGCTCGTCCTCGCTGTTGAAGAAGTGCGGGCCGAGCCGCAGGCCGACGTCCGGGCGGAAGTCGCAGAGGATCTGCCGCTCGGTGAGCTCCTTGTGCACGCCCTCGAACCCGGGGACGCGGATCGTCACGCTCGCGCCGCGGCGCGCCTGGTCGCGCTGGGACGTGACCTCGAACCCGGCCTCGTCTGCGAGCCGGATCAGCAGGTCGGTCAGTCCGAGCGAGCGCCGGCGGATCGTTTCCACGCCGACCTCCTCGATCACGTCGTAGCCGGCGGTGGCCGCGTAGAGCGCGGGGACGTTCGGGGTGCCGGTCAGGAAGCGCGCGATCCCGTCGGCGTACTCGAGCTCCGGCTCGAACGCGAACGGCCTGGCGTGGCCCTGCCAGCCGACGAACGCCGGCTCGAGCTCGTCGATCAGGTCCGGCCGCACGTACAGCCATCCCGCGCCCGGGCCGCCGCACAGCCACTTGACCGAGCCGCCGGTCGCGAAGGCGACGCCCAGACTTCTCGACCTCGACCGGGACCGCGCCCGCCGACTGGTACGCGTCGAGCAGGACGTGCGCCCCGACCTCCTCGGCACGGCGCTGGACCGCCTCGACGTCCTGGAGCTCCGCGGTCTTGAAGAGCACGTGGCTGAGCGGGACGAGCAGCGTGCGCTCGTCGATCGCCTCGAGCAGGGCGTCCAGGTCCGGGACGACCTCGATCTCCGCCCCCGGCTGGGCCTGGAGCAGGTACCGCACCGACGGAAACTCGCCCTCGAGGTAGACGATCCTGTTCCGCGGCGGCTCCAGCCGGAAGCACGAGAGGACGACCGCGACCGCGACGGTCACGTTCTGGTGCATGCAGGTCGTGCCCGGGCGCGCGCCGATGATGCGGCCGACCTGGTCGCCGACCGTCAGCGGCATGTCCCACCAGCCCTCGCCCCAGGAGCGGATCCCCCGCGTGCCCCACATCCGCGCGTACTCCGCCAGGCGATCCTCGGCCGCAGCGGGCATCGCCGCGAGGGAGTGGTTGATCAGGTAGGTCGTCTCCGCGAGGATCGGGAAGCGATCGCGATATTCGGAGGCGTTCACGCGCGCCGAGTATAGGCTCGCCGGCGTGGACGTCATCCCGCTTTTGCAGCGGCTTGTCTCGATCGACTCGGTCAACCCGGGGCTCGGCGGGGGCGGCGAGGAGGAGATCGCGATGTTCGTCGCCGAGTGGGCCGCGCGGCGCCGGGCTCGAGGTCGAGCTCGACGAGGCGGCGCCCGGCCGGCCGAACGTGATCGCGACCGCGAAGGGATCGGGGGGCGGGCGGACCCTGCTCCTGAACGGGCACCTCGACACGGTCGGGTACGAGGGGATGAGCGCGCCGCTCGAGCCGCGCGTCGAGGATGGACGGCTCTACGGGCGGGGCGCGTACGACATGAAGGGCGGGCTCGCCGCCTGCCTGGTCGCGGCCGCCGAGGCCGGGAAGCGCGGACTACGCGGCGACGTCGTCGTCACCGCGGTCGTCGACGAGGAGCTGACCTCGATCGGGACGCAGTCCGTGCTGAAGCGCGTGCGCGCCGACGCGGCGATCGTGGCCGAGCCGACTCACATGGAGGTCGGCATCGCCCACAAGGGGTTCGTCGCGTTCGAGATCGAGACGCACGGGCGCGCCGCGCACGGGTCGCGGCCCGATCTGGGGATCGACGCGATCGCGAAGATGGGCCACGTCCTCGTCGGGCTGGACGCGCTCGACCGGTCGCTGCGCGAGCGTCCGACGCACCACCTGCTCGGCTCGGGGTCGCTCCATGCCGGGGTCGTCGCGGGCGGCTCGGGCTTCTCGACCTACCCGGAGCGCTGCGTGCTCCAGGCCGAGCGCCGCACTGTTCCCGGCGAGTCGCTCGACCACGTCGAGGCGGAGCTCCAGGGCCTGCTCGACCGGCTCCAGAGCGGCGACCCGGACTTCAAGGGCGCGTGGCGGACGGTCGCGGCCAGGCAGGGCCTTCGAGGTCGGCTCGAACGAGGAGATCGTGCGGCTCGTGCGGCAGTCCGCCGGCGCGGGCAAGCCGGTCGGCCAGACCTACTGGGCGGACTCGGCGCTGCTCGCGGAGGCGCTGATCCCGACGGTCCTCTTCGGCCCGGGCGGCGACGGAGCGCACGCGCAGGTCGAGTGGGTCTCGGTCGCGGACGTCGAGCGCTGCGCGGCGGTGCTACCTCTCGGTCGCGACCGAGTTCTGCGCCTAGCTGATCCGCTTCAGCAGCCCGAGCGCCTGCTGGTTCCACGGCACGCGGTGCGTGACGCCTGCTTTCGCCAGCGAGTCGCGGTGCTCGAGGTACCAGTCGTACGTCCGGCACAGCGCCTCGGCGTTCGAGAGCTTCGGCGTCCAGCCGAGCAGCTCCTCGGCCCTGTCGATCGCGACGAACGAGTCGCGGTGCGCCGTCTTGTAGTGCCACTCCGCGAGCGGCGAGAGCCGGGCCAGCTCGAGCGCGCGCAGCGCGACCTCGGCCGGGCGCACGGGCACCTTCGTCAGCCGCGACGACGAGCCCGCATGGTCGATCAGCGCCCGGAGGTCGTCACGGACGGTGCCGAACTCCTTCGCCCCCACGTTCACCGTCTCGCCGGCGGCCGCGCGACGCCGCGCCGCGAGGACGATCGCCTCGACGAGATCCTCGACCGCGAGCAGCTGGTAGCGGTTCGAGCCGTCGCCGAGCGTGTAGATCCGCCGGCCGTCGCGGATCCAGTCGAAGAGGATCTCGAAGACGCCGAGCCGCTCGGGCCCGATGAACGTCTTCGGCCGGACGATCACGAAGTCGAGCCCGCGCGCGGCCGAAGTCGCGCGTCACCTGCTCGGCCTCGATCTTCGACTCGCCGTAGGCGCCGACGCCGACGAGCGGATCGTCCTCGTGGATCGGGTGCACCTTCGGGATGCCGTAGACGGCGGTCGAGGAGACGAGCACGACGCGCTTGACCCCCGCCTCGGCCGCGGCGGCGAGCAGCGTCGCCGTGCCCCCCACGTTCACCGAGCGGATGGACTCGCGCGAGACCTGGATCGGCAGAGCGGCCGCCGCGTGGACGAGGACGCGCGCGCCGTCGACGAGCGCAGCGGCGTCGCGCGGCGAGCGCACGTCTCCGCGCAGCTCCTCCACTCCGCGCTCGAGCTCGGCGTCGTCGAGCGGCGCGAGGTCGAGGGTGCGCACCTCGTGCCCGTCGGCGAGCAGCCGGCGCGCGAGGTGCAGGCCGAGAAACCCGGCGCCACCGGAGATCGCCCAGCGCATCCGCGGGAGGCTACCGGCGAACCGCGAGCGCCTGTGTCGGCGCGGGAGCCGGCTTCGCAGGCGGCTTCGAGTCGACCAGGATCGCGGCCAGCAGCAGGATCGCGACCGCGACCGTCGCCTCGCCGGCGAGGCTCTTCGGCAGCTCGCGGGCGACGAACGGCTTCTCCAGCCGCGGCCGGACGATGAAGTGGTGGAAGGCGCCCCAGGAGAGCGCGAGGCAGACGAGCGCGAGCTTGACGAGCAGCAACTTGCCGTACGCGACCGACCAGAGGTCGTCGAGCGCCGGGAAGCGCTTGAACGTCATGTAGACGCCGGCGGCGACGACGAGCGCGACCAGAGGCCCGGCGAGCTCGGAGAACCGCCAGAAGGCCTTCCGGCGGAGCTCGCGGTCGTTCCAGACGACGAGCCCGAGCGAGAGCAGGCCGCCGATCCAGAGCGAGGCCGCGGACAGGTGCACCCAGTCGGCGAACGAAGGCAGCCAGCCGCGGTCGTCGGACTGGTGGCTCGAGAGCGAGAGCCCGGAGCCGAGCCCGAGCGAGAGCAGAAAGGCGGCCCAGAGCAGCGCGTTCCGGCCCGTCAGCCAGGCGAGGAAGACCAGCGCCGCGACGACCGCGAAGCCGAGCTCCATCACCACGAACGCCTGGCCGAAGCGCGTCGCCTTGGCGAACGGCGAGAGGTCGCCGTACAGGAACGCGGTGAACGGCAGCTGGAGCGCGTCCTCGGCGCGGAGCAGGAAAGCGAGCGTCCCGACCCACAGAGCTCCGATCACGCCCACGCCGGCGACGCGGTAGAAGCGCCGCTCGGCCTCCGGGGTCGCCTCGCGTCGCAGCACCAGCAGCCGGAAGCCGAGCCCGCCCGTCAGGAGCGCGAGGCAGATGAAATAGAGCCAGCGGACGACGTGCTCCGAAGTCCCCGGCCCGGAGGCGCCGTACGCCTCCGCGATCGGCGGAGCGGCGGCCCGGACGCCGAAGGTGAAGACCCCGCGGCCGACGTGGCCGTCGTTGGAGATCGTCGCCCAGCGGACCGTGTAGCCCCCGCGCGGCAGCCGGCGGAGCGGCGCCGCGACGACGCGGGAGTCGCCCGCCAGCATGTGCGGGGCGCCGGAGACGAGGCGCCCTTTCGCGTCGTAGACCTGGATCCCGTTCGCGAGCACCCGCACGCTCTGGTCGAACTGGAGCCGCACCTCCCCCGGCGTCACCGCGAGGCGCTGCCCGATCTTCGGCGAGGTCTGCTCGAGCGTCGCGTGGGCCCAGGCCGCCCCGGGGAACGCGAGCACGACGAGCGCGACGACGAGAGCGCGCCTCACCGGTGCGCCACCCCCGCGCTCGGGCTGAGATGGCCGAAGACCGGCGCGACGTCGCGGGACGTGTACAGGGCGACCGCGACCCCGACGATCACGAGCGCGTAGCCCGCGTTGAAGACGAGCGACCGCGGCTTGAACGCGGCGCCGAGCGGGAAGAGCGCGCCGATCAGCAGCAGCCACCCGCAGACGTGGTGCACGAACGCCGACCGCGCGTAGAACCACGGGTTCGCCTCGTGGATCAGGAACGCGGCGCCCGAGACCGCGAGCATCGCCGGCACGCAGAGCTTCCAGAGCTCGTTCTTCAGCTTCCCGCTGACGAGCCCGAGCTCGGCCGCGCCCGCCAGCATCATCATCTGCGCCCAGGAGCTGTGCGCCAGCATGTGGATCGTCGAGTTCGTGAAGAGGACCATCACCGGCCACATGAAGACGCCGAGCCCGAAGAGGAGCGACGGCCAGAGGTAGGCGCGCCACTTGCGCCGCCGCCAGACCTCGCGGCCGACGATCGCCTCCGCGAGCAGCAGCAGGCCGAGCAGCAGGACGCCGGTCGCGAACAGCCAGTGGACGTGCTCGGCCGGAGGCTGCACTACTCCTCGCTCTCCTCGAGGTCGCGGACGATCCCGTACGCGAGGAACGCGAAGAAGACGCCGACGGCGACGACGAGCAGCGGCGGCTCGACGACGAGCCACCAGAACCCCTCCCCGTGCGGGTGGAGGAGGGTGACGCGCCAGGGCTGGACGAAGGCCCAGATGACGCCGGCGAGCATGGTCAGCGGCCCGAGCGCGAGCACGGCCAGCGCGCGGGCGGAGCGTCTGGTGCGTACTTCCTGAAGTTCTGAAGTTGCGAGATGGTTCACAGCTGCCCTCCCTGCAGGGTCGAAGCGAAACCGGTGCGCGGGGTCAGGGCGCGACCGCGGAGGTCAGGCAGCGAGCGGAGGCGGACGGCTCTCGAAGGCCAGTCCGAAGATGCGGCGAGGAGGAGCGGTCAGCACGATCCGCGGCCGGGAGACATGCGGCTCGGTACGGCCGACGAGCCGGCGCGCCCGCTCGACCGAGGCCTGCGCATACTCCTCGTACTCGGCGAGCCACCCCTGCACAGCGCCCCAGACGAGCGCGCAGAGAACCGAGAGGACGGCGAATACGGGCAGGGCCGACGAGTGCAGCCAGGGCGAGACGAGCGGCCAGCGGCCGGCGGCGACGCCCTCGGCGTCGGCCTGAACGAGGTAGATGACCGCGGTGACCGCGAAGAACGTGAGCGTCAGACGCGGCGAGAGCGTGACCCGCAGGCGCGGCCGGCGGGCGCGCGAGCCGAGCAGCCGCCGCGCCGCCCGCTCGGCCGCGTGGGCCTTGAGCAGGCGCCAGAGCAGCCGGGCAAGCAGGAGCGCGATCGCGCCCTTCACGACGCCGAGCAGGATCGGGTAGTAATCGGCCCCCGAGTAGCTCGGCGAGGCGACGTGGCGGCCGAGGTCGACCCGGTGGGTCAGGCTGCGGCCCACCAGCTCGGCGACGAGCGCGAGCAGCCCGAACGCGAGCGCGGACAGGAGGCGCGGATGCCGGTGCACCCGTCTCATTGCCGGATATTAACGCCGAACCGGCCCGAATATTTCAAGGGCCTGCCGCCGGGCTAGGACGGCGGCTGATTCTTGGCGTAGAGCGTCTTGACCTTGCCGGTCGAGAGCACGACCGACAGGGCGCCCGCGAAGAACTTGTTGATCACGAACTCGTGCGTCGTCTTGTCGGTCTTCTTCGGCGTGTACACGCAGCCGACGACGGTGGACTTCGCGGGCCTGACTCCACACACGATCCGCGTCCCGGCCGGGCGGAAGTGGTCGCCGACCTTCAGGCGATAGGTCCTCGTCGCCGCCGCCCGCCCGAGCGGCTTCCGGAACTTCGTCGTCGTGCTCGAGCCTTTCGCGTCGAACTGGACGATCTCCACGGTTCCGTCGACGAGCAGCCCGGTGCCCCACGAGCGCGGCAGCGGGCCCTTGCTGCCGGTGAGGATGCAGCCGACCTCCAGCTTCCCGGTCTTGTTGTCGCTGTCGAACAGACAGAGGAGGTTCGTGCCCTGCACGAGCACGATGTCGCCCTTCTTCAGCGTGACGTCGGTCGCCCCGGCAGTCGGCGCCAGCACGACCGCGGCGAGGGACGAGACGCAGGCACAGGCGAGGAGGCCCCTCTGCACGGGCTTCACCCGAGCAGGGTCAGCGTGTACTCCGCGCGCGTGTCGCCGTCGAGGCAGAAGAGCAGCACCCGCTGCCACTGGCCGAGGCACAGCCGGCCGTTCGCGAACGGCACCTGCTCCGTCCGCGGCCCGAGCAGCGCGAGCAGCATCCGCTCCCGATCGCCGCGCGACCCGGGAACCATCCGCTCGAGCAGCGACTCGACGTCGCAGAAGAACCCGGACTCACGCTCGCTGATCCTGACGAGCGAGCTCGCGGCGCCGGCGGTGATGTACGCGATCCCGTGGTCGGGGCGCCCGCCCCCGACGTCGCGCTGGACCTCGTTGGTGATGTCGAAGACCGACAGGGTCGGAAGCGCCGCTGCGACCGACTGCGGGATCTCGACGGAGGTCATCGGGCTGCCACCTGCCGGGGAAGCCTAAAGTGAACGTCCTCGCGCGCGACGGTGACCTCGTCGTGCTCGTCGTAGCCCTTCTCGGCGAGCCGGGAGATCACGGCCTGCACGAGCTCCTCGGGCGTCGAGGCGCCGGCGGTGACGCCGACGATCTCGTGCCCGTCGAGCATCGCCTCGTCGATCGCGTTCTCGTCGTCGATCAGGCGAGCGTCCGCGCCGCGCGCCTGCGCGACCTCGACGAGCCGCTGCGCATTGGAGGACGTCGGCGAGCCGATCACCAGGATCAGCGAGGCGCCCATCGAGACGATCTCCTTGACGGCGTCCTGCCGGTTCTGGGTCGCGTAACAGATGTCGTCCGCGGCCGGTCGCTTCAGCGTCGAGCCGACGTGGTCGGAGAGCGCATCGACGATCGGCGCGACGTCGTCCAGCGAGAGCGTCGTCTGCGTGATCACCGCGACGGGCTTCCCGTTCGTCTCGAGCGCGCGTGCCTCCTCCGGGCGACTCGACGACGACGGTCGAGTCCGGGCGCTCGCCCATCGTCCCGACCACCTCGACGTGGTGCCGGTGACCGACGAGCGCGACGAGGTGGCCGCTGTCCGCGTAGCGGCGCGCCTCGGCGTGCACCTTCGAGACGAGCGGGCAGACCGCGTCGACCACGCGCAGCCCGCGGCGCTCGCAGTTCTGGAGAACGGCCGGCGCGACACCGTGGGCCGAGAGGACGCAGATCGCACCCTGGGGTACTTCCTCCTCGTCGTCGACGAAAACTGCGCCGAGGCCCTCGAGGCGGTGGACGACGTGGTCGTTGTGGACGATGTGGTGGCGGACGTAGATCGGCGGGCCGTGCTGCTCGAGCAGCCGCTCGACGATCTCGATCGCGCGGTCGACGCCGGCGCAGAACGAGCGCGGAGCGGCGAGCAGGACCTTGCCCATCAGCCGGCTTCTCCGAGCCTACGCAGCGCACGGCGGACGTCGCCGAGCGCGCGGGCGGTCGCGGACGGCTCGCGGAGCAGCGCCTTCGCGAGCCCGAGCGGGCGGGGCCGGCCCGACGGGCTGACCGCTTCGGCCAGCGGCCCGAGGGGACGCGTCGGGGTATCGGATACCGCGCGCACGCACCCTTCGAGGCGCCCCGTGGCGGCGAGGATCCCGCTCTCCATGTCGAGGGCGTCGGCGCCGGTCGCCGCCCGGAGGCGCGCCCGCTCGCCGGGGTCGTCGGCGATCCGGTCGATCGCGAGGATCGTCCCCTGCGCGCGCCGCTGAGCCCGAGACCCTTGCCCTCCCACAGCACCGAGCCGTCCTCGGCGACGATCCGGGTCGCGTCGATCAGCGTGCCGACCTCGAGGCCGTCGAGGCCGCCGGCGACGCCGAACGAGACGATCCGCCCCGCGGGCACGCCGCGCGAGACGCCGATCCCGACGACCGCGGTGGTGCGAAAGCCGGCCTTGCGCGCGGCGCGCGCCTCGGCCGCCGTGGCGCAGGCTGCTACCCGGTCAGCGTCCAAGCCATGCTCCGCACCGTCTCCTTGACGCTCGAGGTCGCCGCGTACGCGGCCGACGGCTCGAATCCTGAGTGGATCCCGCAGTGCTCGCAGCGCGGGTCGTTGCCGGGGCCGTAGGACTCCCACTCGATGTTCTCGAGCAGCGCCTCGTAGGTGGGGAAGATGCCGTCGGTGAGCAAGTAGCAGGGGCCCTTCCAGCCGTACGGGTTGCGCGTGATCGAGCCCCACGGCGCGCAGGGGAGCTTCCGGTCGCCGGTCAGGAAGTCCTGGTAGATCGGGCTCGCGAGCCAGCGGTAGCCGTGCTTGCGGGTCGCGCTGCGAATCTCGCGGAACTTCGCCTCGTGCTCGTCGCGCGTCATCGTCAGCGCCGGGTCGATCTGCGAGTACTGGTACCCCGGCGCGATCAGCATCCCGTCGATGCCGATGTCGTTCGTCAGGTAGCCCATCATCTCGATCACGTCGCTGACCTCGGTCTCCTTGAAGACCGTCGTGTTCGTCGTGACGCGGAAACCCGCCTCGCGCGCGTCCTTGATCGCGGCGACCGCGATGTCCCAGAGGCCCGGGTAGTCGCAGACGTAGTCGTGGATCTCGCGCATCCCGTCGAGGTGGACGACGAACGTCAGCCGCGGATCGGGCTTGAAGACGTCCAGGTACTCCTGGAGCTTGAGCGCGTTCGTGCAGAGATCGATGTTCTTCCGCAGCTCGAGCATCCCCGCGACGACGTCCTCGATCCCCTTGTAGATCAGGGGCTCACCGCCGCAGATCGACACGACCGGGGCCGGGCACTGGACGCCCGCGTCGATGCACTCGTCGACGGACAGCCGCGCCTTGTTCGACTCGTACTCGCGGATCTTCCCGCAGCCGATGCAGGCGAGGTTGCACGCCAGCGTCGGCTCGAGCATCAGGACGAGCGGGTACAGCTCGCCCTTGCGCTTCTGGGTGGCGACGTAGCTTGCCGATCTGAACCGTCGAGCGCAGCGGAAACTTCATCCGTTCAACCTTTCTCTGAGTCGGCCGAGGGCCATGAGCGGGAAGTGGAGGCGGTAGAGGTGATAGCGAATCATGAAATCTGTGGGGAACCCGGTACCGGTGTAGTGATCCTCCGTGAAGTCGCCGTTCGCCTCTTGCTCGGTGCAAAGGAAGTCGGCAGCTCTCCGGGCCGAACTCCCTCTTGGCGTTACCCGCCGCAACGTAGCCTAGTAACGCCCAGGCCGTCTGTGAAGGGGTGGCCGTCCCGCGGCCGCGCATGGCGGGCTCGTGGTAGGAGCGGATGTCCTCGCCGAAGCCGCCCGAGTCCTGCTGGACGGAGTCGAGCCAGTCCACCGCCTTGCGGACCACCGGGTGGTGCGGGGTGAAACCGCAGGCCTCGAGCGCCGGCAGGACGGCGCCGGTGCCGTAGACGTGGTTCACGCCCCAGCGGCCCCACCAGGAGCCGTCCCACTGCTGCTCGCGGACGAGGTACTCGAGGCCGCTGGCGACGGGCTCCTGCGTAGCGGGTCTCCGGGGCCAGCGCCTCCAGCGCGTGCGCGGAGACGTCCTCGCTCGGCGGGTCGATCACGTAGCCGAAGTCGCAGAACGGGAGCTTGTAGAGCCAGTAGCTCGAGTTGTCGGCGTCGAAGGCGCCCCAGCCGCCGTTCGCCGACTGCATGCCCTCGATCCAGTCGAGGCCCCGGCGGACGGCGTCCTCGCCCATGCCGAGCTCGCGCAGGGCGAGCGCGACGACCGCGGTGTCGTCCACGTCCGGGTAGAGGTCGTTCTCGAACTCGAAGGCCCAGCCGCCGGGGGCGAGGTCCGGGCGGCGGATCGCCCAGTCGCCCTTCGTCGTGACCTCTTCCGCGAGCAACCACTCGCCTGCTTTCCGTAGCTGCGGGTGCCCGGCCGGGACGCCGGCGGCGCGGAGGGCGAGCACGGCGAGGCCGGTGTCCCAGACCGGCGACTGGCAGGCCTCCGGGCGGAGGCGCTCGCCGTCCTCGACCATGAAGCTCCCCCAGCCCTCGACCGCGCGGCGCAGAGTCTCGTCCTCGAACCCGCGGCCGAGCGCGGCGAGCATGACGATCGACCAGACCCACGGCGGCTGGATCCCGCCCCAGGAGCCGTCGGCCTCCTGGCGCTCCTTGACCCAGCGCTCGGCGGCGGCGATCGCGCGTCGCCTGAGCGGCGTCGGCCGGCCGGGCGGCCTGGACTCGCCGGGTCGCGCGCCGATGTCGCGGAGGTCGAGGTCGGCGTGGCGGACCGGCCGGAGCGCCCAGACGACCGAGAGCGGCACGACCGTCTGCCGCGCCCAGCAGGCGAAGTTGTAGACCGAGAAAGGGGCGCTCGGCGGGAGCAGGATCATCTCGGGCGGAATCGGGACGATCCGCTGCCACGGCCAGTGGCCGAGGAGCGCCATGAAGCACTTCGTGAAGACGCGGCTCTTCGGAATCCCGCCGGCGCGCTGGATGTACGCGAGCGTCTTCGGGTCGTTCTCGACGCCGGCCATCTTCAGCGCCACGTACGACTCGATCGTCGTCGAGAGGTCGGGCGGGCCCTCCCACCAGTTCGACCAGGTGCCGTCGTCGCGGCGGCGCGCGAGCGATGTCGTTCGCGAGGCGGCGGTCGGTCTCCGGGTCGCGCAGGCCGAGCACGTGCAGCCAGAAGAGGTGCTCCGTGATCATCGTCGCGTTCGACTCGAGCTCGCCGACCCACCAGCCGCCGGGGTGCTGGAGCTCGAGCAGGCGGTTGGCCGCCTTGTCGACGGCCTGGTCGAGGCGGGTGAGCTCCTCGACGGCGCTCACTGCCGGGTCACCGCGTCCGCGGCGGCGACGCCGCTGCGGACGGCCGCCTCCATCGTCGCCGGCCAGTCCGAGGCGGTCCACGCGCCGGCGAGGTACACGTGCTCCCGGGACGTCTGCATCGGCCAACGCAGGTTACGCGTCCCGGGCCGGGCGGCGAAAGTCGCGCGCGGCTCGCGGCTGACGCGCGACCAGACGAGCTCGGCGTCGCCGAGCCGCTCGCGCAGCGCGTCGGCCATGGTGTCGACCAGGCCCTTGCCGCGGATCTCCAGCAGCTCGGGGACGCCGCTCGAGACGACGGTCAGGTACTGGCCGCCGCCGGGCGGCTCGTGGCCGGTGAGCGCGCCGCGGTCGAAGACCCAGTGCGCGGGCGAGTCGAGCAGCGCGGCCAGCCGGTGGCGGAGCAGCGGCCGGTCGAAGAGCAGGTGGACGCTGACGATCGGCGAGTGCTCGAGCGCCGGAGCGAGCCGTTGCCGAGCAGGCGCGCCGCCTCGGTGGCGGCTACCGCCGACGATCACCGCGTCGGCATCGAGCTCGTCGAGCGCTCTCGACGCGCGATTCGAGCCGGACGTGCCGCCGGCTCGCCGAGGGCG
Source organism: uncultured Actinomycetes bacterium (assembly GCA_963847305.1). Taxonomy (GTDB): domain Bacteria; phylum Actinomycetota; class Thermoleophilia; order Gaiellales; family Gaiellaceae; genus DATBLE01. The sequence continues at coordinate 3,133 of CAWJZI010000028.1, read as the reverse complement.
CGGCCGGCCGCGTCGCCGTGCATCTCGCCGAGCGGCTCGGTCGGCAGCAGCAGGTCGCTCGCGCCGCGGCCGCCGAGGAGCGCCGTCTGGACGGTGAAGACCCCGTAGTCGGCGCCGGCCTCCTCGGTCGGGCAGGTTGAGCGCCGGCCGGATGAAGACGTCCCAGAAGCGGTCGATCTCCGTCTGGCCATGCCGAAGCGCCGTAGCACGTCCGCGAACGTCTCGTCCTGTGTCGCTGCCGGGGTCTGAGCCCGCAAGCCGGAGCGCGGCGCGGGCGATCCGGATACGGCGAGAGAGCGGCAGGTGCGGTAGCCGAGCAGCCGCAGCGCCGGGGCCGATCGTCGCCGCCGTCGCCGCGCTCGTCGATCACCGGCAGCCGGAGCGGCTCGCGCCGGACCGCGCCGGCCTTGCCGATCCGGCCGAGGAACCGCAGCCACTCCGTGAAGCAGCCGAGCGCGATGTGCTGGCCGTTGTCGGGCGGCGGCGGCGGATCGCCCTCGCGCTCCGGGCAGCGTCTGCACCGCGCCGCCGAGCGTCGGCCGCGCCTCGTGCAGCTCGACCTCGTGCCCGCGGTCGACCAGCTCGAGCGCCGCCGCGAGGCCGGCGAGCCCGCCGCCGACGACCGCGACCTCTCAAGAAGCAAGCCGACCCGGCGACGATCCGGAGCTTCGTCGGCGTCGAGAGCTGCGGCTTGCCGTCGAAGACGTCGAAGCCGCTCGCTCGATCCGCTCGAGCGTCGCCCGGTAGAGGCCCGCGAACGTGCCGACGCAGGCGGCGCTGCGGCGGTCGAGGTAGTGGAGCAGCGCCAGCCCCTCCTCGAGGTAGTCGCGCGCGCGCGCGGCCTGGTAGGCCATCAGCGCCTGCCAGGCCGGGGTGACGCCGCCCGGCCGCGATGTCGTCCTCGCCACGCCGTGCGAGGCGAGCTCGTCCTGCGGGAGGTAGACGCGTCCGAGCTCCCAGTCCTCGCGGACGTCGCGCATGATGTTGATCAGCTGGAGCGCGATCCCGAGCGTCTCGGCGCGCTGCGGCTGGTCGGCGCCGTACACGCCGATGCAGGCGACCCCGACCGCGCCCGCGACGTGCGCGCAGTAGTCGCGCAGCTCGTCGAAGGTGTCGTAGCGCTGCCGGTCGAGGTCCGATCAGCCCGCCGTCGACGAAATCGTGGAGCGCCTGCGCCGAGATCGGGAAGCGCTCGCGCGCGTCGGCGAGCGCGATCCACATCGCGTCGCCGTCCGGCGGCACGTCGAGCCGGCGGTGGAGCTCCTCCAGCCGGCGCGCGCTTCTCGTCCGGCGGCGCGTCGCCGTCGGCGATGTCGTCGACCTCGCGCGCGAAGGCGTAGATCGCGGAGATCGCGCGCCGCTTCGCCTTCGGCAGCACCCTGATCCCGTAGGCGAAGTTCCGCGCGCGCTCGCGCGTCAGCCGCTCGACCTCGGCGTAGGCCTCCTCGACCCTCATCGCCGGAACGCCTCCCGCGCGAGCCGGAGCCGCGACGGCCGCGGACGCTGCGTGAAGATGTCCCAGCCGGCGTCCTCGAGCGCGTCGAGCGCCGCGAGCCCGCCGCGGGCGAAGAGCCCGACCGCCCGCCCGATCCGCCCGCCGATCCGCTCCTGCAGCAGCCGCCCGCCGCGAGCAGGCCTCGGGCGCGCTCCGCCTCGAAGCGGAGCAGCCGCGTCAGCGGCTCGTTCGGCCGGTCGAGCACGGTCACGTCGTAGCGGCGGCGGTCCTCCGCCGGCAGGTAGATCCGCCCGAGCTCGAGGTCGCGCGGCACGTCCTGGAGGAAGTTGACGAGCTGGAGCCCGGTGCAGACGTCGTCCGAGGCGCGACGAGCTCCTCGTCGTCCGCCCGCCGCAGCAGCCCGAGCACGAGCCGCCCGACCGGGTCCGCGGAGTGGTCGCAGTACCACTCGACGTCCGCCCAGGTCTCGTACTCGTGCTTGCGCTGGTCGATCCGGTTGCCTCGATCAGCCGCAGGAACGGCTCCCGCGGCAGGTCGAACTCGCGGATCGTCGGCTGCAGCTGCTGCATCACCGGCCAGGCGGGCGTGCCCCGTGTAGCAGGCCTCGACCTCGCGCTCGAGCTCGTCGAGCAGCGCGAGCCGGTCGCCCTCGGCCTCGTCGCCGAGGATGTCCACCAGCCGGGCGAAGCCGTAGACCGCGCGCAGGTGCGGGCGCAGCGCACGGGGGAAGAGCAGCGACGCGACCGGGAAGTTCTCGGTCCGCGCGCGGGCGGCGACGACGGCAGGGTCCATCCGTCCTCCTATCTTGCGGCCCGCGGCTCCGCGTCGAACCGGGCTAAGCTGGCGCCGGTGAGCAGGGGGGAACCAGACGGGCTGCGGCGCCCGCGGTCGAGGCGTCGAGCGCCGCGACGGCGCCGTCGTCGTGCGCCTGGCAGGCGAGCTCGACCTCTACAACTCGGCGGACGTCGGCTCCGCGCTCGAGGAGCTCGCCGCCGGAGCCCCAGCCGCGTCGTCATCGACCTCGGCGAGGTCGAGTTCGTCGACTCGACCGCACTCGGCACGCTCGTCGAGGCGCGCAAGCAGCTCGCGAACGGCCGCTCGTCCTCGCCGCGCCCGGGCCCGACGTCCGCCGCGCGCTCGAGGTCTCGGGCCTGCACGAGCACTTCGACGTCCGCGACTCGGTGGACGACGCGCTCGCGTCTAGCGACAGGCGGGCGACGTTCAGCGCGACGTACGCCGCACCGGCGCCGCCCGAGCCCGACCGCGCCGACCTTCGCCGCCGACGGTGAAGACGAGGTTGCCGAGCCGGTAGGCGGCGGTCCGCTCCCTGCCGGAACGGCTTCAGCTTCGCTGCCGTAGGCGCTGCTTCAGCGCCGCGACGTCGAGCACGGGCCGATCTGCTCGTCGGTCTTGAGCTGCCGGTTCCAGGTCGTGACGACGGCGACGCCCGGGCGCCCTTGGGGAAGTACACCTCGACCTTCTGCTTGCGGACACGTACCGCTCGTAGCCGTCCTCGAGGAGGTCGAGGCGCAGCGGCTTGGTCATCAGGCGTTGCGCCGGGCCTGGTCATGCCGAGATGGATCCCGACGATGTAGTCGGGGGTTATGTCGATCGCCTTTTGAGCCGATGCGACGGACGCGCACAGCAACAGGCCGAAGACGAGGACGACGGCAGCGC
>CAWJZI010000027.1:0-135315 GCA_963847305.1 uncultured Actinomycetes bacterium | reverse complement strand
TGGCGCTGCCGGGGCTTCACACGCAGGGACACGCGAGCGATCGATCTGTTGCCGTGGATGTCGACTGCCCGGATGTTGACGATGTAGACCCTCGCGATCGCCCTCGCCAGCGGGACGCGGAACGAGATCCACCCGTCGTAGCCGATCCTCGACAAGGGCTGTGCCGTCCTGGACCAGCCTGAGCCGCCGGTTCGTCACCTGGCTGTAGACCGTCACCGTGAGGCCGACCTTCGCGCCGGTTCCGGAGCGCGACCAGAGCTCGAGCGCGGCGAAACGGGCGAGTGGATACTGCGTGCCGGGGACGAGCGTGATCTCCGGCTCGCGGCCGTCGTACTCGGCTGCCCGCCTGGTGAACGTCGCGAAGGCGGGTTTCTTCGCGCCGTTGCGGCTGACGAGGCCGCTCTTCCATCCGCTCGTCGGGTCGTCGCGGAGGATGAACCAGATGAACACCTGCACGTTCGGGTCGCCCGCTGCGAAGTCGAGTGCCTGCCGCAGATAGGCAGCCTGCTGCCCACTCGTCACCCCGCCCGGCATGGCCGGTCTCGTCTGGTAGCCGTACTCGGTGATCCAGATCGGGACCGTGTCCCGCTTGAACCACCGGGAGAGCGCGTCTTCGAAGTGGGGCAGGCGCTGGAGCGTCACGTTCGGCCAGCGCACCCGCTGGGTCGGCTTCTGCCTCAGGGTCGTCGGGTACGGGTGGTGTGACCAGGCGTCGAACTTAAGCCTCGGCTTCTGCTCGGAGAGGAGCTTTGCGAAGCGGCCCGGCGACTCCGTCTCCTGCACGCCTTTCTGTCCGAGGTAGCGGTCGCGGCCCCGGGCGGACGTCTCGCCGATGCCCACCAGGGCATGCCGGTTCCCGGCCTTGATCCCGGCGTACGCCGCGCGGTAGATGCCCGCATAGATCTTGGGCGCGACCGGCTTGTGCGTCCGCGGGTTGTACTGCGGGGAGAGGAACAGCCCGAGGTTCGACTCGTTCCAGACCGTGTAGAAGCGGACGAAGGGATACCCCCGATGCCGGCCGGAGTAGCGGTTTGCGACGGCCTGGGCGAACTTCCGCAGGTCTGCGAGTTTGGCCGGCGCGTGGTTCTGGCCCTTCCCATGGTTGGCCCACTTCGGCGTGCCCCAGATCGTCAGCATCACCTCCATCCCGTGGAGGCCGGCGTTGCGGACGAACTCGTCGAGGTCCGAGAACCGGTACGCCCTGTCGAACGGGTTGGCGGCGTTCCGCGGCTTCTTCTCCGCGATGCGAGACCAGTAGACGGTCGTGCGGACGATCCCGACATGGGCCTGCTGCGCCAGGCCGAAATTCCTGGCGCGGTCGGGGCGCCAGCGAAAGGTCGGGTCGTCCTGCAAGCCGACCAGCATCCTCGGCTGCGCAAGCGCCGGGGACGGCGAGAGAACCGCGGTAAGCGCGAGTGCTATTAGTGGGAGGAGGAGGAGGAGGCGAAAGCGCATGGAGGCCATCGAGGCCTTGGGCCGCCCGCGAGGTCGCGAGTCGGTCCACTGAGGGAGAGGCTCGTCGTCTGACGGCACTTTACCAGCGCGTCGATTCCTAAACCTTTGCCTGCGGCTACTGTCGGGGTATGACCGAGGCCGCCAGACCGCCTGTTCCTCCGTTCACCGAGGAGACCGCGCGACAGAAGGTGCAAGCCGCCGAGGACGCGTGGAACACGCTGCGACCCCGAGCGGGTCGCGCTCGCGTACACGGCCGACTCCGAGTGGCGCAACCGCGACGAGTTCTTCCAGGGCCGCGAGGCGATCGTCGAGTTCCTGCGCCGCAAGTGGGCGCGCGAGCTCGACTACCGGCTGCGAAGGAGCTCTGGGCTTCACGGACAACCGCATCTCGGTCCGGTTCGAGTACGAGTCACGCGATCCTGACGGCCAGTGGTGGCGCAGCCACGGCAACGAGCACTGGGAGTTCGACGAGCGCGGGTACATGCGCCGGCGCGACGCGAGCATCAACGACTACCGGATCGAGGAGCACGAGCGGCGCATTCGGGCGTAGACTCGCGCGGAAGTCAGACATCCAGAAGGAGGCACCGTGGCAACCCAGACCCAGCCCCTGACGCGCGAGCAACTCGCGGCCCTGCCGGACAGCTACTTCAAGGCCGTGGACGCGAAGGACGTGGACGCGATCCTGTCCCACTTCGCCGACAACTGTGTGCTCACGGTCCAGACCGACCACGCGGTGTTCGACGGTGCCGACGAGATCCGCCGCATGTTCACCGACTTCTGCGCCGCCTCGGCCTCGATCTTCCACGAGATCAAGAACATCGTCGTCGACCCGGAGCTCGGCAAGGTCGCCACGGAGCAGAGCTACATCGGTGAGCTGAACGACGGGACGAAGAACGACATGCACAACTGCAACTTCTTCGACATCGACGCCGACGGGAAGTTCTGCCGCGTGATCATCTGGATGGCGGGAACGAACCCACTCAAGTAACGCTTGCAGACGCTCCAGCAGGCTGTCAGCGCGGGCCGCTTCGTCGTTACTGCGGAACTTGGCCCGCCGGTCGATCCAGATCCCGAACTCGTCCGCGCGAAAGCGCGCGCGCTGGCCGGATTCGTCGACGCCGTCAACGTCACGGACAACCAGGCCGCGACGGTCAAGCTCTCGCCGCTCGCCGCGGCTGTCCTGACCATCGACGCAGGCCTCGAGACGATCCTCCAGGTGACGACGCGCGATCGCAACCTGCTCGCGCTCCAAAGCGACTTGCTCGGCGCGTGGGCCCTCGGCGTCAAAGCCGTGCTCGCTTTGACCGGAGATCCACTCTCTGTGGGGGCGTACGGGTCGCTCGCAACGGCCCTCTCGGATTGCGATTCCCTCGGGTTGACGCGTCTCATCCGGGAGCTCAACGACGGCCGCCTTGCTGCCGGCGAGCTTCTCTCCGTCACGCCGGACTTTTTCATCCTCGGAGCGGCCAACCCGCTGCGCGACAGCGCCGAGCGGCTCGAGCAGAAACTCGAGGCCGGTGCTGGCTGCTTTCAGACGAACATCGTCTACGACGTCGACCGATTCGAGGAGTGGTTCGAGGCGATCAAGGCAGCCGGGATTCCGGAGCGTGCGCCGTTCCTCGTCGGCGTGACCCCTCCGCGCAGTACCCGCATGCTCCAGCACATGCACGACAACATCCCGGGCATCGAGGTGGACGAGGCGACCTTCGAGCGGATGGAGGGTCTCGACGGCGAGGATGCGAAGGCCGCGGGCATCGAGATCGCAGCAGAGATCGTTGCGCGGCTCGGCGAGACTGCCGGCGTTGCCGGCGTGCACCTCATGGCTCCGGGCTGGGAAGCCGAGGCGGTGCCGAAGATCGTGCGCGCGTCAGGCTGTCGTGTGGCGGCCGCCTGAGCTCAGGCGGGGACGAGAGCCTGCTCGAAGAACCCGCCGACGATCCGCACCGCGTCCTGCGGGCACTCGACCAGGTCGGCATGCCCGATGTCGGGGAACTCGACCAGCTCGATGTGCTCGTTCAGCTCCGCCATCTTCCGTGCGCCGAGGCCGCTCGGCGCGAGGTCGGGCGGGCAGAGGATGTCGTGCGTCCCGTTCGTCATCAGCAGCGGCCGCTCGATCTTCGGGACGAGCGGCGAGAGGTCCATGTTCTCCATCGCAAGGCACGCCTGACGAACGGTGTAAGGGTCGTTGAGCCCGACGATGTCGCGAACGAGCTGGAAGATGTTCTCGCCCTCGGGGCTCTCGATGAACTTCGCGCCGACCGCCTGGGTCGTCACGTGGTCGGAGAACTCGTCCCAGGGCATCGTCTCCGCCATCCGGCGCCAGACGCGGAAGAGCGTCCGCCGGTAGACGTCGCATTTCGCGAAGGCGACGTCGGCGCAGGCGGCGATCGTCTTCTCCGGGTACAGCGCGGTGAAGGCGATCGCGATCATCCCGCCCATCGAGGTGCCGTGGACGAGCGCCCGCTCGAGCCCGACCGAGTCGAGCAGCGCCGCGGCGTCGGCTGCCCAGCCCTCGATCGTGTACGCCTCGCGCGGCGACGACGAGGCGCCGTACCCGCGCGCGTCGAACGAGAGCAGCCGGAACTTCTCGCGGAACCCGTCGTTGACGAGCCCGAAGTTGTGCCGGCCGAACAGACCGCCGCCGAGCTGGAGGATGACGGGTGCGTCCTCCGGGCCGGTCAGCTCGTAGTAGAGCCGGACCCCATCGTCGATCTGTGCGTACGGCACGGCGGCCTCCTCCTTGACAGAGTCCCAAAGTCTGACTTATACGAGCGGCGGAGCCAACCCAAGGAGGCCGCGATGCGGATCAAGTACGTCATCCCGTTCCCGTTCGACGACGTCGGCGTCTGCCAACCGCGCGGCGCAGGTGCCGAAGGAGATCCTCGGCCCGGACACGGAGGTCGAGTGCGTCCCCGTCCGCAACGCCGGCGCCCTGCTCGACTCGGCCTACGACGCGCTCGTCTTCGACATGTACGTCACCGAGGCCGGCCTCCGGGCAGAGGACGAGGGCTTCGACGCGGTGGTCATGGACACGATGTCCGACTCGGGCCTCTGGGCGCTGCGCTCGCGCCTGTCGATCCCCGTGCTTCGGGCCCGGCCTCGTCTCCTACTGCCGTCGGGATCATGCTCGGCAAGCGCTTCTCGATCGTGACGATGTGGGACAAGTGGACGCCGCTCTACGAGAAGAACCTCGACCTGTACCGCCTGCGCGAGAAGTGCGCCTCGATCCGCGCGGTGAACATCCCGCCCGACGTCGAGTCGCTCTTCACGGGCAAGGAGGACGAGATGTTCAAGACGCTCACCGCCGAGGCGCAGAAGGCGATCGACGAGGACGGCGCCGACGTGATCCTGCTCGGGTCGACGACGATGCACCAGGCGGGCGACTACATGGCGGAGCATCTGCCCGTACCCGTGATCAACCCGGGCCCGGTGGCGATCAAGATGGCGGAGACGCTCGTGCAGCTCGGGCTGAGCCATTCCAAGGTCGCGTTCCCGCCGCCGTCCGAGATCGTGGACGACCGGTTCTTCTCGCTGGTGGACGCCTGAGGGGGCGGTCGCTCAGTCCCAGCTTCTGCCGACGCGGTCCCAGGCGACGTCGCTCGGGAGCCACTCGGTGTTGATGCTCGACCAGAGGCGCTCGGGCTTCTTCGCGCCGCACTTCGGGCACGGGGGAGCGGGCTTGTCCGAGGTTGAGAGATACTCCTCGAAGCGCTCCTCGCACTTCGTGCACCGATACTCGTAAATCGGCATGAGCAGTGATCCTACCCTCCTTTCCGCGCTCCGGGAAACCGCCGCCCAGCAGGGGGTTCATCCCACCGACGAGGATCTCGAAGGCGTCCTCGACTTCCTGACCCGGATCCTCCCCGCGCTGGACGAGATCGAGGATCGGCTGCCGCCGGAGACGGCGCCGTGACGCTCGACCCCTACAACGCCTTCCTGTACCGCGTCGAGGAGGAGGGCGACTGGCGCGTCGCCGTCAAGGACGTGATCGACGTCGCGGGCATGCCGACCACTGCGGCGTCGAAGGTGCTCTACCGGGTGCCCGACCGCGATGCCGAGTGCGTCGCGCGACTGCGCGCGGCCGGCGCGACGATCGTCGGGAAGCTGAACACCCACGAGTTCGCGTTCGGTGCGATCACCAACAGCCCGCACTTCGGCCCGGCCCTGAACCCGTGGGATCCCAGGCGGATGACCGGGGGCTCGAGCGGCGGCAGCGGCGCGGCCGTCGCGGCCGGGCTCGTCGACGTCGCGCTCGGGACCGACACGGCGGGGTCGGTCCGGATCCCGGCGGCGTTCTGCGGTGTCACCGGCCACCGGCCGACGCACGGGGCTCGTGCCGACCGAGGGCGTCGTCCCGGCCGCGTGGACGCTCGACACGGTCGGCCCGCTCGCCCGCAGCGCCGAGGAGTGCCGGCGCGCCCTGGAGATCATGGCCGGACGCCCGCTCGAGCCGAGGCCCGAGATCCGCCGGGTCGGCCTCGTCACCCGGCTGTTCGAGCAGGCCGACTCCGGCATCGCCCCGGTCTGCGCAGAGGCCGCGCGCCTGCTGGCACCCGACGCCGAGCCCGTCGAGCTGCCGCTGCACGAGGAGATCTCGACGATCACGCAGCTCGTGATGCTCCCGGAGGCCGCCGCCGTCCACCGTCCCTGGCTCCGGACGAAGCTCGCCGACTACGGCGCCGACGTCCGCGCGCGCGCCCTCGCCGGCCTGCTCTTGCCCTCGACCGCCTACGTCACCGGCCTCCGCGCGCGGAACTGGGCGCGGGACCTGTGGGAGCGCGAGCTGGGCGACTACGACCTGCTCGTCGCGCCGGCCGCGTCGATGGTCGCGCCCCGCCTGGACGCGATCCCGTCCGACTACCGGCTGTCGGTCATGCCCTACAACTCGCCGGCGTCGTTGCTCGGGCTCCCGGTCACGAACGTGCCGTGCGGGTTCGTCGACGGCCTCCCGGTCGGCCTGTCGCTGACCGGCCGCCCCGGTGACGACGACCTCACCCTGCGGGCCGCCGAGGAGTTCCAGCGGGCGACCGATTGGCACCTGCGGAGCCCGGTTGACGGCGCTCCCGGGGAGGTCTTGTATACAACCGACACCACCGAGTAGAAGGGGGAGAACCGTATGTCCGTGCTGATCAAGGGCGGGCGCATCGTGACCGCCTCCGACGACTACGTCGGGGACATCTACGCCGAGAACGGCACCGTGACGACGATCGGCCGGTCGCTGGACGTCGAGGCCGACAAGGTGATCGACGCGAGCGGCAAGTACGTGATCCCGGGCGCGATCGACCCGCACACGCACATCGAGATGTTCTTCGGCGGGACGACCACCTGCGACGACTTCACCTCCGGCACCGCCGCCGCCGCGTTCGGCGGGACGACGTCGCTGGTCGACTTCTGCATGCAGGCTCCGGGAACTCCGTTCCCGCAGGCGCTCGAGAACTACTTCGAGAAGATCGAGCGCTGCAAGCCGGTGATCGACGTCGGCTTCCACATCGGCGTCACCGACCTCGCGGGAGGCGGCGGGCTCGAGGCGCTGGCCAAGCTGCCCGACGAGGGGATCACCTCCTACAAGCTCTTCATGGCCTACAAGGGCGCCGTGATGGTCGACGACGAGACGCTGTTCAAGACGATGCAGGTCGCGAACGAGACCGGCGGCCTGGTGATGGTGCACGCCGAGAACGGCGACGCGATCGACGTGATCGTCAAGGAGGCCGTCGCTGCCGGGAAGAGCGACCCGATCTGGCACGCCCGCACGCGGCCGATGGAGACCGAGGCGGAGGCGACGAACCGGGCGATCCAGCTCGCGCGGGTCGCGAACGCCGCGCTCTACGTCGTCCACGTCTCCTGCCAGCCGGCCGTCGAGCCGATCGCGCTCGCGCGCGACAAGGGCTGGGACGTCTGGGGCGAGACCTGCACCCAGTACCTGTTCGTCGACGACACGGCGCTCGAGCAGCCGAACTGGGAGGGCGCGAAGTACATCTACACGCCGCCGCCGCGGCCGAAGGCGGAGCAGGAGCACCTCTGGAAGGCGCTCCAGAACGACGTGCTCTCGGTCGTCTCGACCGACCACTGCCCGTTCAACTGGCCCGACCAGAAGGGGATCAACGGCCGCGACTTCCAGGTCGTCCCGAACGGCGGCCCGGGCATCGAGAACCGGCTGCACATGCTGCACGAGTTCGGCGTCCGCACCGGGCGGATCACGATGAACCGTTTCGTCGAGCTGACGTCCACGAACGTCGCCAAGCGCTTCGGGCTCTACCCGCGCAAGGGCACGATCGCGGTCGGCAGCGACGCCGACCTGGTCGTCTGGGATCCCGAGAAGTCGCTGACCATCTCCGCCGAGACCCACCACTCGAACGTCAACTACAACCTGTTCGAGGGGACGAAGGTCACCGGCGCTCCGGAGGTCGTGCTCGTCCGCGGCCAGGTGATCGTCGAGAACGACGAGCTCGTCGCCGAGCCCGGCGCGGGCCAGTTCGTCAAGCGCGCCCGGGTCGGCGAGCAGCTCGGCTCGACGGAAGCGGTCGCAGCGTGAGCGACAAGGAGGCGCAGGAGGTCTACGCGAAGGCCGGGCTGGGAGAGAGCGTCACGCTCGGCTCCCGGCCGGCCGTCCTCGTGATCGACTTCAGCTGCGGGTTCACCGACCCGGAGTGCGCGCTCGGCTCCGACTGCACGGAGGCGGTCGAGCAGACGAAGCGGGTGCTCGACGCCGCGCGGGCGAAGGGCCTGCCGGTGATCTTCACGACGATCGGCTTCGAGCCGAGCCTGAAGGACGGCGGCCTCTGGCTCCAGAAGGTGCCGGCCCTCGGCGACCTCCAGATCGGCGGCAAGTGGGTCGAGATCGACCCGCGGCTCGAGCCGCGCGACGACGAGACGATCGTGCTGAAGAAAGGCGCGTCCGGGTTCTTCGGGACGAACCTCGCCTCGATCCTGGTCGCGCAGGGCGTCGACTCGGTGGTGCTGTGCGGGGCGACGACGAGCGGCTGCATCCGCGCGACCGCGGTCGACCTGCTCCAGTACGGCTGGCCCACGATCGTCCCGCGCGAGTGCGTCGCCGACCGCGCCCAGGCGCCGCACGAGGCGAACCTGTTCGACATCCAGGCGAAGTACGCCGACGTCGTCCCCGTCGAGGACGCGCTGGCCTACCTGGAGAGCGTGCCGGGGAAGGTCGGCGCGGCGGCTTGAGCGTACCGGGTCGCCCTGCTCCCCGGCGACGGGGTCGGCCCTGAGGTGATCGCGGAAGCCCGGCGGGCGGTCGACGCCCTCGGGCTTCCGATCGAGTGGACGGAGCTGCCGTGGGGCTCCGCCTACTGGCACGAGCACGGCCGGATGATGCCGGCGGACGCGCTCGACACCCTGCGCGCGCACGACGCCGTGCTGATGGGCGCGGTCGGCGACCCGTCCGTGCCCGACCACGTCTCGCTCTGGGGGCTGATCCTGGAGGTGCGCCAGCGGCTCGACCTCTGGGCGAACGTCAGGCCGGCGCGGCTGCTCGAGGGGATCCCCTGCCCGCTCGCCGGCCGCGGGCCGGCGGACGTGGACATGCTCTTCGTGCGCGAGAACACCGAGGGCGAGTACTCCGGCGTCGGCGGGCGCGCGCACACGGGCCTCGACAACGAGGTCGGGATCGAGACCAGCGTGTTCACCCGGAGCGGCGTCGAACGGGTGCTCCGCCACGCGTTCGAGCTCGCCGCCGGGCGGCGCGGCGTCCTGACGAGCGCGACCAAGTCGAACGCGTCGCGGTACGGCTACGTGCTCTGGGACGAGGTCGCGGACGAGGTGGCGGCGGAGTTTCCCGGGCGTTCGCTACGAGCGCGTGCTCGTCGACGCGCTGGCGGCGCGGATGGTGCGCGACCCGGCGAGCCTCGACGTCGTCGTCGCCTCGAACCTCTTCGGCGACATCCTCACCGACCTGGCGGCCGCGATCCAGGGCGGCATGGGGATGGCGGCGAGCGCGAACACGGCGCCCGGATCGGACGCGCCGGGCCTCTTCGAGCCGGTGCACGGCTCGGCGCCCGACATCGCCGGCCAGGGCATCGGGAACCCCGCGGGCGCGGTCTGGAGCGCAGTGCTGATGCTCGAGCACCTCGGCGAGCCGGAAGCCGCGGCGACGCTGATGGGCGCGCTCGAGGACGTGTGCCGCGACGGCCCGCGGACGCGCGACATCGGCGGTGAGGCGACGACGCAGGAAGTCGGAGACGCGATCGCGGCGCGCGTCAGCGCACGATCCCGATGACCGCGCTGCCGGCGACGACGAGCGCGCCGGCGACCACGAGCCGTCTGCCGATTCCCTCGTGGTGCCGCCCGATCAGCACGGCGGCGAAGACGACCGCCCACAGCGACTGGGTCGCGTTCAGCGGCGCGACGATCGACACGCGGCCGTGGTCGAACGCCGCGAGCAGGAAGATGTAGCCGAGCCCGAGGGCGATGCCCGCGGGCGCGTAGGCGATGAGCGCAGGGCCCATTCGTCCCCGGAGCGAGCGCGGCCGCGTGGCGAGCACGTAGGCGGCGACGAAGGCGAACGCGGCGGCGAGGGCGACCGCGGCGCCGACGAGCGCCGGCGGCGGATGCGGCTCGCGCGCCGCCCAGCGGGCGACGTTGTCGCGGATGGCGAAGAGGAGCGCACAGAGGAGCGCGAGCACCGCGCCGAGCGCCTTGAAGTGCTCCGGGCGGCTGCGCTCGAGCGCGAGCAACGCGCCGCCGGCCACGACCAGCACGGTGCCGAGGAGCAGCCAGGCGCTGAACGGCTCGTTCAGGATCGTCAGCGCGATCGCGACCGAGAGCAGCGGCGCCGTCCCGATCAGGATCGCGGCGCGGGACGGCCCGGCGTCGCGGATCGCCACGATCAGGATGATCTGCGCGGCCCCGGGCGCGACGAGCCCGGCCAGCACGAACTTCCAGAGGTCCGCGGCGTGGACGTCGCTACCCACCATCGACGGGATGGCGACGACCGCGCTGAGGACGAAGGCGATCGCGAGCATCGCGACGGCGCCCGCGTACTGGTCGACGCCGCGGGTCAGGCCGAAGCGAACGGACACGAGCAGCAGCCCGAACGTCGCTCCCGCCAGCGCCCCGAACAGGACGGCCAGCACGGTCTAGGCTCTGCCGGTGGCGGGCCGGACGCTCACGCAGAAGATCATCGCCGACCACCTGGCCGGCGAGACGGAGGAGGAGATCGAGCTCCGGGTCGACCAGATCCTGCTCGAGGACGCGACCGGGACGATGGCCTGCCTCCAGTTCGAGCAGCTCGGCCTCGACCGGGTTGCGCTGCCGACGGTCTCGTACGTCGACCACAACGTCCTCCAGTTCGACAACAAGAACCCCGAGGACCACGCCTACCTGCGCAGCTGGGCGGCGCGGTACGGCGCGCTGTACTCGCGGCCCGGCAACGGGATCGCCCACTACCTGCACCTCGAGCGTTTCTCCCGTCCGGGGCAGGTGCTGCTCGGCGCCGACAGCCACACGACGATGGCAGGCGCGCTCGGGATGCTCGCGATCGGCGCGGGGGCGACCGAGGTCGCGGTCGCGATGGCCGGCCGGCCGTATCCGGTCGAGCGGCCGCTCGTCGTCGGCGTCGAGCTGCGTGGCCGGCTCCGTCCGTGGGTGCAGTCCAAGGACGTCGTGCTCGAGCTGCTGCGGCGGCGCGGCGTCCGCGGGGGGCGCGGACGGATCTTCGAGTTCCACGGCGAGGGCGTCGCAGCGCTGAGCGCGACCGACCGCGGGACGATCTGCAACATGGTGATGGAGACCGGCGCGACCACCGGGATCTTCCCCAGCGACGAGCAGACGCGCTCCTGGCTCGCCGCGCAGGAGCGCGAGGACCACTTCCTCGAGCTCGCCGCCGACGACGGCGCCGAGTACGACGAGGCGGAGGAGATCGATCTCGGCGAGCTCGAGCCGCTGATCGCGCTGCCGTCCTCGCCGGGGAACGTCGTGCCGGTGCGGGAGGCGGAGGGCACGGGGACGCGGCAGGTCTGCGTCGGCAGCTCCGTGAACTCCTCGTACGAGGACCTCGCCCTCGTCGCGGCCGTTCTCCGTGGGCGCTCGCTGCCCGCCGAGCTCGACCTGACGGTGACGCCCGGCTCGCGGCAGATCCTCGACATGATCGTGCGCAGCGGCGTGTACGGCGACCTGCTCGCTGCCGGCGCGCGCATCCTCGAGCCGGCCTGCGGGCCGTGCATCGGCATCGGCCAGGCGCCGGCGGCCGGCGCCGTCTCGGTGCGGACGTTCAACCGGAACTTCCCCGGCCGCAGCGGCACGCCGGGCGACCAGGTCTACCTCTGCTCGCCCGCGACCGCCGCAGCGACCGCGCTGCGCGGCGAGATCGCCGATCCGCGCGAGCTGGGCGAGGTGCCGGAGCTCACGCCGCCCCCGCCGAATCCGGACGTGGACGACCGCCAGATCGTCGCCCCGCCGTCCAACGGCGCCGGAATCGAGCTCGAGAAGGGCCGCAACATCGTGCCGCCGCCGGACCCGTTCCCGCTCGCCCAGCAGATCGAGGGCCGGATCCTGATCAAGGTGCCCGACGACGTCTCGACCGGCGACATGGCCCCCGACGGAGCGCTCGGGCTCGCGATCTGGTCGAACATCCCCGCCTGCGCGCGCTACATGTTCCGCCGCTTCGACCCCGACTTCCCGGCGCGGGCGGAGGAATGGGGCGGCGGGATCGTCGTCGGCGGCCACAACTACGGCCAGGGCTCGTCGCGCGAGCAGGCCGCCTTCGCGGCGCTCCACCTCGGCGTCCGCGCGGTCGTCGCGAAGAGCTTCGCCCGCATCCACCGGACGAACCTGATCGCGCAGGGGATCGTCCCGCTCACGTTCGCCGACGAGGGCGACTACGACCGCGTCGAGCAGGGCGACGAGTGGACGATCCTCGACGTGCGCGAGACCGTCGAGTCCGGCGGCACCGCGCTCGCCGGCCCGGTGCCGCTCGAGGCGCGCCTGACCGCGCGCGAGCGCGAGATCCTGCTTGCCGGCGGCCTGATCGCCTACGCGCGCACGGCGTGAGGCACGCAGTCCTCGGAGGCTGCGCGGTCGGCCTCGCCACCGGCTGGAACGTCGCCAACATCGGCGCGATCCCGTCACAGCTCGCCGACTCCTACGACGTGAGCCTCGCGGTCGTCGGGCTGTTCACGACGGCGCTCTTCGTCACCCATCTCGCGATGCAGATCCCGGGAGGACGCGCCGCCGATCGCTTCGGGGCGCGGCGCGCCGCTCTCGTCGGGCTCGTCATCACGATTGCGTTCAACGGCCTGGCGCTCGTTGCGCCGGAGCCGGCGCTCGCGATCGGGGCCCGGGCGCTGATCGGGATCGGCACCGGCCTGGGCTTCATCGCCGGCAGCGCGTACGTGCGCGAATCGGGCGGGTCGCCCTTCGCGCAGGGCCTCTACGGCGGGGTGGGGCTCGCCGGCGGCGGGCTCGCGCTCGCGGTCGTCTCGCGGCTGGACGGCTGGCTCGGGTGGCGTGCCCCGTTCTGGACGGCGCTCGTCGTCGGCGTTGCCGGCTTCGCCGTGCTGGTCACCGCGCCGCCGGATCGTCCCCGCGCCCGGGCCGAGCGCGAGCTCGACGTGCCCGCGGGGATCCTGCGCGACCGGCGTCTCTACCGGCTCGCCGTTCTCTACGGCGCCTCGCTCGGCCTGAGCCTCGTCGTCGGCAACTGGGTCGTCGAGCTGCTGGAGCGGAACGGCGGCGTCGCGAAGGGGACGGCCGGCGCGGTCGGCGCGTTCACGCTCCTGCTCGGCGTGCTGACGCGGCCGCTCGGCGGCTGGATCCTGCGCGAGCGGCCTGCCGCGATGCGGGCGAGCGTGACCGGCAGCCTGGCCGCCGGCGCCGCCGGGACGGCCCTGCTCGCCACCGCCGAGCCGCTTGCGGTCGCCGCGCTCGGGGCGGCGCTGATCGGCCTCGCCGCCGGGATTCCGTTCGCGCCGGCCTTCACGGGTGCGGCGCGCGTGCGGCCGGACGCTCCTGCTGCGGCGGTCGGGATGGTCAACGGCGCTGCGAGCCTCGTCGTGATCGTCGGCACGCCGCTGCTCGGGCTCACCTTCAGGCTGCCCGGCGACGGGCGGATCGGGTTCGTCGTCGTCGCGGTGCTGTGGCTCGTCGCGCTGGCGCTCGTCCCGTCGGAGCACAACCTCGGCGTCAGGCGGGGCTAGAGGTTCCGCCGCGCAAAGGCGGCGAGCGCGGCCGCGACGACGAGCGCGAGGTAGGCAACGGCCCAGACGCGGATCGTCCAGCCGTGGACGTAGCCGCCTCCGAATGGTCCGAGCTGGAGGAGGAAGCTCGTCGCCCCGGTCGTGTCGCGGGAGATCAGGCGGAGGCCGTCCTGGTACAGGCCCTCGAACGGCAGCGCCCACGATGCGATCGTCGACGCGTGCCGGATCTGGTGCGAGTTCAGCGCATGCCCGATCGTCCCGAGCAGGCCTGCCACGAGCCCGGCGCCGAAGAGCATGAAGACGGCGATCCCGTTCGCGGTCGCCGACAACACGACCGACCCGAGCAGGGAGAGCGCGATCACGATCAGGACGCCGAGCGCCAGCTCGGCTCCGGGCCCGACGATCGCGGCGGGCCACCAGTGCAGGGTCAGTCCGACGATCGCGAGCGCGGCGAAATAGACCGAGAGCACGTACGCGGCGCAGACGGCCGCCGCCGCGAGGAAACGCGACAGGAGCAGCGTCGACCGGCCGATCGGCCGGACGACGAGCGGCTGGAGCAGGCCGCGCTCGGCGTCCCCGGAGACGACGCCGAGCGTCAGGAAGACCGCGAGCACGACGCCGAGGAAGAGCGTCGCGAACATCGCCAGCCCGAGCAGGAAGGCGCCGGCGAACGTTCGAGAGTCGACGTGGCACGTCGCTCGGCGGCGTGATGTCGGCGAGCTGACCGTGGACGAAGTGCGTGGCCAGCCAGAAGAGAACGAGAAAGACGACGGTCAGCAGCAGGACGACCGCGAAGACCTTCCGCCGCAGCGCCTCCCGCAGCGCGTACTGGACGATGACGGCGACGGAGCTCAATCGGTCTCTCCGCCCACCGCTTCGAGGTAGACGTCCTCGAGCGTCGACGCGAGGACGCGGACGCCGTAGACCCGGCGACCTGCCGCGACCGCCTCGGCGACCAGCCGCGGCGCGTCTTCGCGCGTCGCGCCCTCGACCATCCGGACGCCCTCATCGGTGTCGAGCTCCACGCCGCGCGGGCGCGAGAGCTCCGCCGGCGTCCCCGCCGCGACGAGCTCGCCGTCGAACAGGATCGCGACCCGGTCGCAGACGAGCTCGATCTCGGAGAGCAGGTGCGAGTTGATCAGCACCGAGACGCCCCGCGAGCGAAGGTCCTCCAGCAGGAGCCTGATGGTGCGCCGGCCGACCGGATCGAGCGCGGAGGTCGGCTCGTCCAGGAGCAGGACGCGCGGCTCGCCGACGAGCGCCTGCGCGATCCCGAGACGCTGCTGCATCCCCTTCGACATCCCGTCGACGCGCCGGTCGCGGGCGTCGGTGAGCGCGACCAGCTCGAGCAGCCGTGTGCGCTCCGCGGCGCCGCCGTGCGAGCCCGCGAGCCGCTGGTGCAGCTCGAGCACCTCTTCGGCGGTGTACCAGCCGGGGAAGCGGAAGAGCTCGGCGAGGTACCCGAGCGAGGCCCGCGCCACCCGAGAGCCGGCCGGCGAGCCGACCACGGTCGCCTGTCCACGGCTGGGCCGGACGAGCCCGACGAGGATCTTGACGAGTGTCGACTTGCCGGCGCCGTTCGGGCCGAGCAGACCGACGAGCTCGCCCTGCTCCACCGAGAGGTCGACCCCTTTCAGTGCTTCCACGGACCCGTAGCGCTTCGAGAGATCGCGGGTCGTGAGCGCCGCCGTGCACCTCGCGAGGGTAGCCCCTAGAGGCGAGCCACTACGTCAGCGTCCTGATCGCGTTCAGGATGATCTCGGCCGCGAGGGCCGCGTCGGCCGGGCTCGCGTCCTCGGCCGGGTGGTGGCTGATTCCCTCGACGCAGGGGACGAAGACCATCGCGGTCGGGACGCGGTCGGCGACGCACATCGTGTCGTGCGCCGCGCCCGAGTGCATGCGCATGTACGGCTCGCCCGTGGCCTTCGTGGCCGTCTCCAGCGCGCCGACGATGCGGTCGTCCATCGGTGTCGGCGGGATCGACTGGCGCTCGCGGTACTCCGCCGTCAGCCCGCGCGCGGCGGCGGCCTGCTCGGTGAAGGCCGCGATCTCGCGCGCCACGCCCTTGTAGGCGTCCTCGACGGGGCCGCGGATGTCGAGCGAGAAGCGGACGCTGCGCGGCGATCGCGTTGATGATCCCCGGGTCGACCTCGATCTCGCCGACCGTGCCGACGGTGCCCTGGCCGGCCTCTCGCGCCATCCGCTCCAGCGCGAGGATCGTGTCCGCGAGCGGGAGGGTCGGGTCGAGGCGGAAGTCCATCGGCGTCGCGCCGGCGTGGTCGCCGCGGCCGTGGACGACGACGTCCGCGTGCACGTAGCCCGCGATCGCGGTGACGAGCCCGATCCGGTTGCCGGTGTCCTGGAGCACGCGGGCCTGCTCGATGTGCATCTCGATCCAGCCCGTCAGGTCGTCGAGCACGTGCGCGCACTCCCGCCAGCGCTCGGGCTGGTAACCGGCGTCGGCGGCGTGCTCCCAGAAGCTCCGTCCGTCGTCGAGCGAGCGGAAGCGCTCGCGCAGGTCCTCCTCGGTCACGCGCTGGGCGATGATCCGGCTCCCGAGCAGCATCTGCCCGAAGCCGGAGCCCTCCTCCTCGAGGAACGAGATCAGCTGGAGCGGCAGGTCGAGGCCCTGCTCCTCGTTCAGGCGGCAGACCTCGAGCGCCGTGACGACGCCCATCGTCCCGTCGTATTTCCCACCGTTCCGGTTGGAGTCGCAGTGCGAGCCGACGCCGAAGACCGGCTCGCCCTTCGGCCGGTTGCGCGCGGTGAGCGTGCCGACCGCGTCCTCCTCGACGTCGAACCCGAGCGCCTCCAGCTCGCCGACGAAGTAGTCGAGCGTTCGCCGGTAGACGTCCGTGTACGCGTAGCGGCGGATCGCCTCCGACGTGAGCGTGTAGTCGGGGCCGGCGAGCGTCTCGATGTCGCGCTCGATTCGCCGGGCGCTCCCGTCCCTGTCCATTGCGCGGACTCTACGGCGTTGTAGAGTCGGCGCGCGGATGGCTGAGAGCTGGCGCAACCGGAAGACCCTGATCCTCAGCTGGTCGGACATGGTCGGGCTGCTGACGCCGGCCGAGTACGTCGACCGCGTCGAGCACGCGTTCCGGATGCACGGGCTCGGGCGCGTCTACATGGAGCCGAAGGGCCACATCGTCCTCGACAAGTACAAGGGCGAGTGGGAGGTCATGCCCTCCTACATCGAGGAGCCCGAGGCGGCGGCGTGCAAGTGGGTCTCGATCCGCGAGGACAACGCCGAGTACGAGCTGCCGGCCGTCTTCTCGATCCTGATCTACACGCATCCGGAGACCGGTTTCCCGCTCGCGATCTGCGACGGCTCGTACCACACGCTGATGCGCACGGGCGCGTCGGCTGCGGTCTCGGCGAAGTGGCTCGCCCGGCCGGATTCGAAGGCGCTCGCGATCCTCGGGAGCGGGTTGGTGGGGCGGGGAACGCTCGCGACCTGCGACACGGTGTTCGAGTGGGAGGACGTGCGGCTCTGGAGCCGGACCCAGGAGTCGGTCGATCGCTACCTCGCGGAGGAGGCGCCGAAGTACCCGCACCTGACGATCAAGGGCACGACCGACGTCGAGGAGGCCGTGCGCGGGGCAGACGTCATCGTGACGGGCACCCATGCGCGGCAGTGGCTCGTCGACGATGCGTGGGTGAAGCCGGGCGCGCACATCGCTGCGCTCGGCGCCGACCTGAAGGGGGAGCAGGAGCTCGACCCGCGGATCCTCCAACGTGGGCGCGTCTTCGTCGACGACATCCGCCAGTGCCGCGAGGACGGCGAGATCAACGTGCCTTTGTCGGACGGGCTGCTCTCGGAGGACGACGTGGCGGGCGAGATCGGCAAGGTGATCTGCGGCGAGCTCGAGGGCCGGCAGTCCGACGACCAGGTGACGGTCTTCGACTCGACCGGGATCGCGCTCCAGGACTCGGCGACGGTGTCGCTGGAGTACGAGCGCGCGCTCGCGGCCGGCGTCGGCGTCGAGAAGAAGATGATCTCGACGTGATGGTCGCCGCGGTCTTCGAAGCGAAGATGAGCCGCGAGCAGGCGGACCAGCTCGCCGAGCTGATGCAGGAGCACCGGCCGACGCGGCCCGCAGGTGTGCTCACCGCCGCGCTGCTGGTCGACGGCGACGACGTGCGGCTCGTCGCGATCTGGCAGGACCGCGAGACGCTCCAGGAGTACCTCGACTCGGGCGCCGTGCCGCGCGGAACGGAGCTGATGCGCAAGGTCGGCGTCGAGCCCGAGCTGCGCGTCGTCGACGTGCTCGAGCTCGGCTAGCCGCGCCGGCGACCTCTCGCTCGGCCGGTAGAGTCGTCGGGTGGCCTGGGGTAGCGCGAAACGTCGGGAAGAGGCCGAGCTGGCACTCGACAACCCCGGCGTTACGTCCTGCGGGGTTTGCGGCCGGCGTTGGGAGCGACCAACGCTGCGCTGGGCGGTTCGTGAGTTCGAGGAGCACGATTGCCCGGCGGGCGAGGCGGCGCGCACCCGGCGGGCCGTGAAGGCGGCCGAGCGGGAGGTCGCCTGCGAGGCCTGCGGCTGGGTCGCCGTCACGGAGAAGCACCGTGGCCCGGCTCTGCTTGCCGAGCACCGGAAGGTCTGCCCGAACGCAGCCGACGCTGCCGAGCCGGCCGGGTAGACGTCACGGGGCAGGACCTCGGCCTGCGCGAGCGTTCAGCGAGGTTGGACGCAACAGCATCAGAACACGAGTCGGTCGTCGAGGTAGCTCGAGACCGGCCAAGCTCCGTGAGCTGTGTTCGAGATCACGGTGCGGGTGGCGCTCGATTGCGGCTCGTGCATTGAGCTGAAAGAGACTCCTGCATCCATCCCCGTGAGCAGCACGGCGTCGGCGGACGCGTGCAACCAGAACCCGAGGCCGTACCGCCTCGACCGGGACGAGACATCGCTGCGAGGGCGCACCATCTCCGCGACCCAGTCGTGCGACACGATCCTTCCATCGAAGAACGCTGTCCAGAGTGCCCTGATGTCAGCGGCGGTCGAGTAGATGCCTCCGTCGCCCGATCCGCGGACGGGCAGATGGAAGACGTTCGTCCTCCACGTGTCGTTGCCCTCGAGGTAGCCACGAGCCGTTCGAGCCGGGAGCTCGTCCGAGCGCAGGAACGCGGTGTCGGGCATCCCGGCGCGCTCGCAGACGCGGCACTGCACGAGTTCGTGGAAGGGAGTGCCGGTCGCGCGCTCGGCGATGAGCGCGAGCACGACGTAGCCGCTGTTGCAGTAGGCAAAGCGCTCGCCGGGCGCGAACTTCGGTGGGTGGCCGTCGAGAACCGCGAGGTAGTCCTCTGTCGTTGCGAGCTCGTGCACGGGGACAGGCATCAGATACTCATCGAGATCGAGGCCGACCTCCTCGTCGAGGTAATCCCCGATCCCCGAGCGATGTGAAAGTAGGTGCTCGACGGTCACTCCGTTGCCCACGAGCGGGATGTCCTTCCCGAGAACCGAACGCGCCGTCGTCGTGAGCTGGAGCGTGCCATCTTCTACGAGGCTGACCACGGTGAGGGCCGTCAGGCCCTTCGTTCCGCTCGCCAGCCCAAAGCGGGTCTCGACCTCGTTCGGGATGTCGTAGCCGCGGTGCGCCAGCCCGTACGCCTTCACGATCTCGACCCTGTCGCCACGATCAACGCGAACGACACCCGAGAACCCCGTCTCCGAGGCAATCGCGTCGAGTTCAAGCTCCAGTCGGCAGGCCGTCGGGACCAGCGGCTCGCCGGCGAGCATCCGCTCGAGCCCGCCCATGCCCCAGTGGTGCTCCCCGCTCTCGGTGAGCAGCGACGGGACGCCGCGCACGCCTGCCGCCTCGGCCTCGCGGCGGATCTCCTGTAGCTGCGCTCCGCGCTCGGGCGAGTACGCCGCCGCGATCGCGCCGTCCGGGTCGAGGCCCGCTCGCGTCGCAGCGCGGGCGATCTCCGACATCGGTCGCGATGTCGAGCCCCTCGCAGAAGAACGCCTCGTACAGCGCGTGCTTGAACTCGCGCAGCCGCCCCTGCTCGCCCGCCCAGAGGCACGCGCACAGAGTCAGCGTCGAGCGCGGCTGATACCGCGGCAGGTGGATCTCGACGCCCATGCGCCAGCGCGCGGCGGTAGACGTTCTGCGTCCAGTCGGTCCGTAGGTGGTCGCCCCGCACCTCCAGCAGCGGCCGCGGCGCGGGCCGCAGCTCGAACGGCAGCCACTCGATCTCGACCGCCCCGGAGTCCTCCGCCGCCTCCATCACGTGCGACTCCATGTACGAGTAGGGGCAGACCACGTCGTAGTAGAACCGGACCCTGGTCACGCGAATGTCAGACTATTAGACTCGCCTCGAGATGCGGGTTGCGGTGGCCCAGATGGAGCCCAGGCTCGCCGAGAAGGAGCGGAATCTCGACGCCGCTCTGGAGCGGCTCGAGGAAGCCGCGGCCGCGGGCGCCCAGCTGCTCGTGCTGCCGGAGTGCGCGATCCCCGGGTACATGTTCGACAGCGCCGAGGAGGCCCTGCCGTACGCGGAGGAGATCCCCGGCCCGACGACCGAGGCGTTCGAGCGCGAATGCGCGCGGCTCGGCGTCCACGCGATCACGGGGCTGCTCGAGCGCGACGGCGACACGCTCTACAACGCCGCGATCCTCGTCGGCCCCGACGGCCTGATCGGCTCCTACCGCAAGACGCATCTGCCGTTCCTGGGCGTCGACCGCTTCGTCACCCCGGGCGACGAGTTCAAGGTCTTCGACACGCGCGCTCGGCCGGATCGGGCTGATCATCTGCTACGACCTCCGCTTCCCGGAGGTCACGCGCACGCTCGCCCTGCACGGCGCCGACCTGGTCGCGCTGCCGACGAACTTCCCGATGGCCGCGAAGCTCCAGTGCGACGTGATCGCGCCGGCGCGCGCCGCCGAGAACCGCATCTACCTCCTCGTCGCGAACCGGGTCGGCAAGGAGCGCTGGGGCGAGTTCTGCGGCTGGAGCCAGATCGTCGACCCGTACGGCACGCGGCTGGCCGAGGCGGGCGAGAGCGAGGAGGCGCTGCTCGTCGCGGACGTCGAGCTCGAGAAGGCGCGGGACAAGGACTACGTCGTCCCCGGTGAGTACGAGCTGTACCTCTTCGGCCACCGCCGCCCCGAGCTGTACGGCGCGCTGGTCGAGGAGACAGAGCCCGGTCGAAGCCTGAGAGAGAGGAGCGAGCGATGGCCAAGGTCGAAGAGACCTTCACGTGGAAGGCGCTGCACGAGCAGGACGGGCTGAAGGTGTCGGAGAGCCCGTGGGGCCCGGACGACGAGATCGGCCGGCTGAACTGGATCACGCCGGACACGAACCGCGCGATCCTCGAGCACCTCGACGGCTCGCACCTCTTCGACCTGAACGTCGAGTACTTCATCGGCATGCCGTCGTGGGTCGCGGCCGGCGACCCGCCCTACGGGATCTGGATGACGCACACGCCGCAGGGCTCGATCAACGACAACCTCTCGGGCGTCGGCCCGACGGCCCACGAGCGCTACTCGTACTGCGGCGACTCGATCCACCTCTACACCCACTGCGGGACGCACGTCGACACGCTGAACCACCTCGGCCACCACGGGATGTTCTGGAACGGGTGGACGGCGGACAAGGATCTCGGCAGCCGCATCTGGAACAAGGGCGGCCTCGACAAGTACCCGCCGATCATCTCCCGGGCCGTGCTGCTCGACGTCGCGGGGATGAAGGGCGTGGACTGCCTGCCCGAGGGCTACGGGATCACGCCGCAGGACCTCCAGGACACCGCCGAGAAGCAGGGGACCGACATCCCGCCGAAGAGCGTCGTGCTCGTCCGCACCGGCCGCATGACCGTCTGGCCGGACTTCGACGGCTACCTGCTCAAGCCGCCCGGGATCAACCTGGCCGTCGGCGAAGTGGCTGTGCGAGGAGAAGGGCGCGATGTGCATCGCCGGCGACTCGATCGGCCTCGAGGTGATGCCGTGGGACGAGCCGGACGCCTTCCTGCCCGTCCACGCGTACATGTTCGCGACCGCCGGCGCCCAGATCATCGAGGTCGTCGACATGGAGGAGATCGCGGCGGAGAAGCAGTACGAGTTCGCCTTCCTCGGCTTCCCGATGAAGCTGCGCGGGGCGACCGGCGCGCCGATGCCCTCCTACGCGGTGCCGCTCAAAAGCTAGAGGGGCCTCGTCCGAAAGGGTCGGCCGAGGCCCCTGCTTGACCGTCTCATCTACGCATGGGCGAGCGTGCGGCGCCTGCGCACCGCCACGAACGCGCCTGCGCCGGCGACGGCGAGCCCGAGCGCGACACCGGCGCCGATCACGGCACTGACCCAGTCGAGGCCGCTGCCGCCGGTCGAGCCGACGGTCATGGTCGCCGCCGGGACGAACCCCGTGGAGCCCGGCTCCTGGAAGTTCCTGAGCGACGCCGGGATCACGATGTGCGTCGTCGGGACGTAGCCGGTCGAGCCCGGCTCCTATTCGACGCGGATGTGCTCTCGGGACAGCCGCGAGCGCCGCGGAATCGTGACCTGCGCGTCTTCGGGACGTAGCCGGTCGAGCCTGGCTCGCGGAGGTTGGCCAGGTTCGCCGGGATCTCGATCCGCTTGCCCTTCGAGTCTCCGGCCGATGCGTACGAGGCGGTCGCGCCCACGGCCACCGCAACGGCGGCGATGGTGGCGATCCTGGTGTAGAGACGAACGGACATGCTTCCTCCTTTGCTGGTTGGTCGGTGCTGACCGTGCGAAGATGCGCCGGAGGACTGAGAGGCCGCTGAGAGCGCGCTGAGAGATGGAATTCCGGATCCTTGGCCCCCTGGAGGTGGTCGACGCCGACCGCCCGCTTCCACTCGGCGGTGAGCGTCAGCGGGCGCTGCTCGCCCTGCTGCTCACGCGTGCCAACGAGGTCGTCTCGACGGACCGCCTGATCGACGAGCTCTGGGGGATGCGCCCGCCGAAGCAGGCGCTGAACACGATCCAGTACTACATCTCGCAGCTCCGGAAGACGCTCGGCGCCGACCGGATCGTCACGCGGGCACCCGGCTACATGATCCGCGTCGAGCCGACGAGCTCGACCTCGCGCGCTTCGAACAGCTCTCGCAGGACGGGAGCGCCGAGTCGCTGCACGCTGCCCTGGAGCTTTGGCGCGGGCCTGCCCTGGCCGACCTCGCGTACGAGTCGTTCGCCCGTGAGGAGGCGAGCCGGCTCGAGGAGCTCCGCCTCGTCGTGCAGGAGCGGCGCATCGACGCCGACCTCGAAACCGGGCGGACTGCCGAGCTCGTGAGCGAGCTCGAGCGGCTGGTCAAGGAGCATCCGTTGCGGGAGCAGCTGCGGGGGCAGCTGATGCTCGCCCTGTACCGCTCGGGGAGGCAGGCCGAGGCTCTCGCCGCCTACCAGGCGGCGAGGTCGGCACTCGTCGAGGAGCTCGGCATCGAGCCGGGGCCGGAGCTGCAACAGCTCGAGCGGGCGATGCTTCAGCAGGACCCGAATCTGGATCTGGTGAGCGAGGCGCCGGCCGCCGAGCGTTCGATCCTCGTCGCGGTCCGAGCCGAGGACAACCTCGACGCTCTGGTCGGGCTCGCCGAGCTGCTCGCCCGCACACGGCCCGCGCGCGAGGTGATTCTCGCCCGGCTGACGGCGCCGGAGGCGATGGGCGCCGCGGCGGCGCTCCTCAACCGCCGGCGCGAAGAGCTCGCGAGCAGAGGAGTCGCCGCCAGAACCGTCGCCTTCACGTCCAGCGAGCCCGGCGAAGATCTCGTGCGGCTCGCATCGGAGCAGGACACTGACCTGCTGCTTGCGGACGGTGACGTCACCGAGACGCTCGAGGTCGATCTGGCCACGGTCCTCGACCGGGCACCGTGCGACGTCGCGCTGCTCGTCCGCAGGGACGGCGCAGGTCTCGGGCCGGCTCCCGATCGCCCCGTGCTGGTGCCGTTCGGCGGCGCCGATCACGACTGGGCGGCGGTCGAGGTCGGTGCGTGGATCGCGCGCGCGAGCGGGGCTTCGCTGCTGCTCGCCGGAGCCGAAGGCGATCCGGGGCTGGAGAAGCGAGACGCCAGCAGATTGCTTGCGAGCGCCTCCCTGCTGGTGCAGCGCGCCGTCGGGGTAGCGACGGAGCCGCTGCTCGTCCCCCGCGGGCCCGAGGGCGTCGTCGGCGCCTCCGGCACCGCCGGGCTGATCGTCGTCGGGCTGTCCGGCAGGTGGCACGAGGAAGGCCTCGGCGAGACCCGCCGTGCCATTGCCGGGCACGCCGCCTGCGCGACCCTGTTCGTCCGGCGGGGCCTGCGTCCCGGGGGGCTGGCACCGCGCGAGAGCCTCACCCGCTTCACCTGGTCGATCGGGGCCAGCATCGCTCGAGGCTGAGCTCTCTCAGCGGGCTCTCAGCGGGCTCTCAACGGCCGCGACGACCGTGCCGCCATGGCACGGTGGACAGCATTCGGAGTCGTAGTTGCGGCGGTGGCGCTCGCGACGGTGGGGATCGGCGGGACGGTCTGGCCGGAGCGGAAGAGCAATTGGAGCGCGACCGAGGCGCAGGCGCGCAGAGTCGCGATCGAGTTCTTCCGGTCGCAGAACGAGCGGCGATACGAGGTCACGTGCCGCCTGCTGTCGCTCGGCTTCATCAGGACGCATGCGCTTCGCGACCGGCAGACCTGCACGGCCGTCATGCGCGTCGCCTTCGTCTGGAGCGGACGGATCGTCTTTCGGATCGACGACGTCAGCCGCGAGGCGGATCGCGTCGTGGTTCACGCCCTCGCCGACGGGGCGCCGGGCCGGCTCGTGCTCGTGCGCGAGGACGGCGCGCTCAGGATCCTGGCCGTGCAGGACGGCTACTAACCACCGTCAGTGCGCTTTTTGAGACTCTTGTCACGAACATCATGACCGGGCTCACACGTCGGGACTTCCTCGCTGGCGCTGCCACTGCGGCAGGCGCGCTCGCGGTCGGTGGCCGGGCTGCCGCGGCGCCGGCCACGTTCGACGGCACGCTCCGAGTGCTCGGCCTCAGTGTCGGCCAGGCCGCGTACGACCTGCCCGATCCGATTCTCAAGCAGGCGCAGCAGGATCTCGGGTTCCAGATCGTCAGCACCGCGGAGTTTCCTTCCGACATCCATCGCCGTGTTCGCCAGGAGCCGGCCACGTTCGACATCTTTTCCTGCTTCGCCCAGGACGTCGCGGAGTTCTGGGCGACCGGCAATCTCCAACCGGTGCAGGTCGCCCGGCTGCAGCGCTGGAAAGACGTCACGCCGCTCTACAAGGTCGGGAAGGCTGTTCCGGGCAGTGCCCGCTGCAAGTACGGCCAGGGCGACGCCGCGTTTCGCAGGCTCTACGTCGACCCGGATCGCTCCGGCCGCTGGCGGAGCGCGCCGGGCGTGCCGCCGGTTCTGGCCAAGCTCTTCGTCCAGTGGGTCGACGAGTCGACCGGCAAACGGGTCGGACCTGAGCCGAAGTTCCTCACAGGCTCTCCCGGCACGTACAACTTCGACTCCTTCGGCTACAACGCCAAGGTCCTCGGGAAGCGGCCCGAGCAGCTGTCGTGGGCGGAGTTCCTCAACGCGCGCTGGCGACGGCGCGTCGCTCTCAACGGCTTCGACCCGCAAGGCAGCCTCCAGGACGTGGCAAATGCAGTCCAGGCAGCGGGCTTGATGAGGTTCCATGATCTCGGCGATCCGACGAGGAGAGAGATCGACAGACTCGTCCGGCTTCTGCTCGTGTACAAGAAGCGCGGGCAGTTCTTCAACATCTGGCCGCAAGGCGGCGACCCGGTCGAGTGGATGCAGGCCGAGGAGGTCGTCGTCTCCGCGATGTACGCATCCCAGATCGCGGCACTGGTCGCGCTCGGTGTCCCCATCCACCAGGCCGCGCCCCGCGAGGGGTACCGGGCCTTCGCCGGTCTGATCAACATCTCCAGAGAGGTTCGGGATCCGGCGACGCTCGATGCCTGCTACCGCTACCTCAACTGGTGGCACTCAGGGTTCCCCGGCGCCGTGATGCTCCGTTCGGGCTACCACAACGCGGTCCAGGCGACGAGTCGGCCGTTCATGCCTGCAGGCGAGTACGCCTACTGGGTCCAGGGCAAGCCTGCGGCCCAGAACTATCGAGATCCGTACGGCGACGACTCGGTTGCCGTCGGCCAGGTCCGCGACGGCGGATCATTGGCCACGCGTGCCTGCCGAATCTCGAGTTGGAACTCGACGCCGAGGCAACAGCGGTATTTCCTCGAGCGCTGGAACGAGTTCATCTCCACCTTCTAGCTCGCCTGGACCGTGACCCAGACGCCGCCCTCGCCGACGGCGATCGACTTTGGATGAGGCCCGACGGGGATCGTCGCGACAACCCTTCCTGTTTCGGGGTCGAGTTGCGAGACGGTGCCCGCTCCGTAGTTCGCGGTCCATACCGATCGTTCGCCGACGGCGACGCCGATGGGCCCGTCACCGACTTTGATCCTGCGCACGATCTGATTCGTGCGCGGATCGATCTCGGCGACCGTGTCGCCGCCGTTGTCCGTGACCCAGAGCCGCCCCAGGCCAAACGCAAGGCCTCCAGGATCGAAGCCGAGCCGGATCCGGACGTGGCCGGTGCGCGGATCGAATCTCCAGAGGCTTCCCAGCTTGCCGTCAAGCGCCCACACCGCTCCGCGCCCGGTCACGACGGCAAACGGGGTGAACCCGGCCGGCGAGACCGAGGTCACGACGTAACCTCGACGGTTTACGTGAACGACGCCCTGTTCGCCGACCGTCCAGATCCCGTTTTCGCCGACCGCAACCCCGAGAGATCCCGCATCGCGAAGATCGAAGATCTCCATCGTGGAGGGGTCGATCCGGATCAGGGTGCCGTTCGTGTTCGCGACGAAAATCTTCCCGAAGCCGGCGGCGATGGAATCGGGGCCCGCCATCGTCACTTTGTCGGCGACGGCCTTCGTTTTCGGGTCGATGCTGAGCACGGACTGATCGTCCACGCTTCCGAGCCATACCCGGCCGGAACCTACTGCGACCGCATCCAGCTTATGGCCGACGCCGATCGTGGCAGCCACGCTTGTTTCCCTTCGGGTCGATCCGCTGGAGCGAGTCGACCTTGGGGGTAAGCGTCGGCTTTGTGCTCGGCTTGGCCGGGCCCCCGCCGAGCGTGACCACCAACCCAGCTGCGAGCGCGCCCAGAGCGACCACGGCGCCGAGGGCAACGAGGAGGAGGGGCTTGCGGTCGCGGACGACGACCACGTCGCGCAGCCCGAGCGCCTCCCGGGCCGCGTCGATGAGCTCGCCGCACGTGCCCGGCCGTTCGTGGGGTTCTTTCGCCAGCGCGTCGGCGATCACGGCGTCGACGGCCGCCGGAAGCCGAGGATCATGCTCGCTCGGCTTGGGCGGCGGCTCCTGCAGGTGCGCCCAGAGGAGGGCGAGGTCGGAACCGCCGGAGTACGGCGGCTCTCCCGTCAGGCACTCGTACAGGACGCAGCCGAGCGAATAGACGTCGGCCCGGGCGTCGCTCCGGCGGCCTTCGATCAGCTCGGGTGCCGCGTAGGCAGGCGTGCCGACCGAGAGCCCGTCCCCCTTTCGTCCCTCCGGTCCGGCCGAGCGGCCTGCTGAGGCCGAAGTCGGCGAGGTACACGTGGTCGTTCTGGTCGAGCAACACGTTCGACGGCTTCACGTCACGGTGAACGAGCCCGCGGGCATGGGCGGCGTCGAGCGCGGCCGCGATCTGACCGCAGATCGCCACGGCGCGCTCCGGCTCCAGCCGCCCCTCCCTCTGCAGCAGCGTTTTCAGCTCGCCGCCCTCGACGTAGCGCATGGCGATGTACAGCTGTCCGTCGACCTCGCCCGCATCGTGGATCGGGACGACGTTGGGATGCTCCAGCGAGGCTGCCAGTTCGGTCTCGGTCAAGAAACGTTCCCGGAAGTCCGCGAGCTCGGAGAGCTCCGGGGCGATCAACTTGACCGCGACGGTGCGCTTCAAGCGCAGGTCATACGCCCGGTAGACGACACCCATCCCCCCGCGACCTGCGAGCGACTCGATTCGATAGCCGAGGAACTCAGCACCGATGCGAGGGTCCGTGGTAGCCGGCACGCCCGGCTACCCAGGCCCGAATATGTCGAGCCGCAGCAGCGCAGACACAACCGGGTAGGGCACGTCCACGACCTCCGAGATCCGGAGGTCGACGGCGACGCTCGCCAGCGCGTAGGCCGCAGGGCGCTCGAAGCCGTAGCGCTGCTCGAGGTGGTCGATCATCTCGAGCAGGGCGGCGCGCGCGGCGGCGTTCAGGTCCATGCCGTCGTCGAAGGGGATGCCGAGCGTCGCGTAGCGGGCGGGGTCGCTGCGCGGCGGCGTCACGAAGCGCGGTGCGGCCGGCGCGGGACCGTCGTGGAGCGCGAACCGGACAGTCACAGCGCCCGCGATCTCGATTGCCGTGCCGCAGACCTCGCCGTCGCCCTGCGCGAAGTGCAGGTCGCCGATCGAGAAGAGCGCGCCGGGGACGTCGACCGGGAGCCAGAGGCGGCTGCCGGCGACGAGCTGCCGGACGTCCATGTTCCCGCCGAGCTCGCGCGGCGGGATCGTCCGCAGGCCGCCTGCCGCCTCCGGCGGGACCGCCGCCTCCGGCAGCGGGTCGGCGACCGGCTGGCCGCGGTCGCCCAACTGCTCCTCGCGGGTGCGGAACGCCTCCATCCGCTCGTGCGACGGCGCGACGCCGACGACGCCCGCGAACATCTCGTCCGGCACCGTCACGCCTGGCAGCTCCTCCGACCAGGCGATGCCGTCGGCGATGTCCCACTTGACCACATACGGCTCCGTGAACAGGTCGGCGAGGAAGCCGAACCCGGGGATCACCGCGGTGACGCCGAAGTCGGCCGACTCGTACGAGACGAACTCGACCTCGAGGGTCTGACCCGGCTCGGCGCCCTCGACGTACACGGGCCCGCTCAGCGGGTGGCCGAGCCCGAGGTTCAGCCGGCCGGCGTCCGCGTGCGTGCTCTCCCGGGTCAGCTGGCCGGCGAGACCCTCCTCGGTCCCGAGCCTGATCTCTTCGCCGGGCGCGACCGAGGCGATCGGCTCCAGATCGGGATGCCAGCGGTTGTGCATCAGATCAGCTCTCCGACCTGTGCGGCGGTCGCCCGGCAGGCCTCGATCTCCTCCGCTGTCCACTCGCGGGGCGATCCGAGCTGGTGCAGCGAGACGATCCCCTTGACCGTCCCGTCCGGCATCACCGGCGTGACGATCTGCGCCGCGAGCCCGCCGTAGGTCTCGCGCATCCGCTGGAAGGCGGGGTCGTCGTACGCGGTGGCGCAGTCGTCCTGGACGACCTGGCGGCCGGCCGCGACCTCGAGCGCGACGGGCTGGTTGCGCAGGTCGACCGTGCGCTCCTCCTTCAGCGAGCCGACGCCGGGGGCGAGCGCCTCGTGAGTGACGGGGAACCTGTACTCGCCCGGGACGTCCTGGCGGAGCGTCACGCGGCTCGCGCCCGTGCCGTCGAGCAGCTCCTGGAGGAGGTCGTCGATCTCGCTCACGCAAGGCGATTATCCTTGGCCGATGCAGGGTCTGCGCAAGGTCGTCACGGTCGTCGAGGACGTCCACCAGGAAGGCGGCCGGGAGGTCGATCCGCCGGTGCGCATCGCCGCCGCGGGCGCCGTCGTCGCGAACCCGTTCGCCGGGCGGTACGTCCAGGACCTCGAGCCGCTGATCGACCAGTACTGCGAGCCGCTCGGGTCGCTGCTGACGGAACGCGCGCTCGAGCTCCTCGGTGCGGAGGCGGAGGGTTACGGCAAGGGCGCGCTCGTCGGGCTCGACGGCGAGATCGAGCACGGCTCGGCGATCATCCACAACCTCCGCTTCGGCAATCGTGTCCGCGACCCCGTCGACGGGACGTCGCTGCTCCCCGCCGCGGAGAAGCGCGGCGCCGCCGGTGCGCCGATCGACATCGCGATCAAGCACAAGCACGACCACAGCGTCCGCTCGCACCACCAGACGTTCGAGGTGCGGATCCCCGACGCGCCGCGCGCCGACGAGATCGTGATCTGGGTCGCGCTCGCGACGAGCGGCCGGCCGCTGTCGCGCCTCGGCGCGTTCGGCAGCGAGCTCGCGGCGACCTCCTAGGCGCCCGTGGCCCGGATCGCGTTCATCGGCCTCGGGACGATGGGGCTGCCGATGGCGCGCAACCTCGCCGCCGCCGGGCACGAGGTCGTCGGTTGCGACGTCGATCCCGCGCGGGCGCGGGAGCTCGGTGCCGGCGCGGCGGCGACTCCGGCTGAAGCCGCCGAGGGGGCGGACTTCGCGCTGCTCTCGCTGCCCGCGCCCGAGATCGTCGAGCGCGTTGCCGCCCAGCTCCCGACCGATGTGTTCCTCGTCGACATGTCGACCGGGCCGCCCGCGCTGGCGCGGCGGCTGGCGGAGAGGTTCGAGTCGGCGCTCGACTCGCCGGTCAGCGGCGGCCCGCGCGGCGCCGAGTCGGCGACGCTGACGATCATGGTCGGCGGGCGCGCCGAGGACTTCGCCCGCGCGGAGCCGGTGCTGGCAGCGCTCGGTCGGCCCGTGCACGTCGGCGGCCCCGGCGCGGGGCAGGCGGCGAAGCTCTGCAACAACCTGATCGCCGGCGTGACGATGGCGGCGATCGCCGAGGCCTGCGCGCTCGCGACCGCCGAGGGGCTCGACCCGGCCACGCTCTACGACCTGCTGACGACCTCGACCGGGGACTCGCGCGTCCTGCGCACACGGTTCCCGCTGGAGGGGGCGGACCCGGCGCACCCGGTCGCGTCAGGCTACGCAGCGCTCTTCGCGCTCGACCTGATCGCGAAGGACCTCGCGCTCGCGGGGGCGCTGGCGGAGGAGCAGGGTGTCTCGGTGCCGCTCGCGGAGGCCGCCCTCGGCGCCTACCGCGCCGCGCAGGCGGAGGGGCTCGGGCACCTCGACTACTCGGCGGTGTATCTGTCTACCGCGCCAGGGCCCTGACGAGCGCCGTCACGGTCTCGTTGACGGGGGCCGCGACGCCGACCTCGCGCCCGACTCGCGGGATCGCGCCGTTGATGAAGTCGATCTCGAGCCGCCGGCCCGCTTCGAAGTCGAGCAGCATCGACGGCTTCGCGCCCGGGATCTTCGAGCCGAAGTCGCGCACGTAGGCGACCGGGTCGTCGAAATCGAAGCCGACGCCGGCGGCGCGCCCGACGGCGAAGGCCTCGGAGGCACAGCCCGCGGCGACCGACCACGCATCCGCGTCGCCGAGCACCTCGCCGATCGTCCATCGGAGCACGGTGCACGTCCCGCTGAACGCGACGTTGCAGACGAGCTTCTCCCAGACGAGCCGCTGCACGTCGTCGAACGTGCGAACGTTGAACCCCGCGCCGCGCCACACGTCGGCGGCCGCCTCGATCCGCGGCGTCACTGGGCCACGGCGCTCGCCGAGCCGGACCAGCTCGAAGCCGTGGTGATGCGCGTGCCCGGGTGCGACGATCGAGGCGCCGAACCCGCCCGCGACGCCGACGGCCACCCTGTCCTCGCCGAGGACGCGCGCGGCGAGGTCCGGGCCGCCGAGGCCGTTCTGGATCGAGAGCACCAGCGTGTCCGGCCCGACCAGCGGTCGCGCCGCCTCGGCCGCGGCCTCGACGTCCATCGCCTTGGTCGCGAGGATCACGAGCTCCGCCTCGCCGACCTCGGCCGCGTCCGTCGTCGCCTGGACCCGGACGACGCGGTCGCCGCTCGCCCCCTCGACCCGCAGGCCGTGCTCGCGGATCGCGTCGATGTGCTCCTGCCAGAGGTCGACCGCCCAGACCTCGTTCCCGGCGCTGCCGAGCAGCCCCGCATAGACCGAGCCCATTGCGCCGGCGCCGACGACCGCGATCTTCACGGCTGCGATGATCGCGGAATGGAACGAGTGGCGCTGTTCTGGCAGCCGGCCTGAGCGTCGTGCACGGCGGCCAGGGAGTTCCTTGGCGAGCAGGGGATCGAGTTCGAGTCGCTCGACATCCGGGACGGTGACGAGGGCGCGCGGCGCTGGGCCGAGGCGGGACGGCCGATCGTCCCGTCGCTCGTCGTCGGCGAGACGACCACGCCGATCCTCCACGTCTCGCAGCTCGCCGCCGCGCTCGGGCTGCCGGTTCCGTCCTCGGCGGAGCCGACCCGCGTCGCGTGGGAGACGCTGCCGCTGCTGCGCTCCTGGCTCGACCACCTTCGCCCGCTCGACCTTCGAGCAACTGACGGCGCCGACCCACTCACGCGGCCGGAGCCTTCGCAACCTGACCGTCAACGTGTTCCACCCGATCGAGCTGCTGCCGGCCGCGTGGTCGACGCTCGACTTTCCGTGGGAGCCCGAGCGCGACGACGAGCGGGAGGAGGGGCTCGCCACCGCGGCGGAGGTGGTCGGCTACGCCGAGCGCCGGCTCGCGGACTGGACCGATTTCGTCCTCGAGCACGCGGATGACCTGGGCGAGCGCGACCCTCTCGTCTCCTCGCCCAGAGGCGAGCTTCGCTTCTCCGCGCTGCTCGACTCCCAGCTCGAGCACGTCTCTTTCCACCACGCCCAGCTCGTGGAGTTCCGGAGTACGCTGTCCCCGTGATCGGTCCCTGGGAATTCGCGATCGTCATCGTCGTGCTCGTCCTGATCTTCGGAACTGCGCGCTTCAGCCGGGCCTGGCGCTCGCTGAAGCAGGGTGGCAAGGGCTTCACGCGCGAGATTCGCGGCAAGGACGAGCTCCCGCCGCCGCCCTCGAACGACGCCGAGCACTCCTAGAAGCGGTTCGGGTCGAGCGGCGCCAGGTCGTGGTCCGGCTGCTCGCCGGCCACCAGCTGAGCGACGAGCCGCCCGGTGACGGGGGCGAGCGAGACGCCCTTCATCGCGTGACCGGTGGCGACGACCGCGTTGCCGAGACGGCCGATCGCCGGGAGACCGTCCGGGAGGCACGGCCTCAGCCCTGCCCAGACGTCGATCGGGGCGCGGTCGCCGAGGCCGCGGAACCACCGCTCTCCGCCGCGCCGGATCGCGTCCACCCGCGGCTGCGAGATCCCGAGGTCGAGCCCGGCGAGCTCGAGGGTCCCCGAAAGCCGCAGCCGGCCCGGCAGCGGCGTCGCGATCGTCCAGGTCTCCTGGAGCCAGGTCGGGAGGCCGGGATCGCCCGCGGCGGGCTCGTAGTCGACGTGGTAGCCCTTCCCGCCCTCGAGCGGGAGGTCGACGAGCGTGCGGCTCCACGCCCCGGCTGCAACGACGACCGTCTCCGCGTCCAGCTCGTCGAGCGAGTGGACCTCCGCGTTGGTCCGGATCTCGGCGCCGGCCGCAGCCGCTGCCTCGCCGACCACCTCGACGAAGCGCTTCGGGTCGACCCGCGCCTCGTCCGGGTAGCGAACCGAGCCCGCGATCGGGCCGATCAGCGAGGGCTCGAACTCGCGGGTCTCGTCGGCATCGAGCACGTCGAAGCGCAGTCCGGAGCGCTCGCCCTCGCGCGCGCCGGCCTCGAGACTCGCCGGCGTCGCATAGACGTTGAGCGTTCCCGTGCGGTCGAAGCTCGTGTCGAGCTCCTTGCCGAGCTTCGCGTGCAGGTCGAGGCTCGCGTTCGAGAGCTCCCGGATCACGGCCGCCCCCTTGCCCGCGTGCCGCGCGGCGAGTGCGAACCGGGCGAGCCACGGCAGCACATCCGCGCGCGGGCGCAGGTAGAACGGGCTGTCCCGCTTCCACATCCAGCGCACGCCGTTCCGGAGGGAGGCGGGGTTGGAGATCGGGGTCGAGTGGCTCGGGCAGATCAGGCCGGCGTTCCCCGAGGAGGCGCCCGGACGCGAGCTCCGGGCCCGCGCTCAAGCAGCGTCGACCGTTCGCGCCGCGCCGCGCCAGCTCTAGCGCGATGCACACGCCGATCGCTCCACCACCGATGACCGCCACGTCGGGCCTCGCCACCAAAGCAGCCTAGCCCTGCCCCGTGCAGACGCTCGCAAGCGGCGCGGGCAGGAGGCCTACTTCGAGGCATGTGGTTCACTGCAACGACAGCCAGGCTCCTCATGGAGAAAGAGGTGAATGATGGGCATCAGCGACTGGTTCAAACGGCTCCGCGCGCCGAGGATGACGCCCAGGACGTCGAGGGCGCCGAAGAGAAGGCGCGGCACGAGGGAGTGCCTGCCGGAGATCTGCCCGCCGACCAGGGCAGCGTCGAGCAGGATCTGCACGAAAGCATCGACCAGGTTCAGCGCTTGGGCGGGCTGCCCTAGCGAATCGGACGAACGCCCAGGCGTGACGCGTACACTCGCTCGACCAGCGGCGACGAGCGGCGACGCCGAGGACAAACAGAAGGGAAGAGAGATGATCCTGGCAACGACGCAGGTCGAGGATTTCGACCGCTTCTTGAATATCTTCTCGACGAAGGGCGCCGAGAAGCGCAAGCAGCACGGGTCCAAAGGCGCGCACGTCTTTCGCGATCCCAACGAGGCAGACCGGGTCTGGGTGCTCTTCGACTGGGACGCAGAGGGTTGGCAGAGCTTCGTCTCCGATCCCGAGGTCCCTCCGATCATGCAAGAAGCCGGGCACAAGGGTAAGCCCCAGGCAGCCGAGTTCGGCGGCCAGTACGACGCTTAGTTCGTCCCCGGACAGAAGAGGTAGGTTCTGCCACCAGTGGTCCGCCATGTGTCGAGTCGAAGAGCCTGGATTCCCCGGAAGAGGTCCGGACGCCCGAGAAGACGAACGTCGACGTGGTCACCGTCGGCGGTACCGAGGTGGGGCGTTTCACCTTCGAGCCTGGTTGGCGGTGGTCCGAGTGCATCAAGCCCGTCGTCGGGACGGACAGCTGTCAGGCGGCCCATCTCGGGTACGCGGTCTCGGGCCGCATCCACATCGAGCACGAGGACGGGACGACCGCTGACATCAGCCCAGGTGACGCGTACGTGATCACGCCGGGACACGATGCGTGGGTCGTCGGCGACGAGCAGTTCGTCGGCATCGAGTTCAAGAGCGCCGGCGAGTACGCGAAGGGCTAGTGCCGCTCCAACCCGCCCGCACCGTCGACGAGCTGCGTGAGCTCCGCGAGCTCACCGGCGACGAGAACGGTGCGCAGCGGGTCGCCTGGACGGAGACGTGGGAGCGCGCGCGCGAGTGGCTGCGGGGGAAGGTCGACTTCGCCGAGTACGAGGTGGACGAGGCCGGGAACGAGTGGTTCACCCTCCGCGGCGACTCCGAACGCGCGCTCCTGATCGGCGGTCACATCGACTCGGTGCCGAACGGGGGCTGGCTCGACGGCTGCCTGAACGTGATGGCGGGCGTCGAGGTGCTGCGGCGGCTGAACGAAGAGGGCAGGCCGCCGCTGACGGTGCGCCTCGTCAACTGGGCGGACGAGGAGGGCGCGCGCTTCGGGCGGTCGCTGTTCGGCTCGAGCGCGGCCGCGGGCTCGATGGCCGATCAGGACGAGCTGCGCGAACGGACCGATGCGAACGGCATTCGCCTCGAGGACGCCGTGAGCGAGTACGGCGTCGACCTCGACCGCGCGACCGATGCACGGCGGCAGCTCGAGAACGCGGCCGCCTACCTCGAGCTGCACATCGAGCAGGGGCCGGTGCTCGAGTCGCTCGACCTCCCGCTGGGAGTGGTGCTCGGCACCTTCGGGGTCGAGCGTCACCTGATCACCTGGACCGGCCAGGCCGCGCACGCCGGCTCGACGCCGATGGACCGGCGACGCGATGCGCTCGCCGGCGCCGCGAAGCTCGCGCTCGAGATCCGCCGGATCGCCGCCGAGACCGGCGAGGGCGCCGTCTGCACGAGCGGTGGCGTCGTCTGCAAGCCCGGGATCGTCACCTCCGTCGTCGAGACTGCCGAGCAGCTGCTCGACCAACGGCATCTCGACGCGGGGAAGCTCGCGGGGATGCTCGACGAGGCGAAGGCGGCGTCCGAGCGCTTCGCGGCCGAGGAGAACATCGAGGTCGCGTGGTCGAAGATCTGGTCGATCGAGCCGATCCTGTTCGACGAGACGCTGGTCGGCCTCGCCGAGGAGGCGATCAAGGAGGTCGCGGGGACGTGTCACCGGCTGCCGAGCGGTCCGCTGCACGACGCCGCCGAGGTCTCCCGCGCGGGAATCCCGACAGTGATGGTCTTCGTTCAGAGCCTGCACGGCCTGTCGCACACGAAGCTCGAGGACACGAAGGCCGAGCACCTGGAGCTTTCGGTGCAGGCGCTCGACCGTTTGGCCACGGAGACGCTCGCGGCGCTTTAACCGAACCCGAACGGGTTTCTCAGAAATCTCTCAGGTTCGCGGCGCACCGTATGCATCGCAAGCCCCCCTCCTCCTCAGCCCCGGCCGTCGCGGCGCCGCTCCCGTCAAAGAGGCACCACCGCGGCGGCCGGCATTTTTTCGCTCGCAAGCTCCGCCGCTTCGCATTCGCCGTCGCACCTCGGCGGAGAGATTAGGATCGGCGCATGCTGAGCTTCGGCGTCACGGTCCTTCCCGACCCGCCCTGGCAGCGGCTCGTCGAGCTGATGCAGCTCGCCGAACAGCACGGCTTCGACTACGGCTGGACGTACGACTCGCACGTCCTCTGGCAGGAGCCGTACCCCTTGTTGACGCTCGCGGCGATGAACACCGAGCGGCTGAAGCTCGGGCTGAACGTCACGAACCCCGGCACGCGTGAGCCGACCGTGACCGCGAGCGCGTTTGCGACGCTCCAGGACGTCTCCAACGGGCGGATGATCATGGGCATCGGCCGCGGCGACTCCGCGCGGCGCACGATCGGCCTCCAGCCGGTCAAGGTCGCCGAGTTCGAGAACGCTTGCCGGATGATGCGCGACCTGATGAACGGCCGCCCGGTCGAGTGGAACGACACCGAGATCGAGCTCCAGTGGGCGAAGGGCCGCGAGCAGATCCCGCTCTACGTCGCCGGCTACGGGCCGAAAGTGCTCGCGATCGCCGGCCGGGTCGGCGACGGCGTGATCGTCCAGCTCGCCGACCCGGAGATCGTCGAGTGGATCGTCGGCCAGGTCCGCCGCGGCGCCGAGGAGGCCGGCCGCGACCCCTCCGAGGTGAAGGTGATGTGCTGCGCGCCTGCGCACATCAGCGACGACATCGCCGACAGCTGCGAGCAGGTGCGGTGGTTCCCGGCGATGGTCTCGAACCACGTCTTCGACGTCCTCTCCAAGCACGATGCCGCAGACCTCCCGCCCGCGCTGACCGAGTACGTCTCCCGGATGAAGCGTGACGCCTACGACTACTCGGAGCACAGTCGCGTCGGCGCGAAGCACGGCGAGCAGATCACCGACGAGACGTGCGAGCGCTTCTGCATTCTCGGTCCGGCCGAGGCGCACATCGAGAAGCTGCGCCGGCTCGAGGCGGCCGGCGTCGACCAGTGGAACATCTATCTGATGACCCACGGTCAGGAGGAGACGCTCGCAACCTACGGCGAGCAGATCATCCCGGCGCTGGCGGCGGAGGCTGTGCCGCCAGCCAGCGGCTGACCTCCGCTTCCGAGCGCAACCGTACGACGTTCCGGCCCGCCAGCTGCTTCGCCCATTCGCGGCGGCGCGCGTGGTAGGTGCGCAACGTGTAGAGGAGCAGACCGTTCGGCCGAAGGATGTAGTTCGCCCACGTCTCGCGGTTGCCCGTGGCCCACAACTCGGTGCCGTCGCGGATCCGGCTCGTCGTTCGGCGCCACATCCGGCCGAGGCACGTGGCGAGCGGGAGGTCGAGCCAGACGATCGTGTCCGCCTGGTCGACGAGCCAGGTGCCGAGCTTGCCCATGTAGTTGCCGTCGGTCACCCAGCCGTCCTGGCCTGCCAGCGCTGCTTCCACCTTCGCGCGCAGCTCCACAGCGCTCGCCTCCTGCCAGTTCGGCCCATGGTGGAGGGCGTCGAGCTCGACGTGCGGGACGCCGAGCCGCTCGCGCGAGCTCGCCGGCGAGCGTGGTCTTGCCCGAGCAGCTTCCAGCCCATCACACAGATCCTGCGGGCCACGGACGACTACCGTAGCGCCGTGCTCCGCCGGTGCTCACTCGCGGCGCTCGCGCTCGTCCTCGCGGCGACCGCGGCCGCCTCGACCCGCAAGGACGAGCGCCGGCTCGACCTCGTTGCCTTTCCGGGCTACGCCGAAGCCGGCGGAGACGACCCGCGGGTGAACTGGGTGACGCCGTTCGTCCAGAAGACGGGGTGCAAGGTGCACGTCCGCACCGTTCGCAGCTCCACCGAGCTCCTGGACGCGGTCTCGAGCGGCCGCTACGACGGGGTGGCGGCATTCGGGGACGTCACGCAGGTCCTCACCGGCGGGCACGAGGTCGAGCCACTCGACCTCTCCCGGATCCCGCACTACCGCGACGTCTTCCCGGCGCTGAAACGGCTGCCGCAGAACCTCGACGGCGGGAAGGTCGTCGGGATCCCGCACGGCCGCGGGCCGAACCTGCTGCTCTGGCGGACCGACCTCGTCCGCCCGGCCCCGCGCAGCTGGGACGTGCTCTACGACCACCGCTACGCCGGGCGCATCGGCCTGTACGACGCCGCCGTCGGCCTCGCGCCGACGGCCATCCACCTCGGCCTGCGCAGCCCGTACGAGCTCGACCACGCCCAGTTCCGCAGAGTCGTCCGTGCGGCCGCCGACCAGTCCGCCGATGCCGGCTTCTACTGGCAGGACCTGACCAACGCGCTCGCCGACTATACGGGCGGAAACGCGATCGTCGGCGAGGCGAGCCCGAGGCTCGCCGCCCTCCTGAAGGCGGACCAGGTGCCGGTCGCGACCGCGCTCCCTCCGGACTCGACCGCGCGGTCGGCCTCCTGGATGCTGCTCGCCGGCGCCCGGCACCCGAACTGCATGTACCGCTGGCTCGACTACATCGTCTCGGCGAAGGCCAACGCCGCCTCGGCCCGCTACCTGCACGAGGCGCCCGCGACCCCGGCGGCGTGCGCGTACATGAATTGCCGTGCCGTCCATGCCGCGGACGAGCCGTACTGGCGGCGGTTGTCGTTCTGGCGTACGCCACAGCACGACTGCCACGACCGCCGCGGGAGGGCGTGCGCGGACTGGTTCGACTGGTCGGACGCGTGGGCCCGAATCCGAGGATAGGCAGAAAGGGGGAGAAGGTATGAGGAGAGTCAAGGCTCGCCACGTCGCGCTCGCGCTGGTGGCGGTCGCGCTTGCAGCGCCGATGGCGGCGACGACGAAGGCGATCGCGAACGAGGGAACGCTGAACATGATCGCGTGGGAGGGCTACCTCGACGCGAAGTGGGTGAAGCCCTTCGTCCGGCAGACCGGCTGCAAGGTGAACGCCAAGTACGCAGGCTCGTCGGACGAGATGGTCACGCTGATGCGCTCGGGCGGCGGCGGCCGGTACGACATGGTCTCCGCGTCCGGTGACGCGAGCCTGCGCCTGATCTACAGCGGC
This sequence comes from uncultured Actinomycetes bacterium, assembly GCA_963847305.1. Taxonomy (GTDB): domain Bacteria; phylum Actinomycetota; class Thermoleophilia; order Gaiellales; family Gaiellaceae; genus DATBLE01. The sequence continues at coordinate 96,447 of CAWJZI010000027.1, read as the reverse complement.
GACGTCGCGGCCGTGGACGTGAACAGGGTTCCGGGCTGGAAGCAGTTCTTCAAGAGCTTTCAGTCGCCCCCGATCAGCACCGTCAAGGGCAAGCACTACGGGATCTCGCTCGGGTGGGGCCCGAACACGCTCCTCTGGAACACCACGAAGGTGCAGCCGGCCCCGCCGAACGTTTCCGCGCTTTACAGTCCCAGGTTCAAGGGCAAGATCACGTTGCCGAACAACCCGCTCCAGATCGCGGACGCAGCGCTCTACCTCTCGAGGATCCGGCCGTCGCTGGGGATCAGCGATCCGTACGAGTTGACGAAGCCGCAGTTCGACGCGACGGTCGCGCTACTGAAGAGGCAGCGGCCGCTCGTCAAGAAGTACTGGAGGCTCGCCTCGGACGAGGTCAGCCTGTTCAAGAACGGCGACGCCACCATCGGCGCGGCATGGCCCTACACGACCGGCCGCCTCAGGAGACAAGGTGCCGGTCGAGGAGATCATCCCGAAAGAGGGCGCGACGGGCTGGCTGGACACGTGGATGCTGTCCGCGAAGGCGAAGCACCCGAACTGCGCTTATGCCTGGTACTCGTACATCTCGAGCCCGAAGGTGCAGGCACTCCAAGCCGTGACCTGGGGTGAGTCCCCGGTCAACAAGCTCGCCTGCCCCTACATGAACAAGCTCAGCAAGGGCTCGTGCGCCGTGTACAACGCGAATGCGCCCGAGTCGTTCTTCGCCTCGATCAGGTTCTGGAAGACGCCGCTCGCAGATTGCGGCAATGGCCAGAAGAACTGCATCGACTACTCGCAGTGGATCAAGTCGTGGAACGAGGTGATCTCGTAGCAATGAGCTCCGCCGCCGGCCGGATGACGCTGATCCACCTCGCGGCAGTCGCCGAACTCTTCCTATAAGCGTCGCACTCGCGAGGACGCTGGGCGGCGGCCTGGCCTCGGGCGCGATCGGGGCCTACGACCACCTCCACCGGCTGAACGACCGGATCCTGGAGGGCTGCCAGGGAGTGCTCGACGAGTACCTGATGCCCGGCTACGCGGTCGGGATCGGGGCCAAGGGCTGCGTCACGTTCTCGCCGGTCAGGATCGTCGACTACGAGACGTTCAAGGCGCACCAGGACGTCGAGCTGACGGAGCTCGGGTGGCTCTGGAACATGAACCGGGGCTTCTTCGCCACGCCCGGCCGCGAGGAGGAGTGGACGCTGTCGGTGCAGCACACCGACGAGTCGGTCGACCGGTAGGTGCCGTGTTCGCGGAGCTGGCGCGCGCCCTCAGAGGCTGAGCGCTTCGCCGAAGACCCGGGCCGTCGTCGCGATCTCGTCCTCGGTGATCACGAACGGCGGCGAGACCTGGAGTGCCACGCCGCGGATGCCGCGCACCAGCACGCCGCGCTCGTAACAGGCGTCGATCACGGCCTGGAGCTTCGACGGGTCGGCGAGCTCGACCGCGCCGAGCAGGCCGACGCCCGTGCGGACGTCGGCGACGGCCTCGTGGTCGGCGAGCGGCCGCAGCGCGTCGGCGAGCACCGGTTCGAGCTGCTTCACGCGCTGGACGAGCCCCTCCCGCTCGATCACGTCGAGGTTCGCCAGCCCGACCGCGCAGGAGGTGGCGTGGCCCGAGTAGGTGAAGCCGTGGCGGAACATGTTCGTCGTCCCCTCCGCCCAGAACGGCTCGGCCACGCGCGGCGACGCGATCACTCCGCCGAGCGGGAGGTAGCCGGAGGTGATCCCCTTCGCGACCGTGATCAGGTCGGGCGAGAGTCCGAACCGCTCGGTCGCGAACCACGACCCCGTGCGCCCGAAGCCGGTGATCACCTCGTCGAGGACGAGCAGCACCTCGCGTTCGCGGCAGATCTCCTGCACGCGCTCGAGGTAGCCCTCGGGCGGGATCATGACGCCGCCGGCGCCGATCACCGGCTCCGCGAAGAAGGCACAGGCGTGGTCGGAGCCGACGCGGTCGATCGCCTCCGCGAGCGCCTCGGCGTCGTCCCACGCAATCTGGTCGACCTCGGGGACGAGTCGCCCGTAGCCCTCGACGAGCGCCTGCAACCCACCGAGGGACGTGCCGTACGCGTTCGAGCCGTGGTAGGCGAACTGCCGCGAGAAGATCACGTGCTTGTCGGGCTTCCCGACCGCCGTCCAGTAGGCGCGCGAGAGCTTCGCGGCGGTGTCGATCGACTCGCCGCCGCCGGAGGTGAAGAAGATCTTGGCGCCGTCGAACGGGAGTAGCCCCGTTACGCGCGCGGCGAGCTCCTCGGTCTTCGGCGACGTGAAACCGTCGTAGGTCTTGTAGGACGAGAGCTCGCGCATCTGCGCGGCGGCCGCGTCGGCCAGCTCTGCCCGCCCGTAGCCGATGTTGCAGTACCAGAGCGCGGCGGAGACGTCGAGCAGGGCGTGTCCGGCGTCGTCCCAGACCGTCGAGCCCTCGCCGCGCACGATCGTGATCCCGCGCTCGCGGAACGCGCCCACGTTCGTCATCGGATTCCAGAACGCGCGCTCGGCCATTGGGCGATGCTAACCGTATGCAGGGACCGCTGCCGTGGTGGTTGGAGGAGGCGCCGCCGGACCCGGAGGAGCCGGCGCTGGCGGGCGACGCCGAGGCGGACGTCGCGATCGTCGGCGGCGGCTACACCGGGCTCTGGACGGCCCTCACCCTGAAGCAGCGCGATCCGGCGCTGCGGGTCGTCGTCCTCGAGGCGGAGCGTGTCGGGCTCGGGCCCAGCGGGCGGAACGGCGGCTTCTGCCACGGGCTCTGGGCATCGGTGCGCTGGCTGCGCGACGAGTTCGGCGCCGAGGCGGCGCTGCGCACGGCCGCGGCCTCGACCGGCATCTTCGACGCGGTCCGCGCGCTCGGCGAGGACGTCTGGGCGCGCGAGGGCGGGATGATGAAGGTCGCCACGACCGAGGCGCAGGAGGCCGTGATCGACCGCGCCGTGCGCACGGCGGCCGAGCTCGGCGTCCCCGAGGAGGCCGTGCCGCTCTCCCGCGAGGAGGTCGCCCGGCGCATCCGCTCGCCCGTGTTCCGGCGCGGTGTCTGGTTCCGGGACGGGATCACCGTGCAGCCGGCGCGCCTCGTGCGCGCGCTCCGCCGCGCCGCGCTCGCGGCCGGCGTCACGCTCCATGAGCGGACGGTCGTCACCGGCGTCGAGCACGGTCTCGTGCGCACGAGGGCGGGCAATGTCCGCGCGGCCGAGATCATCGTCGCGACGAACGCGTGGATGAGCGGCTGGCGACCCGTTCGCGGCCGGGTGACCACGTTCGGCAGCTATGTCGTCCTCACCGAGCCCGTCCCCGAGCTGATCGACGAGATCGGGTGGACCGGCGGCGAGGCGATCGTCGACGGCCGGATGTTCCTCCACTACTTCAGGACGACGAATGACGGCCGTGTGCTGATGGGGACCGGCTCCGGCCCGCTCGGTGATCGGCGACATCGCATCGACGCGCGCTTCTTCGAGGACGAGGGGGCGATCGCCCGCGCGGAGCGCGGCCTGCGCCGGCTCCTGCCCGGCCTCGCCGGTGCGCGCGTCGAGCGCGCCTGGGGCGGCCCGATCGACGTCTCCAGCGACCACCTGCCGTTCTTCGGCACGGTGCCCGGCACCCGGATCCACTACGGGGCGGGCTACTAGCGGGAACGGCGTCGGCCCGAGCTGGCTCGGCGGGCAGATCCTCGCCTCGCTGGTCCTCGGCGCCGACGACGAGTGGACGCGGCTGCCGCTCGCGCGAACCGGCCCGAAGCGCCTGCCGCCGGAACCGTTTCGCACGCCCGGCGCCAGGCTCGTCTGGCGGGCGGTGCTGGCGGCGGAGGAGGCGGACGAGAACGGCCGCCGTCCGGGGCCGGTCACGCGGTGCGTCGCGGCTCTCCCGCGTGTCCTCGGCCTCCGGATCGGCACGCGCTGATGCCGCTCGACGCGTTCGCCCTCGCGCTCGGGGCGGCGTTCCTCCATGCGCTCTGGAACGTCCTCCTCGCGCGGACGCGCGACCCGCAGGCGGCGACGGCGGCGACGTTCTGCATGGCGGTCCTGATGTGGGCGCCGGTCGCCGCCGCCCGCTGGCGCGTCGAGGCGGGCGCCTGGAAGTACATCGCCGCGAGCGCGGCTTGCGAGCTCGCCTACGTCCTCCTGCTCGGCGCCGCCTACGTCGCCGCGCCGCTGTCTGTCTTCTACCCGATCGCCCGCGGGACTGGCCCCGGTGCTCATCCTCGTGGTCGCGGTCCTCGCGCTCAACGCCGAGACCTCGGCGACGCAGGCAATCGGCGTGTGCGCGGTCGGCGCGGGCATCCTCGTCGTCCGCGGGCGCAAGCCGGACCGGGCGGGGACGCTCTTCGGCCTCGCGATCGCGGCGACGATCGCCGGCTACACGCTGATCGACAACACCGGCGTCACCCTCGCCGATCCGCTCGCGTACCTCGAGGCGGTGATGATCGGGCCGGCGGTCCTGTCCGCGGCGGTCGTGGCTTTCCGGCAGGGAACGCCGGCCCTGCGAGCCGCGTTCCGGTGGGAGACGATCCTGATCGCGCCGCTGACCCTCGCGCCGTATGCGCTCACCCTGTACGCGCTTCGCCTTGCTCCGGCCGCCCCGGTCGCCGCCGTGCGCGAGACGAGCGTGCTCGTCGCCACGGCTCTCGCGGCGGTCGTCCTGAAGGAGCACGTCTCGCGGTGGCGCGCGGTCGGCGCGGCCGTTGTCGTGGCGGGCGTCGTCCTCCTCGCCGTCTAGACAACTAGACAGTTGTCTAGTACGCTAGACGCCATGATGACGCTAGACGAACAGGTTCTGGCCGAGGCGAGAGACGTGCGGCAGCGTCTCGTCGACCTCGAGAGCCAGACCGCACACGCACGCGTGGACTACCACCACGCGATCAAGAAGCTCCACGCCGCCGGCGGCTCGCTGCGCGAGATCGCCGAGGCGCTCGAGCTGTCGCACCAGCGGGTCCACCAGATCGTCGAGGGCCCGATCGGGATGCCCGTGCCGCCCTTCGGCCGCCGCGGCTGGAAGCGCGGCCGCCGGGGCGGCGGCCGGGGCCGCGAGTTCTTCATGGCCCGGTTCGACGACGGCGCCAAGGAGGTCATGGTCCAGGCCCAGAAGGAGGCCGACTCGCTGAAGCACAACTACGTCGGCACCGAGCACCTGATGCTCGCGGTACTGAAGCGCGGGGTCGGTGGTCTCGACTACGAGGCGGCGCGCAAGGAGGTCGCCGCACGCATCGGCGAGGGCGAGGAGCCGTGGATCGCGGGCCTACCGCGGCCGTTCACACCGCGCGCGAAGCGGGCGCTCGAGGCCGCGCTGACCGAGGCGAACGCCGCCGGGCGCGAGCAGTTCGGGCCGGAGGACATCCTGCTCGCAATCGCGTCCGACCCGAAGGGCACGGGCGGCGAGGTGCTCGCCGCGCTCGGCGCTACACCCGAGCGGCTGCGCGAGCAGCTCGGGCGCTAGACCCCTCGGCGGCGTCCCCGCCGCCGTTCATCCGCACGAGCAGCGCCGCTGCTCGTGCGGACGCCTCCGCGAGCAGCGTCCCGACCCTGGCGTCGCCGCCGACCGCGCCCTCCGCCGCCGCAGCGGCCTCCGCCGCGACCTCGGCGGTCTGCGCGGCCAGGTCGGCCATCTGCACCGGCAGCTGGATCGTGCGCTCGCGATCCTCCTCCGAGCGCGTGCGCAGAAAGTCGCTGTAGGCGGCTGCGTCCGCCTCCGCGAGCGGCCGCGCCTCGCGCCCGAGCGTGCGCGCACGCTCCGCGAGATCTGCGCGACCGGCGACCCGCGCCGTCAGCATGGCGAGCGACGCGGCAAGCTCGATCGTCCGCGCGATCGCCGGGCCGGCAGCGATTTCCTCAGAAGAGGCCAACTGTGCGGCCTTGCTCGTCGATGTCGACGTTGAAGGCGGCGGGGGTTGCCGAGAGGCCCGGCATGGTCTGCATGTCTCCGCAGAGGGCGACGAGCCAGCCGGCGCCCGTGTACGCCCGCACGGCGCGGACGGGAACAGTGAAGCCGGTGGGCGCGCCGGCCAGGTTCGGGTCGTGCGAGAGCGAGAGGTGCGTCTTCGCCATGCAGATCGGCACCTTGTCGAGGCCCTGCTCGGTGAAGCGCTTGACGTCGTTCTCGGCCGCGGGGAGGAGGAAGATGCCGTCGGCGCCGTAGACGCGGCGGGCGATCGCGTCGATCTTGTCGGCGATCGGCGCGTCGAGCGCGTAGACCGGCTCGAACGAGCTCGGGGACTCGGCCGCGTCGACGACCGCCTCGGCCAGCTCGACCGCGCCCTCGCCGCCGTTCTCGAAGGCGGAGTTCTCGGCCGCGGCGTGCGCGCCGAGCTCGAGCGCGAGCCGGCGGACGGTCGCGACCTCCTCGTCGGTGTCACCGGGGAAGCGGTTGATCGCGACGACCGCGTTCAGGCCGAACTCCTCGACGATCCCGATGTGGCGGGCGAGGTTGCCGGCGCCCTGCTCGATCGCGTCCAGGCCGCCCTCGGGATCGCCGGCGTGGTGCTTGAGCGCGCGCACGGTCGCGACCAGGACGATCGCGCTCGGCGCGAGCCCGCCGACCCGGCAGACGATGTCGAGGAGCTTCTCCATCCCCATGTCGGCGCCGAAGCCGGACTCGGTGACCACGTAGTCGCCGAGCTTCAGCCCGACGAGGTCGGCGACCAGCGAGGAGTTGCCGTGGGCGATGTTCGCGAAGGGGCCGCAGTGGATGAACGCGGGCTGGCCCTCGAGCGTCTGGACGAGGTTCGGCTTGATCGCGTCCTTGAGGAGGACGGTCATCGCCCCGGCCGCCTTCAGCTGCTCGGCGGTGACCGGCTCGCCCTCCCAGGTGTAGGCGACGGTGATCTGCCCGAGCCGCTTGCGCAGGTCGAACAGGTCGCGCGCGACCGCGGTGATCGCCATCACCTCCGAGGCGGCGGTGATGTCGAAGCCGGTCTCGCGGACGTAGCCGTTCGCGCGTCCGCCGAGGCCGATCACGACCGAGCGCAGCGCGCGGTCGTTCATGTCCACGCAACGGCGCCAGCTCACCGTCAGCGGGTCGATCCCGAGCTCGTTGCCGTGCAGGATGTGCGCCTCGAGCATCGCCGAGAGCAGGTTGTTCGCCGCTCCGATCGCGTGGATGTCGCCGGTGAAGTGGAGGTTCAGGTCCTCCATCGGCACGACCTGCGAGTAGCCCCCGCCGGCCGCGCCGCCCTTGATCCCGAACACGGGGCCGAGCGATGCCTCCCGCAGGCAGAGCACCGGGTTCTTGCCGATCTTCCCCAGCCCCTGCGTCAGGCCGACCGACGTCGTCGTCTTCCCCTCGCCCGCCTTGGTCGGCGTGATCGCGGTGACGCCGATCAGCTTCCCGTTCGGCCGGTCGGCGAGGCGCTCCAGCACCGACAGATCGACCTTCGCCTTGTAGCGGCCGTAGAGATCGACCTCGTCGTCCTCCAGCCCGATCTCCGCCGCGAGCTCGGCGATCGGCCGCAGGGTCGCGGCCTGCGCGATCTCCAGGCTGGAGGGCATCTTCGTCGTCGCCATTGCGCACCGGAGCGTACCGACGGAGAGAATGGCGGGATGGGTGCGTCGGTCGGTGTGGACGTCGGCGGCACGTTCACCGACCTCGTCGCGGTGGTGGACGGTGAGCTCGTCACCGCGAAGGTGCCGTCGGTGCGCGGCTCCGAGGCACGCGGGATCGCCGCTGCGCTGCGCGCCTCGGGCGTCGGCGAGGTGGACGTCCTCGCGCACGGGACGACGGTCGCGACGAACGCCCTGCTCGAGCGGCGCGGGGCGCGGACCGCGCTCGTGACGACCGAGGGCTTCCGGGACGTGATCGAGATCGGCCGCCAGGCGCGCGCCTCGCTCTACGATCTCGCCGCGCACCACCCGGCGCCGCTCGTCCCGCGCGAGCTCCGGTTCACCGTGCGCGAGCGCATGGGGCCCGACGGCGTGCTCGTGCCGCTCGACGAGGGCTCGCTCTCGGCCGGCGGTCGAGGCGGTTCGCGCGGCCGGGGTCGAGGCGGTCGCCGTGTGCCTCCTCTTCTCCTTCCTGCATCCGGAGCACGAGCGCCGCGTCGGCGAGGCGCTGCGCGAGGCGCTGCCCGGCACGCGCGTCTCCCTCTCGGTCGAGCTGCTGCCGGAGTTCCGCGAGTACGAGCGCTGCTCGACGACCGTCGCGAACGCCTACCTCGCGCCGGCGCTCTCGGCCTATCTCGCCGAGATCGAGCCGCCGCCGCTCGTGATGCAGTCGTCCGGCGGCGTCGTCGACGCGGCCACCGCGGCCGAGCGCCCCGCTGCGTGCGTCCTCTCCGGCCCGGCGGCGGGCGTCGCCGGCGCGGCGTTCGTCGCGGGTCTCGCCCGGGCGCGTGACGTGCTCACGTTCGACATGGGCGGCACGAGCACCGACGTCGCGGCCGTTCTCGGCGGCAGCGCGCAGGTGACGGCGGAGTCGGTCGTCGGCGGCGTCCCGATCCGGTTCCCGATGGCCGACATCCACACGATCGGGGCGGGCGGCGGCTCGATCGCCTGGTTGGACGACGGCGGCGCGCTTCGCGTCGGGCCGCGCTCCGCGGGCGCCTCCCCGGGGCCGGCGTGCTACGGGCTCGGCGGCGAGGAGCCGACGGTGACCGATGCGAACCTGGTTCTCGGCCGCCTCCAGGACGGCGCCGTCCTCGGCGGGGAGATCCGGCTCGACCGGTCGCTCGCCGAGCGCGCACTGGAGCGGCTCGGGATGGACGCGCCCGAGGCCGCCGAAGGCGTGATCCGCGTCGTCGACGCGAACATGGCCCAGGCGCTGCGCGTCGTCTCGGTGGAGCGCGGCATCGACCCGCGCGGCCTCGCTCTCGTCGCCTTCGGCGGCGCGGGGCCGCTGCACGCGTGCTCGCTCGCCGAGGAGCTCGGGATCGAGCGCGTGCTCGTCCCGCGCGCCTCGGGCGTCCTCAGCGCGCTCGGCCTGGCGGTCGCCGACCTGCGCCGCGACTACGTCGGCTGGGACGCCCAGGTCGACCTGCCCGGCGCGAGCGTGACGCGCTACGTCGACGCCCGCTACCCCGGCCAGTCCCACGAGCTGACGATCGAGGAGGGCGCGGACTTCCACGCTGCGCACGAGCAGCGCTACGGCTTCAGGCTCGACGGCGAGCCGGAGATCGTCACCCGCAGGATCGTCGCCACCGTCTCGCGGCCCCGCCCCGAGCTTCCGGCGGGCGGCGGGGAGCGGGTCGAAGGGCCCGCGGTCGTCGAGCTCCCCGGAGCGACCTGCCTCGTCCCCGCGGGCTGGGCGGGCGAGCCGGACGCGCACGGAACCCTCGTTCTGGAGCGAACGTGAACCCGATCGAGCTCTCGGTTGCGAGCGCCGCGCTGACCGGAATCGCCGAGGAGATGGGCACCGTGCTCGTCCGCAGCTCGCTCTCGGCGAACATCAAGGAGCGGCGCGACTGCTCGGCTGCGCTGTTCGACGCGCGCGGGCGGATGGTCGCGCAGGCCGAGCACATCCCCGTCCACCTCGGCGCGATGCCCGAGTCGGTCGCGGCCGTGATCGCGCACGGCCCGCAGCCGGGCGAGACCTGGATCCTCAACGACCCGTTCGCGGGCGGCTCGCACCTGCCCGACATCACGATGGTCACGCCGCTCGCGCTCGAGGGGCGAATCGCCGCTTTCGCGTGCACGCGCGCGCACCACTCCGACGTCGGCGGCATCGCGCCCGGATCGATGCCCGCCACGTCGACCTCGATCTGGCAGGAGGGCGTCATCGTCCCGCCGGTGCGGCTGACCGACGAGGTGCTCGCGGTGCTGCTCGCGAACGTGCGGACACCCGAGCTCCGCCGCGGCGACCTCGCGCTCAGTCGGCGGCGAACCGGCTCGCGGAGGAGCGCCTTGCCGAGCTGCGCTTCCCGCTCGCGGAGGCGTTCGAGGCGGTGATCGCCTACGCGGAGCGCCGGGCGCGCGAGGCGATCGGCCGGCTGCCGGACGGCCGCTACGAGGCCGAGGGCGAGGTCGAGACGGACGTGGACCTGCCGATCCGCGTTGCCGTGACCGTCGCGGGCGACCGGGTCGAGATCGACTTCGACGGCACCTCGCCGGCCGCGCCCGGAAACGTGAACGCGCCGCTCGCCGTCACGCGTGCCGCCTGCACCTTCGCGGTCAAGGTCGCGCTCGGCGCCGACGTTCCCGCCAACGACGGTCTCTTCCGTGCGGTCGAGATCCGCGCGCCGGAGGGCTGTCTCGTCAACGCGCGGCATCCCAGCGCCGTCGTCGCCGGCAACGTCGAGACGAGCCAGCGCATCGCCGACACCGTGCTGCTCGCGCTCGCGCAGGCGGCCGACGTCCCCGCGCAGGGGCAGGGGACGATGAACAACCTCGTGATCGGGACGCCGCGCTGGACGTACTACGAGACGCTCGGCGGCGGCCAGGGCGCCTCCAGCCGCGGCGACGGGCCGTCGGGCGTCCACGTCGGGATGTCGAACACGCTGAACACGCCGATCGAGGCGCTCGAGCTCGAGCGCCCCTGCGGGTCGAGCGCTACGAGCTGCTCGACGGCTCCGGCGGCGAGGGCCGCCACCGCGGCGGCGACGGCCTCGTCCGCGCGGTCCGCGTGCTCGAGCCGGCGACGCTCTCGCTGCTCACGGACCGCCGGCGCCACGCGCCGCAGGGGCTCGAGGGCGGCGGGCCCGGCCGCCCGGGCCGGAATCTCGTCAACGGCGAGGAACTGCCGCCGAAGGCGACTCGCGAGCTGGCCGCCGGCGACGTCGTCACGGTCGAGACCCCGGGAGGCGGCGGCTGGGGCGTGTGAGAATCGGCCCATGGCCTGGGTCGGGAAGCCGCTGCTCCGCCGGGAAGACCTGCCGCTGCTGACCGGCCGCGGCCGGTTCGTGGACGACGTCCCGGTCGCGAATCCGCTGCACGTCGCCTTCGCGCGCTCGCCCTGGGCGCATGCAGAGCTCCGGTCGGTCGACGTCTCGGCCGCCCTGGAGCTGCCCGGCGTCGCGGCCGCGCTCACCGGTGCCGAGCTGGCGCAGCTGACCGATCCCTTCGCCGCCGGGATCACGCACGAGCTCGGCTACCACGCGATGGCCGGCGACCGTGCGCGGTACGCGGGCGAGCCGGTCGCCGCGATTGCCGCGGAAACGCGGTATCTCGCCGAAGACGGGGCCGAGCTCGTCGTCGCCGACTACGAGCCGCTGGAGGCGGTCGTCAGCGTCGAGGACGCCCTCGACCCGGCGAAGCCCGTCCTCCACGAGAGCGTCGGCTCGAACGTCGTCGTCGACCGCACGCTGCGCTACGGCGATCCGGACGGCGCCTTCGCGCGCGCCGACCTCGTCGTCACGGAGACGCTCCGCTGGGAGCGCTACAGCTCGACGCCGATCGAGACGTACGGGATCGTCGCCGACCACGAAGCCGCGTCCGGCCGGATCACGCTCTGGGCGAACTTCATGGGGCCGATGACGCTGCTGCCCGTGCTCGCGAAGGCGCTGCGCATTCAGGAGAGCCGGCTGCGCGTGATCGTCCCGAAGGACATCGGCGGCAGCTTCGGGATCAAGTCGTCGATCTTCCCCTACATGGTCGTGCTCGCCCTGCTCGCCCAGAGAACGGGGCGGCCGGTCAAGTGGGTCGAGGACCGCGCCGAGCACCTCGTCGCCTCGTCGCACCAGCCCGACCGCGTCGGCACCCGCGAGCTCGCGCTGACGAAGGACGGCGAGATCATCGGCCTGCGCGCGCACGTCGTCGACAACCTCGGCGCGTACGTCCGCGCCCCGGAGCCCGCGACGACGTTCCGGCCGCTCGGGAACTACGTCGGGCCGTACCGCGTCCAGAACGTGGAGCTGAACCTGCGCGACGTCGTCTCGAACAAGGTGCCGACCGGCCCGAACCGCGGCTACGGCTGCCACCAGGTCTACCTGGAGACCGAGCGGACCCTCGACGAGGCGGCGCTCCAGCTCGGACTCGATCCGGCCGAGATCCGGCGGCGCAACCTGATCCCGGCGGACGCGTTCCCCTACGAGACGCCGAGCGGCGGGCTGTACGACAGCGGCGACTACCCGCGTGTGCTGGAGCTCGCGCTCGAGACGGCGGGCTACGAGGAGCTGCGGGCGATGCAAGCGGCCGCGCGGGAGGAGGGGCGCCTGGTCGGGATCGGGATCGGGCTCGCGGTCGACCCGTCGATCTCGAACATGGGCTACATCACGGTTGCGCTGCCGCCGGAGGTGCGGCAGGCGCCCGGCTACAACCCGAAGTCGGGCGCCTCCGACTGGGCACAGGTGCGCGTCAACACGAGCGGCAAGGTCGTCGTGACGATGGGGACGGCGCCGCAGGGGCAAGGGCACGAGACGGCGGTCGCGGCGGTGGTCGCCGACGAGCTCGGCCTGACGCCGGACGACGTGGCGACCGTCGACGAGTTCGACAGCCACACGTCGGTCTGGTCGGTGTCCTCCGGGTCGTACTCGTCGCGGTTCTCCGGGATCGCCGCCGGGGCGGCCCGCCGGTCGGCGGGCGTGGTCAGGCGGCAGATCCTCGAGATCGGGGCGAACCTGCTCGAGGCGGCGGTCGAGGACCTCGAGCTCGCCGACGGCGAGGTGCGCGTCAAAGGCTCTCCGGACCGGAAGGTCTCGCTGCGCCGCGTCGCGGGCGTCGCGCACTGGGACCCGCACGGCCTGCCCGAGGGCATGAGCGCCGGGATTCAGGCCTCCGAGGTCTTCCACATCCCGACCTCGGCGCCGCCGACCGAGGACGACCGCGTCAACTCCTCGCACGCCTACGGCTTCATCGCGGACGTGGTCGCGGTCGAGGTCGACCCGGTCACGTGGCAGACGCGGATCCTGAAGTACGCCTCCGCGCACGACGCGGGGACGATCATCAACCCGAAGCTGGTCGAGGGTCAGGTCTACGGCGCCGCGCTGCACGGTCTCGGCGGCGCCCTGCTGGAGGAGTACCGCTGGGACGAGGACGGCCAGTTCCTGACCGGCTCGTTCGCCGACTATCGCGTGCTCACCGCCGCCGAGGCGCCACGGATCGACATGGCGCACATCGAGACGCCGTCGCCGTTCACGCCGGTCGGCGCGAAGGGGTGCGGCGAGTCGTCGTCGGAGAGCGCGCCGGCAGCGGTCGCGAATGCGGTCGCGGACGCGCTGCGGCCACTCGGCGTCAAGCCGGCCCACCTGCCGTTGACGCCCGCCCGGCTCTGGGAGTTGACCCGGTCGTGAAGCCCGCGCCGTTCGAGTACCACCGGCCGGGGACGCTCGACGAAGCGCTCGCGCTGCTCGCGGACGACCCGGACGCGAAGCCGCTGGCGGGCGGGCAGAGCCTGGTGCCGATGCTGAACTTCCGCCTCGCGCCGGCCGTCCGCGCTGGTCGACCTCGATGGGATCCCCGAGCTCGAGGGGATCCGCGTCGAGGACGGCGCGCTCGTCGTCGGCGCGATGACGCGCCAGTGGGACCTCGAGCACTCCGACCACGCGTTCCCGCTGCTGCGGGACGCGCTTCGGCACGTCGGGCACACCGCGACCCGCTGCCGCGGCACGGTCGGCGGCTCGCTCGTCCACGCCGACCCGACCGCGGAGCTGCCCGTGTGTGCGCTCGCGCTCGGTGCCGAGCTCGTCACCAGCCGGCGAACGATCCCGGCAGAAGAGTTCTTCGTCTCGGTGTTCATGACTGCGCTCGAGCCCGGCGAGCTGCTCGTCGAGGTTCGCTTCCCGGAGCCGGCGGGGCCGACCGCGTTCGCGGAGGTCGCGCACCGCGACGGCGACTTCGCGGTCGTCTGCGTGGCCCGCGCCGGGGAGAGGATCGCGCTCGGAGGCGTGGGTGCGACGCCGGTGCTCTGGGACGGGGGCGACCTCGACCTCCGATCGGCGACCTGTTCGCGCCGGCCGACTACAAGCGCGGCGTCGCGGAGGCGCTGATCGAGCGGGTGCGCGCGTGATCCCCGTCGCGGTCACGGTCAACGGGGTCCGCCACGAGCGGCTGGTCGAGCCGCGCCTGTTGCTCTCCGACTTCATCCGCCACGAGCTGCACCTCTACGGCACGCACGTCGGGTGCGAGCACGGCGTCTGCGGCGCCTGCACGGTGCTGCTCGACGGGCGCCCGGCGCGGTCGTGCCTCACGCTCGCGGTACAGGCGGACGGGGCGGAGATCGAGACGGTCGAGTCGCTCGCGAACGGCGCCGAGCTCGACCCGCTCCAGCAGGCCTTCCACGAGCACTTCGGGCTTCAGTGCGGCTTCTGCACGCCGGGGATCCTGATGACCGCGAGGTTCTTCCTCGAGCAGAATCCCTCGCCGACCGAGGAGCAGGTGCGCGCGGAGCTGGCCGGCAACCTCTGCCGCTGCACCGGCTACGCGCCGATCGTCGACGCGATCCTCGCCGCTAGCCGGGCGAGAGCGCCTTCAGGCTGATCGTGCCGTGCTCGCAGACCGAGGTGGGCGGTGTGACGGGCCCGACGAGCGTGCCGCCGCCGGGCGGCGGCGTGATCCGCACCTTGTAGGCCTTCGGCTCGCACGGGCCGCGGGTCTGCGGCTCCCCGGGGCCGGGGATGTCGGGCGAGAAGCGGGCCTCCGCCTTCGCCGAGCGGCCCGGTCGAAGCACGACGCGAACCGCGGTCAGGCCCGGCCGGAAGGCCGGCGCCACCTTCGTCGGCAGCGGGCGGCCGGTCTTCGAGAGCAGCCGGAGCTGCGCGAGCCCCGAGACGAAGCACGTCTTCGAGGAGCGGTTGCGCAGGCGGAGCAGGTAGGAGACGCTGCCCGCGCCGGGGCTACCGGGGATGAACGTGAAGCTTCCGCTCAGCTGGCTCGCCGTACACGGCTGGACGGCTGCGGGAGACGTCAGCGCGGCCACGAGCGCCAGCAACGCGATCACTCTCCCATGAGAGCAGAGCCGTAGACTCGCCGCCAATGGCAACCGTCGGGATCGTCAGCCCGGGTGCGATGGGGAGCGCGGTGGGCAACGCCCTCCTGCGCGGCGGGGCCCGGGTGATCGCCACGGTGGCGGGGCGAAGCGAGCGCACGGTCGCGTTGGCGCGGCGCGCGGAGCTCGAGCTGCTGGCCGACGTCGGCGCCGTGATCCGCGAGGCCGACATCGTCCTGTCGATCGTCCCGCCTGCCGAGGCCGAGTCCGTCGCGGCCGAGCTGGCCGGGGCACGCCTCTTCGCAGACCTGAACGCGATCTCGCCGGCGAGGGCAGCGCGGATCTCGCCGGCGGTCGACGGCTCGATCTCCGGCGGCCCGCCCTGGCAGGCCGGGACGACGCGGATCTACCTCTCGGGGCCGCGTGCGCAGGAGGTGGCTGCGCTGCCGTTCGAGGGCATCGAGGTCGTGGTCGTCGGGGACGAGGCCGGGCTCGCGTCCGCCGTCAAGATGAGCACCGCGTCTGTCTACAAGGGCTCGGCGGCGCTGCTGATGCAGGCGCTGAGGGCGGCGCAGCACTACGGAGTGCTCGACCACGTGCTGGACGACCTCGGCGACCTGGCGGCGAACGCGGGCCGGAGGCTCGCCGGGGCGGGCTCGAAGTCGGCCCGCTTCGTCGGCGAGATGCGCGAGATCGCCGCCGCGCAGAAAGCCGCCGGCCTCACGCCCGCGCTCTTCGAGGCAATGGCGGAGGTCTACGCAGGCGTCGCGGAGACGCCCCTCGGCCGAACGGCGCCCGAGGATGCGGGCGCCGTTCTCGAGGAGGTGCTGCGGGAGCTCAGTGACTCATCGTCCCCTGGACGTTCCCGACGTTGAGCAGGCCGACCTGGCCCATGTCCACGCTCGCGAAGGAGTGCGACACGAAGGGGTAGAGGCCGGGCTCGTCGATCTTGACGTCGAAGACTCCGCCGCCGCCGGCCGGCACGGTCGCCGTCTGGACGTTGCGGAGGTACTGCGTCAGGTCGCCGTCGAGCCAGGCGCGGTTGAGCAGCGTGCCGACGACGTGGAAGTCGGTGTCGAAGCTCGGGCCGGCCGCGACGACCCAGAAGCGCACGGTCTCGCCGGGGTTCGCGGTCAGCGGGTGCTTGACGTACTGGCCGGCGTAGCCGTTCCAGGTCACCCAGTCGGGCGCCATCTGATGCGCCTTCGCCATGTCGAACGAGGCGGGCTTGTCGAGCCCGGGGCTCGAGAGGTACCACTCGCTGGAGACGAGCACGTACTCGCGGTCGGCGTGCGGGAGCGGCGTCGTGGGCTCGACGACGATCGCGCCGTACATCCCGTTCGCGATGTGCATCAGGACCGGCTTCGTCCCGCAGTGGTACATGTAGACGCCGGGGTCGCCGGCCTTGAAGCTGAACGTGAACGACTCGCCGGGGTTGACGTCGCGGAAGGCCATGTTCGGGGCGATCCGCGCCGCGTGGAAGTCGATCGAGTGCGGGATCGCGCCGCCGTTCGTCAGCGTCATCTTCACGGTCTGGCCCTGGCGGACGTGGATCACGGGCCCGGGCGCTCCGCCCGAGAAGGCCCAGGCGGAGTACTTGATCCCGGGCGCGACCTCGTGGACGACGTCCTTCAGCGTCAGGTGGACGGTCGCGACTGCGCCGGGCTGCGCGGCCGGCATCGTCGCGGGGTAGGGCTTGTGCGCGGCCGCGAGCGCGTCGGCGTTGTCGGGCGCGAGCCCGGCGTAGCTCGGCGAGGCGGCCGTCGGCGGCCGAGGCCTGGCTCATGTCGTGGCGTCGAAGCCGGTTGCGGCGGGCGCGCCGTTCGCGGCCTTGTGGGCGTCGTCGCGCGCCTTCTGCGCGGCGATCACGGCCCAGAACGCGAGCGCGAGGACGATCACGAGCCCGATCCCGAGCAGGAGCGCGAGGAACTTCGCCATCGCGCCGCGGTCGGGATCCGGGCGGTAATAGGTGGAAGCTGGGGTTGCCACTGGAGTCTCCTTCTCTCGTTTCTACGACGAGCGTAGTGAGAAAGGAGAACCTCGACATAAGCGAATTTGCTGATTCTCGAACGGGAGTTCCACCTATACATTTCGTGCAAATGAGCGAGCTCGCCGTCCGCCGTGCGCTGGCCGATCCGCACCGGGTGCGGATCGTCGAGGAGTTGCGCGCCGCGCCCGGCGGCCACGACGTTCGCGAGCTGGGCCGTCGTCTGGGGCTGCACGAGAACACGGTGCGCTGGCACCTCGGCCTGCTCGGCGATGCCGGCCTGGTCGAGTCGCGGCCGGCGGCGAACGGAAAGCCGGGACGGCCGCGGATGCTCTATGCGCTGCGGCCCGGCGTCGAGCAGCCCGCAGGGCGGGACGAGCACCGGCTGCTCGCAACCGTTCTGACCGGCACCGTCGCGGGGGTCCCCGACGGCGAGCAGAGGGCCGAGGAGGCCGGCCGCGCGTGGGGCCGCTACCTCGTCCGCCGCCCGTCGCCGCTCGCGCGGATCGGCGACGAGGAAGCGGTCGCAGAGGTGACGCGGCTGCTCGACGAGGAGGGCTTCGCGGCCGAGGCCCACGGACACCGAGATCCACATGCGGCGCTGCCCGTTCCACGAGCTCGCCGAGACGAACCCCGGGGTCGTCTGCAGCGTCCACCGGGGGCTGATGGCGGGCGCGCTCGAAGAGCTCGGCAGCGACCTCGACGTCGACGGGCTCGACGTCTTCGTCCGGCCCGATCTCTGCGTCGCGCGGCTAGGAGAGCGCGAGCTGCCGGAACGGCTCGAGGTTCGACAGGCCGACGCCGACGAGGCGTAGCGGCCCGGGCCGGTCGGCCAGCGCGCGGTCGAGCAGCGCGCAGGCGACGTCGCCGATCGCGTCGCCGCTGTCGAGCCCGGCGGCGAGCGTCGAGGAGCGGCTGCGGATCGAGAAGTCCGGGTAGCGCACCTTCGTGGTCACGGTGCGGGCCGCCTCGCCCTGCTTGCTCAGGTGCTCGGCGAGCCGTGCGGACATCCGGCGGAGCTCGGCGTGCAGCTGGTCCCGGTCGGCGATGTCGCGCTCGAAGGTCTCCTCCGTCGAGATCGAGATCCGCTCGACCTGGGTCTCGAGCCCGCGAGGGTCGATCCCGCGCGCGCGGTCGCGGAGCATCGTCCCGACCTTGCCCGGAAGGAGCCGGCGGAGTTGCGCATCGTCCAGCGCCGCCAGTGCGCCGATCGTGGGGACGCCGGCGGCGCGCAGCCGTTCCTCGGCGCGCGGGCCGACGCCGGGGAGGAGGCGGACGTCGAACGGCGCGAGGAACGCGGCCTCCCGGCCCGGCCGGCACGACGGTGAGGCCGCCCGGCTTCCGGCGGTCGGACGCCACCTTCGCGACGACCTTGGTGGCGGCCACGCCGAGCGAGCAGGTCAGAGCGGTGGCGCCTCTGACGGCCGCCTGCACCGCTTCGGCGACGCGCCTGGCGGCGAGGAAGTCCGCTGCCACCTCGCCGAGGTCGAGGTAGCCCTCGTCGAGGCCGGTGCGCTCGACGGTCGGGACGACCTCGCGGATCGCGGTCCAGACCGCGCGTGAGTAGTCGCGGTAGAGCGTGTGCCGGGGCCGGAGGAAGACCGCCTCCGGACAGCGGCGCAACGCCTCGGCGCAGCTCATCGCCGAGTGGATCCCGTACCGCCGCGCGACGTAGTTCGCGGTCGCGACCACGCCCCGCCCGTGCGGGTCGCCGCCGACGACGAGCGGCTTCCGCCGCAGCGACGGGTCCTCGAGCATCTCGACCGCGGCGAAGAAGGCGTCGAGATCGAGATGCGCGACGATCATCCGGCAAGGATAGGAACTGGCACGGAAGCGACCCGGACCCGTGACGGACACGTGACCGGTTCGCCGGTATCGTCGCCTCCGTGGGTGGCGGGTAGCTCCCCACCCCGGGTGGGGGCTGCATCGTGCGTGTGGGGCTGCGATTGCGCACGCTACGGCCGCGCGCGTCTGAGGGCTGCGGTACCGTCGCGGCGTGGCGGCGGTAGACGTTCCGGTTGCGCTGCTCGGGTACGGGACGGTCGGCTCCGCGGTCGATCGGCTGCTGCGCGAGCAGGCGGCGGACATCGAGCGGGCGACCGGGCACCGGCTGCGAGTCGTCAAGGCGCTCGTCCGCGACCCAGACCGAGATCGCGGAGACGGGGCGGCGCCGACGACGACCGACTTCGCCGAGATTCGCGACGACCCCGAGGTGGCCGTCGTCGCCGAGGTGATGGGCGGGCTCGACCCGGCGGGCGAGTACGTGCTCGAGCTCCTGCGGGCGGGCAAGCCCGTCGTGACCGCGAACAAGCAGCTGGTCGCGCGCCGCGGGGACGAGCTGTTCGCGGCGGCGGCGGAGGGAGGCGTCCAGCTCCGCTTCGAGGCCTCGGTCTGCGCGGCGATTCCGGTGATCAAGGTGCTGCGCGAGGCGCTCGTCGTCACGCACGTGCACCGCGTGCTCGGGATCGTCAACGGGACGACGAACTTCGTGCTCACCGAGATGGAGGGCGGCGCGACGTACGACGAGGCCCTCGCGGAGGCGCAGCGGCTCGGTTACGCGGAGGCCGATCCGACGGAGGACGTCTCGGGGCTGGACTCCGCGGCGAAGATGGCGATTCTCGCGACCGTCGCGTTCGGCTCCCGCGTGACGCCTGACGACGTCGCCTGCGAGGGGCTCGAGCGGATCGAGCTCGCAGACGTCGAGGCGGCGCGCGAGCTCGACATGGTCGTTCGTCTCGTCGGTTCGGCGACGCTCATCGACGGCCAGGTGGACGTGCGCGTCCGCCCGGCGCTCGTCGACCGCCGGCACCCGCTGGCCGCGATCGAGGGCGCGTTCAACGCGGTCTCGCTCCAGGGCGACGCGATCCGGGAGATCACGCTCGAGGGCCCGGGCGCGGGCGGGATCGAGACCGCATCAGCTGTCGTCGCAGACCTGATCGCGGTCGTCGGAACGACCGGCACGGGCTTTCTCCAGAACGACGCCTGCTGGCGCGAGCTGCCGCGGCTTCCGGAGGGTGAGGTGGCCTCGCCGTTCTACGTCCGCGTCGAGGTCGCCGACCGGCCGGGCGTGCTGGCGCTCGTCGCGCTCCGGCTCGCCGCCCAGGAGATCTCGGTCGCGCGGCTCGTCCAGCGGCCCGGAGAGGGGAGCGCGACGCTGCACATCGTCACCCACGAGGCGCCCGCGGGACGGCTGCGCGATGCGCTCGACGAGATCGACGCGCTCGACGAGACCCGCGCGCCCGCCTCGGCGCTCGCGGTGATCTCGGACCGCGGCGTCGCGGAGCTCGGATGGAGATGAGCGTAGGCTCGACGGAGCTCATCAGAGAGCGGGGCGCCGGCTTCGCCGGCGCCGGGAGCGGGCATGAGCGTCACGCTCGGCGAGGGGAACACGCCGCTCCTGCCGGCGCCCCGCCTCTCCGAGCAGCTCGGCTGCGAGCTCTGGCTGAAGTGCGAGGGCACGAACCCGACCGGCAGCTTCAAGGACCGCGGCATGACCGTGGCGGTCTCACGGGCGCTCGAGCGCGGGGCGCCGGGCGTCGTCTGCGCCTCGACGGGCAACACCGCCGCCTCGGCGGCCGCCTACGCGGCGCGCGCCGGGCTGCCGGCGGTGATCGTGATCCCGAAGGGCGCAGTCGCGCGCGGCAAGCTCGCGCAGGTGCTCGCCGCCGGCGCCGACCTGCGCGAGGTGGAGGGCACGTTCGAGGAGGCGCACGCGCTCGCCCGTCGCCTGGCCGACGAGGAGGGCTGGGTGAACGTGAACTCGATCAACCCGGACCGGATCGAAGGGCAGGCGTCGGCCGCTCGCGAGATCGTCGAACAGCTCGGCGGCCCGCCTGACGTGCTCGCGCTCCCCTACGGGGGCGGCGGGAACACGCTCGCGTACGCCCGCGGGTTCGACGAGGCCGGCGCGCGGCAGGCCGCGTCTGCTCTCGGTGCAGTCGGACAGGCGCCCCGAGACGGTCGCGACCGCGATCCGCATCTCGCAGCCCGTCCACCGCGAGCAGGCGGAGGCGGTCACCGAGGTCGTGACCGTGGCCGACGAAGCGCTGCTCGAGTGGTGGCGCGCGATCGGCCGCCTCGAAGGGATCTTCTGCGAGCCCGCCTCGGCGGCAGGAGTCGCGGGCGTCGCGCAGCTTCGCCCCGGGGGGCGCGTCGTCTGCGTGCTGACCGGCCACGGTCTGAAGGATCCCGATGCGGCGGAACGTCTTTGAAGGTTCGAGCGCCCGGCGACGACGGCGAACCTCGGGCCGGGCTTCGACTGCGCGGCGGCGGCCCTCGATCTCTGGAACGAGGTCGAGGTCAGTGAAGGCGACGATCGCGCCCGATCCGGCGCACATCGGCGTCCGCGCGTTCGGGCTCGTCGCCTCGCCCGAGGGCCTGGCCTTCGAGTGGAAGTCACCGATTCCCCGCGCGCGCGGGCTCGGCTCGAGCGCCGCGACGATCGCGCTCGGCCTCGTCGCCGCCGCGCGCTGGACGAATCAGGATCTCTCCCGTCGAGGAGCTGCTCGCGCGCGGCGCGCCGCTCGAGGGCCACTCCGACAACCTCGCCGCCTGCCTCGCCGGCGGTGTCTGCCTGACCTGGGACGGCCGGATCGAGCGCCTGGCCGACACGCTGCCGCTGACCCCGGTCGCCGTCATTCCGGCCGAGAAGATGACCACGGCGGAGTCGAGGCTCGCTTTGCCGGGCGAAATCCCGCACGGGGACGCGGCCTACACCGTGGCGCGCGCAGCGCTGCTGGGCGCCGGGATCGCCCGTGGGGACGTCGCCTTGCTCTCGGCCGCCTTCGGCGACCGTCTCCACGAGCCCTACCGGCCCTCGCGGATCCTCGACGACGTGCGCGCGAGGCCGCCCGCCGGGGCGGCCGGCGCGACGCTCTCCGGCTCCGGCCCCACCGTGATCGTCTGGGCCGAGGACGCCGACGCCTGCGCGGCCGAGCTCGCGGAGCGCTTCCCGGACGAGGAGGTGCTCACGCTCCCCGTCGTGGCGGACGGCGCCCACTGACGATTCCCTGGGAGCTCGAGCTCGGCGAGCCGTTCGAGGCGTGTTTCTCCGAGCTCGTCGCGCCGGCCCGGCTTGCGGACGGAACGGAGGTCGTCGTCAAGGTGCAGCTGCCCGACGACTTCGAGGGCATCCGCGAGGCCGAGGCGCTGCGATTCTGGGACGGGCACGGCGCCGTTCGCCTGCTCGCGCACGACCCCGAGCGGAAGGCGCTGCTGCTCGAGCGCTGCTTGCCGGGAACCGCCGCTCGGAACCGCCTACGACGAGGAAGCGCTCGGCGTCGCGGCGAGGCTGATGGAGCGGCTGTGGCGCGAGCCTCCGCCGGAGGTCGACTGGCCGAGGCTGGACGACGTCGCCGCCCGCTGGACGCGCGAGCTGCCGCAGCGCTATCCCGGGCGGCTCGCCGAGGAGGCACTCGACGCGATCGCCGTGCTGACCCCGGTCGAGGACGCGGTCCTCTGCCACCAGGATCTGCACGGCGGGAACATCCTCCGCGCCGAGCGCGAGCCGTGGCTCGCGATCGACCCGAAGCCGATCGTCGCCGAGCGGGCCTACGACACGGTCGCGATCGTCCGGGACGCGAACGCCGACGCTCGCCGAGTTGCGGCGGCGGCTGGACGCGCTCTCCGAGCTGCTCGGCCTCGACCGCGAGCGGATGCGCCTGTGGGGGCTCGTCAAGTCGCTCGCCTGGGACGATCCGGACGAGGCGCAGCTCTTCTCCGAGGTAGGGTCTACGTGATGATCGGGGCCGAAGACGCTCTGCGCTCTCTGCTCGGCGAGCCGTCGGCTCTGGTGCAGTCGAAGATCGCCGACCGCCTGAACGACCTCACGCGGCAGTTCATCGAGCGCTCGCCGTTCCTCTGCCTCGCGACCTCGGCCGCCGACGGGAGCTGCGACGTCAGCCCGAAGGGCGACCCGGCCGGGTTCGTCCGGATCCTCGACGACCGCACGCTGCTCCTTCCCGACCGGCCCGGCAACCGGCTCGCCGACTCGCTGCGGAACGTGCTCGAGAACCCGCACGTCGCGCTGCTGTTCGTGATCCCCGGCGTGACCGACACGTTTCGCGTCAACGGCCGGGCCGAGATCGTCACCGACCCGGAGCTGCTCGAGCTCTGCGCGGTCGAGGGCAAGGCGCCCAAGCTCGCAATGCGCATCGAGATCGAGCAGGCGTACACGCACTGCTCGAAGGCGTTCCTCCGCTCGAACCTGTGGGACCCGGAGCGGTTCGTCGATCGCAGCGAGCTGCCCTCGCCGGGCGAGCTGTTGCGGTCGGTGAACCCGGAGGTCGAGCCGGAGACCTACGACGCCGAGCGCGACGAGCGATACGCCCGGCGCGAAGGCTTCTACTGATCTACCGGTTCGTCGATTGCGCCTACGACCTCGCACGGGTCGAGGCGGGGCGCGAGGCCTACCTTCGTGAGCACATCCCCGGCGCGTCGTTCCTCGGGATCGACGAGCTCTCCGACCTCTCGGTGCAGGGGCGCGGGCGGCACCCGCTGCCGGGCGCGGACGCGTTTGCCGCGGCGGCGTCGCGCGCGGGGATCGGCGACGGCGCCTTCGTCGTCGCGTACGACCACGGCGCCGCCGGCGGCGCCGCCCGGCTGTGGTGGCTCCTGCGCCACTTCGGCCACGAGGACGTCGCGGTGCTGCGGGGCGGCTTCGAGTCGTGGCTCGGCCCGGTGCGCGGCGGCGAGGAGGCGATCGAGCCGGCGGAGTTCGTCCCGCGTCCGCGCACCGGCGACACGATCGAGGCCGAGGAGCTCGAGGCGCGCCTCGGCGAGCCGGGCCTGACGATCGTCGACGCGCGCTCCCCGGAGCGCTACCGCGGCGAGGCCGAGCCGATCGACCCGGTCGCCGGGCGGATTCCCGGCGCGGTCAACTGGCCGTACGGCACCGAGCTGCCGCCGGGGATCGCCGAGGCCGGCGAGATCGTCGTCTACTGCGGCTCCGGCGTCACCGCCTGCGTCGACCTGCTCGCGCTCGCGCAGGCGGGGCGGCCGGACGCGAAGCTCTACCCGGGCTCGTGGAGCGAGTGGTGCGGCCGCCGGCCTGCCGGCCGAGCGGGGCTAGCGGAACGCGCCGATCAGCGCGCCGCCCGCGACCACCAGCGCCGCGCCGAGCAGGAGATGCCGTCCGACGAGCTCGGTGCGGCGCAGGAGCAGGACGGCGAGCAGGACGGCGAACAGCGACTCCGTCGCGACCAGCGGGCTGACGACCGAGACGCGCGAGCGGTAGAAGGCCTCGAAGAGGAACGCGTAGGACGCGCCCCAGAGCAGGCCCGGCAGGATGAAATACGGGCCCTCGCGTGCGATGTCGGCGAAGACCCGCCGGTGGCGGGTCACGAGCAGCACGAGGAAGATCAGCACCGTCCCGGAGAGGATCGTCACCGAGGCGGCGAGCTGCGGCGCGGCCGTGCTGTCGTTCGCGATGTGGCGGACGACGTTGTCGCGGGTCGCGAAGAGCACCACGCAGCCGAACGAGTAGACGAGGCCGATCATCCGGAAGCTCTCGGGCCGGTCGCGCTCCGCGATCAGCGCGAGCCCGCCGGCGACGATCAGCACGGCGCCGGCGATCAGCGGCAGCTTCGCGGGCTCGCCGAGCGCGACGATCGCGATCGTGACCGCGACGAGCGGCGCCGCGCCGGCGATCACGGACGAGCGGGCGGGGCCTGCCTCACGTACCGCGAGCACGAAGAGGAGCTGCGCGCCTCCTGGGGCCAGCAGCCCGGCGAGCATGAACGGCCACAGCTCGCCGCCCCACTCACGGCCGACGAGAGCGACGACGGCGCAGACGAAGAACCCGCTCAGCGCCGTCGCGAAGGCGCCGACCAGGGCGTCGCGGCTCCGGCGCATCGAGAACCCGAGCGCGACGGACATGCCGCCGAAGAGGAGGGCAGAGGCGAGGGCGAGTGCGACCCCGGACACCGCTCGAACCTAACGGGTTAGCGTTGACCCGTGGCGATCGAGCGGGTGTGCGTGATCGGGGCGGGGGTGATCGGCAGCCTCTACGCCGGTCATCTGGCCTCCGTGGCCGAGGTCAGCGTGCTCACGCGGCGTGACGAGCACGCCCGCGCCCTCGCCGGCGGGCTCCGCATCTCCGGGAAGTCCGACCTGACCGCGCAGGTGCAGGCGACTGCGGACCCGGCAGAGCTCCCCGACTTCGACCTCGGGATCGTCGCGACGAAGGCGACGCAGCTCGAGGACGCCGCCCGCGCGCTCGCGGGCCGGGCGCCGGGCGCGACGATGATGACGATCCAGAACGGCCTCGGCGCCGAGGAGCTCCTGCGCGCCGAGGGCGACTGGCCGCTGCTCTCGGCGGTCACGTTCATGAGCGGAGTCCGCCACTCGGACACGCACGTCGAGTACGAGCTCGACACGGAGACGTGGCTCGGGCCGTTCGCCGGGACGACGACCTACGAGCAGGCACAGGAGATCGAGGCGCTGCTCGTCTCCTCGGGCCTGCGCGCCCGCGCCTTCCCCGACCTCCGTCCGGCGCAGTGGTCGAAGCTGATCTTCAACGCGACCGTCAACACCGTCGCTGCGCTGACCGACCTGCCCCACGTCGGCGCGTTCGCCGCCGTCGACGCGCCGACCGATCTCGGCCGCCTCGTCCGCGACCTGATGGACGAGGGCAAGGCGGTTGCCGCCGCCGCCGGCGTCGACCTGCACGAAGATCCCTGGGAGATGAACGTGCACGCGGTCCAGCGCGGGGAGACGCTCGCCGCCGAGGGCCACTACGCCCACGTGCCGTCGATGCTCGAGGACGTGCGCAGCGGCCGGCCGACGGAGGTCGACTTCATCACCGGCGCGCTCGTCCGCGAGGCCGAGCAGCACGGCGTTCCCGTGCCCCTGCACACGGCGATGTACCGGCTCGTGAAGGCGCGCGAATGCGCATAGGCGTGATCGGCTGCGGGGCGGTGGGGTCGCTGTTCGCGGCGAACCTCGGGACGCTCGACGACGTCGAGGTCTGGGCCTACGACCCCTGGCAGGAGCACGTCGACGCGATCAACGCGAACGGGCTCCGGCTCTCGGGCGCAGGCGAGGTGGTCGGCAAGGTCAACGCCACCGCCGACCCCGCGGCGCTCCCGCCCTGCGAGCTCGGGATCGTCGCCGTGAAGAGCATGCAGACCTCCGAGGCGATCGCCGCGACGGCGCACGCCTTCGGCGCGGTCGCCTCCGTCCAGAACGGCGCCGGCAACGAGGAGCTGATCGCCGAGCACGTGCGCGAGGTGATCCGCGGCACGACCTTCCCGGCCGGCCACGTGATCGAGCCCGGCCACGTCGGCTGGGACACGCGCGGCGACACGCACATCGGCCCGTTCGAGCCGAGCCCGGCGCCGATGGAGGCGGTCGAGGCGCTGGCCGACGCCTGCACCCGCGCGGGCATGCCGACCCACGCGCTGGCGGACGCGCGCGGCGCCCAGTGGCGGAAGCTGATCTTCAACGCGGCCTCGAACGCGATCGCCGCGCTGACCGGCCGCACGCACGGGCAGGTCGCCGAGCCGCCGACCCGCGAGCTCGCGTGGGCGGTGATGGCCGAAGGCCGTGCCGTGGCGGATGCGCAGGGGATCACGCTCGACATGAGCCCGGAGGAGCTGTTCGACCACGCCGCCCGCAAGGACGTCGCCTACGGCCACAAGCCGTCGATGCTCCAGGACGTCGAGGCCGGCCGCGAGACCGAGATCGACTTCCTGAACGGCGCGATCGTCGCGTTCGGCGACCGCCACGGCGTCGACGCGCCGCTCAACCGCGCGCTCACACAACTGATCAAGGGGAGAACGGATGACGACACAGGCCGAGATCGAGCGCCGCTACGCCAACGTCCGCGCGCAGGCGCAGGAGGACGGCCTCGACGCCGTCGTCGTCGCCGGCTCCGAGTACACCGGGTTCGAGGGGGCAGTCCGCTACCTCTCCGGCTTCCGCCTCCTGCACCGCTACGCGTACGTCGTCCTCCCGGTCGAGGGCGAGCCGTCCGTGGTCTTCCCGAAGGAGGCGCGGTGGGTCGGCGACCACGGCGAGGCCTGGATCGAGGACAAGGTCTTCGCCGAGCACCCCGGCCAGTGGATCGCCGACCGCGGGTTCGGGAAGATCGGCGTCTACGGGCTCGACTACGTGATGCCGGTGCGCGACTACCGGCCGCTCGCCGACGTCGCCGTTCCGTGGGACCAGGGCTTCGACACCGCCCGGGCGGTCAAGTCCGAGGAGGAGCTCGCCTCGGTCGAGGAGAGCTTCCGGCTGAACGAGGACGGAGTCCGCGCCGCGCTCGCCGCGTACGAGGTCGGCAAGACCGAGGCCGAGGTGATGGGCGAGGCCGAGCGCGTCTTCGCCTCCCGCGGCACCTGGCGGACGACGATGGACATGGTGCTGACCGGCTCACAAGGCGCCGCCGGCCCCGAGTTCAAGCACCCGAGCCACACGCGTCGGATCGAGCAGGACGACCTGCTCCTCTACGGCCTCGAGATCGCCGCGCTCGGCGGCCACTGGGTCGAGTTCAGCAGGCCCTTCTGCGCCGGCGAGCCGAGCGCCGAGACGCTCTCCGCACTCGAGGCCTACCACGAGTACGTCGAGGCGGCGCGCGCGACGATGCGCGCCGGCGCCACCGCGCACGACGTCCACATGGCCGTCTCGAAGCCGTTCAAGGACCGCGGCTTCATGCTCGGCCACGTCACCGGCCACTCGATCGGGATGACGATGATCGAGTTCCCGCGCGTCGGCGAGGGCAACGAGTTCGAGCTCCGGGAGAACATGGTGATCTCGATGCACCCGCACGCGATCACCCAGGACGAGCGGGCGTGCCTCTACATGCAGGACACGTGGCGCGTCACGAAGGCAGGGGGCGTGCCGTTCTCGCAGGTGCCGATCAGGATCTTCACGCCGGAGGAGGAGTTGTGAACGGGCTCGATTTCTTCGTCGAGGCGGTACCGCCGAGCCTCGCCGTGCAGTACGGGCGCAAGGTCGAGGAGGCGGGCTTCCGGACCGCGTGGTTCCCGGAGATCGTCTTCGGCGACGCGTTCGCGCCGGCGACCGCGACCGCCACCGGGACCTCGACGCTCCTGCTGGGCACCGGCGTCGTCGGGATCTGGAGCCGCTCACCCGTGACGATGGCGCTACAGGCGGCGTCGGTGAACGAGCTTTCGGGCGGCCGGATGCTGCTCGGGCTGGGCGTGCAGGCGCGGAACTACGTGTCCGACTGGCACGGCCGGACCTACGAGCGGCCGATCCGTGCCGTGCGCGAGTACCTGACGATCCTTCGCCAGGCGCTTGCGGGCGAAGAGGTCACTTTCGAGGGAGAGATCTTCTCCGTCCGCGGCTTCCAGCTGCAGATGCCGCTGCCGGAACAGCCGGTGCGGCTGTACCTGGCCGCGGTCGGCCCGCAGATGATCCGGCTCGCGGGCGAGCTCGCCGACGGCGTGCTCGGCTACTGCTGGTCGATCCCGTACGTCGAGCAGGTCGTCCTCCCGGCGCTCCGCGAGGGTGTCGCCCGCGCCGGCCGTACCCTCGCCGACATCGACGTAGCGTGCGGCTACCCGACCGTCGCCGCCGAGGACGGCAGCGGAATCGAGGACGCGAAGGGCCAGGTGCTCATGTTCGCCACCGCTGCCAGCTCGTCGCCCTTCTACGCCGAGAGCTTCGCCGCCGCGGGTTACGCTGACCTCGTTGCTGAAGTGCGAGAGCGGGTCGCGGCCGGAGATGCCGACGGCGCGGTCGCGGCGATTCCCGACGAGGCGGTCGAGGCGATGACCGTGTCCGGCGCGCCGAACCAGATCCACGCGCGCGTCGCGGCGCTTCGCGGCGCAGGTGTCCAAACGGTTGGCGTGAATCCGTCTCCGCCCGGTGTTTGGTACCCCCTGTACCAGGGGCACTTCCCGGACGGTTTCCCGATGCGGGAGTTCTCGTTCCCGGCCTATCTCGGGCAGATGGACGACGCCCTGCGACTGATCGGAGGTTGAGATGCTGAAGGAGAGCGGGAATCGCCAGCGGGAGTCGGTGCCGTTCACCGTTCGCACCGCCGACGGCGACTCCATCGAGCTGACGTACTCGTCGCCGCGGGTGGCCGAGAAGCACGACGAGGAGGAGGTGCTCGAGTCACTACCGTGGTTCGAGCCCGGCAAGCCCCTGCGCAACTACATGCTCCACCAGACCGATTTCTACGACGAGGTCGAGCAGATCTGGGGGCGAAGCTGGGGCGCGGAAGGCATCGGGAGGCTGCGCGAGGTACTTGTCTCGCGCCCGACCGAGAACGAGATCCGACCGGAGTACGCCAAGGAGTGGCAGTACTACTACTCGAGCGCCGCCGGCAATGCCGACCTCGGCCGTCTGCAGGCGCAGTACGACGAGTACTACGACGTGCTCGCCGGCCACGGGGTGCGCGTCAACTACCTCGAGGCGCCGGTACCCGCGCTCGGCGAGTACGGCTACATCAAGAACCTGGTCACGCTCGCCGGCGCAGGCCTCTGCGTCCGCGGCGGCGTGATCCTGCACCGCTACGGTCTCGGCTCGTGGCAGCGCGGCCGCGAGGTGATCTGGTCGAAGGCGCTCGCCGCGCTGCAGGTGCCGATCTACCACACGATCCACGGACGCGGGATCTGCGAGCCCGGCGCCGGCCGCTGGCTCGACTCGAGAACGTTCGTCTTCAACGAGAGCGTCGTCGCGAACGAGGAGGGCCTGCGCCAGCTGGGGTTCGTGCTCGAGACCCTCGGAGTCGAGCTCGTGGTCGCCCACAGCCCCGGCTGGTACGACTCGATCGGCGAGGGCTCGATCGGCACGTCGCACATGGACATGGTCTGCCTCGTCCCCGACGAGCGCGTGATCGTGCTCGCACCGCATCTCGTGAACTACGGCTTCGTGCGCTGGCTGATGGAGCGCGACTACCGGATCGTCGAGGTGCCGCTCGACGAGTACTGGGACCTCGCCGTGAACGGCGTCACGCTCGAGCCGGGAAAGGTCGTGATCAACCGCGGCTCGCCGAACGTGGTTGAGGCGCTCGAGCGCGCGGAGGTCGAGGTGATCCAGGTCGACTTCTCCGAGAGCCAGCGCTTCGCGATCGCGGGGCTGCACTGCGCGACGCTCGAGCTGGTACGCGACCAGTTGGACTGACTAGGGCGCCCCGGCGCGAGAGCCCCGCAGCGACTGGGGAAGGCGGAACTCGTGCCCGCTGGTGATCCCGTCCGGTCGGAGCAGGAGGATGACGAGCATCACGATCGCGACGCCGACGAGGCTGGTGCCGGCCGGCGATTTTATCGCCAGCCCGAAGACGTGGATGCCGAGCTCCGAGTTCCCGAGCAGGATCGTGAACAGGCTGATGGTGATTGCGCCGACCACGGCGCCGAACAGGCTCGAGATGCCGCCGACGACGAGCATCGCCAGGGTGAGGAAGGTCAGGTCGAGGTAGACCTGGTTCGTGGCGATGCTCCCTAGCAAGTGGACGTAGAGGCCGCCCGCGAAGCCGGAGAGAGCGCCCGAGAGCGTGAATGCGAGCAACCGCTGTCGGTGGATGTCGATGCCGGCCGCCCGGGCGGCGGCGGGATCCTCACGGGCGGCGCGCAGCTGGCGGCCGAAGCGGCTGCGCTGATAGACGAACGCGATGCAGATGACTGCGACCGCGCCCACGGTCGCCTGCAGGTAATCGGTCGTGGTGGGGATCAGGGACAGGACCGTCGAGCCCGGGCCGATGCTCGTCCAGTAGGTGAGGATGTTGTAGGTGATCCCGAGCACGGCGAGCGTCGAGATCCCGGCGGCGATGCCAGACAGGCGCATGAGCGGGATGCCGACCAGGAAGGCGTAGACCGCCCCGAGCACGGTGGCGAGCACCAGCGACCAGGCGTTCGAGATCGTGTGGTCGCGGAGGAGCGGGAACAGGGTCGGCAGGACGCCGCGCTTCGAGTCGAGCGGGATCGTCATCACCCCGCTCGCGAACGCCCCCACCGCTACGAAGCTGACCTGGCCGAACGAGATCATGCCGGAGTTGCCGACAAAGACGTAGAGCGCGGTTACGAGCGCGACGTAGACGATCGCGTTCTGGAATTTCACCTGATCGCCGCTCGACACCCACAGGTCGGAGGCGACCGCCAGCACGACGACGAGCACGATCGGCCCGAGCAGTTCGGTCAGCCAGCTCGCTCGCCTCATACCCGCTCCACCCATCCCTGCCCGGTCCGTGCGAAGAGCCCCTGCGGCCTGATCAGCAGCACGATGATCACCGCGAGATAGATGACGGACGGCATGTACACGTTCGAGGTGAACGGCGTCGTGCCCGAGTTCGGCAGCTCCGAGCCGACGAAGGAGGTGGCGAATCCGATCGCGAACCCGCCGAGCGTCGCCGAGGTGAGGCGGTCGATGCCACCCGCGACGACGCCCACCAGCACGATCAGCGTCTCGTTCAGCCCCGTCGTCGGGTTGATCAGCGGGGAGGTGATGCTGAGGATCACGGCCACGACGGCAGCCAGCACCCCCGCGACGGCGACGGCGGCCATGATCACCGTGTCCGCCTTGATGCCGAGCAGCCGCGCGGTGCGGAAGTCGAGCGCGGCGGCGCGCATCTGGAGGCCGATCGAGGTGTGATTCAGCAGGAGCGCGAGGCCCGCGAGGGAGACAAGCGCCGCGCCGATCGCCAGGAACGTTGCCCAGCGGATGTTCAGCGAACCGATCTCGACGGCGCGGTTCAGCTTGGCCAGCGTCCCCACGGGGTCACCCAGGCCGCCTGGCTGCCGGTACGTGTACTGGAGCAGGGCGGCGTTCTGGAGCAGGTAGGCGACCGCGAACGTCGCGACGAGCATGGTCGACGCGTTGGCCGTGCGGAGCGGACGAAACGCGACCCGCTCGAGCACGAGCGAGGCTGCGACGGCGACTAGCACCGCCACGACGATGCTGACCGCGTCGGGCCAGCTGTCCGTGAAGGCGAGCGCGTAGGCGGCGAGCATGATCAGTTGGCCGTACGCGAAGTTGATCAGCCGCAGGACACCGAACACGAGCCCGATCCCGACCGCGATCAGCGCGTAGAGCGATCCGACCCCGATCGCGTCGATGAGCGACTGAACGTGCGTCATGAGGCCATGTACGCGGCGACGATCCGGTCGGTGTCGTCGGCGTCGGCGGGCGTGAGGGTCATCCTGATCTCGCCGTTCGTCATCACGTACGTCCGGTCGGCTAGGGCGACGGTGCGCTGAGCACGCTGTTCGACGAGCAGCACCGTGACGCCGCGGGCGCGGATCTCGGCGAGCGCGTCCAGGACGACGTCGACGGTCGTCGGGGCGAGACCAAGCGACGGTTCGTCCAGAAGGAGCACACTTGGCCGCGCGACGAGCGCGCGTGCGATCGCGAGTTGCTGCTGTTGGCCGCCCGAGAGCGTCCCGGCCTGACGCGCGCGAAACTCGTGGACGACGGGGAACAGTTCCTCGATCCACCCGAAGTCGCGGCCCGACTCGGTGCGGTCCTTGCGCGCCACCAGCCCGAGCCTCAGGTTCTCCTCGACCGTGAGTTCGGCGAAGATCCGGCGGCCCTCGGGCACGAGCGAGACGCCCCCGCGCGCGATCGTCTCAGGTTTGCGGCCGACGATCGAGGCTCCGTGGACTCGGATGTCGCCGGAGCGCGCCGGCACAAGTCCGACGATCGTGTGCAGCGTCGTCGATTTGCCGGCGCCGTTCGGCCCGATCAGCCCGACGATCTCGCCTATGCCGACCGTGAGCGTGAGTTGCCTGACCGCAGGTACGGAGCCGTAGTTGACCCACAGGTCCTCGACCTCGAGTGCGGCCGGCGGTATCGGTGCAGCGGTCACCCTGAGGCCTCGTGGACCGCGCTCTCGCCCAGGTACGCGGCGGTGACGTCCAGGTTCGACCGGATCTCCTGCGGTGTCCCCTCGGCGAGCGTGCGGCCCTGGTCGAGCACGTGGATGCGGTCGCATACCTCCATGATCAGGGCCATGTTGTGGTCGATCAGCAGCACGCCTGCCTCGTAGGCGTCGCGCACCGCGTTGACGACGGCGGCGAATTCGGGAACCTCGGCTTCGGGCAGCCCCGCCGCGGGCTCGTCCATCAGAACGAACCTCGGTGCGGTCGCGAGCGCCCGAGCGACGCCGAGCTTCCGCTCGTCGCCGTGGGCGAGCGTTCCCGCCGGCCGGGCTCGGTAGCCCTCCAGCCCGAGGAGCTCGAGGAGCGCAGTCGTCCTCCGCCGCGCCTCGCGGCTGCCTGCCCCCGAGCCGAGCGCGGCCACCTCGACGTTCTCCTGGACGGACAGCGACCCGAACGACCGGCTGTGCTGGAACGTCCGGGCGAGCCCCGCGCGTCCCCGGCGGTGAGGGCTCCACGACGTGATCAGGTCCTCGCCGAGCGCGACCGAGCCCGCAGTCGGGAGGTCGAATCCGGTGATGACGTTGACGAGGGTCGTCTTCCCGGCGCCGTTCGGGCCGATCAGGCCGACGACTTCGTGCCGGTGCAGCTCGATGTCCACGCCACGCAGTGCGTGCACGCCTTCGAAAGCGCGCGAAACGCCGGTGGCCCGGAGAGTGCCCCCGGGCCACCGGCTCGCCTCACGCGAGACGTCGTCTGCCAACGCCTCTCAGAGAGTGCCCAGCTTCTTCGCCGTATAGAGCTGGACGAACTTCGGCTTCGAGTTCTGAACCTCCATCACGCGGTAGGCGCGCCCGAAGACGCTGTGCAGCGTCGGTGAGAAGCTCACTCTCCCGGAGATCGTGGGGAGACCCTTGAACTTCTGCATGATCGCCGCGAGCACGGCTCCGTTTGTCGAGCCCTTCGCGAGCTTGACCGCGGCCGCGATGCCGTCGATCGACGCTGCGCCCGTGACGAAGCCTCCCGTCGCGGGCGGCTGCTTGACGTTGTTCAGTTGGCCGATCATTCGCTTCACCAGGGCGCTCGGATCGTCGCCGAAGACCGAGGCGTAGGTGACGTACCAGTAGTTGGAGACCGGCGGGCTCTTCGGGTACCAGAATGTGCCGTCGCCGGCCCACGAGTTCATGATCGGCGTCTGGTTGTTCAGGCTGCGGATGCCGGCCATGAACGCCGGCCAGTCTGCGAACCCGGTCGACGTGACGATCACGTCCGCCTTCTGCTGGTTCACACGGCTGACGACGCTCCCGATCGTCTTGTCGAACGATGTGAAGCTCTCGGCGTCGACGATCTTCCCGCCGAGCTGCTTGTAGCGGGACGTGAACGCCTGGACGATGTTCTTGAAGTAGACGATCACGTTGTCGGTGACGGTGACCGCCGTCGTCCAGTGCTTGACGTTGTAGGCGTACTCGGCCATCGCCGCGCCCTCGTCCTGGGCGACGTTGCCGTAGCTGAAGGCCAGCTTTCCGAGAGCGCCGAACCGCTTCGGGCCCATCTGATCGGTGCCGATGCACGGCGCGATCGTCAGCATCCTCTTGGCCAGGAACTGCTGGATCGCCGCGGTGGCGAAATCGACGTCGCATGTGACCATGCCGATCACGGCGCCCTTCGACACCACGTTGTTGACGCAGGACTTGGAGACGTCCGGCTTCGAGTTCTGCGTGTCGCAGGCGACGATCCTGAGCTTCGCGCCGTTCACGCCTCCGGCCGCGTTGATCTTGGCCACCTCGAGCTTCGCAGCCGTCAGCGCCGGATTGTCGAACGGCGCCATCTGGCCGCTCAGGTCAGCGGCGAAGCCGATGACGATCGGCTTCTTGGCCGACTTGGCGCCCGACGCCGTCGTTACCCCGACGATGGCGAGGACGACGGCAACGACGAGCGCGAGCCCGCCGACCGCGCCCCGACTTCTCCTACTCCTCATGCTCCACTCCTCCCTTCGGCTGAACCGTCCGGATTGAGTTAACCATCTCCCGCCTTTTCGGACCCTGTGACACGACCATACGATTGATCGGTACGCCGGTTCAACGCGCTTCGGTTTAGCGTTGCCCCATGCGGATCGGAATCTGCGAGTGGACGACGTTTCCGGCCTGTCTGCTCCTGCCCTCGCTGGTGATCCCCGGCCCGAACGAGCCGGAGGCGCGTGGCGAGTCCATCTGCGCGTCCGTTGCGCGGTTCGCCGAGCTCGAGCCCGGGTGCGTGCTCTTCCTGACCGGGCCGGGCGAGGGCTCCGAGGTCGTGCGCGAGGACATTCGTCGCGTCGGCGAGGTCGGTGCGCGGCACAGCGTGCGCGTCGCCCTGGAGCCGATTCACCCCTCGCACGGCTCGTCGCGTCTCGTTCGTGCACACGGTCTACCACGCGCTCGAGCTGATCGGTGACGCGCGACGTCGGGATCCTGTTCGACACCTCGCATCTCCGAGGATGTCTCTCACTTCGAGAGGATCTTCGGCGTCCACGTCGCCGACCGCCGCGAGCCGACGCGTTCCGAGTTCGACCGCCTGCTGCCCGGTGACGGGTCGCGCGCGGCGGTCCGCGCGCTCGAGGCGGCAGGATGGGACGGCTGGTACGACGTCGAGCTGATGTCCGACGACAGGACGTTCGGGTACGCCTTCGAGGACTCGCTCTGGACGCTGCCGGCGGACGGGCTCGCGCGGCGCTCGGTCGAGAGCCTGGAGGCGCTGGCGTGAGGCGCTACGACGCGGTCGCGATCGGCAGCGGGATCAACTCGCTCGTCGCCGCGGCGCTGCTGGCGAAGAAGGGCTGGAAAGTCTGCGTGCTGGAGCGGAACCCGTGGCTCGGCGGCGCGATTCGCACCGAGGAGATCACCGAGCGAGGGCTTCCTCCACGAGGTCTACTCCTCCTGGCATCCGCTGTTCGCGGGCTCGGCCGCCTACGCCGAGCTGAAGGGCGATCTCGATGCGCGCGGCCTGGAGTACCTGAACACCGAGCTCGCGACCGCGACCCTCTTCCCGGACGGGAGGAGCGTCTTCCTGACCACCTCGCACGAGGAGAACGTCAAGGCGCTCGGCCCGGGCTGGGAGCGCACGGTCGCCGAGTTCCTGCCGAACGCCGACATCGCGTTCGGCCTGCTCGGCACGGAGCTCTGGTCGCGGGACGGCGCGAAGCTGGGCTGGAAGGCGCTGAGGCGCTTCGGGCGGCGCGGCCTGGTCGAGTTCGCCGGGAAGACGTTGACGAGCTGCCGCGACTGGACGGCGGAGACGTTCGAGGACGAGCGCGTCCACGGCCTCTTCGCGCCGTGGGTGCTCCACACCGGGCTCGGGCCGGACGCGGCGTCGTCCGGGTTCATGGCCCAGGTGATCGGCGTCGCGATCGAGCTCGGCGGGATGCCGGTGCCGCGTGGCGGCGGCGTGAAGCTGGTCGAGGCGCTGCGCGGGATCGTCGAGGACGCCGGCGGCGCATGCGAGACGGGTCGCGAGGTCGAGCGCGTGGTCGTCGAGCTCGACCGGGCGACGGGTGTGCGGACGGCGGACGGCGAGGTGATCGAGGCGACGCGTGCGGTGCTGGCGAACGTGACCCCGCAGCAGCTCTACGGGCAGCTCCTGGGCGGCGAAGGGCCGGCGGCCGAGGAGGCGCGGCGGTTTCGCTTCGGGCGCGGCGAGATGCAGATCCACTTCGCGCTCTCGGAGCCGCCGGACTGGCAGGGGGACTCGCGGCTGGGGCGGACGGCGATCGTCCACCTGACTCCCGGGCTCGACGGCGTCTCGCGCGCGGTCAACGAGGCCGAGCGAGGGCTGCTGCCCGCGGAGGCGACCGTCGTGGTCGGCCAGCCGATGGCCGTCGATCCGTCACGGGCGCCGGAGGGCTCCTGGATCCTCTGGATCCAGCTCCAGGAGGTTCCCTCGCGGCCGAAGGGCGACGCGGCCGGGGAGCTCGACGCCGGCCGCGGCTGGACGAAGAAGCTGAGCGAGGCCTACGCCGACCGCATCCAGGCCCGGATCGCCCACCACGCGCCCAACTTCGAGCGCTCGATCCTGAAGCGGGTCGTCCACTCGCCGGCCGACCACGAGGCTGCGAACCCGAACTTCGTCGGGGGCGACATCTACTCCGGCTCGTGCGCGCTCGACCAGAATCTGATCTGGCGCCCGCGGCCGGGACTGCCGGGTCACCAGACGAACGTCGAGCGCTTGTGGCACATTGGAGCGAGCACCCACCCGGGGCCGGGGCTCGGGGCGGGGTCGGGATATCTCGTGGCCAAGGCGCTCCTGAAATGATCCATGAGCTTCGGCTCGTCGTCACCGCGGACGACTACGACGAGGCGGTCGCGTTCTACCGCGACGTGCTCGGCATGCGGCAGCTCGAGTTCTGGACCTCGCCCGACGGCGGGCAGGTCGTGCTGCTCGACGCCGGGCGGGCAACGCTCGAGATCAGCAACCCGAAGAACTCGGCATGGGTCGACGAGGTCGAGGTCGGGCGGCGACGTCGGCGCTCACATCCGCGTCGCGCTCGAGGTCGACGACTCCCGCGCCATGACGACGGCCGCCGTCGAGGCCGGCGCCGAGCTCGTCGCGGAGCCGACCGAGACGCCCTGGCAGTCGCTGAACTCGCGGCTCGAGGCGCCCGCCGCCCTGCAGCTGACGCTCTTCGAGGAGCTCGTGAAGAAGCCGACCGCCTGGAGCTAGCCGACTCGATTTACAGCCGTTTTACAGGGGTCTGACCTCCGCGAGGCCGGGCGGGGCGATAACGCGACCGACTCGTTCCTTCGATCGGGAGGTCGCACCATGAAGGTCAAGCTTCTCGTTCTCGCCGTAGCGGGCGTGCTCGCCGTCGCAGCGGCGGCGAGCGCAGCCAGGCTCGACGTCATCTACGGCACGGCCGGCGCAGACACGCTGGCCGGGACGACCGGCGCCGACGTGATCTACGCCCGCGCCGGCAGCGACACCGTGCGCGGACGCGCGGGCAACGACGTCCTGTACGGCGGCGCCGGCAACGACGTCATGTGGCCGGGCGCCGGCGTCGACGTCCAGTACGGCGGCAAGGGCAACGACGTGCTGCACGCGCTGGCGAACGACAACCAGCCCGACATCCTCGACTGCGGGCCGGGCTTCGACACCGCGATCGTGATCGAGCACGACCCGGCCCGTTTCCGCGGGTGCGAGCAGATCGTCCGGCTCAGCCCGGAAGAGGCCGCTGCGCTGGCTGCCTCCGGCGGCGACAGCTAGGCGCGGAAACACCAGGGGACAGGCACCATGCGGGTGCCTGTCCCGACTGCATCGGCGGTCCTAGATCTCCACGACGCCGTCGGGGAAGGGAGAGAGCTTCTCCGCCCCATCGGCGTTGATCAGGAAGTTGTCCTCGAGCCGCAGGCCGCCGCCGCCTTCCCAGTAGATCCCGGGCTCGATCGCCAGCACCATGCCCTCGCGGATCTCGCCGCCGCCCGCCTGGTGCGCGTACGGCGGCTCGTGCGCGCGGGCGCCGATCCCGTGGCAGATCGGGTGGCTCGGCTGGCCCGGGTAGCCGGCGGCGTCGATTCCCTCCCGGACCCGGCGGTCGAGCTCGGCGAGGCTCGCGCCCGGCCGGCAGAACGCGACGGCGTCGTCGTAGACCTGCGCGAGCGCGGCGAGCAGCTCCTCGTAGCGCTCGGTCAGCACGCCGGGGCAGAGGTTCTTGGTGTGGTCGGCCCAGTAGCCGTCCGCGCAGACCCAGATCTCGAACAGCGTCGGTTCGCCCTCGACGATCGGGTCGTCGGTGGTGGCGGTGAACGTGCTGATGCTCGGGCCCGACCAGACGAGCGAGAACGGCAGCGCCAGCTCGACCTGTCCCTTCCAGCCCGTGCCCTCGCCGTGGACGAAGCCCTGCCACTCGGCCGCCGCCTGCGCGCAGGTCATCCCGGGCCGGAGCACGCCCTGGACGTGCTCCATCGCCGCGGCGGCGATCTCGTTGGCGAGCCGCATGCGCTCGATCTCCTGCTCGGTCTTGATCGCGCGCGCCTCCGCGAGCAGCGGCGTCGCGTCGAGCGCATCGGGCCACGCGTCGAACCATGCCTTCGGGAAGGTCGTCGGCTCGCCCACCATCCGGTCGGTGGCCTGGGTGCCGAGGCTAAGCTCCAGCCCGACGCGCCCTCTCCGCCGAGCCTCGCGCGCGATGTCGAGCGCGCGGAGCGCGGGCGGCCTGCGGGTCGCTCGGGTCGTAGCCGGCGAAGAGGCGGACGTCGCTCGTCCAGGCCATCCGCGCGGCGTCGTCGGCGGAGGGCTCGAGGCAGATCAGGGTCGGCTCGCCTTCGCGGGGGAAGACGACCGCGTCGTAGCCCTTCATCCCCCAGAAGTTCGTCAGGTAGAGGACGTTGTCGGGCGCGCGGACGACCAGCGCGTCGAGCTCCTGCTCGGCCATCAGCGCGCGAACGCGCTCGAGCTTCGCGTCGTCGCGCGGCCAGCTCACACGCGCGGACGCTATCGCGCTCAGCATTGCGTCTGCGTCGGTTAGATTCGACTCGTCGCGTTACGTGACGTCTCCCGAAACGAGAGAAAGGATCTTGGCATGTCCTCCACCGTTCCGACCGCCGCCGCGATTCGCTGCGGTCGGCGAGGGCGAGGCGCTCTGGTTCGCTCGACAGCCTCGCAGCGATCGAAGGCCGGCGTGCCAGGAGACTCGCGGAAGCGTCGCCGTGATCGAGTTCACGGCGCCTTGACGGCTCCGGGTCGCTGCTCCATGTCCACCACAACGAGGATGACGTCGGTTCTGGGTGCTCGAGGGGCGAGTTGACGTTCTGGGTCGGCGGCGAGGTGATCGCCGCGCCCGCCGGTTCCATCGTCGTACGGGCCGCGGGACGTTCCGCACACGTTCGTCGTCGCCTCGGAGCAGGCGCGGTTCCTGCTCGTGACCGAGCCTGGCGCGTTCAGCGAGTTCGTCCGCGCACTCTCGGTCCCGGCGGAGTCACGTTCAGATTCCGCCAGGCGATTCCTCGGCCGGACCCGAGCGCATGACGGCCGTCGCCGCCGGTACGGGCTCGAGATCGCTCGGCCCGCCCGGCGTCCCGGACTGAGCTACCAGCGCGACGCGCGGAGGGGCCGGCTCGCCGTGCCCCTCCTGCCACGAGATCACCGGGTTGCGCAGCACGCCGATGCCCTCGATCT
Organism: uncultured Actinomycetes bacterium; assembly: GCA_963847305.1. Classification (GTDB taxonomy): domain Bacteria; phylum Actinomycetota; class Thermoleophilia; order Gaiellales; family Gaiellaceae; genus DATBLE01. The sequence goes on along the minus strand of CAWJZI010000027.1, from coordinate 56,758 downwards.
CGGCCTCCATCACGTCGCCCGGCTTCAGGTAGAGCGACGCCGCGTCGGGCGAGAACCCGGCCACGCCCGACACCGTCCCCGTCGAGAGGACATCGCCCGCCGAGTACCCGAGCGCCGAGTAGTGGCTGATGATCTCCGGGATCGTCACGGACATGCGCGAGGAGTGGGAGACCTGGCGCGGCTCGCCGTTCACGCGCAGCTCCATCGCCAGGTCGTGCGGGTCGGCGATCTCGTCCGGCGTGACGATCCACGGGCCGAGCGGGCAGAACGTGTCGATCGCCTTGCAGAACGAGAACACGCCCGACTCCATCTCGCGCCGCTGGATGTCGCGCGCGGTGATGTCGTTGAAGATCACGTAGCCGGCGACGTAGTCCATCGCCTCCTCGGGCCCGAACCACTTGCCCGCCTTGCCGATGACCACCGCCAGCTCGAGCTCGTAGTCGAGCTCCTCGGTCAGGTGCTCCGGGTAGATGACCGGCGTCGTCCTGCCCGACGAGCGCGTCCACGTTCTGGAAGAAGACGATCCAGGGCGCGATCTTGTGCGCCCAGCCGACCTGCTTGGACTCCTCCTCGTGCTCGCGGAAGTTCCCGGCGGTGTGGAAGAACTTCTTCGGGACGATCGGCGGCCGCAGCCGCGCGCCCTCGAGCGGAACGCGCTCGCCGGTCTCGTCCGCGCCGGCGCGCTCGAAGTACTCCCGCATCGTCGGCACGTCGAGGACGGCGATCTCGTCGCCCTCGATGCGGCCCACGCGCCCCTCGGCGAAGGTTACGAGCCGAGCCACGCGAGCACCTCTTCCGCGTGCCGGTCGGGCGGGAAGACCGGATAGAAGACCTTCGCGATCGCGCCGCGCTCGAAAACGAGCGTCAGCCGTTTGTAGAGGGTCTGACCCTCGAACTCGAACGTCGGTAGTGACAGCGCGTCCCGCAACTCGAGCTCGGGGTCGGAAAGCACCGGGTGGAGGATCCCGAGCCGCTCCGAGAGCTCGACCTGCTCCTCGAGCGTCTGCGAGGAGAGACCCGCGACCTTCGCCCCGAGCGCGCGCAGCTCTTCGGTGTGGTCGCGGAAGCCGCATGACTCCGGCGTGCACCCGCGCGCGCCGGGGATCGCGTCCCAGGTCTCCGGGACATCCCGGTCGGGCCGCCCCGTGCGTGGGTAGACGTAGAGCACTCCGCGTTCGGCGCCGAACGCTGCGAGGTCGACCGGCCCGACCGACGACTCGAGGGTCAGCGCCGGCACCTGCGTCCCGGCAAGATGGTCGGCCGCGCCGTCGTCGACCGGGACCGGCAGGTTCGCCGGCAGCACGTAGACGGTCATCCGCACATCCTTTCCGCGGCCCGCGCGTAGACCTCAGCGGTCTTCACGAGCCCGTCGATGTCGAGATTCTCGCCGAGCTCGTTGTCCGGGAGGCCGGTCGACGTACCGTAGTTCACCGTCGCGATGCCGTACCGCGACAGAACGCTCGCATCCGAGAACCAGCGCGTCACGTCGCGCTCGGGCGTCGAGCCGAAGACCTCCGCGTGCGATTCGTCGATCGCCGCGACGAGCGGATGGTCCTCCTCGATCTCCGCGCCCGGAGCGGTCACGTAGACCTCGCCCTCGAGGCCGTAGTCCGGGAAGCGCTCGGCGAGCCCGCGCACCATCTCCAGCACCTCCCGGCGCGCGACCGCCATCGCCTTTGTCGGCGGCACGCGGACGTCGAGGAAGAGGTCGGCACGATGCGGGGTCCGCGAGACGCGCCAGCCGAACCCGCCGGAGAGCGCGCTGACGTTGACGATCGCCTTCGCGCCGCGGTACGAGTTCTCCGGGTCGTCCTCCCAGGTCGGGATCCACTCCAGCACGGCGCCGAGCACGTCGTGCATGCGAACGAGCGAGTTCTGGTCGCGCTTGCCCTCGCTGAACGCCGTGTGGATGAAGTTGCCGCGCGTCGAGATCCGCAGCCAGAGCGAGCCGAAATGCCCGAGGACGATCTTGCCCTCGGTCGGCTCGCCGAGGATGCAGACGTCCGCGGCGCCGCCGTGCCCGACCAGATACCGCGACCCCGCGGCATAGCCACGGAACTCCGCGCCCTGCGCGTCGGCCCACTGCGTCTTCTCGATCTCGCCGGCGACGGCGGCGATCATCACGTCGCCCTTCAGCCGAACGCCCGCGTCCTGGAGCGAGCGGACCGCCTCGACGTAGCAGGCCAGCGCCCCCTTCATGTTCGAGATGCCGTTGCCGTAGATCCGGCCGTCCTTCACGAACCCCTCGGGCTGGAAGCCCGGAATCCCGGCGAGCCACGGCTCGCGGCCCGAGTACGAGGTGTCCATGTGGCCGTTGAACATCAGCGTCGGGCCGCCGCCCGCGCCCGACCACGTGCCCAGGACGTTCGCGCGGCCGTCCTCCACCTGCTGCCACTGGACCTGGAGACCCATGCCGCGGAAGGTCTCCTCCATCAGCCGCGCCATCGCCTCCTCGCTGCCGGTGAAGCTCGGCGTCGAGACCGCGCGCAGCGCCCACTCGACCAGCCGGTCGCGGTCGACCTTCACCCGCGCACCGCCGGCAGCACGCGCTCGGCGAACAGCCGCAGCTGCCCGAGCCGGTCCTCGCCCCAGAGCTCGAGCATCACGTGGGTGCAGCCGGCCTCCTTGTACTCCTCGATCGCGGCGATGCAGTCCTCGGGCGTGCCGGCGATCGGCTTGCACTTGTCGAGGATCTCGTCGGTGACCGCCGCCTTGGCGGCGAGCCGCCCGCCGGACTCCATCGCCTCCGCGACCGGCAGGATCTCGTCCTGCGTCAGCCCGGCGCACTCGAGCAGCGTGTCCGCCGCGGCCTGGATGTTCTGCACCTTGTTCGCCAGGTACATGCCGGCGATCTCGCGCGCGCCGTCGCGGCCGCGCTCGCGGTCCTCGTCGATCGAGGCGACGATCGTGCAGCCGAGGTCGAGCGAATCGGGGTCGCGCCCCGCCTCCTGCAGCTGCCCGCGCACGTAGCGGACGAACGCGGGCGTCGTGATCGAGGCGGTCAGCAGCCCGTCGGCCGCCTGCGCGGAGGCGCGCAGCATCATCGGCCCGGTGCCGGCGAAGTAGATCGGCACGTCCCAGCGCGGCGCGTCGGCGTCGTCCCTGAGCGCCGGCACGTGCGCCGAGAAGACCTTGCCGTCGAGGTCGAGCGCCTCGCCCGCCAGGATCCCGCGGACGATCTCGGCCGCCTCCTTCATCGCCGCGACCGGCTTCGACTCGACGTTGGCGTGCCGCATGAAGATCTTCGAGACGCCGAGCCCGAGGTAGAAGCGCCCCTCGCCGGCGGCCTCCTGGGTCACGCGCGCCTCCATCGCGATCTGGATCGGGTGCCGCGTGAACGGCGAGATGATCCCCCAGCCGATCGCGAGCTTCTCCGTCTCGCGGGCGATCACCGCGGAGAGCGCGGTCGAGGAGCGCGCCTCCATCGAGTGCTTCCGCCACCACGGGTACGCCTCGGCGAGCCAGATCGTGTCGAAGCCGCCCTCGTCCATCGCGCGGGCGTGCTCGAGGATCTCCTCGAGCGGCTCCATCGTCAGCTGCATGACGCCGATGCGGAACGGCTGGCTCATCGCCGCTCGATCCTACGTCCAGCAAGAGCCGGGAGTGGAAGGTCTACCGGCGGGGCCGCCGCAGAGCAGAGGCGAGGTTCCTCTTCGTGTCGTCGATCAGGCGGAGGACGGCCTGCTCGGCAGCGTCCGGGTCGTGGGCCTCGATCGCCCTGACGATCGCCCGGTGCCGCCGCGCGGCGCGCGGGTACGAGCGGGAGCTGCTCGACGAGTAGGCGAAGACGGTGCGCAGGACGGCGGTGAAGATCTCGCTCATGTGCTCGAGCAGTTCGTTGCCGCAGGCCTCCAGCAGGAGGCTGTGGAAGCGGAGATCGGGCGCCATGAAGGCGTCGAGGTCGTCCCCGGCCGCGAGCATCTCCTCGAACGCCTCGTAGAGCGCTGTGATCTCCGGCTCAGTGGCACGCTCCGCCGCCAGGCGGGCGGCGGCGGGCTCGATCATCCGGCGCAGCTCGAGGGCCTGCTCGAGAAAACGAGCGTCAGGGCCGGCTTCGATCTGCCAGGCGAGGACGTCGGGGTCGAGGAGGTTCCAGTCCCGTCGCGGCCGCACGAAGGTACCGACCTTCGGCCGGGACTCCACCAGGCCCTTGGCGGCGAGCACCTTGATCGCCTCGCGGACGACGGTCCGGCTCACGTCCGCTTCGTCGAGGAACCCGTTGTCGGGGAGCGTGTCTCCCGGCTTCAGCTCGCCGTCGACGATCCGGACCCCGATCTCGTGCACGACTGCGCCGTGCAGGCCGCGACGGGGGTACGTTCGCCTTCTAGTCATACGATAATTCTATAACTAGACATCTCGGCCGCTCGATGTTAGATTCGCGCCTCGGCGCGACCGCGCCTGTATCGGAAGGAGGGAGCGAGAGTGAAACGAGTGCTGCGAATCGCCGTGCTACCCGCCGCGGCCGGGGCGGTCGCCCTGGTCGCAGCCCTGTTCCTCGGCGTCGCGAGCAACGGGAACGCGGCGCCCTTCGCCGGGAAGTGGTGCAGCGGGCAGAAGATCGTGTTCTTCCCGGGCGGGCCCGCCGGCGGTGTGTTCGCCGTCAACGTCTACAACGGCGCCAAGCAGGCGGCTGCCGACCTCGGCGCGAACGTCCGCTACGTCTGGTCGAACTGGGATCCGGAGACGATGGTCAGCCAGTTCAAGTCGGCGATCGCCACCAACCCCGCCGGAATCGCGGTCATGGGGCATCCCGGTGACGCCGCCCTGAAGCCGTGGGTGACCAGGGCCGAGTCCAAGGGCATCATCGTCACCAGCCAGAACACCGAGCTGCCGACGCTCTTCCACGCCGTATCAGGCGAAGGGCTTCGGGTACGTCGGCCAGAACCTCTACGACTCCGGCGTCCTGCTCGGCCAGTCGGCCGTCTCCCAGCTGCACCTGAAGAAGGGCGACCGGGCGATGGTCTGGGGGCTCCTCTCCCAGCCGACGCGTGGCCTGCGCACGAAGGGAGCGATCGACGCCCTGAAGAAGGCCGGCCTGAAGGTCGACTACATCGAGATCAACAAGCAGACGAACGCCGACCCGGCTGCGGGCATCCCGACCTTCACCGCGTACGTCAGCTCGCATCCCGACGTGAAGCTGGTCGTCACCGACCACGGCGGCCTGACCGCCACCGCCGAGACGTATCTGAAGGCGGCGCACAAGGGCCCGAACGACATCGGCATCGCCGGGTTCGACCTGTCGCCTGCGACGATCACGGCGATCCAGGGCGGCTGGACCGATCTGGTCCTCGACCAGCAGGAGTGGCTGCAGGGCTACCTGCCGATCCTCCAGACCTGCCTGACGAAGGTCTACAAGTTCGCCGGGCTCTACATCGACACCGGATCGGGGATCATCAACAAGGGCAACGTCGCGCCGCTCATCCCCCTCGTCAAGAGGCTGATCAGGTAACGGAGGCTCCGACGCGAGATTCGCGATGAGAGCGGCGGCGCACGAGGTCGCGCCGCCGCTCTCTGCGAAACTCCGGCACACGTCCATGGAGACGGCGACGACGACCCTGCTCGAGCTCGAGCAGCATCTCGAAGTCGTTCGACCACGTCCGAGCGCTGCAGGACGTCAGCCTCACGGTCGGGGTCGACGAGATCGTCGGCCTGCTCGGCGACAACGGCGCCGGCAAGTCGACGCTGATCAAGATCATCACCGGGTTCCACGCGCCCGACACCGGCACGATCAGGTGGAAGGGCGAGGAGATCCATCACCTCTCGGTGCAGCGGGCCCGCGACCTGGGGATCGAGACCGTCTACCAGGAGCGGGCGCTCGCCGACCAGCAGTCGCTGTGGCGGAACATCTTCATGGGCCGCGAGCGGACGAGCCGCCTCGGGCTGCTCGACCTGCCGGGGATGCGCGCCGAGACCGAGAAGCTGATGCTGGAGTTCCTGCGCTTCACCTCCGCAGGCGGTCACGCCCGACTCCTTCGTCGGGACGATGTCGGGCGGCGAGCGCCAGGGCGTCGCGATCGCCCGCGCGCTCCACTTCGAGGCCGAGCTGGTCATCCTCGACGAGCCGACGATGGGGCTGTCGGTGACCGAGACGAGGAAGACGCTCGACTTCGTGCGCGGGATCAAGGACGCCGGCAAGGCGTGCATCTTCATCGACCACAACCTCTTCAACGTGCACGAGATCTGCGAGCGGGTGGTCGTCATCGACCGCGGCGCGGGTCGCCGGGGAGTTCAGGCCGTCCGAGATGAGCGTCCACGAGCTCGTCGAGCAGATGCGGCACGTGGCCGAGACCGGCAGGCTCCAGGGGGCGGCGGCGTGAGCCGCGTCGAGGCCCAGACCGGGCTGCCGGCTCCCACGCCGGCGAAGACGCCGTCCGCGGCGTGGCACAAGACCTTCCCGGTGCGGTACGGGCTCCAGCTCGGCACCTTCGCGATGGCGCTCGTGCTCTGGACGGTGCTTCGCCGTCGGTGCGTCGGAGACCTGGCTGCACTTCGACATCTACAGCTCGCTGATGTCGTCCGTGCCGCTGACGGGGATGATCGCGCTCTCCCTGACCCTCGTCGTGATCGCCCGCGAGATCGATCTCTCGTTCGGCTCGGTGATGGCGGTCGGCGCCTGGGTCTTCGTCTCCGTGGGGCAACCCGAGCTCGGCCTCGCTCGCCGGGCTCGCCGCCGGCCTCGGCGTCGGCCTCCTGAACGGGCTCATCGTCGTCCGCTTCGGCATTCCCTCGCTCGTCGCCACCATCGGCACCTGGTTCTTCTGGGGCGGGATCGTGGTCTGGACGGACCGGCGGCAAGGGCGCCGGCACCGATTTCGCACGGCTTCGTCCAGAGCCTGCTCACGGGCCGGTGGCACGGCATCCCGGCCGAGTTCTTCTGGATGGTCGGGATCGCGATCGTGCTCTGGGTGCTGCTGAACCGCTACCGCTTCGGCGCCCACGTCTACCTGGTCGGCGACAACGAGCAGAGCGCCCGGATGATGGGCGTCCGCTCCGACCGGGTCCGGGTGTCGGTGTTCGCGCTCGTCGGGCATGACCGCAGCCTTCGCCGGCATCGCCTCGACGCTGGAGACGAACTACTTCTGGCCGACGGTCGGGAGCGGCGCGATGCTGCCGACGGTCGCGGCGGTCTTCCTCGGCGGGACGTCGATCTTCGGCGGCCGCGGGACGATCTTCGGGACGTTCGTCGCCGCGTTCGTGATCGGCGCGATCGAGCCGGGGATCGTCTCGCTCGGCTGGACGGGCCTGCTCACGCAGGTGATCTACGGCGCCGTCATCGTCGGCGCGCTGATCATGCAGTCGCTCGTGATCCGACGAGTCCGCTAGTGGGCGGCCTCGCGGACGGTCGCTCCCAGCTCGGTCATGAACTCGGGGAACGGCCCGAGCGCGGCGTCGACGCGCCGGGTTGATGCCTTCGGCGATCTCAGTCATTCGGAGAAGGAGGAGCGAGTTGCCAACGATCCGGAACGCTAGCTACGGCACGGGAAACGGGCGCCGCTCGAGCGAGTGGTTCGACCGGCGCGACCTCGACGGCTTCCTGCACCGGTCCTGGCTGAAGTCGACAGGGGTCACGAACGAGACGTTCGGCGGCCGGCCCGTGATCGGCATCTGCAACAGCTGGAGCGAGCTCGTCAACTGCAACGTGCACCTGCGCGGTCTGGCCGAGGCCGTCAAACGCGGCGTCCTCCAGGCCGGCGGCTTCCCGCTCGAGTTCCCGGTGATCTCGCTCGGCGAGTCGCTGATGAAGCCGACGACGATGCTCTACCGGAACCTGATGGCGATGGACGTCGAGGAGTCGATCCGGTCGTACCCGCTCGACGGGGTCGTCCTCCTGACGGGCTGCGACAAGACGAATCCGGCTTCGATCATGGGCGCGGCGAGCGCCGACGTGCCGGCGATCGTCGTCACCGGCGGGCCGATGCTGAACGGCCACTGGCGCGGTCGTGAGCTCGGCTCGTGCTCCGATTGCTGGCACTACAACGAGGAGCTGCGCGCGGGACGCATCACGGAGGCGGAGTTCGAGGAGATCGAGAACTCGATGTCCCGCTCGAACGGGCATTGCATGACCATGGGCACCGCCTCGACGATGGCATGCGTGACGGAGGCGCTTGGATTGACCCTCCCAGGAGCGGCCGCGATCCCGGCCGTCGACTCGCGGCGGGCGCAGGTCGCCGAAGCCGCAGGCCGAAAGATCATCGAGCTCGTCGAGCGGGACCTGAAGCCGTCGGACATCCTCACGGACGCAGCCTTCGAGAACGCGATCCGAGTCCTGCATGCGATCTCGGGGTCGACGAACGCGATCCTGCACCTGATCGCGTACGCGGGACGCGTGGGCGTCGACCTGCCGCTCGGGCTCTTCGACGACCTCTGCCGCTCGACGCCGTGGCTCGTCAACCTGAAGCCGGCCGGCGAGCACCTGATGGAGGACTTCTACTACGCCGGCGGACTGCCGGCCGTGATGGCGCAGATCAAGGACCTGCTCGACCTGGAAGCGCTGACCGTGACCGGCCAGACGGTCGGCGAGAACCTGGAACAGGTGCCCACCGAGATCATCGACCCGAGGGTGATCCGGACCAAGGACGACCCGCTCGACCGGGGCGGAAGCCTCGTGGTCCTGCGCGGCTCGCTCTGCCCCGACGGAGCGGTGATGAAGATCTCCGCTGCCGATCCACGGCTGCTGCAGCACGAGGGAGCCGCGGTCGTCTTCGAGGACATCCACGACCTCGCGGCGCGCGTCGACGACGAGGCGCTCGAAGTCGACGCGAGCTCGGTGATGGTGCTCAGGAACGCGGGTCCCGTCGGTGCGCCCGGGATGCCGGAGTGGGGCCACCTGCCGATCCCGGCGAAGCTCCTGAAGCAGGGCGTGACGGATCTCGTCCGCATCTCCGACGCACGCATGAGCGGAACCTCCTACGGCGCCGTCGCGCTCCATGTCGCCCCGGAGTCGGCCGTCGGCGGCCCCCTGGCGCTCGTCGAGACGGGCGACCGGATCCGGCTGGACGTGCAGCAGCGTCGTCTCGACCTGCTCGTCGACGAAGGAGAGCTCGCGCGGCGGCGAGAGGCGTGGCAGCCGCCCGAACGCAAAGACGAGCGTGGCTATCGGAGGCTGTACGAGGACAGCGTCCTGCAGGCGAACGAGGGCTGCGACTTCGACTTCCTGCGCGGCCGCTCCCCGGTCGTCACCGATGCGGTCACCTACCTGTGAAGGTCCTCGTCACCGGCGCGCACGGGAAGGTGGGCCGCGCGCTCGTGCCCGGCACTGATGCGGGCGGGCCACGACGTCCGAGCCAGCGATCTCACCAGGCCGACCTGGGATCGCCTCGAGGACCCGCGGGAGGCTGAGGACTACTGGCAGGCCGACCTGACCGACGCCGGAGCGGCCGACGCGCTCGCGCGTGGCTGCGACGCGGTCGTCCACACCGCCGCGATCCCGCAGCCAATCCACCACGCGCCCCACGTCGTCTTCGACAACAACCTGATGGTCCACGTTCAACCTGCTGGAGGCGGCGATCTCGGCTGGAGCAAGCCGGTTCGTCAACTTCTCGAGCGAGACGGTGCCGGGCTTCATCTTCGCGCACCGGCCGTACGAGCCGGACTACCTGCCGATCGACGAGGAGCATCCCGTCCGGCCGCAGGACTCGTACGCGACCGCGAAGTGGTTCGGCGAGCTGCTGATGGAGCGGGCGCCGGAGCGGGCGGACATCGCGACGATCTCGATCCGGCCCTGCTGGGTGCAGGACGTGGGCAGCTACGCGCGCAACCTCGGCCCGATCGTGCGCGACCCGTCCGTGCTCGTCGGCAACTTCTGCTCGTACGTCGACGTCTACGACCTGTGCGAGGCGACCCGCCTCGCGGTCGAGTCCGACCTCCCGGGACACGAGGTCTTCTACGTCGCCTCGCCGGACACGATCGGCGGCCACCCGCTCGAGGAGATCGTGCGGCGTCACCACGGCGCGACGCAGGTGGAGCTGCGGCCGCTTCTGCGGCCGGACGCCTCCGCGATCGACTGCTCGAAGGCGCGCCGGCTGCTCGGTTGGGAGCCGACGCGCACTTGGCGGGACTACCTCGACGCCGACGGCAGGCTGAAGGAGGGGGTGACGGCGCCGTGGTGACGCGCAGGCTCGGTTCCGCGCGGGCCGGAGATCACGACCGCTCGGCTTCGGCACCTGGGCGCTGGCCGGCCGCTACCGCTTCGGCTGGGGAGCGGTCGACGACGAGGAGTCGGTCGCAGCGATCCGGCGCGCGGTCGAGGCCGGCGTCAGCTGGATCGACACCGCGCCGACCTACGGCGACGGCCACTCCGAGGAGGTCGTCGGCCGGGCGATCGAGCCGTTCCGGGCCGGCGAGGAGGTGCTCGTCTTCACCAAGTGCGGCCGGCCGTGGCGCGGCGGCGAGGTCTACTTCGACCTGCGGCCGGACTCGATCCGCGCGGAGTGCGAGGCGAGCCTGCGCCGCCTGGGAGTCGAGCGGATCGACCTGTACCAGTTCCACTGGCCCGACTACGCGACCGGCACGCCGGTCGAGGAGTCGTGGGGAACGATGGTCGAGCTCGTCGACGAGGGCAAGGTGCGCTGGCTCGGCGTCTGCAACTTCGACGTCGCGCGGCTCGAGGCAGTGCGAGGCGATCAGGCACGTCGACTCGCTCCAGCCGCCGCTCTCGCTCCTCAACCGGCACGCGCGCCGGGAGCTGCTCCCGTGGGCTCGCGAGAACGGCACCGGGCGTGATCGCCTATTCGCCGATGGCGTCCGGCCTGCTGACCGGCTCGTTCAACCGCGAAGGGCTCGACGAGGCTCGCCGAGGACGACTGGCGCCGCCGCGCGCCCGCCTTCCAGGAGCCGCAGCTCGCCCGGAACCTCGCGCTCGTCGGCCGGTTGGAGCCGCTCGCGGCGCGCCTCGGCGTCTCGGTTTCGGCCCTCGCGGTCGCATGGGTGCTCGCCGAGCCAGGCGTGACAGGCGCGATCGTCGGCGGGCGCCGCCCTTCCCAGCTCGACGACTGGCTCGGGGGCGGAGCCTGCAGCTGGACGAGCAGCTGCTGGGCGAGGTCGAGGCGCTCCTCGAGGAGACGGGCGCCGGCACCGACGAGGCGCCGCAGCCGCCGGCCGTCGCCTAGAGCCCGGCGACGACCTCCCGGGCCTTCTCGAACTCGACTCCGGTCAGTTCGCGCATCTTCTTGATCGCGCCGCGGTTTGGAAACTGCCGCTCGCACCGGCGGTGCACGACTCCCGCGCGAAGGCCTGCCCGCCGAGCGCGATCCTCACTCGCTCTTCGCGCCCTCGACCTGTGCCTCGAGCGCGTTCAGCACGTCGTTCACCTGCTGGTTGACGATCGGCTGGAAGACCCGCTGGCCCATCGACCCGATCGGGCCGGCGATGCGGACGTCGGCCGTCCATTCCATGTGGGTCTTGTCGTCGCCGTTCGGGGTCAGGTTGAACTCGGTCTCCATCGCGACGATCGCGCCGACGCCCTGGCCCTTCGAGGACAGCTTCGCGTACTCGATCGGCCGCTCCTCGATCTTCTCGAAGTTGAAGTTCAGCTTCAGCCCGCCCATGCCGAGCGGCACCTTGACCGACGCCTTCCAGCGGCGGTCGTCCTGGATCTCGAAGCTCTCGACCCCCGGGAGGAGCTTCGCCATCTTCTCGGGGTCGTTGAGCACGTCCCAGACGAGCTGGGCCGGCGCGTCGAATTCCTTGGTGCCCTCGACTTTCACTCGCTGACTTCTACCAGCGACGCGGTCTCGTCGGGGTCGGTGAGCATCCGCCAGACGCGCTCGGGCGGGTTGTGCGAGTCGGTGACGACCGCCTTCGAGCCTGCGTTCCGCAGCGCGTCCTGGATCGCCGCGCAGATCGCGTGGATCGCCGCGCCGCCGCCTTCGCCCATTCCCTTCGTGCCGAGCGAGGAGAACGGGGAGGGGCTCTCGATGTGGCCGGTCTTGATCTCCGGCAGGTCGAGCGCGTGGGGGACGTGGTAGTCGTAGAAGTTCGCGGTCAGCAGCTGGCCGTACTCGTCGTAGGCGAAGGTCTCGTGCAGGGCGGCGCCGATCGCGTGGACGGTCGCGCCGTGCACCTGGCCCTCGACGATCTGCGGGTGGATGCGGATCCCGCAGTCGTCCACGGCCGCGTAGTCGACGAGGTCGACGTGCCCGGTCTCCGGGTCGATCTCGACGACGCAGGCGTGGATCTGCGTCGCGTACGTCAGCGTCAGGTTGCCCATCTTCGTCTCGAAGTCCGGCATCGTGAACGGCGGGACGTAGACGTGGCGGCAGTTGAGCGTGATGTCGCGCAGCTCGGGCGGAAGCACGGCGTTGTTGGCGTTGATGATCGCCCCGCAGGCCATGAACGGCAGCGCCGCCTCCGGATTGCCCTTGATCTTCGCGAAGCCACCTTCGAGGACGATGTCGTCGGGGTCGACGCCGCCGAGCACGCCGCCGGCGAGGCGCCGGATCTCGAGCGCGAGCTTCTCCGTCGCGCCCTTGACCGCCTCGAGCCCCGTGACCGCGAACTGTGACGCGTACGTGCCGGAGAACCCCGCATGCGAGTTCCAGTACGAGTCGTGCCCGGGCCGCACGTGGATCTGGTCGGGCGAGACGCCGAGGATGTCGCCGGCGACCTGGCTCGCGACCGTCTCGTGGCCCTGCCCCTGCGGCACCGTGCCGAGGGTGAGGACGATCTCGCCGAAGATGTCCAGCTTGATCGTCGCCACCTCGTTGTTCCCGGAGAACTGGAGCTCGGGGTTGAGGAGCGTCGACTGGCCGAAGTTGTTCGTCCCGGAGTCGAGCGTCGAGCCGATCCCGATCCCGATGATCTTCCCGTCCTCGGCCGCCTGCCGCGCGCGGGCGCCCTCGTAGTCGATCAGCTCGAGCGCGATGTCCAGGCAGCGCGCGTAGTCGCCCGAGTCGTAGACGCAGCCGTTCGGCGTCTCGTACGGCATCTCCTCGGCCTTCACGTAGTTCTTCTTCCGGACCTCGACCGGATCGAGGCCGAGCTCGTGGGCGACGATGTCGCAGATCCGCTCGGTCAGCCAGAGCTGCTGCATCCGCGAGTACCCGCGGTTCGGCGCCACCGGCGACTTGTTCGTCACGACCTGGGTGAAGTCGACGCGGATGTTCCGCCAGCGGTACAGGCCGGGCGTGACCTGCGCCCAGATGATGCAGCCGAGCGGCTCGTAGCGCGGGAACGCGCCGCAGTCGTCGAGCGCCTTCACCTTGAACCCGAGCATCGTCCCGTCGTTCTGGACGGCGACCTCGATGTCGTGGAACCAGCGCTCGTTCCCGTGCGCGTTCGCCGTGTGCTGGTCGGTCCGCCATTCCGTCCACTGGATCGGCCGCTTCAGCTTCCGGGCGAGCAGGCAGCACGCGGTCAGCTGCACGTGCGTCGTGATCTTGTTCCCGAACCCGCCGCCGATGTCCTGGGTGACGAAGCGGAGCTTGTCGAGCGGGACGCGCAGCGCCGGCCCCATCCAGATCGCCGCGACGCCCGGCATCTGGTGGTTGCAGTGGATCGTGAACTGGCCGGTGCCCCGGTCGTGCTCGACGAGCGCCGCCGAGCACTCGAGCGGCGTCGAGGAGAAGCGGTCGAAGTGGAGCTCCTTGATCCTCACGACGCGGTCGGCGGCCTTCAGCGCCCCGTCGACGTCGCCCCAGTCGAACACCCCCGACCAGACGACGTTCGTGCCGGCGTCGTCGTGGAGGACGGCGGCGTCCTCGTCCTGTGCGCGGCGCGCGTCGACGACGACGTCGAGCGGCTCGTACTCGACCTCGACCAGGTCGGCGGCGTCCCTCGCGAGCTCTCTGGTCGCGGCCACGACCGCGACGACCGGCTCGCCGATGTGGCGGACGCGCCCGACCGCGAGCGCGTAGTCCTTGATCTGGTTCCCCGGCGCGGTCGTCAGCTCGAAGAACGGATCGGTCAGCTCCGCGACCTCGTCCGGCGTCAGCGTCCCGTAGACGCCCTCCAGCGCCTCCGCGGCCGAGACGTCGACCGAGACGATCTTCGCGTGCGCGTACGGCGCGCGGACGAAGTGGACGTAGCCCATCCCGTGCCGCTTGACGTCGTCCGCGAAGACGCCCTGGCCCTGGACGAGCCGGCCGTCCTCCTTCCGCGGGATGCTCTTGCCGGCGTAGCCGACCTCGAGCTCGACCGGTGGGCGGTCGTCGGTCTCGGTCATTGTCCGACTCGCCGCCCTGATCGACTTGACGATGTTCACGTAGCCCGTGCAGCGGCAGATGTTCCCCTGGATCGCGCGGCGGATCTCGTCGTCGCTCGGCTTCGGCGTGTGCGAGAGCAGATAGGTCGCGCTGATCAGCATCCCCGGGGTGCAGTAGCCGCACTGCAGGCCGTGGTGCTCCGAGAACGCCTTCTGGAGCGGGGTCAGCTCGCCGTCCTCGGGCGCGAGGCCCTCGACGGTCGTGATCTCCGCGCCGTCGGCCTGCGGGGCGAGCAGCATGCAGCTCTTCACCGCGACGCCGTCCAGGAGCACGGTGCAGGCGCCGCAGTTCCCGGTGTCGCAGCCGACGTGCGTGCCGGTCAGGTCGAGGTCGTCGCGGATGAAGTGGACGAGGAGCTTGCGCGCCTCGACCTCGCGCTCGTAGCGCTCGCCGTTGACGGTGACGTCGATCGTGTGCTCGCTCACGTCGCATCCCTCACCGCGCGCGCGGCCAGCACCTCGGCGAGGTGGCGGCGGTAGTCGGCGGAGGCGTGGACGTCGGCGGGCGGGTCGAGGTCGGCGGCGCGCACGGCGTCCTTGACCGCGGTCTCGTCGGCGCTCGCGGTGACGACGACCGGCGTCGCGGCGACGCAGCCGATCGCCAGCCGCGCGCTGCCGCCCGAGACGCACGCGGCGACGCTGACGATCCCGGTGCCCTCGGTGCCGAGCGTGACGCTCGCCCAGCCGTCGCGGGCGTCGCCCTTCGCCGGGATCGCGACCTTCGTCAGCAGCTCACCCGGGTGGACGGCGGTCTGGAACACGCCCTCGAAGAACTCGTCGGCGCCGACCGTCCGCTCGCCCTCCGGCCCCGAGGATCGTGAACTCGGCCCCGAGCGCGGAGAGCAGCGGCGGGAAGTGGTTCGTCGGGTCGTTCGAGCAGACGTTGCCGCCGATCGTCCCGCGGTTTCGGACCTGGACGTCGGCGATCGTGCGGGCGACCTCGGCCAGGATCGGCCGCGCAGCTGCGACCTCCGGCCGAGCCGACGATGTCGGCGTAGGTCGTCATCGCGCCGATCACGAGCGCGCCGCCGTCGTCCTCGACCCCGCGCAAGGCGTCGATCCCGTTCAGGTCGACGACGAGCTCGGGCGCGGCGACCCGCGTCTTCATCACGTTGACGAGGCTCTGGCCGCCGGCCAGCGCGCGCGCGTCCTCGCGGGCGGCGAGGAGCTTGACGGCGTCCTCGACCGACCCCGGCCGCGCGTAGTCGAGCTCGCGAAGCAGCATCGTGACGATCCTATTACGCGAGCAGCGAGCGCTTCTCGCGCAGCGCGTCGAGGAGCCGGTCGACGTCCTCCTCGACGTTGTAGAGGTGGAGCGCGACGCGGAGGTTCGAGTCGCGCTCCGAGCAGACGATGTTCTCCGCGGCGAGCGCGTCGACGAGGCGCGCGCGACGTCCGTCGAGCGGACGGTGACGAGCGGGCCGCGGCGGGCGGGGTCGCGCGGCGTCGGCGACGACGCGCGCCGAGCTCCTCGAGCGCCGTCGATCAGCCGGGCGGCGAGGCCGGCGATGTGCTCCTCGATCGCGGCCGTGCCGGCCTCCTCGATGATCGACATGCCCGGCGACGCCCGGCGTAGATGTTCGGCACGGGCGGCGTCCCGGCGTCGAAGCGGCGCGCGTCGGCGGCCGGCGAGTAGTCGGAGATGTCCATCCGGAAGATGTCCTCGTCGGCGAACCAGCCGGTCTGGCTCGGCAGCAGCGTCGGGAGCAGCCCGGCGCGGACGTAGAGGAAGCCGAGGCCCGAGGTGCCGAGCAGGTACTTGACCGTGCCGCCGGTGACGAAGTCGACGCCGAGCGCGTGCGCGTCGAAGTCGATCGCCCCGATCGCCTGGTACGAGTCGGCGAGGCAGAGCGCGCCCGCCTCGTGGGCGATGCGCGCGATCTCGGCGACGTCGTGACGGTGCCCTGTGCGGTAGGAGACGGTCGTGCAGCAGACGAGCGCCGTCCGCTCGTCGATCGCCTCGGCGAAGCGCTCCGGCGGGATCGAGCCGTCCTCGGCGGGCGTGACGTGCACGACCTCGGCGCCGCGCAGCTCCTGCGCATGCGCGATCTGGCCGATGGTCGGGAACTCGTACTCGCTGATCACGATCTTCGGGCGGGCCTCGAGGTCGAGCGCGGACACGATCCCGCTCACGCCCTGCGTGACCGAGGTGGTCACGGCGAGCTCCGACGGCTCGGCGTGCAGCAGCCGCGCGAAGGCGCCGCGCGCGGCCTCGGCGCGCTCGACCCAGTGCTCCCACTCGGCCCCGTTCTCGTCCCAGCCGGCGAGCCAGCCCTCCATCGCCTCCTTGACGCGGTGCGAGAGCGCGCCCTGCGAGCACGAGTTCAGGTAGGTCGTGTGCGCGAGGATCGGGAACTCGCCGCGGATCGCCGCACCGAGCCGTCTGCGTCTCAACGGCCAAGGTAGGCCTTGCGCAGGCCCTCGTCCTGCAGGAGATCGGCCGCCTTGCCCTCGAGCACGAGCCGCCCGGTCGAGAGCACGTAGCCGCGGTCGGCGATCGAGAGCGAGACGTTCGCGTTCTGCTCGACGACGAGGATCGCGACGCCGGACTCGTGCACCTCCTTGATGATCTCGAAGTTCTTCTCGACGAGGATCGGGGCGAGGCCCATCGACGGCTCGTCCATCAGCATCAGCTTCGGGCGGGACATCAGCGCCCGCGCCATCGCGACCATCTGCTGCTCGCCGCCCGAGAGCGTGCCCGCGAGCTGCGCCCGCCGCTCGTACAGCAGCGGGAACAGCGAGTAGACGCGCTCGAAGTCCTCCTTGTCGGGCGCGCCACGCAGGTAGGCGCCCATCTCCAGGTTCTCGAGCACCGTCATCGGCGCGAACAGCCGGCGGTTCTCGGGGACGATCGCGATTCCGCGGCCGATCCGGTAGGAGGTCGCCCGCTTCGTCACGTCCTCGCCGTCGAGCAGCACCCGTCCCGGTCCGCGGCCGGACGATCCCGAGGATCGTCTTCAGCGTCGTCGACTTCCCGGACGCGTTGCCGCCGAGCAGGCAGACGAGCTCGCCCTGGCGCACCTCGACGTTCACGTCCTGGAGGATGTGGATCAGCCCGTAGTAGGTGTTGATCCCCTCGAGCTGGAGCAGCGGCGCTCGTCGCCGTTCTCGTGACTCACTTCCGCGCCGCCGCCCCCAGGCCGAGGTAGGCCTCGACCACCTTCGGGTCGGTCGCGACCGCCTCGAACGACCCCTCGGCGATCTTCACGCCGTGGTCGAGCGCGACGACGCGGTCGGAGATCCCCTCGACGACGTGCATGTCGTGCTCGATCACGAGGATCGTGTAGCCGCCCTCCTCGCGGAGCTTCGCGATCAGCTCGGTGATCTCGTGCGTCTCCGACGGGGTTCATCCCCGCGGCCGGCTCGTCGAGCAGGAGGATGCGCGGGCTGGTCGCCGTCGCCCGCGCGATCTCGAGGCGCCGCCGGTTCGCGTAGGAGAGCGAGTAGGCGGGCTGGTTCCAGCGGTAGCCCATCAGCCGCTCGCCGAAGAACGCGAGCCGCTCCTCGGCGAGCCGCTCGATCTCCTTCTCCTCGCGCCGCATCCCCGGCGTGCGCAGCATCGACGCGGACGAGCCCGCGCGCGTCTGCCCGTAGGCGGCGGCCATCACGTTCTCCTTGACGGACATGTTCAGGAAGAGCCGGAGGGTCTGGAACGTGCGCGCGATGCCGCGCTGGTTGATCATGTGCGGCTGGAGGCCGGCGATGTTCTCGCCGTCGAGCAGGATCTCGCCCTCGTCCGGGTCGTAGATGCCGGTGATCAGGTTGAAGAGCGTCGTCTTGCCGGCGCCGTTCGGGCCGATCACGCTGACGATCTCGCCCTCGTCGACCTGGAAGTCGAGGTCGGTGACCACCCGCAGGCCGCCGAACGCGACTTGCGAGACGTTCCGTCGAGCTCGAGCGAGCGGCCACTCAGACGATCTCCACCCGCGCGCTCGCCGAGCAGCCCCTGCGGACGGATGGTCATCACCGCGATCAGGATCACGCCGAGGAGGATGTAGCGCGTCGGCTCCGGCTGCTGACGATCATCAGGTTCTCCCAGACGAACGCGGTCGAGGTAGAGCGTCGGCACGAGCACGACCGATCCGCCACCAGCCCTTGAGCTGCGTCAGCACGAGCACGGCAGACGATCAGCACGAGGTAGCCGCAGACGGCGAGCCGGTGCGGGTGCGACGGGGATCAGCACCCAGTGCTTGATCACGCCGTCGAGGAAGCCGCCCGAGTCACCTCGCCCTGCGTGCCGTTCGACCAGACGGCGCCGACGATCGCGTGGAGCGACGAAGCCGAACGCGACGAGCGCCCGCGAGCGCGGCGAGGCGCTTCAGGCCACGACTTCAGCGTGAGCAGTACGGCCGCGATCAGGACGGCGTAGAAGAGGACGCGGGCGTGATTCGGCGGCGAGGTCGAGTCGAGCGCCTGGTTGGAGGCGATGATCACGATCGCGCCGACGATCATCCCGGTGAGGCTGCCCGTGCCGCCGAGGATCACGACCGCGTAGATCAGTGATCAGGACCGGGTGTCGAAGTTCTGCGGGAACGCGCCGGTCTGCGACGGCCGCGAAGATGTGCCGGCGAGCCCCGCGATCGCCGCGCCGAAGCTGAACGCCATGATCTTCAGCCGGTTCACCGGCATCCCCATCAGCTCGGCGGCGAGCGGGTCCTCGCGCGAGGCGTGCCACGCGCGCCCGGTGCGCGACTCGCTGAGGAAGTGGAGCACGACGAGGACGACCACCGACGACGCCGAGCAGGAACCAGTAGTAGCCGCGGGTCGTGTCGATGACGATGTGGCCGCCGAAGAAGGTCGAGCGGGTCGACGTTGGCGAGGCCGTTCGAGCCGTTCGTGATCCCGAGCCGGGTCGGCGGCGTTCGTGAAGACGACGAAGGCCTGGCCGAAGAACAGCGTCACGATCGCGAGGTAGTCGCCGAGCAGCCGTCCGCGACGACGAGCCCGAGGAAGAGGCCGAGCAGCGCGCAGATCGACGACGCACGATCGGGATCGAGTACTGGGCGCCCCAGTGGTGCGTGTACGTGTGGCCCTTCTCGCGTGAGTGCCGGACAGGAACGCGTAGACGTACGCGCCGAAGCCGAAGAACGCGACGTAGCCGAGGTCGAGCAGCCCGGCCCAGCCCGACGACGACGTTCAGCCCGAGCGCGAGCAGCGCGTAGATCAGGATGAAGATGCCGTAGTTGTAGAGGTTGCCGTTGCTGATCGGAGGAACGGGACCATGATCGCCGGCGTGAGCAGCGCGAGCTTGCCCGCCGGCGGCAGGATCCGCCAGAGCGTGCGCGATCCGGCCGCGCAGGCCGGTCGCGCGCTCGCGGCGGTCGTCTGCCTGGGCGACCCACTGGTCGACGCCGATCTGCGGCGCTCGGCGGGCTCGGACGCCGTCGGGAGTCGGGGTCTCGGGAGCCGGTCATCAGGACTAGACCTTCTGCAGCGCCGGCGTGCCGAGCAGCCCGCTGGGCCGGACGAGCATGACGGCGATCAGGATCCCGAACACGACCAGGTCGGCGACAGTTGCCGTTCAGGTAGCCCGTGCGCCCACGACTCGACCAGGCCGACGAGCAGGCCGCCGAGCATCGCGCCCGGGATGCTGCCGATCCCGCCGACGACCGCGGCGGTGAAGCCCTTCAGGCCGGCGAGGAAGCCCATCAGGTGGTAGATCTGGCTGAAGAGCAGCCCGAACATGCACGCCGGCCGCGCCGGCGAGCGCCGAGCCGATGAAGAACGTCCCGGCGATCACGCGGTCGATGTCGATGCCCATCATCGCCGCGGCCTCCCGGTCGAACGAGACGCGCGCATCGCCTTCCCGAGCCGCGTCCAGCGGACGAGCGCGACGAGCGCGACCATCAGCGCGACGGCGCTGACGATGACCATCAGCCCGAGGTACTGGATGAAGACGCCGTTGCGCCGCCGAGATGGATGCCGTCGTAGCGAGATCAGGTGAAGCCGTCGTAGTTGCGGTACGGCGTGCCGAAGAGCAGCAGCGCCGAGTTCTCGAGGAAGAACGCGACGCCGAGCGCGGAGATCAGCGGCGCGATCCGCGGCGCGTCGCGCAGCGGCCGGTAGGCGAAGCGCTCGATCGCGACCCCGAGGAGCCCGAGCCGATCATCGCGACCGCGAACATGCAGAGCACGATCAGCACGCGCGGACCGGGAATCGCCGGGTCGAGCGCGCCCCCGAGCAGCGGTCAGGACGCCGAAGCCGATGAACGCGCCGATCATGTAGACGTCGCCGTGGGCGAAGTTCAGGAGCTTCAGGATTCCGTAGACCATCGTGTAGCCGAGCGCGATCAGCGCGTAGACGCTGCCGAGGATGAGGCCGTTGACGGTGAGCTGGAGGAAGAACGTCCAGCCCTGGCGTCGGCGAGAAGTAGACGGCGAGAGCGTCCAGGCGACCAGGATGACGGCCAGGCCCGTGAGGTTGCCTGAGCTGTGCTCGGAGGTGTCGGGCTCATCGACCCATCGGCGCGCAGCTCTCTCATAGCGGCGTGCGGCCCACCGGGGATGGGCCGCACGCCGCTGTCGATTCAGGATCGAGTGCTAGCCGACCCGCTTGTAGGTGCCGTCGCTCTGGATCTGGTAGACCCCGAACCCGCCGTGGCGGAGGTCGCCGTTCCTCTGGAAGTCGATCCGGAACGCCGAGCAGCGACTGGCGGCCGGGATGTTCGTCTGCGCGATCAGCTTGCGCACCTCCGCGCGGGTGGCCTTGCCGTCGGCGCACGCCCTCGTGACCGCGCTCGACGACGACCTGCGCCGCGACGTAGGTCGGAGCGCCGAAGAACTCGCCGTCGCCGCCGTGCGCCTTCTGCGATACGCCTTGACGACCGGGATGTTCGTGTCGACCGGGAAGAACGAGTCGTACGAACCGGCGATCTTCCACGTGGCCGGGTCGAACAGGCCGTCCGAGCCGAACATCGTGATGCCCTTGCCGGCCGCCTTCAGCTGCTGGCCGAACGCCTGGGCCTTGCGGCGAGAGCTGCCACGGGATGTAGACGACCTGCGTGTTGCCCGGGATCTTCGCGATGAGCGACGAGAAGTCCGACGCCTGCTGGCTGACGGAGTCGCGCGTGACGCTGACGCCCTTGCGCCTTCAGGATCGCCTGCACGCTGTCGGCGAGACCCTGCGAGTAGGCCTCCTGGTCGTCGATGATGTAGACGCGCTGTCGCCTTGAGCTTGTTGGTGATGTAGTTGGCGACCGTCGGGCCCTGGACGCCGTCGTTCGGCACCGCCCGGAAGAAGTATCCGTGCCGGTTGCCCGTCGGTGACGCCGTCGGTGAGCGAGACGCGCGTCGCCGAGCCGGAGACGAAGCCGAGCCCGCCGCCCTTGACGCGGACGTCGACGCGACGACCTCCTGGCTGCCGGCCGGGCCGACGACCGCCGAGCACCTTCGAGTTCGACGCGAACGACTGCGCGACCTTCACGGCGAACGCCGTGTCGACGCCGAGCTGCGTGTCGCCCTGGACGATCTCGATCTTCCGCTTCTCGTTCGCCTTCAGCGCGTTCCAGCGCTTGACGTAGAACTGCGCCCAGCGGAGCTGCTCGCTGGCCGATCGACGCCGCGGGACCGGTGATCGGCGCGGCAACCCGATCGTGCGGGTCGTTGCCGCAGGTGATCTTTGCCGCTCGCCGACGCGACGCCTTGGCGGCGCCCCGTCGGCCGGGCGACCGCGGCGGCCACGAAGACGAGTGCCAGAATCGGCACCGCAACGAGCGTGACCCTCAACTTCATCTCCTTCCCTCCTGTTCGAGTTGTCCCCGGTATCTCCCGCTTCACGCCGTAGCCTCGTACGCCCGTGAAGCGGGATCCCCCTGTGGATAGAAGACGCCGAGCACGCGCATCTGTGTTAGCGCCGGTGTTCTCGAGACAGTGCTCCGACGAGCGGCGGCAGGTGGATGCACGTGCCGGCGCCGATCGGCGTGTCCTCGCCCGGCGAGGTGGAGGACGCCCTCCCCCTCGATCACGTAGACGACCTCGTCGTAGGTGTGGCTGTGCATGCCGCGCGCGGCCGGCGGGATGAGCCCGACGAACTGGGTGACGTCGGGGCAGCCGAGGTCCTTGTCGACGAGAAACCGGAACTCGCGGTTCGGCCTCGCCGGCAGCGCGGGCCGGTCGGCGTAGCGCACCGTGACGCCGTGTCGTCGTCGGCGCGGTCGTCCTGCGGGCGCCGCACGGAGACGAGCACGAGATCGTCCGGGCCCGGGTTTCGATCGCGTACGGTCGCCGGGACGAGGAAGGCGCCCGTGTCCGGCTCGAGCGCATGCCGCGCGCCGTTCACGAGGAGCGTGCCGCTGCCCGCCGGCGACGTAGAGGAGCTCCTGCCGGTCGCCGTCTCCCGCTCCTCGACCGGCCGGGCGCGAAGCGGACACCCGCTGCTCGAGCCGCTCGCACCCGCAGGACGCGTCGATCGCGACGCGGACCGAGGCGGTGTCGCCCTCGCGCGGTCCGCGCCTCGAGACGCGTTCGTTGATCACATAGCCGGCCATCGCGGGGAATCGGCGATCGTCTGCGGCGCGCGCCGAGAGCGTCCAGCTCGACCGCTGCGCGCGCCCGGACGGCCGCGAGCACTTCGTCCGGGTGCCGCCGGCGTCGTCGACGTCCCACACCTGCTGGACGATCCCCGTCCGCGTCGAGGAGGAAGGTGACGCGCCGCGCGAACCAGCCGTACTCGCCGTACTCCTTCGAGCAGCTCGAGCTCCGGTCGTCAGCGCGCGTCCTCGTCGGAGACGAGCGGGAACTCGAGGCCGCACTCGGCCGGAACTCGTCGTTCTTGTCGGCCAGGTCGGTGCTGACGCCGATCACCTCGTACCCCGCTCGCGGAACGCGCTCGTAGCGGTCGTTGAACCCCTTCGCCTCCATCGTGCAGCCGGCCGTCAGCGCCGCGGGTAGAAGAAGACGACGGCAGGCCCGTCGGGCTCACGGAGAGCTTCTCCACGGGGAAGCGGTCGCCGACCTGGAGCACGTGCCGATCCTACGGCGGCGTCTCGCCCGCGAGGATCTGCGGCGAGCACGGAGAAGTCGATGTTGCCGCCGGACACGATGCAGACGATCTTGCCGCCGCCGGCCCGGCCCGACAGCGCGGCCGCCGGCGCGAGCGCGCCGGCGCCCTCGGCGATCACGCGCACGCGCTCGGCGAGCAGCCGCACGCGCGGCGGCCGTCTCGTCGAGCGACGCGACGAACGCGCCGTCGAGCGCCTCGCGCACGTACGGCCACATCGTCGAGCACGCCGCGCCGCCCGACGCCGTCGACGAACGACGGCGTGTAGCTCGACCGTCGTCGGCTCGCCGGCCGCGAACGAGGCGCTCGAACGGCGCGCCGGTCTCCGGCTCGACGCGCGTAGACCTTCGCGCCGGGCCGCAGCGCCTTGACCGCGCTCGCGATCCCGGCCGAGAGCCCGCCGCCGCCGTAGGGGACGAGCACCGCGTCCAGCGTCGGGCAGGTCCTCGAGCGAGCTCCAGCCCGATCGTGCCGTTCCCGGCCATGACGCGCTCGTCCTCGACCGGGTGGACGAACAGGCCGTCGACGCCCTCGAAGCGCGATTCGTCGATCGTCTGCCACCAGCGCTCGTACGGCACCTTGATCACGCGGCCGCCGAGCCGCTCGATCGCGTCGAGCTTCGTCTGCGGCGCGTGGTCGGGGACGACGATCGTCGCCGGGACGCCGGCCTCGCGCGCCGCCCAGGCGACGCCCTGCGCCATGTTCCCGGCGCTCGCGGTGACGACGCCGCCGGCGAGCTCCTCGGGCGAGGCGGCGCGGATCGCGTTCGTCGCGCCGCGGATCTTGAACGAGCCGATCGGCTGCAGGTTCTCGAGCTTCAGCCAGATCTCGCGTGTCGGGCAGCCGGACGAGCGGCGTGCGCACCGCCGCGCCCGCGATCCGCTCGCGCGCGCGCCTCGATCTCGGCGAGCGGGATCAAAACTCGACCGTCGTGCCCGGTGCCGGTCTCGCTCGGCGCGGCGGACGACGTACTCGGCGGCGGCGAGGTCCTCGACCGCGAGGCCGAGCGACTCGAAGACCGTGATCTCGTCGTCCGACGTCCGCGCCCGGGCGCCGCGCCGGCGAGCACCTCGCCGAGCTCGGCCCGGATGTGCCCGTCGGCGATCGCGCCCTCTTCGAGCGCGAGCAGGTAGTCGCCGGCCTCGTTGCTCGCACGACTCGCGCCGGTCGACGAAGAACGCCGAGCGCGCGACCGTCGTCGCTGTCGAGCTCGCGCGTGTGCGGGATGCACGACGCCGACCGCGTTCACGTGCGCGCCCGGCTTCAGCCACTCGCGCTGGAGCACCGGCTCGCGCGACTGCGTGACGGTGCAGACCACGTCGGCGCCGCGCACCGCCTCCTCGACGCTGTCGACCGCACGGCGCCGCCGGCCACTCGGCGGCGAGCCGCTCGGCGTTCTCGCGCGTGCGGGCCGCGATCCGGATCTCGCTCGAACGGCCGGGCCCGAGCATCGCCGCGATGTGCGAGCGCGCCTGGACGCCGGCGCCGACGATCGCGAGCACGCGTCGCGTCCTCGCGGGCGAGCGCCGCGTCGCGACGCCCGGAGACGGCGGCGGTGCGGATCGCGGTGATCGGCGACGCGTTCATCACCGCCACGCACCTCGCCGGTCGTCGCCGTCGAACAGCGTGACCGTGCCCTGGTGCGCGTCGAGCCCGCGCGTCGGGTTGTCGGGCAAGACGCCGACCGTCTTCAGCGCGTACAGCGGCCGCTCGCCGCCGCGGTACGCGGCATCAGCCCGAGCAGGTGCGTCTCGCCCGGCGGCCGCACGATCGGCCGGAGCGGCAGGTGGAGCTCGCCGCGCGCGAGCGCGACGAGCGCCTCCTCCATCGCGGCGATGCAGCCCGCCATGTCGAGGAGCTGCTCGACCTCGTCTGCGCGAGGACGAGGATCAGCATCGGGAAGAGCGAGCCTACTTCGTCGCGCTCGGCCGGCGAGAGCTCGAGCGCGAGCGCCTCGCGCACCGGCTCGAGGTGCTCCGGCCGCCGCGGCCCGACGACGACCGAGTCACGCCCGGCCGAGCGCCCAGGCGAGCGCGAGCCCGGCCGTGCTGACGCCGCGCTCCGCGGCCTCGCGCTCGAGCGCCTCGAGCGCGTCGTAGACGCGTCCGCTCTCGAGGTGCGGTACGGCTCGGGCCGCATCGTCATCCGCGAGCCCTCCGGCGGCGCCTCGCCGCGCCGGTACTTGCCGGTCAGCCAGCCGCCGGCGAGCGGGCTGAACGCCTGGTAGGCGATGCCGTGCTCGGCGCAGAGCGGGATCACGCTCCGCCTCGTCGCCGCGGTCGAGCAGCGAGTACGAGTTCTGGACGAGCGCCGGCGTGCCGAGCTCGAGCCCCTCGCGCAGGTCGGCCGCGCCGACGTTGCTGACGCCCCAGGCGCCGATCGCGCCGCGCTCGAGCAGCGCCTCGAACGCGCCGAGCGTCTCGGCGACCGGCGTCGTCCGGGTCGGGCTCGTGCGCGAGGTAGAGGTCGACGCGGTCGACGCCGAGCCGCTCGAGGCTCGTCTCGAGCTGGCGCAGCACGCGCTCGCGGCGCGAGGCCGGAGTCGGCGCCGTCCTCCATCGGGTTGAACGTCTTCGTCGTGATCCGCGGCCGGTTGCCGGTCGCGCGCATCCAGTCGCCGATCCACGGCTCGCTGCGCCCGCCGCCGTAGGCGTCGGCCGTGTCGAACCAGTCGAGGCCGAGCTCCCAGGCGGCGTCCATGAGCGCGAACGCCTGCTCCTTCGTCTCGCCCTGCCCGAAGAACGCCGGCGCCGAGCCGATGCCGCCGAAGTTGCCGCAGCCGAGCACGACTCGCATGGCGGCATGATCCACGTCTGAGGAAGTCCGGACTCGACGACCCGACACCGAGAGGAGCCGCAGATGCCGTTCGAGCTACCGCCCTTCCCTACGACTTCGACGCGCTCGAGCCGCACATCGACGCGCGGACGATGGAGATCCACCACGACAAGCACCACCAGGCCTACGTCGACAACGCGAACAAGGCGCTCGACGGCACCGAGTGGGCCGACCGCTCGGTCGAGGACATCCTCGCCGAGCGTCGAGCATCCTGCCCGAGGACGATCCGCGACCGCCGTCCGCAACAACGGCGGCGGCCACGCCAACCACTCGCTCTTCTGGGAGATCATGGGCCCGGACGGCGGCGGCGAGCCCGAGGGCGACCTCGCCGACGCGATCGACGCGACCTTCGGCGGCGTCGACGCAGCTCAAGGAGGCGGTCAACGACGGCGGCGTCAAGCGCTTCGGCAGCGGCTGGAGCTGGCTCGTCTGGGACGGCACCGGCCTCGCCGTCTACTCGACGCCGAACCAGGACAGCCCGATCATGGAGAGCGACGTGCCGCTCCTCGGCATCGACGTCTGGGAGCACGCCTACTACCTGAACTACCAGAACCGGCGCCCCGACTACCTCGCCGCCTGGTGGAACGTCGTCAACTGGGCCGAGGTCGGCCGCCGCTTCGACGCCCGTGGCTAGCCGACGTACCCGCTGAGCTCGAAGTGAGGCTGGTCTCCCTCCTTGCGACGCTTCCCCTCGCCGTGACCGCGGCGGCGGGAAGCACGGTGGTCGCGAAGGTCGCCGTGCCGGGGACGCCGTGCGGCGTCGCCGGCTCCCCGGGCGCGGTCTGGGTGACGGAGGCGTCGAATGCGCGCCTGGTGAAGATCGACCCGGCGACGAACGCGGTCGTGAAGAGCGTCCCGACCGACCGCACGCCCTGCGAGCTCCGATACGCGTCCGGCTCGATCTGGGTCGTGACGCAGTCCGGCCGCGTCGATCGCTTCAACCCGGCGACGGCGACGAAGATCGCCTCGATCCCGGTCGGCCGGACGACCTACGACCTCGCCTATGCACTCGGCGCGATCTGGGTGACGAACCGCAACGGCGGCAGCGTCCAGCGCATCAGCGTCCGCACGAACAAGGTCGTCAGGACAGTGCGGTTCCCGCCCGGCGTCGCGCCGGCGGGGATCGGCTTCGCCGCGGGCGCGATCTGGGTCGGCGACGACCACGGCACCTCGGTCTTCCGCCTCGACCCGCGCACCTACCGGCTCGCCCGCGTGCGCTCCGGCGGCCGGGGCTCGTCCTGGATCGCGGCGAACGGCAACGACGTCTGGGTCTCGAACACGACCGACGGCACGGTGACGCGGATCGACGCCGCGCGCCGCCGCGCGGTCTCGACCGTTCGGGTCGGGATCAGCCCGGTCAACCTCGACGTGATCGGCGGGGACGTCTGGGTGCCGAACGACCTCGGGAACACGATCTCCCGGATCGACGGCACGACCGGCAAGGTCGTCGAGACGATCCAGACCGGGGAGGGCCCGGCGGTCGTCGCCGGCGCGGAGGGCGACGTCTGGGCCTCCATGTTCCAGGGCGCTCAGGTCTGGCGCATCCATCCTGAGCCGTAGGCTTGGCCGGCGCCGAGCCGAGCAACCGCCGGCGTTCGAGCTGTAGAGTCGAGTCCCGTGCAGGTCGAGATCTACTACTGCCCGGTCTGAAGCAGCTACGACGAACGGGCCGCGAGTCTCGCGGCCGAACTGAACGCGAACGGTCACGAAGCGACGATCCACGAGGGCGAGAACAGCCAGTTCGACGTGATCGCCGACGGCGAGCTGGTCTTCTCGAAGCAGAAGCTCGGACGGCACGCGGAGCCCGGCGAGGTGCTCGGGCTGCTCAGCCGCTGACGGGCGGCTCGATCGACCAGGGGAAGTCGATCCAGAGCTCGGTGCGCTTCCAGACGTACTCGCAGTCCACGATCGACCTCGGCTTCTCGTAGAGCACGGCCACGCGCACCTCGCCGACCTGGCCGGCGCAGAAGCCCTTGACGAGCGCGAGTGTCTGCCCGGTGTCGGCGACGTCGTCGGCGATCAGCATCCGGGCGTCGTGGAGGTCGACGAGCTCGGGCACCGGCGGCAGCAGCATCGGCACGGGCAGCCGCTCGTCGATCCCGGTGTAGAACTCGACGTTCATCGTGAACGAGTTCTTGACGTCGAGCGCGTAGGAGAGCGCGCCGGCGACCAGCAGTCCGCCTCGGGCGATGCCGAGGATGATGTCCGGCTCGTAGCCGTCCGCGACGATCTGCTCTGCGAGCTCGCGCGCCCCGCTGCCGAGCTCCTGCCAGCTCATCCGCTCGCGCGCGGTCACGGCCGCCGAGCTGCTCGCCATCGGGCGATTCTACGCTGGTAGCGTCGGGCCGTGGACACCGACGCTTTCTGGGGCGAGCGCACCGAAGAGCTGGAGGAGTACGCACGGCTCGCCGTCCGCGTCGGCGTCAACCTCGAGCCCGGCCAGGACGTGACCGTGCTCTGCTACATCGAGCACGCGCCGCTCGTCCGGGCGATCGCCCGTGTGGCGTACGCCGACGGGGCGAGGCGCGTGGACAGCTACTACATCGACCTGCACCTGCGCCGCGAGAAGGCCGCGCATGCGCCGGACGACCTCGTCGGCTGGACGCCGCCGTGGATGCTCCAGCGGGTGGAGGAGGAGGCGGAGCGCCGGACGGCGATGATCAACACGGTCGGCGAGCCCGAGCCGGACCTCTTCGCCGGGCTCGACCCCGCCCGGGTCGCGAAATCGCTGATGCCCGACCTGCGGCGGGCGATCTGGTCGACGTTCGACCACGGGCGGTGCCCCGTGGACGATCGTCGCCTTCCCGACGCCGGGCTGGGCCGAGCAGGTCTTCGGCGAGCCAGATCTCGCGCGGCTGTGGGACGCCGTCCGCGGGACGGTGCGCCTGAGCGAGGACGACCCGATCGCCGCCTGGAAGGCGCACATCTCGATGCTGAAGGAGCGGGCGAGGCAGCTGAACGAGCGCCGCTTCGACGCGGTGCGCTTCCGCGGTCCCGGGACCGACCTGACCGTCGGCCTGCTGCCGATCGCCGACTGGACAGCGGCGGGCGTCGAGACCTCGTGGGGACAGTTCTACGTGCCGAACCTTCCGACCGAGGAGGTGTTCACCTCCCCGGACTGGCGCCGCACCGAAGGAAAGGTGCGGGCGACCCAGCCGCTCGTCCTGTCCGGCGGTACCGTCGTCCGGGACCTGGAGATGACCTTCGAGAACGGCCGCGTCAGCGAGGTCAAGGCTTCTACCGGCGCGGACGAGGTTCGGGGCGAGCTGGCGGTCGACGCGAACGCGTCGCTACTCGGAGAGGTCGCGCTCGTCGACGAGAAGTCGCTGGTCGGCAGGAGCGGCATCACCTTCTGGAGCACGCTGTTCGACGAGAACGCCGCGTCGCACATCGCCTACGGCACCGGCTGGCCCAAGGCGCTGCGCGTGGAGACGCTTCCCGGCGACGAGGAGCTCCAGGCGATGGGCGTCAACCGCTCGCGCGCCCACACGGACTTCATGATCGGCGGCCCCGAGGTCGAGGTGGACGGGCTCGACGAGCACGGCGCGGCGACGCCGATC
Source organism: uncultured Actinomycetes bacterium (assembly GCA_963847305.1). Lineage (GTDB taxonomy): Bacteria > Actinomycetota > Thermoleophilia > Gaiellales > Gaiellaceae > DATBLE01. Next base: position 27,166 of record CAWJZI010000027.1, on the reverse strand, counting down.
CTGCGCGACAACGCCTGGCAGCTGAGCTAGCAGGCCGCGCGTACAACGTGGAGGCTAGGCGCTACCCTCTCGGTCCCGACCCGGGGAGAGGGTTCTGGCTCGAATCGTCGCCATCGTGTTCGTCTTCGCCGCGGTGCTCGCGGGAGTGCCCGCGTCGTCGTCCGGCGCCGGCTCGCCGTTCTTCGTCGGGTTCACCGACGACCTGGTCAAGAACGGCGGCTCGGTAGCGGTCGGACCCGCGACGTCGCTCGGCGCGAAGGCGTTCCGGATCACGCTCTTCTGGGAGCCGGGCCAGACGCAGCCGGACCCATCCGAGGTGGGCGACCTCGACCGCGCCACCGGCGCGGCGGGCGGGATGAAGCTCGTGCTCGCGGTCTACGCGAGCGCCGGGTCGAAGGCGCCGCTCGACGTCCTCGGCGCGCGACGCGTACTGCGGCTACGTCAAGAACGTGCTGACGCGCTGGTCTTCGATCCGCGACGTCGTGCTCTGGAACGAGCCGAACAAGCGGCTGTTCTGGAACCCGCAGACGAACGCGCCCGCGCTGTACGAGGCGCTGCTCGCGCGCTGCTACGACGTGCTGCACGAGCGCGTTCGGCTCGAACGTGAATGTGATCGGGCTGGCGCTGTCCTCGACCGGGAACGACGACTGGCGGCTCGACCTCGCCGGGCGCGTTCATCCGCGGCGTCGGGGACGCCTATCGCGCGGCCGGCCGGACGAAGCGGCTGATCGACACGGTCGGGTTCCACCCGTACGCGGCCGCGGCGGACGAGCGCCCGTGGCGGAAGCACATCCAGTCGAAGACGATCGGCGAGGGCGACTGGAACAAGCTCGCCTACAACCTGTGGCTCGCTTTCAACGGGACGGCGCAGCCGGCGCCGGGGACGATCTGGTACCTCGAGGCGGGATTCCAGACGGCTCTCGATCCGGGCAAGGAGGCGTGGTACACGGGGACGGAGAACGTCGCCACGCTCCCGGACTGGGCGGGCGGCGAGCCGGAGTCGCCCGCGCCGACCGAGACGAGCCCTGCGCCCGACCAGGGGACCCAGGTGCTGGACGCGATCCGGCTTGCGTACTGCCAGCCGAACGTGGCTGCGTTCTTCAATTTTCTCCTGGTGGACGAGCCGCGGCTCAGCGGGTGGCAGTCGGGCGCGTACTGGGCCGACCTGACCGCAAAGGACTCGTTACCGGCGTTCCAGTCGGCGATCGCGGCGGTGAACGCGCAATCGGTCGACTGCGCTGCGCTGAAGGGCGGCCTGCCGAGCCCGGACTTCATGCCGCCGTCGGCGCCGGCCGGCCTCGTGGGCCAGGTCGTCGCCTCGCCGCTCTCGGTCGCGCTGCACTGGGACCCGGTCTCCGACCCGAGTGGCCCGGTGTCGTACCGCGTCTACCGGAACAACGCGCTGCTCGCGACCGTCTCGTCCACCGACTGGACCGATTCGAGCGTCGGTGCGAGGTCAGCCCTACACGTACGCGGTGCGCGCGATCGACGCGGCCGCGAACCTGGGCGACGCGACGTCTGTGCCGGTCACGGTCGACGTCTCGCCGCCGGCCGCCCCGGCGAGCCTGAGCGCCCAGTGGCTCGGCGGCCCGTCACGGGTGGAGCTGACCTGGCCGGCCGCGACGGACGACCTCGGGGTCGCGGCCTACGAGGTCTCGCGCGACGGCACGGTCCTCGGGACGACGACTGCGACGGCGTTCACGGACAACGCGATCGCGCCGTCGACGACCTACTCGTACTCGGTCGTCGCGATCGACGGCGGCGGCAACCGCAGCGACCCGGTCTCCGCACCGGTGACGACGCCGGACGACGCAGTCGCGCCGTCGAAGCCCTCCGGCCTGACCGGCAAGGCCCAGAGCGGCCCGCGCCGGGTGAAGCTCGCCTGGTCGCCGAGCACCGACGACGTCGGCGTCACTGCCTACCGCGTCTACCGCGAGGGCGTCACGATCGCAACGGTCGGGGTAACGAACTACACGGACACAACCGTCGCAGGCCGGACGAAGTACCGCTATGCGGTCAGCGCTCTGGACGCCGTCGGCAACGAGAGCCCGCTCTCGTCGACCGTCAAGGTGACGACGACGAAGTAGGCTGCGGGGGGCGCTACGCCGGTCGCGAGCGGGCGTTCCACCACTCGCGAAAGTCGGAGCAGCGCCCCGCCTCGTCGAGCGTGACGAGGAAGATCCCCTCGAGGTCGATCCCCTCGCCCGGGACGTCGAACGACACCCACCACCGCGCGATCCCGCGCCCGTCGGGCGTGACCGCGAGCACCTCGTGGCCGAACCGCACGTTCTCCTGGGCCGAGACCGCCTGCTCCGTGCGGGCGCGGATCGCGTCGTGGCCGCGTAGCGGTGCATCCCAGGACGGGCCCCAGAAGTAGTCGGCGTCGGGCGTGAAGCAGTCGACGAACCCGTCGACGTCCTTGTTCTCCCAGGCCCGCCCGTAGACGTCGAGCCAGCGATCGAGCTCTTCGAGCGTCATGTCAGCGGGAGCGTACGTCCTCCGGTCGCACGGAGCAGATCGACGGGGGGTCGGCTGTCTCGCTCAAGGCCGGCGCTGGCCGCGCGCGGAGCGCGTCGAGCCGCCGCCGGTCGCGCTTGGTCGGCCGCTCGGAGAGGTCGGCCCCGAGCGGCTTCGCGAGCCGCCGCTCCTCTCGCCGCTTCTGCGCGCTCGGCGATCGACTCGGGCGTCTCCTCGTAGAGCTCCGCCGCCGCGCTCGCGGGCCCGCGCCGCTCGGCGAGCCCGGTGACGACGACCGTGAACCGCTGCTGCCCGCGCCTGATCTCGAGCCGGTCGCCCTCTTTGACATCGCGCGCCGGCTTCACGCGCTCACCGTCGACGTGCACGTGCCCGCCGGTGACGGCCTCGGTCGCCGCGCCGCGGGTCTTGAAGAACCGCGCCGCCCAGAGCCACTTGTCGATCCGCACGCGCTCCACGGCTCGATTGTTCCCGCCGGAAACCGGAGAGGGCCGCTTGCGGCGGCCCTCCCGGCAGTTCATTCGGCTGAGCGGCTCAGCTGCAGCCGGTGTTCGTCCCGCAGTCGCGGCACGTGTAGCACGAGCCGGTGCGAATCATCCGGCCGCCGCACTTCGCGCACTCGACGGCGTCCTCCCACGAGTTGAACAGCGCGGTCTGGCCCGGGGGCGGTGACTCGACCGGCGCCGCCGGCGCGTCGCCGCCGTTCGCATAGCGCTCCGCCAGCCGGGCCTTCACCTCCGGCGAGAGGATCCCGACCTCCTCCTGCTGCTCCGGCGTGAGGAACTTCTTGCCGAACCAGCGGAAGATGTAGTCGACGATCGACTTCGCGCTGCGGATGTCCGCGTCGTTCGTCAGGCCGCTCGGCTCGAAGCGCATGTGCGAGAGCTTCGAGACGTAGACCTCGGGTGGGACGCCGTACTGGAGGCCCATCGAGACGGCGATCATCAGCGAGTTCATCAGGCCGGCCATCGTGGTGCCGTCCTTCGCGATGTCGACGAAGATGTCGCCGGGGGCGCCGTCGTCGTACAGGCCGACGTGGATGTAGCCCTCGTAGTCGCCGACCCGGAACTTGCGGCCGATCTCCGTGCGGTCCTCCGGCAGGCGCCGGCGCTGCGTCAGCGGCGTCGGCGGTACGGCCGGGAGCTGACCGCTCTCCGACTTGCTCGAGAGCGGCTGCGCGACCTTGCAGTTGTCGCGGTAGATCGCGATCGCCTTCACGCCCAGGCGCCACGCGTCGGCGATCAGCTGCGCGACGTCGTCGACCGAGGCCTCCTCCGGCATGTTCACGGTCTTCGAGATCGCGCCGGAGATGAACGGCTGGACGGCGCCCATCATCTTCACGTGGCCGGAGTAGTGGATCGACCGGTCGCCGACCGCGCAGTCGAACACCGGGAAGTGCTCGGCCTTGACGTACGGCGCGCCGACGATCGTGTTCCGCTCGTCGATGAAGGCGACGATCTCCTCGACCTCGCTCGGTGCATAGCCGAGCACGTCGAGCGCCATCGGCACGGTCTTGTTCACGATCGTGATCTCGCCGCCGCCGACGAGCTTCTTCGACTTGACGAGCGAGAAGTCGGGCTCGACGCCGGTCGTGTCGCAATCCATCATGAAGCTGATCGTCCCGGTCGGCGCGAGCACGGTCGCCTGCGCGTTGCGGAAGCCGCTGACCTCGCCGAGGTCGAGCGCGTCGTCCCAGGCCTGCCGCGCCGCCGACAGCAGATCGTCCGGCACCGAGTCGGAGTGCTGGATGTTCCCGACCGCCGCGCGATGCTTCGCGATCACGCCGATCATCGCCGCCGCGTTCGGCTGGTAGCCGGCATGCGGGCCCATCCGTGATGCGATCTCCGCGGACTTGCGGTAGGCGCGGCCCGTCATCAGCGCCGTGATCGCCGCCGCGTACGCCCGACCCTGGTCGGAGTCGTACGGCAGCCCGCGCGCCATCAGCAGCGCGCCGAGGTTTGCGTAGCCGAGGCCGAGCTCGCGGTACGCCTTCGCGTTCTGCTCGATCTCCGGCGTCGGGTACGACGAGTAGCCGACGACGATCTCCTGCGCGAGGAAGACGACGTCGACAGCGTGCTGGAACGCCTCGACGTCGAGCTCGCCGTCCTCGCGGCGGAACTTCATCAGGTTGAGCGAGGCGAGGTTGCAGGCCGAGTTGTCGAGGTGCATGTACTCCGAGCACGGGTTCGACGCGTTGATCCGGCCCGAGTTCGGGCTCGTGTGCCACGCGTTGATCGTCGTGTCGTACTGCACGCCCGGGTCGGCGCACTTCCACGCTGCCTCGGCGACCTGCCGGAGCAGCCCGCGCGCGTCGACCGTGTCGACGACGGTGCCGTCGGTCCTCGCGGTGAGATTCCACTCGGATCCAGACTCCGCCGCCTCCATGAAGGCGTCGGTGACGCGCACCGAGTTGTTGGCGTTCTGGTACTGGATCGACGCCCAGTCCGGCGAGTCGAGCGACATGTCGTAGCCCGCCGCCTCGAGGACGCGCGCCTTGTCCTCTTCCTTGGACTTGCACCAGATGAACTCCTCGATGTCCGGGTGGTCGACGTCGAGGACGACCATCTTCGCCGCGCGCCGTGTCTTGCCGCCCGACTTGATCGTGCCGGCGGACGCGTCGGCGCCGCGCATGAACGACACCGGCCCGGAGGCGTAGCCGCCCTTGGAGAGCTGCTCCTTGGAGGAGCGCAGGCGCGAGAGGTTGACGCCCGACCCCGAGCCACCGCGGAAGATGATCCCCTCGCGGCGGATCCAGTCGAGGATCGACTCCATCGAGTCGTCGATCGAGAGGATGAAGCAGGCTGAGCACTGCGGCTTCTCCTCGAAGCCGACGTTGAACCAGACCGGGGAGTTGAACGAGGCGTACTGGTTGACGAGGATCGCCCTCAGCTCGTCCTCGAACGTGTCGGCCTCCTCGTCGGTCGCGAAGTAGCCGCCCGCGCGGCCCCAGCCGGAGATCGTGTCGACGACCCGGCCGATCATCTGCTTCACGCTCGTCTCTCGTTCTGCCGAGCCCATTTTGCCCCTGAAATATTTTTGCGCGACGATGTTCGTCGCGGTCTGCGACCAGAACTTCGGGAACTCGACGTCCTTCTGATCGAAGGCGGGCTTGTCCTTGCCCGGGATGAAGGCATCGCGAATCTCCCACTCCACCTCCTCGAACGGGTCGCGACCCGGGATGGTGAAGAAGCGCTCGACGCCGACGCTCGCGTCGTCTTCGACGACGGTGTTCACGATTTCGGCGACGGCGGTCTCAGTTGCTGCGGATGCCTTCGTAGACGCCATCTCTTCCTCCCAAGAATAGCTGTGCCCTCGTGCCTTTCCGGCCCCCCAGAAAGGGACCTGGCAGAGTAGAGCGGCTACCGGACGGAACGAATTTCCGCCGATTTCCAGGGGCTTTTACTGTGGGCGTGGCGGCTTGCCGGGCCCAGGCGGGGTCGCTGCGGCCGAGGCGAGCTGGACACGGCGCGTGCGCATCCGGCGGGTGAGGAAGCCGGTCGCGCCGGCCACGATCAGCAGCAGGGCGACCGCGCCGAGCACGATCAGCGGCACCGGGACGGAGTCCGCGCTGCCCGGTTTGGTGGCGTCGAAGGCGCTCTGAACGGGGCCGCTCGGCGATTTGTTGTTGCCGTTGTCGCCGCTGGGGTTCTGGGTGCCAGAGCCGTTGTCGTTCCCGTCGCTGCCGCCGGGCCCTGGCGGGACCGCACTGCCGGTCGTCGTCGTCTCGGCCTGTGTGCCCTGCGTGATCCGCTTCTGGAGCGCCTGCTTGATGTCCTCGCGCGCGCTCGAGTACGTGTCGACGTCGGTCGGCAGGTGCTGGAGCGCCTCGCGGTAGCAGTGGATCGGGTACGTGCCGTCGATCCGGCCGTCGTACCAGTCGTTGATCAGCGTCTTCCAGCAGGGCGCCTTGTCCTTTGCCGATGCGGGCGCCACGCCCGCGCCGAGCCCGAGCGTCAGGGCAACGGCCGCAAGCAGGGAGAGAGTGACGATGTTCCTGGGCGAATGGATCACGAGAAACGGGGACCGCTCACGGTGGGGCGGCGGCCGGCGGTTCGCGTTCGGTGCACTGTACCTGTGCCCTCGGAAATACGGGCTTCGAGTGAGTTTCGACCCTCCACGTGAATCGGTGGTGATCCCGCGGTTAAGCGTCTGTAAGGAAAAAGGCGCCCGCTGGGGGCTGTGCTAGCGTCGGCCGGCGATGCAGGCCGCCAAGCTCGCCGGGCCGGCGACCCTTGCCGTCTCGGGCGCGCTGCTCTTCGTCGCCTTCTTCTTCGGCGACGGCATCTCCGACGGGCGGCTCTTCTGGATCGGCGCGTTCGCGGCGCTCGGCGCGATCGTGCTGCTCGGGTGGTCGGTGCCCGTGCCGCGCGGGTTCGGGCTCGCCTGTCTGGCGCTGCTCGCGGCGCTCGCGCTCTGGGTCGGGCTGACGATGGCCTGGTCGGTCGCTCCCGACCTCTCCTGGGCTGCGTTCAACCGGCTCCTCGTCTACCTCGCCTTCGCGCTGCTCGGGGTGCTCGCGACGCAGGTGCGGCAGCCGGCCCGGACGATCGCCGGCGGCCTCGCGCTCCTGCTCGGGCTGGTCCTCTGCTGGGCGCTGCTCGGGAAGGTGATCCCCTCGCTCTTCCCGGACGGCGCGCGGGTCGCGCGGCTCCGCAACCCGATCGGCTACTGGAACTCGCTCGCGCTCGCGGCGGCTACCGCAGTGCCCTTCTCGCTCTGGCTCGCATCGGCGCGCGGCCATGCGCGGTGGGTGCGGACGGTGGGGGTGCTGCTCCTCTACGTGGCCGAGCTGGCGGTCGTGCTCACGTACTCGCGCGCCGGCATCGCGGTCGCCGCGCTCGCGGCGCTCGGCTGGGTCTGGGTCTCGCGCGACCGGCTCGAGTCGCTCGCCGCGCTGGCCGTCGCGACTCCTGTCGCCGGGCTCGTCGCGCTCTGGGCGTTCTCGCGGCCGGCGCTCACCGACGACCTCCAGGCCTATGCCGACCGTGTGGACGACGGCGCCTGGTTCGGCGTCCTGCTCGCGGCCGGCGCGGCGGTCGCGGCCGGCGTCGCCTACTGGCTCGCCGGGCGCGCGCTGAGCGACCGGGAGCGCACCGTCTGGACGCGACGGCTCGGGTGGCTTGCCGGGATCGTCGCCCTCGCCGCGGTCGCGGTCGTGCTCGCGGTCAAGGGCGGCGCGATCCTGGACGAGTTCCGCGGCACCGGCGGCAAGGAGGTCTCGCAGACTCCGACGCGCCTCGCCGAGCTGAGCTCGAGCAACCGCTGGCGCTGGTGGCAGGAGGCGTGGTCGCTGTGGAAGGACGCGCCGCTCGCGGGGAAGGGCGCGGCGACCTTCGAGGTCGCCCGGCGCGACATCCGCCAGGGCTCGATCACCACGACGGAGCCGCACAACGTCGCGCTCCAGTTCCTGGCCGAGACCGGGATCGTCGGCTTCCTGCTCCTGCTCGGCGCGATCGGGACCGGGGCGACGGCGGCGGTCTGCGCGGTCCGGCGGGCGGAAGGAGGCGAGCGCGCGGCTGCAGCCGCCCTCGCGCTCGGCCTCGGCGCGTACGTCCTCCACGGGCTCGTCGACATCCACTGGGAGTTCGTGGCCGTCACGGCGCCCGCGTTCTTCGTGCTCGGGGCGCTGATCGGCCTCTGCGCGCGGCGCCGGGCAAGGGTCTCGCGGCCGGTCTGGGCGCTCGCCGGGGTGGCTGGCCTCGGCGTGCTCTACTCGCTGGTCGCGCCGTACTCGTCGGCGCGCCTCGTGGACTCCGCCTACTCGCAGCTCGCCTCCGACCGCTCGGAGGCGGCCCTCTCGGACGCCCGCGCCGCCCGGACGCTCGACCCGCTCGCGACCGACCCGCTGTATGCGCTCGGCGACGCCGAGGCGTCACGGCGCGACGAGGAGGCTGCGCTTCGCTACTACCGGCAGGCGGTCGACCTCCAGCCGGAGAACTCGAGCACCTGGTACGCCCTCGGCTCGTACGAGTTCTTCACGGGCCGGTACAAGGAGGCGCTCCACGACCTCGACCGCGCGTACGGCCTCGATCCCTACGGGCCTGCCGGGCGCCCGGGTGGGTTGCTCGACCAGGCGCGGGCGAAGGTGCTCGGCGGCGGGTAGTCGCTAGCGCGCGGCGCCGAGGATCTCGACCAGCTGCGCGCCCTTGAGCTCGGCGGGCGTCATCCCGTCGATCGGCGCGACGACGCTCAGGTTCAGGTCGTGCCGGAACCGGAGCGCCTCCGAGCGGAAGCCCGGCCGGTACATGACGATCGTGCGCGCGTAGCCGGTTTTCGTGGCGTTCCCGACGTCGAGCACGGGGTAGCCGCGTGCCTGCGCGAGCTGGGCGGCGAGCGCGGCGGCGCCCTGGACGCCGTTGCCGTTCAGGACGAGCACCTTCGTCTTCGCGCGCGCGAGCGTCGGCTTCGCGTGCGCGGCGAGCGTGCGGGTCGCCTTCGGCTTGTGCTTCGTCGTCGGGTGCAAGACCTTCGCCGGCTTCGCGGCGGCCTCACGGGCGGCCGCCTTGTGCACGTGCGGGGCGATCTGCTTGCCGAGCAGGATGATCCCGGCGCCGATCAGCAGGATGAGCTGGATCGCGGCGATCCCGGTGAGGACGAGGGTGGCCGTGCGCCAGGGCCGGACGAGCTCGGTGGGGCTGAGAGGGTGATCCACGGCGGACGCTCACTTCGTCCCGCCGGCCCGCCCTCCTTCCTCGGAACTCACCCAGTCCCACGTCCCGCGCAGCCCGTCGTCGAGCGGGACCTGCTGCCGCCAGCCGAGCTCGCGCTCGATGAGCGACACGTCGAGGACGCTGCGCAGGACGTCGCCCTCGCGCGCCGGGCCGAAGCTCGGCTCGCGCAGGTCGCCCGTGACCGCGCTGCACTGCTCGTGCAGCTCCAGGATCGGCGTCTCGACGCCGCTGCCGACGTTGAACGCGCCGCCGCGCCCCACGGCTGCCAGCAGCGCGCGGACGACGTCGTCGACGTGGACGAAGTCGCGCGTCTGCTGCCCGTCGCCGTAGATCCGGGTCTCCCCGCCCGCCGCCATCGCGTTCAGGAAGATCGCGACGACCCCGCCCTCGAGCCCGGCCTCCTGGCGGGGGCCGTAGACGTTCGCGAAGCGAAGGGCGGTGTGCCGCGTCCCGTGCATCCGGTTCCAGCCGGACAGGTACTCCTCGCCGGCGAGCTTGGCGATGCCGTAGGGGCTGAGCGGCAGCAGCGGGTCGTCCTCGCGCGCGGGCCGCCGGCACTCGCCGTAGATCGCCCCGCCGGTCGAGCTGAAGACGACGGGCGCGTCGCCGGCGGCGGCGAGCACCCGCACCGTCCCGACGACGTTGACCTGGGCGTCGAACTCGGGCCGCGCCACCGAGGTGGGCACGTCGGCCTGGGCCGCGAGGTGGAAGCAGATCTCCGCATCGCGCATCGCCTCCTCGAGGGCGTCTGTGAGGATGCTGCCCTCCACGAACCGGGTGGCCGGGTTCACGTTCGAGCGCTTCCCCGAGCTGAGGTCGTCGAGGACGACGACGTCGTCCCCGCGCGCGACGAGCGCGTCGACGAGGTTCGACCCGATGAAGCCTGCCCCGCCGGTGACCAGTGCGCGCACAGCCGTATCCTAGGCGTTCGTGTTCGTGTCTTTCGAAGGGGTGGACGGGTCGGGGAAGACGACGCAGGCGCGGCTGCTCGAGGAGCACCTGGCGGGACTCGGGCGCGAGGTCGTCGCGACCCGCGAACCGGGAGGCACCGAGCTCGGCGAGGAGCTGCGGCGGCTCGTCCTCGACGGGCCGGACATGACGCCGTGGGCGGAGGCGGCGCTGTTCGCGGCCTCGCGCGCCGAGCACGCCGCCGAGGTGATCCGGCCGGCGCTCGCGCGCGGCGCCGACGTCGTCTGCGACCGCTTCGTCGACTCGTCGCTCGCCTACCAGGGGATCGCGCGCGGCCTCGGCCTCGATCTCGTGCTCCAGCTCAACCTGACCGTGCTCGAGGGCCTGCTGCCCGATCGGACCTTCGTCGTCGCCGTCGATGCCGCAACCGCCGCGGCCCGCCGCGAGGGCAAGCCCGACCGGATCGAGCAGGAGGGCGACGGCTTCCAGGCCGAGGTCGGACGCGCCTACGAGCAGCTGGCGGAGCGCTTCCCCGAGCGGGTCGAGCTCGTGGACGGGAGGCAGCCGCCGGCAGAGATCGCGGCGGAGGTCCGGAGGCGGCTGGGGGTATGAGCTTCGAGACGTTGCTCGAGCAGGACGAGGCCAAGCGGCTGCTGAGCGCAGCGCTCGCGGACGAGCCGGCGCACGCCTACCTCTTCCACGGCCCGGCCGGAGTGGGGAAGCGTCGCGCCGCGCTGGCCTTCGCGGGCGAGTTGCTCGGCGACCGCGACCGCGTCGAGCGCCTCGCGCACCCCGACCTCTACCTCCTCGAGCCGCTCGGCGACATGATCCGGATCGACGAGGTGCGGGAGCTCCGCCGCGACCTGCACATGCGCCCGTTCGAGGCCGACCGGCGGGTCTACCTCGTCTTCGGCTCGCACCTGCTGAACGCGGAGGCGGCCGACGCGCTGCTGAAGGACCTCGAGGAGCCGCCGCCCTACGCGGTCGTCGTCCTGGTCGCCGACGAGCTCGGGCCGCTGCCGGAGACGATCCGCTCCCGCTGCCAGCTCGTGCCCTTCCGGCGGCTGTCGGAGCGCGCGATCCGGGCGGAGATCGAGCGGCGCGCGCCGGGGCTCGCGCCGGAGCAGGCGACGGCGTTCGCGCGCGTCGCGGCCGGGCGGCTCGACCGCGTGGAGCGGCTGCTCGACCCCGAGGCGGCCAGGCGGCGAGAGGAGCTGCTCTCGATCGCGCGCGCCGTGTACATCGACCCTTCCTTCGACCCCAACGCCGCCGCTCAGGCCGTCCTCGCTCTCGCCGCTGAGCGGGCCGCGGAGGCGAAGGCGGCCGCCGAGCAGGCGCTCGAGGGCCGGGAGCTGCCCGACCGCGAGGCCGAGCAGTACGTCAAGCGCGCCGAGCGCGGGGCCGAGCGGGAGGAGATCCTGCTCGCCCTCGAGGAGCTCGCCGCCTGGTACCGCGACCTGGTGGTCGTGGGGGTCGGGGCCGAGCGGGCGGTGATCCACTTCGACCGCGTCGCCGACCTGACCGAGGACGCCGGGGTCGACCGCGGCGGCGCCGAGGCCGCCGCCGAGGCGGTGCGGGAGGCGTGGCGTGCGTTCGAGGAGTTCAACGTCTCGCCGCCGCTCGCGCTCGAGGCGCTGTTCGTGCGCCTGCGCCGCGAGCTCGCCGGCACCCCGGTTGCGCGTCCTAGCCGGCGGGGCCGAACGCACGCACTTCGGTCACGTGCGCCTCGCCGGCCGAAGGCGGCAGCGCCGTGATCCAGACCACCACGTAGCGCCCGATCGGCTTCTTCGCGAGCCGGAAGACCGTCGTCCCGGTCAGCGGCTCGGCGGCGGTGACGAGGTGGAACGGCCCGTTCGGGTTTCGCCCGACCTGGATCTCGGCCGAGGCGCCCGCCGTGTCGGTCGAGACGATCACGCGTGTGATCGGGCGCGCCCGCCGCGCGTCGAGAAGCAGGCCGACGCCGGACTTCCGGAAGCTGTGGTAGTGCTCGGTCTTCCAGAACGTCGTGGTGTCCCCGTCGACGGCGTCCGGGGCGAGATCGTCGTTCTCGTGCCCGTCGCCCTCGGGGTCGTACGCGCCGACCGCGGCGAGCTTGATCCGCGGCGTGCCCGGATTCCTGGTCGTCGTCGTCGGCCGGGTCGGGGTCGTCCGGGCCGTCGTCCGGGTGCTGGTCGTCGTCGTGGTCGAGTCGTTGTCGTTGCGACTTCTCGTCACGATCACGAACAACACGACGAAGAACGCGACGAGCGCGCCGGCGGCCAGCAAACGACTCATGTACCTGTTCATGTTTGCTGAACGCGCGACAAAACCTGCCGAAAGCCGGGGCTATACTGGCCAGCGGCTTCGCAAGGCCCCGCCGACGTAGCTCAGCTGGTAGAGCACTTCACTCGTAATGAAGGGGTCCCCGGTTCGAGTCCGGGCGTCGGCTCAGAGGAAAGCCCCGCTCAGGCGGGGTTTTCACTTAGCGAGGGTGCGGTTCAGGTTGCGTCGGGGGCAACGCAGGGGGCAACACGTCGACCTTGTGTGTGTTCTAGCGCAGGCCGGGTCCTCCTCCGACCACGCGAGCGAGGGTGGCGCTCCGCTCAGGCGCACACCGGCTGTGTTGACACCTGCGGCAATCCGCGTGGATGATTGCGCTTTCCGAGCGAGGGAGGGTGTGTGATGCGCCAGCGTCTGCCGTTGGTTCTGTCTGCGTCTGCGTTGCTGATAGCGGTGTTCGGAGCAACGCCGGTCGGTCACGCGGCTGGTCGCGTGATCCATGCCGTGCCGCCGTTCGCAAAAAGGGCAACGTTCGCGAAGTTCGCCGGTAGCGCAGACAACGCGAAGCGGCTTTCCGGTCACAAAGCGTCGAGGTCGCCGAAAGCCGGAGACATCCCCGTGGTGGGCGCGAACGGGAAGCTCCCTGCCTCGATCGGTGCGGTCGGCCCGCAGGGACCGCCCGGCCCCGCGGGTTCGGGTTCGGGCCGCGGACCACAGGGGCCGACAGGACCACAGGGTCCCAAAGGTGCCACTGGGCCCGCCGGCGCCTCAGGGCCACAGGGACCGCCCGGGCCACAGGGACCACAGGGACCCGTCGGGCCAAGCCAGGCCTACGTCAACTACGGCGGCCCGGCGCAGACGTTCACTCCAGGACTGACGAAGACGATGGCGACCGTCACAGTGCCGCCCGGTTCCTACACCCTGCTTGCCAACGTGCGCTACAGCCAGGGGACGATCGGCTGCAGTTTCGCCGCAGCAGGAACACTTCGCCAGAAGACGGGATTCGGATCGGGGAACGCCGAGCTCACCATGCTGGTGATCGGCGACCTGACCACCGCGACGAGCACACCGATCTTCCTCCGATGCAACGCGGTCCTGGGCACGCCGTACGCGAGCGGCGCGTTCATCGCGACGAAGGTGGGAGGCATCATCTTGTCCTCGTAGCAAGCTCGTCATTGCTCCACCGCCACTGCAGTAGCTCGCGCTCGATCTGTTCGGCAGGCATGGCAACCCACGCTGGGTAGGTTCGACTCCTGCAGCCGCTCCGTTAGGCCACACGAAAGCCCCGCTCAGGCGGGGTTTTCTCTTAGCGAGGATGCCGCTCAGGTCGCTCGGGGGCAACACACGGGGCAACACGTCGGTTGAGGGAAGCAAGCCGGCACGCACCTCAAACGAGTTAGGGGCTCGGTCGCCGAGGACGAGCCCACGCGACTCGTCGTCTAGGGGCGAAGTCGACGCCGTGCGGCCTGCCGGGATAGTCGAGGGTCTGGACGACCTCGTTGTTCCGCTCGTGGTCGATGACCGCGACGCCCGCGCCCGGGCCCTCGAACGCTGCGAACGTGAAGTGGCCGTTCGGTGAGGTCCACTGGTGGCCGGCGATGGTTCCCGTGCCGCCGATCGTGACGATGTCGTAGTCGAACGTCTCCGTGTCGACGATCGCCACCTGTGCCGGCGTGCCGCGCAGACCGACCGTCAGCAGCTTCTCGTTCGCCGAGAGCCGCAGCGAGTCGGGCAAGGGGCCGAGCGGCGATCGTGCGGACGATCTCTTGCCGTTGGAGATCGACCACGTGCAGCGCGTTGCCGGCTCGGCCGGAGACGTATGCCGTCTTTCCGTTGTGCGTAACGATGAGCTCGTGCGCATTCGGGACGGTCATCGTCCAGAGCAGCTCGCCCGTGAGCGGATCGACGGCCGAGAGCTCGTTCACGAGGTCGTTCGCCACGTAGACGGTTCGTCCGTCCGGGGAGAAGACGCCGGCGTGCGACCGCGCCGCCGGGTTCGTGCTGGCCGGCCACTCGCCCAGCAGCGTGTCGGTGTGCGTGTCGATGATGCCGACCTTGTTGGTTCCGAACACGCCGTAGGCGATGAGATTCCCGCCTGACGCTCGCGTGCACGTGGTGGGGGCGGGGCCCCGTGAAGATCCGGCTCAGCACGTCGCCGGTGGCCGCGTCGACGATCGCGATCGCCGGCGGTGAGCCGAACTCCTCGGCGACGTAGAGCTTGCCCTTCGCGTACGCGAGGTCTCCCGGTTGCGAGCCCGTCCGCATCGCCACGGTCGCGACGACGTCCCCCGTCGCCGCGTCGAACCCGCGGATCGTGTGCGCGCCGCGGTTCGCGACCCAGATCGTCCCGTTCAGCTCGCGTCGATCGGGGTTGCCCGCCAGCGCGGCCGACACGACGACCGCAAGGCCGACGAGCACAGCTGAGGAATGTCAAGATGGTCAGGCGCTGCCTGTTCATTGCTGTCTCCTCTCGAATCGAGATTCACTCCACCGTCTCCACGATCCGGTCGACGGCGAGCGCGGCCCTCCGCATTGCCTCGCTCACCGCGTCGGCCGAGGGCGCCTCGAACAAGTGGAGGCAGACCTCGTCGTCGGGCAGGAAACTCGTGCGGACGTGACGGACACGAAGCCCTTCGGCGGCGAGCGCCTCCGCCGCCAGTCGTGCCCGCCGCGTGGCATCGCGGAGCTCGGCCCCGCGGATGCGCGGCAGGTGGGACTCCGCGAGATAGCTGCGGAGGGAGTCGTTGCGCGGATCCATCGCGGTCAGCGTGCGCCTCCTGGTATCGCGACAGTCACGCGGAGGTGACGCGCCGGTAACGCCGCTTCAGCCCGCCTGGGAGGCCGCGCGCATCCATGTCACACTCAGCACGAGGTGGATGTTCGAGTCCTAGGCCCCTTCGAGGTCGTCGAGGACGGGCGCGACCTGACGCCGGCGCGGCCGAAGCAGCGGGCGCTGCTCGCGCTGCTGCTGCTGCGCAGGGGCGAGGTGGTCGGTACGGACGAGCTGATCGAGGCCTTGTGGGGGCCGGAGCCGCCGGAGACGGCGGCGAAGGCGTTGCATGGGCACGTGTCGGCGCTGCGGAAGCTGCTCGGAGCGGAGGCGATCGAGACGCGGCCGCCGGGATACGCGCTTCGCCTGCGGCCGGAGTACAGCGACCTCGGCCGTTTCGACGCGCTGGTGGCGGAGGCTCGGCGGGAGGCGGACCCTGACTCGCGGGCCGAGCTTCTGCGGCGGGCGCTCGCGCTCTTCCGCGGCGAGCCGCTTTCCGACTTTCGCTACGAGGACTTCGCGCGCGCCGAGACCGAGCGTCTCGAGGAGCTGCGGCTCGGCGCGCTTGAGGAGTGCATCGAGGCGGAGCTCGAGCTTGGCCGACACTCGCGAGCTCGTAGCGGAGCTGGAGCGGCTGGTGACGGCGAATCCGCTCCGCGAGCGCCTGCGCGGCGAGCTGATGCTCGCGCTCTACCGCTCGGGCCGGCAGGCCGACGCGCTGCAGGTGTACCAGGAGGGCCGCCGTCTCCTCGCCGACGAGCTCGCGCTAGAGCCCGGGCCGGCGCTCAAACGGCTCGAGCATCAGATCCTCAGCCAGGATCCGGCGCTCGCTCCTCCCTCGCGAGACCGTCCCGCTCCGCGACCGCGCGAGGAGCGGAAGCTGGTCACGATCCTCTTCTGCGACCTGATCGGCTTCACGGCGCAGGCGGAGCAGCTCGATCCGGAGGACGTGCGGGCGCTTCAGCGTCCGTACTTCGAACGCGTACGCACAGAGATCGAGCGATTCGGCGGAACGGTCGAGAAGTTCATCGGCGATGCGGTCATGGCCGCGTTCGGCGCGCCGGTGGCGCATGAGGACGACGCCGAACGCGCCGTCCGCGCCGCACTCGCGATCCGCGACGCGCTCGCGACCGAGTTCGACCTCCGGATCGCGGTCCACAGCGGCGAGGCGCTCGTCACGCTCGACGCCGAGCCGCGCACGGGCGAGGGGATCGTGACCGGCGACGTCGTCAACACGGCCTCGCGCCTCCAGGCGCTCGCGCCTAGCGGCGGGATCCTGGTCGGCGAGGCCACGTACCGCGTGACGCGTGACGCGATCGAGTACCGCGAGGAGGAGCCGGTCCGAGCCAAGGGGAAGGCGCAGCCGCTCGCGATCTGGAGGGCGATAGCGGCGCGCACGCCCGCTCGTGCCACGGCGCCTCGGCGCCTCGATACTCCGCTCATCGGCAGGGGGCGCGAGCTCGATCAGCTCACGGATGCGTTCGAGCGCGCCCGGGCCGAGCGCGAACCGCAGCTCGTCACGGTCGTCGGCGTCCCCGGAATCGGGAAGAGCCGGATCCTGCTCGAGCTGCGAGACGCGCTCGGCGAGAACGCCGTCTGGCGCCAGGGAAGGTCGCTCCCGTACGGCGACGGCGTCACTTTCTGGGCACTCGGCGAGGTCGTGAAGGAGGAGGCGGGCATCCTCGAGAGCGACAGCGCCGAAGCCGCCGTGCAGAAGCTCGAGCGCGCCGCCACGGAGGTCGTCGCCGATCCCGGCGAGGCGCGCTGGGTTGCCCGCCAGCTGCGGCCCCTGCTCGGGCTGGGCGGCGGGCGGGATGGCCGAGACCGCGTCGAGGGCGAGGCCTATCGCCGCCTGGCGGCTGTTCTTCGAGGGCCTCGCCGAGCGCGCGCCGCTGGTGCTCGCCGCTCGAGGATCTGCACTGGGCCGACGACGGCCTGCTCGACTTCGTCGACGACCTTGTCGAGCGGGCAGTCGACGTGCCGCTCCTCGTGGTCTGCACCGCGCGCCCCGAGCTGCTCGAGCGGAGGCCCGCATGGGGTGGCGGCAAGCGCAACGCCGCCTCCGTCTTGCTCCGACCGCTTTCCGCCGAGGAGACGACCTTGCTCGTCGAGCGGCTGCTGGAGGGCGAGGCTCTGCCCCCCGGGGCGGAGGAGCAGCTCGTCGCCCTGGCCGAAGGCAATCCACTCTACGCCGAGGAGTACGCCCGCTTGGTGGCCGAGCGGGAATCGGGCGCCGAGCTGTCCACGCCGGAGACCTTGCACGGGCTGATCGCCGCCCGCCTCGACGCCCTCTCCCAGACTGAGAAGGACCTCGTCCAGAACGCCGCCGTCGTCGGTGAGGTGCTCTGGGTCGACGCGCTCGCTGCAATCGGTGAGCACCCGTCCGCAGCCGTCGAGGAGCTGCTTCGCTCGCTCGAGCGAAAGGAGTTCCTGCGCCGGCGACGGGAGTCGTCCATGGAAGGTCAGTCCGAGTACGCGTTTCACCATGTGCTCGTCCGCGACGTCGCCTACAGCCAGATCCCGCGCTCAGTGCGGGGACGCAAGCACCGCCTCGCCGCCGAGTGGATCGAGGCTCTCGGCCGCCGGGAGGACCACGCCGAGATGCTCGCCCACCACTATCTCCGCGCGCTCGAGCTCGCCCGCGCCTCGCGGGAGCCGACGGACGAGCTCGCCGGGCGGGCCGTGGTTGCATTGAGCCAGGCGGGCGACCGCGCCCTCCAGCTTCGCGCCTACGCCGTCGCGGCTGGGTTCTACGGCACGGCGCTCGAGCTGGCACCCGAGCGGGACCCGGGACGGCCGCAGCTTCTGCTGCGGAACGCGAAAGCCGTGTTCTACGTGGGACCCGACGAGGACGCCCGTGCATCCGCCGAGCGGGCGCTCGTTGCGCTCGCGCGCTGCCGGCGACGCCGAGGGCGCCGCCGAGGCCGAGCTGCTTCTCGGCGAGCTCGCCGATGATCAGGGCGATGCGCCGCGGGCGCTCCCACACTTCAGGCGAGCTGCTTCGCTCGTCGAGGCGCTGCCGACGTCGAGGTCGAAGGCGGAGGTGTTCATCCTGAACGCGATCCGGCTCGCACTCGCCGACGAGGAGGGCGCGTCTCGCTACGCCGAGGAGGGGCTGGCGATGGCCGAGGAGCTCGGTTCGCTCGAGCTTCGCGCCGCCGCACTCGACCGACTCGGAATCGTGAGGACGGCAGAGGGCGACGTCGAGGACGGGACTCCGCCATCAGGAGCAGAGCGTCGCTCTGACGGAGGGATTCGTCTCGCCTGCCGCCGTCCGCGCGACGGGCAACCTGGCCTCACTGCTCGGCGACCTGGGCCAGCTGGCCCGGAGCAGGAAGCTACACGAGCGCTGCCTTGAGCTCGCGCGTCAGGCTTGGCGCAGCGCGCGACGTCCGCTGGGCGAAGTCCGAGCACGTGATGGATCTCTACCTCGCCGGCGAGTGGGAGCGAGGCGCTGCGGGAGGCGAACGAATACGTCGCGGAGGTGGAAGCGACGTCCCCATTTCATGGATGGCCCCTGCTTCGGAACGCGCGCACGCATCCGATTCGCCCGAGGCGAAGTCGAGTTCGCGGGCGCCGACTGGGAACGGAGCCTCTCGATCGCCAGGCGATACGAGCGCGCCCAGCTTCTCTTCCCCGCCCTCGCGCTTCGCGCGCTGCACCTGGCCGAGGCCGATCCTGCGGAAGCCGCGGCGCTCGCGGACGAGGTGCTCGGCGGACATCGCCGGCAGGAGGTGGATCTGGGCTCCCGCCTTCCTCGTCGAGCTCGCGCACGCTCTCCACCGTCTTGGCCGCAGCGACGACTTCCTTCGCGCCACGGCTGCGGCCTACGCCACGCCGTGGCTCGAGTCGGCTCGGGCGATCAGCGGCGGGGACTTCGTGCGGGCGGCGGATGTTCTCGCCGAGATCGGGTCGCGCCCCGACGAGGCGTTACGCGCGGCTCCGCGCGGCGGAGGCGCTGCTGGCCGAGGGACGGCGCGCCGAAGCCGACGAGCAGCTCGCGCAGGCGCTCGAGTTCTTCCGGTCGGTCCGCGCGACGCGCTACCTCGCGCACGGGGAGCGGCTGCTTGCCTCCTCGGCCGAGCCCGCCCTCGGCTCCCCCGGCCTCGGGCGGACTGGCGGCTGAAGCCCGAGCCGCGTGTCAGTCGGCCATGCGGTAGAGCACCGGAGTTATCCGCCGAGCGGAACGGGTGTCAACCGTCGACAAGTGTGCGTCAACTCGCGTGTCAAGAACGACCTCTGCCCCGGCCGGCATTCCGCATATCTGGCTGGGCCTTCCATCTTGCTGGGCCGTGCGGCAAGTGAATGCGGCAAGTTCGTGAGCACTTCTCCAGGCTCGCGCTTCGTCGCCTTGACGGCATGGAGCCCATCGAGCAGGCTTCCTCGTAACGACTCCAGGGGGTGGAGATGCCGAATCCGGGTCAGCCCACAATCAGTGTTGGCGCGACGGGCGGTGCCGTTCGACGGTTGCAGCGCGCTTTGCGGCGCACGCCGAATCTTGGCCTTGTTGTTGACGGGGTGTTCGGGCCGTCGACGGACGCTGCGGTGAAGGAGTTTCAGCAGGGTGCCGGACTGGCGGTTGACGGGATCGTCGGGCCGCTGACGTGGAACGCCCTGCCTGACGGCGGACCGATGCCTGTTCTGAAAGAGGGCTCGACGGGTGATGCTGTTCGCGATCTTCAGACCGTGCTCACCAACGGCGCTCCCGGACAATGGAACACCACACCGCAAGGTGTTGACGGCGTCTTCGGGCCGCACACGCGAGCGTCGGTGGAGGCGTTCCAGACCTGGGGCGGTGTCAGCGCCGACGGAGTAGTCGGCGACCAGACCTGGTCGGTGTCGCTCCACGCCGCCAGCGCCACGCTTGAAACCCAGGTCGGGCTCGAGTACGTGATCGGCTGAGAGGCTCGCCGGGGGCACCGGTCGTCGGCGTCGACCACGACCGCCGGTTTCTTTAAGCCAGGTCGTACGCTCGGACGGGCGGCTGGTCTGCTCGGCGGGGGTGCGCCCCGGCCGGCGACTGGATCGCGCCCGGGCCAGCAAACCCCGGATCACTACGCTACGCGACGTGATCGCGCGCGCTGCCGCCGTCCTCGTCTTCGGCCTGTTGTGCACGTCCGTCGCATCGGCTCAAAAGGCGATCGACATCACCCCCGACTACATCGTCGGGATCAAGCTCGGCATGCCCCAGGCCCGGGCAACGGCCCTCTTGACCAAGCCGGTGCGCTTCGACCGGCTCGAGGAGGGCTACCAGCGGTACGTGTCCGGCAAGCAGAAGGTCGAGGCGTACTTCCAGAAGGGCGTTCCGGGCGTCGTCGCCCTCACGACCTGGAACCGGCAGCTCAAGACCGGCGAGCACATCGGCCCGTGCTCGACCGTCGCGGCGCTGAAGCGCGCCTACGGCGCGAAGCTGAAGCCGTACCGGCAGGCAAAGCGGATCGTCGCCTACCGCCTCGGGAACCTGATCTTCACCGTCGCTCCGCGGCAGAAGGTCGGCGTGGTCGGTCTCGGGCGGACCGCCGGTGCGGTGTACATCGCGCTGAACGCTCCCGCCTGTACCTAGGAGGCGAGCGCGGCGTCCACGGAGTCGTGAACGTCGAAGTGCTCGAGCAGGCCGGAGACCTCGAGCGAGCGGCGGACGTCGTGCCCGGGCGCGGCGAGGACGAGGCGGCCGTTCGCGAGCTGCTTGCGGGCCTCGATCAGCGTGCCGAGGGCGGTTGAGTCGACGAACTCGACCTCGCCGAGATCGACGACGACGCGTGCGGGGTCCGAGCCGGCGATCTCCTCCAGCGCAGAGCCGACCTCCGCTGCGTTGTAGAGGTCGATCTCGCCTGCCAATCGCACCACGACGTCGCCATTCCGGCGATCGACGCCGTCGACCGGCGGGCGCCGGAGCCCGTCGGTTTCCTCCCTGCTCACCGGGGCCAGCTTAGCCCGTTTGACGCGGAGCCGCGGGCTCCGCAAAGGTAGGAGGACGGATGGACCCTGCCCAGGTAGCCGCTCGAGCGAGTACCGAGAACTTCCCGGTCGCGTCGTTCCTCTTCCCGCGTGCGCTGCGGCCGCATCTGCGGGCGGTGTACGGCTTCGCGCGGCTCGTGGACATCCTCGGCGACGAGGCCGAGGGCGACCGCCTGGCGTTGCTCGACGAGCTCGAGCGGGAAGTCGAGGCCTGCTACACGGGTGAGCCCGCCTGGCCGGTGATGCAGCAGCTACAGCCGACGATCCGCGAGTTCGACCTGCCGCGGGAGCCGTTCCTGCGCCTGATCGAGGCGAACCGGATGGACCAGCGCATCGCCGAGTACGAGACCTGGGCAGACCTGAAGCACTACTGCGTGCACTCGGCCGACCCGGTCGGGCGGCTCGTGCTCGGGCTGCTGCGGCTGGCAGACGAGCCGGAGCTCGTGCGCCGCCTCCGACGACGTCTGCACCGGCCTCCAGCTCGTCAACTTCCTCCAGGACGTGCCGCGCGACCTCGCGCTCGGGCGGATCTACCTGCCGGCCGAGGACCGCCGGCACTTCGAGGTGACGGTGCTCGACCGGCCGAACGAGCCGCTGACCGAGCTGCTGCGCTTCGAGGCGGAGCGCGCCGAGAGACCTCCTCGCGGCGGGTCAGACGCTGCGCGAGCGGATCGGCGGGCGCGTCGGGCGTGGCGGTCGGGCTCTTCGCCCGCGGCGGGCTCGCGGCGCTCGACGCGCTCGAGGACGCCGGCTGGGACATCTTCACGCAACGGCCGAGGCCGTCGAGGCTCCGCCTCGCGCGGGAGGCGTTGCCGGCGATGAGGGTCGAGCAGGCCTACGCCGAGGTCGAGCGGATCACGCGCGAGCGGGCGCGCAACTTCGCCTTCGGGATCATGGTCCTGCCGAAGCCCAAGCGGCGCGCGATCGCCGCGATCTACGCCTTCGCGCGCGAGGTGGACGACATCGCCGACGGCGAGGCGCCGCCGGACGAGAAGCGCGGCGCGGCTGGAGGAGCTCCACCGCCGGCTGGACGCGCCGCCGGACGACGACGCGATGTGGATCGCGCTCGCCGACGCGCGCGGGCGCTTCCCGATCTCGGCGCAGGCGCTCCACGATTTCGTCGACGGCGGGCTGATCGACCTCGACCGGCAGCGCTACGACGAGCTTCGACGAGCTCCGCGGCTACTGCGCGCACGTCGCCGGCGCGGTCGGGATCGCCTGCATCGGCGTGTACGGCGCCGACCAGCCGCAGCGGCGGAGACGCTCGGGATCGCGCTCCAGCTGATCAACATCATGCGCGACGTCCGCGAGGACTGGGAGCTCGGACGCGTCTACCTGCCGCAGGACGAGCTCGCCGCGCACGGCGTGACGGAGGAGGACATCGCGCGGGCAGCGTCACGCCGGCCTGGCAGTCGCTGATGGCCTACCAGGCCGCCCGCGCGCGCGACTACCTCGAGGATGGCCTGGGCCTGCTCGGCTACCTCGACCGCCGCAGCGCCGCCTGCGTCGGCACGTTCGCCGGCCTCTACCGGGCGACGCTCGAGCGGATCGAGCGAGCGGCTTCGACGTCTTCGACGGCAAGCCGCAGCTCTCCCGCCGAAGAAGCTCCGGATCGTCGCCCGGGTGCGCTCTTCTCTGAGAGGTCGCCGTCGTCGGCGGCGGCCTCGCCGGGCTGCGGCGGCGCTCGAGCTTGCCGACCGGGGGCACGAGGTCGAGCTGCACGAGGCGCGGCCGACGCTCGGCGGCGCGGTGCAGACGCTGCCAGAGCGCGAGGGCGACCCGCCGCCGCCGCCCGACAACGGCCAGCACATCGCGCTCGGCTGCTTCACGGCTACCTCCGGTTCCTCGCCCGGATCGGCAAGGCCGGCGCGGTCCGCCGCGAGCCGCTCCGCCTGCCGGTGATCGACGAGCACGGGACGGTGGCGACGATCGGCCCCGGCGCTCCGGCTGCTCGGCTACCGCCATGTCCCGCTCTCGTCGCAGATCCGGCATCGCCCGCGCGGCGCTCCGGCCGCGGTCTCAGACCCCGGCAGCAGCACAGTGACGGACGTTCGCGGACCTGCTACGCCGCTCGGACATCGCCAGACGGAGATCGACCGCTTCTGGGACGTGTTCGTCCGCCCGGCGCTCAACCTGCCCGACCGAGGAGGCGGGCGCCGACTACGGGGTCTTCACCGTCCAGACGGCGCTCCTCGGCGGCCGCGGCGCGAGCGACCTGCTGCTGCCGATCGAGCCGCTCGGCGAGATGCACGGCGACGCGGCCGGCCGCGCGCTCGGCGCAGCCGGCGCGACGTGCGGCTCGAATCGCGCGTCGAGAGCCTCGACGAGCTCGACGCCGACGCGGTGATCGTCGCCGTCCCGCCGCCGGAGGCGGCGCGCCTGCTCGGCGAGGCGCCCCGGCGCTCGAGCACTCGCCGATCGTCAGCGTCCACCTGCTCTTCGACCGGCCGCTCCTCGAGCCACCGGCTCGCCGCGCTGCTCGACTCGCCCGCGCACTGGGTCTTCGACCGCGGCGCCCTCACCGGCCACGAGCCGCCCGGCGGCGGCCAGTATCTGACCGTCGTCGCGAGCGGGGTCCCCGAGCTGCTCGAGGTCCGCGGCAAGGGCCTTGTCGACACGATGGCCGACGCACTCCGCGAGCGGCTCGGCCCGGCCGAGCTCCTCTGGTCGCGCGTCAGCCGCGAGCCGCGCGCGACGTTCGCCGCCCGGCCCGGGACGCGTAGCCTGCGGTGGCCGATGCAGACCTCCCGGCGAGACATCGTACCTCGCCGGCGCGTGGACCGCCTCGGACTGGCCGGCGACGATGGAGGCGGCGGTCCGCAGCGGCGTTGCCGCCGCGGACGCGGTGACGCGGCAGTGAGCGCCGTCGAGCGAGCTCACGCGCCTCGACCAGGCCGTCGACGCGGCCACCAACCGCCTGCTCGAGCTCCAGCATCCCGGCGGCTGGTGGGTCGGCGAGCTCGAGTCGAACGCGACGATGATCGCCGAGCACCTCTTCTGGCTGCACGTGCTCGGCCTCCGCGACCCCGACACCGACCGGCGCCTCGCGAACGACATGCTCGCGCGCCGGCGCGACGACGGCACCTGGTCGAACTGGTGGGAGGGCCCGCGCCGACCTCTCGACGACGATCGAGTCGTACGTCGCGCTGAAGATGGCCGGCGTCGACGCCGGCCCGAAGACGCTCGCGTACATCCAGCACGCAGGGCGGCATCCGCCGCAGCCGCGT
The DNA here is from genome assembly GCA_963847305.1 of uncultured Actinomycetes bacterium. Classification (GTDB taxonomy): domain Bacteria; phylum Actinomycetota; class Thermoleophilia; order Gaiellales; family Gaiellaceae; genus DATBLE01. Next base: position 2,897 of record CAWJZI010000027.1, on the reverse strand, counting down.
CTTCACGAAGTGCTTCATGGCGCTCCTCGGCCAGTGGCCGTGGCAGCGGATCGTCCCGATCCCGCCGGAGATGATCCTGCTCCCGCCGAGCGCCCCGTTCTCGGTCTACAACTTCGCCTGCTGGGCGCGGCAGACGGTCGTGCCGCTCTCGGTCGTCTGGGCGCTCCGGCCCGGTCCGCCCCGCCGGCGTCGACCTGCGCGAGATCGGCGCCCGCCCGGGCGAGACCAGGCCGCCCGGCCGCCCGACGCCGCTCCGCCGTCGCGCGATCGCAGCCGCCGAGCGCTGGGTGCAGGAGCGCCAGGAGGCCGACGGCTCCTGGGGCGGGATCCAGCCGCCCTGGGTCTGGTCGATCGTCATGCTCGCCGCGCTCGGCCGCGGGTTCGAGGACGAGACGCTCCGCCGCGCGGTCGAGGGCTGGGGCGCGTTCATGGTCGACGACGGCGACCGCCTCCGCCCCGAGGCGTGCCAGTCGCCGGTCTGGGACACGGCGCTCGCGGTGCTCGCCCTGCGCGACGCGCGGCGTCCCGGCCGACCACCCGCAGCTGCGCAAGGCGGGCGAGTGGCTGCTCGCGCGAGGAGGTGACGGTGAAGGGCGACTGGGCGATCCGCCGCCCGGACCTCGCCCCCGGCGGCTGGGCGTTCGAGTTCGAGAACGACCTCTACCCGGACGTCGACGACACCGCCGTCGTCGCGCTCGCGCTGCGCGAGCTCGGCATGGGCGACGACGCCGTCGCCCGGGGCCTCGACTGGATCGAGGGCATGCAGTCCGCGAACGGCGGCTGGGGCGCCTTCGACGCCGACAACTCGAGCTACTGGCTCTACAAGCTCCCGTTCTGCGACTTCGGCTACGTGATCGACCCGCCGAGCGAGGACGTCACCGCGCACGCGCTCGAGGCGCTCGCCCCGGACGACCGCTACGCCGACGCCACGTCGCCGCGGCCTCGACTACCTCGTCCGCGAGCAGCAGTGGGACGGCTCCTGGTGGGGCCGCTGGGGCGTCAACCACGTCTACGGCACCGGCGCCGCGCTCCCGGCGCTCGAGGCCTGCGGCTTCGAGCCCGACCATCCGGCGGTTCGGAAGGCCGTGGGCTGGCTCGACTCCGTCCAGCAGGGCTCCGGCGGCTTCGGCGAGGACATCCGCTCGCTACCACGAGCCGACCATGCGCGGCCGTGGGGCGGCCACCGCTTCACAAACGGCCTGGGCGTTACTAGGCTACGTCGCGGCAGGTGAGCCACGGAGAGCTCGGCCCGGAAAGCCGCCGACTATCTTTGTGCACAACAACTGGAGAACGGCGACTGGCGCGAGGAGCACTACACCGGCACGGGGTTCCCCACCGACTTCATGATCCGCTACCACCTCTACCGTCTCCACTTCCCGCTGATGGCCCTCGGCCGCCTACGAGAAAGGTTGAACGGATGAAATTCCCGCTGCGCTCGACCCTCCAGATCGGCAGCTACGTCGCCACCCAGAGGCGCAAGGGCGAGCTCTACCCGCTCGTCCTGATGCTCGAGCCGACGCTCGCGTGCAACCTCGCCTGCATCGGCTGCGGGAAGATCCGCGAGTACGAGTCGAACAAGGCGCGCCTCTCGGTCGACGAGTGCATCGACGCGGGCGTGCAGTGCCCGGCGCCGGTCGTCTCGATCTGCGGCGGCGAGCCGCTGATCTACAAGGGGATCGAGGACGTCGTCGCGGGGATGCTCGAGATGCGGAAGAACATCGATCTCTGCACGAACGCGCTCAAGCTCCAGGAGTACCTCGACGTCTTCAAGCCCGACCCGCGCCTCACCTTCGTCGTCCACCTCGACGGCATGCGCGAGATCCACGACTACGTCTGCGACTACCCGGGCCTCTGGGACATCGCCGTCGCGGCGATCAAGGACGCGCGCGAGGCCGGCTTCCGCGTCACCACGAACACGACGGTCTTCAAGGAGACCCAGGTCGACGACATCATCGAGATGATGGGCTACCTGACGAACGACATCGGGATCGACGGGATGCTGATCGCGCCCGGGCTACCAGTACTCGCAGATCGATCCGGCGCTGACGATGACGCGCGACGAGCACGAGGCGAAGTTCCGCGAGATCCGCTCGGCCGTCCCGCAAGAACGGGTACCGGTGGCTCGCGAGCCCGATCTACCAGGACTTCCTCACCGGCGACCGCAAGCTGCCGTGCGCGCCGTGGGGCTCGATCACGCGCAACCCGTACGGGTGGAAGGGCCCCTGCTACCTGCTCACCGACGGCATCTTCCCGACCTACGAGGCGCTGCTCGAGAACATCGAGTGGGAGTCCTACGGCCCCGGCAACGACCCGCGCTGCGAGCACTGCGGGATCCACTCCGGCTTCGAGCCGTCGGCCGCATTCGCAGCGACCTCGAGCGTGAAGGAGACCGTCCGGAGCATGGCGTGGACGCTGACGGGCTGACGCCGCCTGCGCGACCCGGCCGAGGAGCGGGCGGCGCGACGGCCGGCGTCGATCACCGCGGCGTCGGGTCTGCGCCCGCCGAGGCGTCCCCGCGGGACGGCTCGTCTCCTTCGGCGTCGCCGGCGGGCTGAACGGCGCCCGATCGGCACCGTGATCGACGCGACCCGCGTGGTCGACGAGCACGGCGCCGTGCTGTGGGAGGGCGATGGCCTCGGGTCGGTCGCGCCCGGGACGATCCTCGCGATGGACCGCCTGGTCGACGACCCGGCGGAGCTCCGCCGCCTGCGCGAGCAGGACCGGCGCCGACGCCGTCGACATGGAGAGCGGGGTGCTCGCGGCGACCGGACGCCTGCGAGGTTCGTCCGCGCGATCTCCGATACCCCGAGGAGCCGCTCGGGCCGCTCGCCCAGGCGGTTACGCCCGACGGCCGCCCCCGCCCGCTCGGCTCTCGAAGGCGCTGCTCCGGAGCCGTC
>CAWJZI010000026.1:0-124625 GCA_963847305.1 uncultured Actinomycetes bacterium | reverse complement strand
GTCGCGGCCGGCAGTCTTCAACAATGGCCTCCTTGCCTGCCGCAGCCTTCGTGCGTGGCCGAGTACGATTACGAAACTGCTCCGCGGGAGCTTCGTCGACATAACCGGGCGATTGCCGCCGCCTGCGACCGCCATGGGACGAGCCTGCCGCGGCCGCGATCGTGTTCCGCTCGCCCACCCGGCGGTTCGTCAGCGTCTGCCTGGGCGCCCCCGGTCGGCGAAGCAGGCGCAGCAGAACGCCGCCCTCTACGGGGAGCCGATCGCCGCCGACCTCTGGTCCGAGCTGAAGGCGTCTGGGCTCCTTCGAGCTGACGCGCCGGTGCCCGCGTGACCCGCATGTGCGACGTCCCATCGGGCGGCGACGCTCTGGCAGCACCTCCCGAGCGGACGAATATGTGAATATTGGTCTGACCTTTCCTATTCGATGATGAACGCCGCCTTCTACACCGGCGACCGCCGGATCGAGATCCGCCCGACCGAAGGCGTCCCGCCCGCGCCGGGGATGGCGCAGGTCGAAGTCGCGTACACCGGGATCTGCGGAACCGATCTCCACATCGTCCACGGCGCGATGGATGCCCGCGTCTGTCCGCCCGCGATTCTGGGCCACGAGATGGCCGGACATGTCGCGGCTGTCGGCGACGGCGTCACGGACTGGCGGGAGGGCGACCCCGTGACGGTCATGCCGCTCGTCTGGTGCGGTGAGTGCGCGGCGTGCCGTGGCGGGGTCCCTCACATCTGCCAGCGTCTCTCCTTCCTCGGGATCGACGCGCCCGGATCGCTCCAGCCGCGCTGGACCGTCCCGGCCGACACGCTCGTACCGCTCCCGGCGGACATGTCGCTGCGCACTGCCGCGCTCGCGGAGCCGACGGCCGTCGCCGTCCACGACGTCGGCAGGGCCGAGCTCGCCGCCGGGCAACGCGCGGTCGTCGTCGGAGGCGGGCCGATCGGGCTGCTCGTGGCGGCGGTCGCCCGGGAAACAGGAGCCGACGTCCTCCTCGTCGAGCCCAACGACGCCCGCAGACATCTGGCCGACGTCGTCGGACTGCGGACGCTGGACCCGCGCGACCGTGAGGTCGCCGCATACGTCGAAGAGTGGACGGAGGGCGCCGGCGCCGAAGTGTCCTTCGAGGTATCGGGCGCCGTCCCGGGCATCCAGAGCGCAATCGATGCGCTCGGCCCGCGCGGCCGCCTCGTCGTCGTCGCGATCCACTCCACGCCGCCCCCGGTCGACCTCTTCCGCGTCTTCTGGCGCGAGCTCACGATCGTCGGTGCGCGGGTCTACGAACGTCCCGACTTCGACGACGCGGTCCGCCTGCTCGCCGACGGCAAGATCCCCGTCGACGCTCTCGTCACCGACGTCGTCCCCCTCGCCGAGACCGCAGCCGCATTCGAGGCGCTCGACGCCGGAACGGCGATGAAGATCCTGGTCGACTGCGCCGGGGACGCCGGGTGAGCTTCGATCTGACCGGCAAGGTCGCGCTCGTCACGGGCTGCCGGCGCGGGATCGGGCTGGCGATGACGGACGCGCTCGCCGCAGCCGGCGCCGACATCGTCGGCACGAGCCTCAACATCGACTCCGCCGGCAGCGAGGCGCAGACGCGCGTCGAGGGCCACGGGCGCACCTTCACCGCCTACCGCGCCGATCTCGGCTCGGAGGACGGTGCAGCGCAGCTGGCCGCCTCGGTGCTCCGCGACGGGCTCGAGGTCGACATCCTCGTCAACAACGCGGGCACGATCGCGCGTGCACCGGCGCTGCTGCACGACGACGAGCAGTGGCGGCGCGTGCTGCAGACGAACCTGACGTCACAGTTCGTGCTGGCACGCGAGCTCGCGCGCCCGATGGTCGAGCGCGGAGCCGGCAAGATCATCTTCACCGCGTCGCATGTTGAGCTTCCAGGGCGGGGTCAACGTCGTCTCGTACACGGCATCGAAGTCGGGCGTCGCCGGGCTCGTGCGCGCGCTCGCGAACGAGTGGGCACCCCACGGCGTGAACGTGAACGCGATCGCGCCCGGGTACTTCGCGACCGACAACACGCGGCCGCTGCGGGACGATCCGGAGCGGTCACAGGCGATTCTCGAGCGGATCCCCGCAGGCCGGTGGGGCGAGCCGGCCGACCTGGCGGGTGCGACCGTCTTCCTCGCCTCGGCCGCCTCCGACTACGTGCACGGGGTCGTCCTCCCCGTCGACGGCGGCTGGCTCGGGCGATGACCGACGTACTGGCAGTCGTCGCCGAGCAACGTGTCCTCCCAGTCGTCACGGTCGAGAGCCGGGAGACCGCGGGGCAGCTCGGGCAGGCGCTGGCCGGCGCCGGAGCTCGTGCCGTCGAGATCACCTTCCGAAGCGAGGCCGCCGCGGACGCGATCGAAGCTCTCGCCGGCGAGGGCTTCGTCGTCGGCGCGGGAACCGTCCGCTCGGTGGAACAGGTAGACGTCGCGATCGCCGCCGGCGCGTCGTTCGTCGTTTCCCCCGGCCTGGACCGCGCCGTCGTCGAACGCTGCGCGGCGGCCGGCCTGCCGGCCCTGCCGGGTGTCGCGACCGCGTCGGAGCTGACCGAGGCGCTCTCGCTCGGGGTGTCGACGGTGAAGCTCTTCCCGGCGGAAGTACTCGGCGGCATCGACCTGATCCGGGCTCTCGCGGCGCCGTTTCCCGAGGCGCGGTTCGTCCCCACGGGCGGGCTCAACGCCGGGAACGCGCGCGACTATCTCGCGTTGCCTCAGGTCGTCGCGATCGGGGGGAGCTGGATGGTCACGCCGCCGCTGCTGGCGGCCGGAAACTGGGCGGAGGTCGAGCGGTTGACGGCCGAGGCGCTGGCTCTGGGGCGTACACCGTGAGCGTCCTCGAGCTCCGCCCCGCCGAGGAGTGCCGGTACGACCTGGTCGCGCTCGGCGAGATCATGCTCCGCCTCGACCCGGGGGAGGAGCGCGTCCGCACCGCACGCTCTTTCCGGGTCTGGGAAGGCGGCGGCGAGTACAACGTCGCCCGCGGACTGCGCCGCTGCTTCGGCATGCGGACTGCGGTGGTAACCGCTCTCGCCGACAACGACATCGGGCCGCTGCTCGAGGACTTCATCCTCCAGGGCGGGGTCGACACGTCGCTGATCCGGTGGGTGCCCTACGACGGGATCGGACGCACCGTGCGCAACGGGCTCAACTTCACCGAGCGCGGCTTCGGCGTACGCAGCGCGCTCGGTGTGTCCGACCGGGGCAACACGGCCGCCTCGCAGCTTCGGCCGGGCGACGTGGACTGGGAGCACCTGTTCGGGACGCTCGGGGTGCGCTGGTTCCACACCGGCGGCATCTTCGCCGGCCTCTCCGAGACCACGCCGGACGTGATCGAGGAGGCCGTGACCGCCGCGGCGCGCCACGGCACCGTCGTCTCCTACGACCTCAACTACCGGGCCAGCCTGTGGAAGGGGCTGGGCGGCAGTCGAACGGGCCCGCGACGTCAATCGAAGGCTCGCCCCGGGCAGTCGACGTGATGCTCGGCAACGAAGAGGACTTCACCGCCTGCCTCGGGCTGGAGATCGAGGGCGTGGACGACAACCTGACCGAGCTCGACACCGGATCGTTCCGGACGATGATCGAAGCGGCAGCGGCCGAGTTCCCGAACTTCACGGTCGTCGCCACCACCCTTCGCGCCGTCCGCAGCGCGACGGTCAACGACTGGTCGGCGATCGCGTGGTCGCGCGCTCACGGCTTCGCCGAAGCAACGCCGAGACCCGGATTGGAGATCCTCGACCGCGTCGGAGGCGGCGACAGCTTCGCCTCCGGCCTGATCTACGGACTGATCGAAGACGGCGACCTCCACACGGCAGTCGAATACGGCGCCGCCCACGGCGCGCTCGCGATGACGACCCCCGGCGACACCTCGACTGCCACCCTCGCGGAGGTCGAGTCACTCGTCGCAGGCGGCAGCGCACGCATCAACCGCTGAGGTCCGGCTGTGCACGGGGGTAATTCTCCGTGTGTAGTCGGGGGTTCGTGCGTGGACACTGGTGTGATTTCAACGACGGATGGACCTAACCGGACTCGAACCCGAGCTCCGACGCATCTGCGCGGCCGGGCTGGGTGTGGTGGAAGCTGTGCCAGTGCCGGGCGATCTCGGCCCGCGTCGTCACCCACACGTCCGGCTTCTGCTTCACGTGCGCGAGGAAGCGGTCGAGCGCCGGCGCGCGGCCGGGCTTGCCGACGATCCGGCAGTGCAGGCCGACGTTCATCATCCGCCCGCCCTCCGCGTAGAGCTGCTCGAACGTGTCGACCAGGTACTCGAGGAACTGCCCGGCCGTGACGAACCCGTTCGGGCTCAGGAACTTCATGTCGTTGACGTCGAGCGTGTACGGGATCACGAGGTGGTCCTGGCCGGCGACCTCGACCCAGTACGGCAGCTCGTCGGCGTAGGAGTCGGAGTCGTAGAGGAAGCCGCCCTGCTCGACGACGAGGCGCCGCGTGTTGTCCGAGATCCGGCCCGTGTACCAGCCGACGGGCCGCTGCCCGCAGGTCCGCTCGATCGCCTCGATCGCGAGGCGGATGTGCTCACGCTCCTCGTCCTCGGGCATCTCCATGTAGTCGATCCAGCGCCAGCCGTGGCTCGCCACCTCCCAGCCGGCGTCGACCATCGCCCGGGCCGCCTCCGGGTTCCGCTCGAGCGCCTGGCCGACCGCGTAGACCGTCAGCGGCAGGCCGTGCGACGTGAAGATGCGGTGGACGCGCCAGAACCCGGCGCGGCTGCCGAACTCGAACATCGACTCGGTGTTCAGGTTCCGCCGGCCGACCGTCGGCGGCGCCCCGACGACCTCGTGCAGGAAGGACTCCGACTCCGGGTCGCCCTCGAGCACCGACCGCTCGCCGCCCTCCTCGTAGTTGAGGACGAAGCTGAGCGCCAGCCGCGCGCCGCCCGGCCACTGCGGGTCCGGCGGCGACGCGCCGTAGCCGACGAGGTCGCGGTCGCGCTCATGACGCCCGCCGGGCGACCGCCTCGATCTCGACGAGCACGCCGGCCGGCAGTCCGGCCTGCACCGACGTCCGCGCCGGGTACGGCGCGTCGAAGAACTCGACGTAGACCTGGTTGTAGCCCGGGAAGTCCCCGAGGTCGGCGAGGTACGCGTTCACCTTGACGACGTCGCCCATCGTCAGCCCGCCCGCCTCCACGCACGTGCGGACGTTCTGGAGCGCCTGCCGCGTCTGCTCCTCGATCCCGCCCTCGACGAGATTCCCGTCCGGCCCGTTCGCGATCTGCCCCGCCGTGTACACCGTGTCGCCGGAGACGACAACGGGCGAGTACGGAGGCTTCGGTGTGGCGAGACCCTCCGGTTGGATTGCGTTTCTAGCCATTTGCAGCTCCTTTCTCGTCTCCGAAGACTCCCGCGGCCTCGAGCTCGCGCACCCGCGCGGGCTCGTAGCCGCACAGCTCGACCAGCACCTGCTCCGTGTCCGCGCCGCGGTCCGGCGCCGGCCGCAGCGGAGGCTCCGCCCCGGACAGCCGCAGCGGCGAGGCCACCTGCCGCACCGTCCCGAGCTGCGCGTGCTCGTACTCGACGAGCCGTGCCTCGCCGAGCGCCGCCTCCACGTCGTTGACCGGCGCCGACGGGACGCCCGCAGCGGCGAGCACGGCGAGCCACTCCTCGCTCGTCCGCTCGCGGAAGACGTCCTCGAGGATCGGCTCCAGCTCGTCGCGGCGGCGGTCGCGGTCGGCGAAGCTCGGGAACTCGGTCGCCAGCTCGGGTCTCCCGATCGCGTCGCAGAGCAGCTGCCAGAACTTCTCCTTCGGGCAGGCGACGACGATCCAGCCGTCCGCGGTCGGGAAGTTCTGGAACGGGACGATCACCGCGTGGGCCGAGAGGCGGCGGCGCGGCGGGACGTAGCCGCGCGACGCAGCCCACGTCCCGAAGTAGATGAGCTCGTGCATCGCGGTGTCGAGCAGCGAGATGTCGCAGTCGCAGCCGACCCCGTCGCGGCGCGCCCGGTGAATCCCGGCGAGGACGGCGATCGCCGACACGTACCCGCCCGAGAGGTCGACGAGCGACAGGCCGCTCTTGTCGGCGGATCCGTCGGGGCCGCCCGTGAGCGCCATCCACCCGGCACGCCCTTGCATCATGTAGTCGTAGCCGCCCTCCTTCGCCCGCGGCCCGGTCATCCCGAAGCCGGAGAGCGAGCAGCAGACGATCCGCTCGTTCACGTGCGCGGAGCTGGTCGTAGGTGAGGCCGAGCCGCTCCGGCTGGTCGCCGCGCAGGTTCGAGTAGACGGCGTCCGAGACGCGGACGAGATCCTCGAAGACGCCGCGCGCGTCCGGGTGGCGCAGGTCGAGCGAGACGCTCCGCTTGTTGCGGTTGAAGGTCTCGAAGAAGAGCGACGCTTCGCCGTCCTGGAAGGGCGGTACGTAGCGCGACACGTCGCCGCCGGACGACGGATCCTCGATCTTGATCACCTCGGCGCCGAGGTCGGCGAGCTGGAGCGTCCCCCACGGCCCCGCGCCGAACTGCTCGATCGCGATCACGCGGACGTCAGCCAGCGGCTGCACGCGCCACCTCCATCAGCCGGTCGGCGTCCTCGAGCTCGAGGATGTTGAAGACGACGTGCTGCGCGCCTGCGTCGATGTACTCGCGGACGCGCGCGACGCACTGCTCGGGCGTGCCGGCAACGCAGTAGCGGTCGACGACGTGCTCGGAGAAATCCCCCGAGTAGCGCGCGCGCAGGTGCTCGTAGAGCGCGAGCGGGTCGCCGACGTGAGCCGGCAGCGTGACCGCCGGCGTCACGTGCCCGGGCAGCTGCGCGAGCCCTTCTCCGAACCGCTCCGCCGAGACCCAGATCGGGATCCAGCCGTCGCCGAGCGTCGCCGCGCGCCGGATCGCCGCCTCCGAGCGGCCGCCGACCCAGAGCGGCGGGCCGCCGGGCTGCGCCGGCGGCGGCTCGATCGAGATGCCCGCAAACGAGAAGAACCGCCCCTCGTAGGACGCCGGCCGCTCCGAGAACAGGGCGCGCAGCGCCCGCATGGCGTCGTCGGTGCGCGCGCCGCGCTCGCGCGGCGACACGCCGACGGCGTCGAAGTCCGGCCCGCTCTCGCCGCCGACGCCCACTCCGAGGATCGTCCGGCCGCCGGAGGCGTAGTCGAGCGACGCGAACTCCTTGGCGACGACCGACGGGTGGCGCAGCGGTAGCAGCACGATGCCCGCCGCGACCGTGATCCGCGACGTGACCGCCGCGAACGTCGACAGCGCGACGACCACGTCCAGGATCGGGTTCCGGTAGGAGATGTGGTCGCCGGCCCAGATCGAGTCGTAGCCGAGCTCCTCCGCACGCACCGCCACCTCGCGGAAGACGCCGGGATCCGGGGCGCCGCCGACGAGCTGGCCGCTTCCCTGGATGCCGAACGCCGTCACCGCGCGCTTCGCCAGGCGCGTTCGTAGTACGGGCGCAGGTACTCGAGATGGTCGTACATCTCACCGCCGGCGGCGTCCGCGTCGCCGGCCTCGATCGCAGCCGCGATCGCCCGGTGGTGCTCGTTGATCGTCCGGTGGAAGCGCGCCCCGAGCTTCGAGCGGGCGAGGTTCCGCTGGAGCACGGCGAAGACCGGCTGCGCCGCGATCGCGAGCAGGGCGTTGCCGGCACCCGTCGATCACCGCGAGATGGAAGTCCTGGTTGTAGACGAACTGCCGCTGGGTGCCGAGGCGCAGCGGCTCGTCCGGGATCGCGTCCCGCAGCCGCTCGAGCTCCTCCTCGCTCCGCCGCTCGGCCGCCAGCCGCGCAGCCGGGACCTCGAGCAGCTCGCGCGCCTCGAGCAGCTCCTCGAGCGTGACGTCGTCGGCGTCGGCGAGCAGCGAGATGCTCGACTGGACGAACTCGGAGACGCCGTCGACGCTCGGGAGCGTCACGTACGAGCCGCCGCCGGCGCCCTTCGAGGTGCGGATCAGGCTCTGCGTCGCCAGCACGCGCAGCGCCTCGCGCACGGTCGCGCGGCTGACGCCGAAGTCGGTGGCGAGCACCGCCTCGTTCGGCAGCCGCTCTCCGGGCTGGAGCTCGCCGTGGACGACGCGCTGGCGGAGCCGCTCGGCAACCAGCTCGTACTGCTTGACGGCCACGCGGCTAGCCGATGCCGAGCTCGCGGTTGCCGGCGACCGACGTCGGCGTGCTCACGGACGGCAGCGGCCGGTCGGCGAAGTAGTCCGTCAGGGAGCCCGCCGTCCGGCTCGCCCGCAGCTCCGCCCGCAGCGCCTCCGTCGCCGCCTCGTCGATCTCGAGCGTCCGCTCGTCCGCGAAGACGACGCCGTAGGCGTCCCGGGCGAGCTCGATCGTCGTGAAGTCGTCGAGCACGTCCTCGCGCACCGCATCCGCCGGTCGCGCTCGAGCGGGTCGCCGTAGCCGGCCGCGTTCGGCTCGCGGAACTCGATGAACTCGCCGGCGCCGAACGGGATGCCGGTCACCTTCGCGGGCAGCACCTCCTCGCGCGGCGTGTCCGGGTTCTTCCGGCACGACGCGACGAGCCCGTCCCAGCCGCCGAAGACGCCCTTCGGCGGGTCGGTCTGGCGGTCGCCCTCGCACGAGTACGTCCCGTCGACGAGGAAGCGGTTGCGCCGGATGATCCCGATGCCGCCGCGCCACTTGCCCGGCGCGGCCGGCTCCGGCCGCAGCTCGTACTGGTCGCAGCGCATCGGGAAGCGCATGTCGAGCTCCTCGATCGGGTTGTTGCGCGTGTTCGCCATCAGGTTGTCGACCGAGTCCATCGCGTCCTTGCCGTAGCGGCCGCCGTACGAGCCCTCGTTCACCTCGAGGTAGAGCCAGTACTCGCCCAGCGACTCGTCGAAGCCGGCGTACGCGCAGAAGTGGATCCCGGCCGAGTTGCCCGCCGGTGACCTTCTCCGGGCAGCGCGTCCGCGAGCGCGAGGTTGACGTTGTCGACCACGCGCTGGGTCTGGCAGAAGCGCGAGAAGCACGCGCGCGGGAAGTTCGGGTTGAAGATCGTCCCCTTCGGCGCGATCACCTTCACCGGCCGGAAGACGCCGTCGTTCTGCGGCACGTGCTCGGGGAACGTGACCTCGTCGAGCAGGATCGTGCGGACCGCGTAGTAGCAGCTGACGAGCAGCGAGCCCTCGAACGGCACGTTGTAGCCGGTCGGCACCTCCGGGTTCGAGCCGGTCAGGTCGATCGTGATCTCGTCGCCCTCGACGATCACCCGCGTCTCGACGCGCAGCCGCACGTCGCGGTTGCGCGCGTCGTCGTCGAGCCAGCCGACGATCGGCGCCGTACGTCGCCGTCCGGGATCTTCTCGATCTCCTGCGCGGAGCATCCGCTCGGAGTAGTCCATCCAGTCGTACGCGGCGCTCATCACGACCTCGGCGCCGTAGCGCTCGACGAGGCGGAGGAACCGCTCGCTTGCCGAGCTGGCAGGCGGCGAGCATCGCGTTCATGTCGCCGCGGTTCATCGTCTCGGTCCGGACGTTGTCGAAGATCATCCGGTCGAGGTCCTCGTTCAGCTCGCCGCGCTCGGTACCAGCGCAGCGCGTTGTACATCTTCGCCTCGGCGTAGACGTCGAACGCGTCCGCGTTGATCCCGGGGAAGGAGCCGCCGACGTCGAGCACGTGCGCGGTCACGGCCGCGAAGCCGAGCAGCTCGCCCTCGTGGAAGATCGGCACCGCGACCGCGACGTCCGGCGAGTGCGAGGCGCCGAGGTACGGGTGGTTGTGGACGATCACGTCGCCGTCCTCGATCTCGCCGTCGAGCCGGTGCAGGAAGCCGCGGATGTACCAGGGCAGCGAGCCGATGTGCATCGGCGTCGAGTCCGACTCGCAGAGCTCGCGGCCCTCGGCGTCGAAGATCCCGGCGCCGAGGTCCTCGGACTCGCGGATGATCGACGAGTAGCTCATCCGGAAGAGCACGCCCGCCATCTCCTTGGCGATCGCGTGGAACGCGCCGCCGAGCACGCGCAGCGTGATCGGGTCGACCTCGACGCGCTTCCGCGTGGGCGGCCCGGGCTGGCGGCCGACCTCGTACTCGGTGACGCTCATGACACTTCCTTAACAGTGCCTGGCACCGTTAGGAGCTCCGCTTCCGCCACGACGCCGGTGCCGATGACGATGTTCCCGAAGCGGTCGATCCGCGCCGTCGAGCCCCGGCGGGATCACCGTCGTCGAGTCGTACTGGTTGACGATCGCCGGGCCCTCGAGCCGGTTGCCGGCCTTCAGCGCCGCGCGGTCGTAGAAGCGCGTCGACACCTGCTGCAGCTCGCCGCCGACCCGGAACCAGGCGTCGCGCTCGTGGCGCAGCGCCGCGTCCGGCGACGGCGTCGCCCGGCTCGACCTCCGGCATCTCGAGCGGCGGCATCAGCCCGATGCCGCGCACGCGGATGTTCGGGATCTCGATGTCCGAGTCCTCGAACCGGCGCGAGTACTCGCGCTCGTGGATGTCGTGGAAGTCGGCGCGGACCTTCTGCGACCCAGGCGTCGTCGATCGTCGCCGGAGGCGACGTCGACGCGCAGCTCGTAGCCCTGGCCGAGGTAGCGGCAGTCGGCGACGCGCTGGATCAGCAGCTGGTCGGCCGGGATGCCGTCGTGCTCGAGCTGGGCCCGCGCCTGCTCCTCGAGCTCCTCGAACGCGCGCTGGAGCGCCGTCGGCGTCGAGCTTCGAGAGCCGCTGGTAGACGGTCGAGACGTACTCGTAGACCATGTCGGTGGCGAGCAGGCCGAGCGCGGCGGTCACGCCCGGGTAGTTCGGGACGACCACCCAGCGGCGTCCCGACCTCGAGCGCGATCTGCGCGGCGAACAGCGGCCCGGCGCCGCCCTCGGCGACGAGCGCGAAGTCGCGCGGGTCGTAGCCCTTGCGCACGGAGTTCTCCTCGATCGACTGCACCATCGAGTGCGTGAGGATCTGGACGGCGCCCATCGACGCCTCCTCGACCGTCATCCCGAGCGCGCTGCGCGGGCCCTCCTCGAACGCGCTGCCGGGCGAGCGTCGGCGTCGAGGCTCATCCCGCCGCCGAGGAACGTCTCCGGCGAGCAGCCAGCCGAGGTTGACCATCGCGTCGGTCGCGGTCGGCTCGGTGCCGCCGCGGCCGTAGGCGGCCGGGCCGGGGTCGGCGCCCGCCGAGCGCGGGCCCGACGCGGAAGATCCCGCCGGCGTCGACGTAGGCGATCGAGCCGCCGCCGGCGCCGATCGTGTCGACGTCGACCATCGGGATCATCGCCTGGTACGGGCCCGACCCGCGTGTCGAGCAGGTGCTTCATCCGCAGCCGGCCGTCCTGCGCGAGGCCGATGTCGGCGGAGGTGCCGCCGACGTCGAGCGTGATCACGTTGTCGTAGCCCGCCTGGCGCCCGGCCCAGATCCCGCCGACGACGCCCGCGACCGGGCCGGACATCAGCAGGTTCACGGGCCGCGCGACCGCGCCCTCGGCGGTGGCGACGCCGCTCGCCGAGGTCATCAGGTGGAGGCCGGTCTTCACGTCCATCGCCGCGAGCTCTTCCTCGAGCCGGCGCACGTAGCGCGAGACCCTGCGGGCCGATGTACGCGTTCAGGCAGACGGTCGAGAAGCGCTCGTACTCGCGGTACTGCGGCAGCACCTCGGACGAGACGGAGAGGAACGCGTCGGGGAACTCCTCGCGCACGATCTCCGCGACGCGCGCCTCGTGCTCCGGGTTCAGGAACGAGAAGAGGAAGCAGACGGCGACCGCCTCGACGCCCGGCCTCCTTCAGCCGGCGCACCTGCTCGCGCGCGCGCTCCTCGTCGAGCGGCACGAGCACCGAGCCGTCGCGCGTGATCCGCTCGGGCACGGTCAGCCGGTAGCGGCGGCGGACGATCGGGTACCGCTGCCACGGCAGGTCCTGGTAGTTCGAGAAGTTGAGCGGCTTCTTGTGCCGCGCGATGTGGAGGATGTCGCGGTAGCCCTCGGTCGTGATCAGCCCGACCTGCGCGCCGTTGTGCTCGATGACGATGTTGGTCGCGATCGTCGTCCCGTGGAAGACCTGCTCGAGCGTCGGACGGGCTCGCGTGCCGGCGAGCTCGGTCAGCTCCCGGATGCCCTGCACCGTCCCCTGCGAGGGGTCGTCGGGCGTGGTCGGCAGCTTGTGGACGAGGATCTGCCCGGCCTCGTCGTCGACGTAGATCAGGTCGGTGAACGTGCCGCCGACGTCGACCCCGAGGCGCCTCACGCGGACGCTCCGGGCTTGAGGACGATCTTGCCGAAGTGCTCGCGGCGCTCCATCGTCGCCATCGCCTCGCGCGCCTCCTCGAGCGGGAAGGTCTTGTGGACGAGCGGCGTGATCTTCCCCTGCGCGCGCGAGCTCGAGGCACTTCTCGACCTCGTCGCGGGTGTAGACGAACGAGCCGATCACGCTCTTCTGGCCGCGGAAGAACGGGATGATGTCGAACGGGACGACCTCGCCCGAGTGGCCGCCGCAGATCACGAGGCGGCCGTCCTTCGCGAGCGAGTCGAGGCCCTTCTGGAAGAGCTCGCCGCCGACGTGCTCGAAGACGAGGTCGACGCCGCGGCCGTCGGTCAGCCGCATCACCTCCTCGACGACGTCCTGCGTCGTGTGGTTGATCCCGTGGTCCATCCCGAGCTCGGCTCGCGCGGGCGAGCTTCTCGTCCGAGCTCGCGTTGCCGATCACGGTCGCGCCGGCGAGGCTGCGCGAGCTGGACGGCGGCCGAGCCGATGCCGCTGCCGACCGAGTTGATCATCACCGTCTCGCCGGGCGCGCAGCCGGCCGCGCGTGAACAGCATGTGCCAGGCGGTGCCGAAGGCGATCTGGAGCGCGGCCGCCGCCTCGTCGGAGAGCTCGTCGGGCACGCGCATCAGGTGCCCGGTCGGCGCAGACGAGCTGCTCGGCGTAGCCGCCGGAGGTCGTGAAGCTGATGAAGCCGGCGTGCGAGACAGAGCGACTCGCGGCCGGTGCGGCAGTAGCGGCAGTCGCCGCAAGTGTCCATCAGGTACGGCATCACGCGGTCGCCGACCTCCCAGCCCTCGACGCCCTCGCCGAGCTCCGCGATCCGGCCGACGACCTCGACCCCGAGGATGAACGGCGGCTCGACCGGGAAGCGCGAGACGCCCTCGCGGACGTCGACGTCCAGGTGGTTGAGCGCGGCCGCGCCGATGTCGATCAGCACCTCGCCCGGGCCGGGCTTCGGATCGGGGACCTCCTCGAGCTGGAGGCACGTCCAGCCCGCCGAACTCGTGGAACACGACTGCCTTCACGCTCTGGCCTCCTCGCTCGCGATGAGCGTTTATGTCTGACTTTCGAATAGGTGTCAAGCAGGCTCGCGTTGACAGCCTGCCGAATGTCTGACATACAAAGCGCCACGGCCCGCGACCTTTCCCACGCTCGCTCTCTCCTGTTCGCGCCGGGCAGCGACGAGCGCAAGCTCGCCACCGCGCTCGCCTCGGAGGCGGACCTCGTCGTCGCCGACCTCGAGGACGCGGTCGCGCCCGCCGAGAAGCCGGCGGCGCGCGACGTGGTCGCCCGGGTGGCGCCGCGGGTCGTGCGCGTGAACGGCGCGGGACACGGAGTGGTTCGCGGACGACCTGGCGCTCGTGGCGGAGCTGGAGCTCGACGTGGTCGTGCTGCCGAAGGCGACGCCGGAGGCCGTCGCCGCGCTCGGCCGGGAGGGGCCGCCGTGATCGCGATCGTCGAGACCGCGCAGGGGCTGCGGCTCGCCTACGAGACCGCGTGCTCGCCGCGCGTGGCCGCGCTCATCCTCGGCGCGGTCGATCTCGGCGCCGAGCTCGGGCTGGAGCCGCGCGCGGACGGGCTCGAGATCCTGCATGCCCGCTCCCGCGTCGTCGTCGACTCGGCCGCAGCCGGGATCAGGCGCGCCGTTCGACATCGTCCACCTGGAGATCGAGGACGACGCCGGGCTGGAGGCAGCAGGCCGCCTTCGCGCGCTCGCTCGGCTTCCGCGGGAAGGTCTGCATCCACCCGCAGCAGGTGCCGATCGTCAACCGCGTCGTTCGCGCCGAGCGAGCGGGAGGTCGCGTGGGCGCGGCGGGTGGTCGACGAGTTCGAGGCGAGCGGCGAGGGCGTCCTGGCGGTGAACGGCGAGATGATCGACCTGCCGGTCGTCGAGCGGGCGCGGCGGATCCTGGACGAGGAAGGGAGCGAGCGCATGAGCAGACGGCGCCCAAGGAGTGGCGGGGGCGGTTCTACGAGGACTTCGCGGTCGGCGACGTCTTCCAGAGCCGGCTCGGCCGCACCGTGACCGAGGTGGACAACATCTGGTTCACCTGCCTGACCCTGAACACGAACCAGGTCCACTTCAACACGCCGTACGCCGAGCGGACGCAGTTCGGCAAGCCGCTCGTCAACAGCGCCTTCACGCTCGCGCTGGTCACCGGCATGACCGTCCCGGACACGAGCGAGAACGCCGCCGCGAACCTCCAGTGGACGGACATCAAGCTGCCGAAGCCGGTCTTCGCCGGCGACACGCTCTGGGCGGAGAGCGAGATCCTCGACCTGCGCGAGTCGAAGTCGAACCCGAGCGTCGGAATCGTCACGATGCGCTGCCGTGGGATCAACCAGCGGCGCGAGGTCGTGATCGAGTTCAAGCGAACCTTCATGGTCTACAAGCGCGATGCGCCCGAGGCCGCGCCCGCGTTCCCGGGCACCGACACGGATTGGAGCGTCGAATGACCGCTGCACAGACGATCGCCGAGTGGGCGACGACCCTGACTGCCGACGACGTCCCCGAGGACGTCGCCGAGCACGCGAAGCTGCACTTCCTGGACGCGATCGGCTGCGGCTACGCAGCGTCGGCGCTCGGCATCGCCGCCGAGGGCCGCACGGCGATGGCGGAGCTCGGCGGCGAGCCCCAGGCGTCGGTGATCGGCCTCGACGGCGCGCTGCCCGCGCCGAGCGCCGCGTTCGCGAACGGGATGCTCTGCCACGGGCTCGACTTCGACGACACGCACTCCGACTCGGTCTCGCACGTCAGCGTGGTCGTGTGCCCGGCGGCGCTCGCGACCGCCGAGGCGCAGGGCTCGTCCGGCGCGGAGCTGCTGACCGCGATCGTCGCCGGCAACGAGGTGGTCACGCGCGTCGGCGCAGCGGCGTCGGGCCTCTTCCACGCGCGCGGCTTCCACCCGACCGCGATCTGCGGGATCTTCGGCGGGACGGCCGCCGTCGGCCCGGCTGATCGGCGCCGACGCCACGGCAACGGCCTCGGCGCTGGGGATCGCGGGCTCGTTCGCGGGCGGGCTCTTCGCCTATCTCGACGATGCGACCGCGACGAAGCCGTTCCACCCCGCCTGGGCGGCGCACGGCTCGATCCTGGCGGCGCGGCTGGCCTCGCTCGGCGGCGAGGGACCGCCCGGGGTGCTCGAGGGGCGCTTCGGCCTCTACCACGCGTTCGTCGGCGCGGAGAAGGGCGAGATCCCGATCGACGCGCAGCTCGCCGACCTCGGCTCGCGCTGGGAGACGCCGCGGATCGCGTACAAGCCGTACCCGGCCTGCCACTTCATCCACGGGTCGCTCGGCGCCACCGCCGGCCTCTCCCCGCTCGACCCGGACGAGATCGAGGACGTCCTGGTCACGATCCCGGCGGCGGGCGTCTCGCTCGTGCTCGAGCCGGCGGAGCGGAAGATCGCGCCGCGGACGGTCTACGAGGCGAAGTTCAGCCTCCAGTACTCGACGGCGGCGATGCTCGTCCACGGCTCCGCCGGGCTCTCCGCCTTCTCGGACGAGGCGATCGCCGACCGGCGCGTGCTCGACCTGGCGCGGCGCGTGCGGTACGAGACGAAGGAGTACGAGACCTACCCGGCCGCGTTCCCGGGCGGCGTGCGGATCACGATGCGCGACGGGAACGTGCTCGAGGCCGAGCTGCCGCACCAGCGCGGCGGGCCGGAGAACCCGCTCTCGGCCGACGAGGTGCGCGCGAAGTTCCGCGAGAACGCCGGGCTGGCGCTGGCGCCGGAGGCGGTCGAGTCGCTGGAGGCGGCGATCCTCTCGCTCGAGCAGCTCGAGGACGTCACCGGGCTGCTGCGGGAGCCGGTTCGCGCGTGACCGCCGTAGGCTCGACGGAGGCGGCCCAGGAGCGGAGGGGCGGCTTTGCCGGCCCCGGAGCGGGTAATGCCGGAGATCGTCCAGGCCGTCCGCGAGTGGGTGGAGCGGGAGGTCTACCCGGTCGCGTCCGAGCTACGAGCACGCCGACGAGTTCCCGGAGCCGCTCGTCGAGCAGATGAAGGAGCTCGGGCTCTTCGGGGTGACGATCCCGGAGGAGTACGGCGGGCTCGGGCTCGACCTGACCACGTACGCGCTGATCCAGGTCGAGCTCTCGCGGGGCTGGATGTCGCTCTCCGGGGTGCTGAACACGCACTTCATCTCGGCCTGGATGATCAAGACGTTCGGCACCGACGAGCAGCGCGAGCGGTACCTGCCGCGGATGGCGACCGGGGAGATCCGGTCGGCGTACTCGATGACCGAGCCGCACGCGGGGTCGGACGTCCAGTCGATCCGCACGCGGGCCGTGCGCGAGGGCGACGAGTGGGTGATCACCGGCCAGAAGATGTGGGCGACGAACGGCCTGCGCGCCGGGATGATGACGCTGCTCGCGGTCACCGACCCGGACGCCGAGCCGCGGCACCGCGGCCTGACGGCGTTCGTGCTCGAGAAGGAGCCGGGCGCGGCGCAGCAGCCGGGGCTGACGATCTCCGCGCCGTTGAAGAAGCTCGGCTACAAGGGCGTCGAGTCGGTCGAGATGTCGTTCGACGGGTTCCGCGCGCCGGCGGACGCCGTGCTCGGCGGCGAGGCCGGGATCGGCCAGGGCTTCAAGTACTTCATGGGCGGGATCGAGCTCGGCCGCTGCAACATCGCCGCGCGTGCCGTCGGGATCGCGATGCGGGCCTTCGAGGAGTCGATCCGCTACGCGCAGGAGCGCGAGGCGTTCGGCAAGCCGATCGCGCAGCACCAGGCGATCCAGCTGAAGCTCGCCCAGATGGCGACCAAGATCGAGGCCTCGCGTCTCCTGCTGCTCCAGGCCGTGGAGCAGAAGGACGCCGGCGAGCGCGCCGACCTCGAGGCCGGGATGGCGAAGTGGTTCGCGACCGAGACGGCGGAGGAGGTCGCGCTCGAGGCGATGCGCATCCACGGGGGCGCGGGCTACTCGCAGGAGCTCGTCGTCGAGCGGATCTACCGCGACGCGCCGGTGCTGATCCTCGGCGAGGGGTCGAACGAGATCCAGCAGCTGGTGATCGCGCGACGGCTGCTCGAGCGGCACGCGATCTGAGATGGACTTCGCGGTCCCCGACGAGCTGAAGGAGATCCGCGCGGCGGTCCGCGAGCTGTGCGACCGCTTCCCGGGCGAGTACTGGCGCGGCCTCGAGCCCGACCGCTACCCGGAGGAGTTCGTCGCCGCGCTGACCGAGAACGGCTGGCTGGCCGCGCTGATCCCGGAGGAGTACGGCGGCGCCGGGCTCGGGCTGACGGCGGCGAGCGTGATCCTCGAGGAGATCAACGCCTCCGGCGGGAACTCGGGCGCCTGCCACGCGCAGATGTACACGATGGGGACGATCCTCCGGCACGGCTCCCTGGAGCAGAAGGAGCGCTACCTGCCGAAGATCGCGTCCGGGGAGCTGCGGCTCCAGGCATTCGGCGTCACCGAGCCGACTGTCGGCTCGGACACGACCTCGCTGCAGACGACGGCCGAGCGCGTGGACGGCGGCTACGTCGTCCGCGGCCAGAAGATCTGGACGTCGCGCGCGCTGTACTCCGACCTGATGCTGCTGCTCGCGCGGACGACGCCGCTCGACCAGGTCGAGAAGAAGACCGAAGGGCTCTCGACCTTCATCGTCGACATGAAGCAGGCGATCGCGGACGGGAAGATGACGATCCGCCCGATCAAGACGCTGATGAACCACGCGACGACGGAGATCTTCTTCGACGGCGTCGAGGTGCCCGCGGACGCGCTCGTCGGCGAGGAGGGCAAGGGGTTCCGCTACATCCTCGACGGGATGAACGCGGAGCGGATCCTGATCGCCGCCGAGTGCATCGGCGACGGGCACTGGTTCGTCGAGAAGGCGGCGGCGTACGCGTCCGAGCGGGTGGTCTTCGGCCGCCCGATCGGCCAGAACCAGGGCGTGCAGTTCCCGATCGCCCGCGCGCACGCGGCGATCGAGGCCGCCGACCTGATGCGCTACAAGGCGGCCTGGCTCTTCGAGCAGGGCCAACCGTGCGGCGCGGAGGCGAACCTGGCGAAGCTGCTCGGCTCGGAAGCCTCGTGGGCGGCCGCGAACGCGTGCCTCGACACCCACGGCGGCTTCGGCTTCGCCGAGGAGTACGACATCGAGCGGAAGTTCCGCGAGACGCGGCTCTACTCGGTCGCGCCCGGTCTCGAACAACCTGATCCTGGCCTACCTCGGCCAGCACGTGCTCGGCATGCCGCGCTCGTACTGATGCGCTACACGCGCGTCTTCACGCGACCCCGACGGCGAGACGCACTTCGAGGACTGCGAGACGGCCGGGCGAGACGACCCAGCGCGGCCGAGTCCGACCTCGTCGGCACCGTCTCCGTCACGTTCCCGGTCACGCGGCGTCTACTTCCGCGAGGTCGTCGAGGAGTCGACGCCCGGTGCCGCACAACGCCCCGTTCCCGCTCTTCATCATCGGGCTGCGCGGCACGTTCTCGGTCGAGGTCTCGGACGGCGATGTCCGCGAGTTCCCGCCGGGCTCGGTCGTCCTCGTCGAGGACACGACCGGCAAGGGCCACACGACGCGACGCGTGGGCGACGAGCCGCGCGCGACCCTGATGGCCCCGCTCAGCGCGTAGCCGCGATCGCCTCGATCTCGATCTCGAGCTCGGGCAGCGCCAGCGAAGTCGACCTCGACGATCGTGTCGGCCGGGTAGGGCTCGCTGAACCAGCGGCCGCGCAGCTCGACGATCTTCGGGAAGTTCGACATGTCGGTCAGGAAGATCGTCACCTTGACGATCCGGTCGAGGCCCGATCCCGGCGGCGCCGAGCACCCGCTCGAGGTTGCGGAATGCCTGCTCGGCCTGCGCGTCGAAGTCGCCGACGCCGACGAGCGCCCCGGACTCGTCGATCGCCGCCTGGCCCGAGACGTAGACCAGATCGCCGTGCCGGATCGCCTGCGAGATCCTGTACGGCGCGTACGGGTCGGGATCGGTCGCGATCTGCTCGAGTTCCGCCATGCTGCGGATTCTCTCAGCCGGCGGCCGCGTTGAAGGCGAGGAGCGACGCCGAGAGCTCGCCGGGCGTGAAGCCGCGGCCGATGAAGACGATCCGCGAGCGGCGGTCGTCGTCCGGCCACGCGTCGAGGTGCTCGGGCGGGTGGACGACGTGCTGGACGCCGTTGACGAGCACCGGCCCGTCGCCGCCGACGTTCAGCAGGCCCTTCACGCGCAGGATGTCGTCGCCGCGGCTCTGCAGCAGCATCGTCAGCCAGATCCCGAACGCGCCCCAGTCGAGCTCCTCCTCGAGGTAGACGCAGCACGCGCTCACGTCGCCGTGCTCGTCGCCGAAGGGCCAAGATCGGGGACAGGCCTGAGGCCTGTCCCGGCGCGTCGAAGAGCGCCGCCGGCTCGACGTCGCCGAACGCCGCCTCGAGCACGGCCGCCGTCGGGTTCAGCCGCTCGAGCTCGGCGCGGACGCTCGTCCGCGTCGCCGAGGTCGGTCTTCGTCACCACCAGCGTGTCCGCGGCGGCGACCTGCCGCACCGACTCCGGCTCCGGCAGCCCGTTGACCGCGTCCACGGTCGCGATCACGCGCTCGAGCCTGAAGTGGTGCTTGACGACCGGCTCCGAGAGCAGCGTGTAGAGGATCGGCGCCGGGTCGGCGAGGCCCGTCGTCTCCACGACCACGCGCCGGAAGGCGGGGATCTCGCCGCGTTCCCGCCGGCCGAGCAGGTCGCGCAGCTCGTCCGCCAGGTCGCCGCGCAGCGAGCAGCAGACGCAGCCGCTCTTCAGCAGCACCGTGCGCTCGTCGACGCGCCGGAGCAGGTGGTGGTCGATCGCCACCTCGCCGAGCTCGTTGACGATCACCGCCGTCTCGCCCATCCCCGGGTGCGCGAGCAGGCGCGAGAGCAGCGTCGTCTTCCCGCTCCCGAGGAAGCCGGTCAGCAGCGCGACCGGGGTCTTAGGCGAGGGCTCGGACAAGACCGGGATCCAGAGGATCGAGTGGCGCGCCGACCAGCCGCTCCGCCTCGACCCACAGCGCACCGAGGTTGGCGACGACCACTGAGCGCCCCTTGCGGTCGCGGAGGACGTAGACGCGGCCGCTCCAGTCGTCGAGCCGCAGGCCGAAGTGGTCGAGCACGCGGTTCAGCAGCGCGACCCGGAGCGTGCGTCCGCGCCGGCCGCCTTCACCCTCGGCCCAGTGCTCCTCCAGTAGCACCCCGCAGAGCGCGCACATGGCTTAGCGTTGTACCACCACGGATCGGGAGGAGAGCGATGGCGAAGGAGATCTTCTGCGTGATCGGCGTCGACGTCGACGCGGTCGCCGGGTGGCTGGGCAGCTACGGCGGCGAGGACTCGCCGGACGACATCTCGCGGGGCATCTTCGCGGGCGAGGTCGGCACCAGGCGCCTGCTGAAGCTGTTCGACAAGTACGACCTGAAGATCGACCTGGTTCATCCCCGGGCACTCGATCGAGACGTTCCCGGAGGAGACGAAGATGATCGTCGACGCCGGCCACGAGATCGGGATGCACGGCTACTCGCACGAGAACCCGATCGCGATGACGCCCGAGCAGGAGGAAACCGTCCTGCTCAAGTGCATCGACCTGATCGAGGGCGTCTGCGGCCGCCGGCCGACCGGCTACGTCGCCCCGTGGTGGGAGTTCTCGAACGTCACCAACGAGCTGCTGCTCGAGCACGGGATCAAGTACGACCACAGCCTGATGCACCGCGACTTCATCCCGTACTACGTCCGCGTCGGCGACTCGTGGACGAAGATCGACTACTCGAAGAAGCCCGAGGAGTGGATGAAGCCGCTCGTCCGCGGCGAGGAGACCGACCTGATCGAGATCCCGGCGAGCTGGTACCTCGACGACCTGCCGCCGATGATGTTCATCAAGGGCGCCCCGAACAGCCACGGCTTCGTCAACCCGCGGCACCTCGAGGAGATCTGGCGCGACCAGTTCGACTACGTCTACCGCGAGGAGGACTACGCCGTCTTCGGGATGACCGTCCACCCGGACGTCGCGGGGCGGCCGCAGGTGATCCTGATGCTCGAGCGCCTGATCGAGTACATCTCCGGCCACGACGGGATCCGCTGGGCGACGATGGACGCGATCGCGGACGACTTCAAGGCGCGCTACCCGCGCAGGTAACTAGCCCTCGACGACTTGCTCTGCGGCCTCGGCGTCGATTCCGGCGCCGAGGCCGAGCTCCTCCTCGACGCGGTGCACGGTCGTCCGCCGGAACTTGGCCCGGATCCCGATCACGACGAGGAAGGCGATGATCACCGCGATCGAGACGAGCGTCGTGGCCGTCCCCAGCGCGTAGAGGTCCGGCCGCAACGCCGCGGCCTGGATCAGGCCGACGATCTGGAGCGGCAGCGTGTTGTCGAGCACGAGCAGGACGGTTCGGTCGAAGTCGTTCCACGTCAGCGTGAAGCCGAACAGGAAGGCGCCGAAGATCCCGGTCCAGACGAGCGGCAGCGTGACCTCCCCGAACGTCCGAGCCGGGCTCGCGCCGAGGTCGCGCGCGGCCTCGTCGATGTGGTCGTCGTAGCGATTCCAGATCGCGACCATGACGAGGAAGCCGAAGGGAATGCCCCAGACCGTGTTCGTGCCGAGCGCCGTGTGCCAGAGCGACGTTTCCTGGTTCATCGTCTTCCAGAAGATCTGCGTCCCGAGGCCGAGCAGGAAGCCCGGCGTCATCAGCGCGAGCAGGATGAGGTAGAACGCGAGCCCGTCGCCGCGGAAGCGGCGCCGGAACGCCATCGAGAGGCTGAAGGCCAGGAGGGCGACGATCGCGCCCGCCGCGAGGCTCACCCACAGCGAACGCTCGCCGGCTGCGCGGATCGCGTCCGCGTTCGTGAACTGGTGGCCGACCTGGCTCTGGAAGATCGACTGCCACCACTGGAGGCTGACAGGCCCCTTGAACGGGAACGTGACGCCGCCGTAGTAGCCCTGGAAGGACAGGATCGCCATCAGGACCATCGGGGCGTAGAGAAAGATCAGGAAGAAGACGAAGTACACGGCGAGGCCCCACTTCGCCCAGTCGCGGCGGGGCTTGTACTGCCGCTTGATGACCCGGTCCTGCGTCCGCTCGGCGACGGGGGGCGCCACGGCCTCCACTAGATCTGCTCCCGCAGGTTCGCGAACCGCGTGATCCCGAACACGCCGAGGATGAGGACGAACACGAGCAGGACCGCCGACGCGGCCCCCTGCGGGTACTGGGTGCCGATGATCTGGCTGTGGACGTAGACGCCGACGGTGGTGACCGCCCCCTGGCTGATCACCTCGACGGTGCCGTACTCGCCCATCGTCAGCACGAAGATGAAGATCGAGCCGATGACGATGCCCGGCATCGTCTGCGGGAGGACGACCTCGCGGAACGTGCTCCACCAGTTGCCTCCGAGGTCGCGCGCAGCCTCGAGCGCGTGCCGGTCGACCTGCGCGAGCAGGAAGAAGATCGGCGTGACCATGAACAGGATGTAGAGCTGGATCATCGCCAGCTGCACGGATAACTGCGTGAACTGGGTGTCGAGCAGCGGGTGGTCGTAGCTCGAGACGCCGATCTTGACGAGGAACTGGTTGAGCGCGCCGTGGCTGCCCATCAGCGGGTAGGCCCAGGCGACGGAGCGCGTGATGAAGCTCGTCCAGAACGGCGCCAGCGCGAGGATGAAGAGCGCGATCTGGTACTGCAGCTTCTTCACCTTCATCGCCAGGAAGTACGCGACCGGGAAGCCGAAGACGAGGCAGGCCGCGACGGCGATCGCGGAGATCTGGAAGGACCGCAGCATGTCCTTCCAGTAGGCGTTGTTCAGATCGAAGGGATGCAGCAGCTGCCCGTAGTTGTGGAACGTCCAGTCCTTCACGAAGCCCTTGGACGTGTCCGGCGTCCAGAAGCTCATCAGGACGATGAAGATGAGCGGAGCGATCAGGTAGAAGCCGAGCCAGATGAAGCCCGGGAGCGCCCAGAGGAACGTCACCAGTCCGCGACCGCGCTCTCCGCTGCCGCGCCTTCTGGACACCGAGCGCGCGCTCGTGCTCGGCCTCGACCTCCTGCTCGTCGGCTGCGATGTCCTCGAGATCGAGACGCGGGACCGGCTCGGGACCGTCAGGAGTGCGAGGAGCTGGACATCCTCCTCCTTCCAGGAGATGAGAATCGTCTCGCCCTCCCTGCCCCGGAAGTCCGGATAGCGCTCGCCGGGCACCTTCGCCAGCATCCGCTCGCCGCCGGCCATGAGGTGAAGCTTCACGAGATCGCCGAGGAACTCGACGAAGACGATCTCGCACCGGGCGGAGTTGTCCGGGGTCGCATCACCGGTCTCGCCGACCTCGACGGCCGCGGCCCGGATCGCGACGAGCGCCCGCTCGCCGACGGCCGGCGCCGTGCCGCCGGCATTGCGGACGCTGACCCGAATGTGTTCCTGGTCTTCGATGACGACGCGGCCGTTCTGGCTCTGCGTCACCGTGCCGCTGATGATGTTGTTGTCGCCCATGAAGCGGGCGACGAGCTCCGTGGCCGGCCTCGTGGCGATCGTCAGCGGGTCGGCGACCTGCTGGATGCGGGCGTCGTTCATGACCACGATTCGGTCGGCCATCGACAGGGCCTCTTCCTGGTTGTGCGTGACGTGGATGAACATCAGCCCGAGTTGGCGCTGGAGGTTTCGGAGCTCGACGCGCATGCGCAACTGCAGCAGGCGGTCGAGGTCCCCGAGCGGCTCGTCGAGGAGCAGCGCCTTCGGCTTGGTCACGAGCACGCGCGCGAGTGCGACGCGCTGCTGCTGGCCCCCGGACAGGGCCGCGGGCTTCCGGTCCCGGAGCTCGGTGAGCCCGACCATGTCGAGCGCCTCCATCGCCTTGGCGCGCCGCTGCTCCTTGCCCATGCCCTCCATCTTCAGCCCGAACGCGACGTTGTCGAGCACGGACCGGTGCGGGAACAGGGCGAAGTGCTGGAAGACCGTGGTCGTCGGGCGCTTGTGCGGCGGCAGGTCGACGAGCGACTCGCCGTCGAGCACGATGTCGCCCTCGCTCGGGAACTCGTGGCCTCCGATCATGCGCAGCGTCGTCGTCTTGCCGCAGCCGGAAGGCCCGAGCAGGACGACGTACTCCCCGTGGTCGACATGCAGGTTGACGTCGTCGACCGCGACGGTGCCGCCGGCGAAGACCTTCGTGAGCCCGATCAGATCGAGCCCTGAGCCCGTAGGAGCGGAGGGGGCGGTCTGTGCCGCCCCCTCCTCGTTCGAGACTACGTCCCCCTCAGCCATTCGGTCCTAGGCGCTGAGGAAGTCGTTCCACCGCTTGACCTGGTACGCGGCCTGCGTGAAGTAGCTGTTCCACGAGGAGTAGTGGCCGATGCGCTGTGCGAACGAGCCACCGTCGCGGACCGAGCCCTTCTTGATGTCGCCGACCTTGCCGGTGATGCCCGGCAGATCGCGCCCCGCGCGGGCGCCGTTGTACCAGAAGTCGTACTCGTCGGTCTTGAACGGGATGCCGCCGGCCGGGTTGGCCGCGCCGTTCTTCGCGATCCACGCCTTGAGCGTGGCCCCGTTGCCGATGTAGTAGCCCTGGCGCATGATCGTCGCGCCGAGCCAGCCGTCATACATCCAGTTGATGTAGTCGTAGCAGGCCTGCAGCTTCGCGGGATCGGACGCGACGTGCGACGCGATGCCCTGAGCGCTGCACCAGCCCCGGAAGCCCGTGGGCGGCTTCGCGTACTTGACGTTGATGCCCTGGGCGACCAGGAGCGCCACCGCCGGTGACCACATCGACTCGACCACGACCTCCTTCGAGGCCATCAGGTTGACCGACTCGTTGAAGTTCGCCCAGTAGGCGCGGAACTGACCGGCCTTCTTGTAGGTGGTGGCGACCTTCACGACCTTGTCGATCTCGGCCCTCGTCATGTTGCCCATGTCCTTCGGCTTGAAGATGCCGAGGGCCTTGAGCGCATTGCCGACGTCCTGCATGACGATGCCGGGGTCCTTGAGCAGCGCGACCTTGCCCTTCCACTGCTTGTTCAGGAGCTCCTGCCAGCCGACCTGATTCGGCAGCTTCTTGAGGACATCGGCGTTGTAGCCGATCGAGTCGGCGTTGAAGTGCGCCGGGCGGACCGACGACCCACCGGGGCATCGGGCCCGTCGTCTTGTTGGTCGCCTCGTTGGTGACCCACTGGACGATGTCCTTGTTGGACCTCGGGCCTTCCTTGGACAGCGGCAGCCCGGTCGTGCCCTGCTTGAGGAAGAGCGCCCGGAACGGAGCGTCGCCGTCGCCGTAGGTCTCCGCCCTGGCGCCCGGATGCACCCTGCCCCACGCGAACAGCTTGTAGAGCTGCGGCCAGGCCGTGAGCTTCCTCGTATCCACCGGCAGCAGGTGATGCGAGGCGTACATCTGGATGAACTGGTAGTTGTAGCCGCCGAAGACGTCGAAGGTCTCCGGCGCGGTGATCGCTTTCTGGACCATCGTCACCGGGTCGGTGACGGTCAGGGCGAACTTGAAGCCGAGGTCCTCCTCCGCCTTCTTCTGAACCTCGGGCGTCGGCCACTCGACGCCGAGCGTGATCACGCGCAACGTCCCGGTGAACGCGCCGCTCTTCTTCGGCGCCGCCAGCGCAGCGCCGGCGAGCGCGCCGGCGCCCGACACCGCCGCCGCCGCCACGCCACCCCGCTTGAGGAGATCGCGGCGGGTCATGCCACCGGACTCCTCCTTGGGCTCCGTGCCTGTCAGACGCTGGTGCTCGCGGATCTCAGCCGCGAGTTCGCCAGGATCGACTTCGAACTCCTCAGGCATGAACGAACTCCTTTCTCCTCGCCGCCCTCTCGAGGATTTCGAATGCCCACGCAGGCGCATGGAAGCCGTGCTCAGCCGCATCTGCGATGCCGCAACCGAAGCAGATCTCGTTCACGCCCGACCGTGGAATGAGAGTTGTATACAACGCGCGCGGGCCTGAGTCAATCGGGCACGGCCGCCTAGCAGGGCGGCGACGGAAAGCCGATCGAGTGACCCAGCTTCTGCGCCTTGGCCCCGGTCACGACGAACTCGACGTAGGCGACCTGGATGCCCCTCAGATCGGTCTTCTCGGCCGCACGGAGCGCCTCGCCGAGCTTGGCGATCGAGCGCTGGTTGAGCTCGTTCCAGCGTGCGAGCTGCGCCCGGAGCTCGCGCGGCGGCTCGAGCCGGCGCACCGCCTCCGCTTCGGCCCTCAGGATCGGCTCGACCTTCCGCACCGACTCGGTGATCTCGGAAGGGATGGTGACGTCGATCGGCGGCGGGATCTTGTCGAGCTTCGGGCCGTAGATCCGGCAGATCGCCGCCACGCGCGCGAAGTACTGGCTCTTCGTCGGAGCGGCCTTCGACGTTCCGCTGCTGACGAGCACCACGATGACGGCGGCGATCGCGGCCGCGAGAGCGACACAGGCCGCGCCCAGCCCCAGGTACGAGCGTCGGTTCGTGCTCGCCACTATTGCGATTTTCGTCCGGCTACGCCGTCTCTCCGTCGCAGGCGACGTTCGCGTAGCCCGAGCGGAAGGGCTCCTGGGCGCCGGTCTCGGGGTCGTAGAGATGCCGCCACGTGCAGCCGGTGTCGTTCGTCAGCAGGTGGATCGAGACCGACGTGTCGGCCGACGTGGTCGTCACGCGGTGGATGTCGTCGTGCGGCGGGAAGAGCGCGTAGAAGTCGCCTGCCCGCAGCGCGCGCCGCTCGACGAGCCTCAGCTCCTCGCCCTCGCGGGCGTAGATCTCCTCGTCCTGCTCGCCGCGGTACAGGCCGACGAGGCCCCACGCGAGGTGGTCGTGGACCGGCGTGGACGAACAGGACGGCACCACGAGCGCGAACAGGGACAGCGACTCGTCCTCCGGCGCGGTAGAGCAGCCACTGGCCGATCCCGCCGCCCATGCCGCTCCCCGGTACCGGCGCCGCCAGCTCGTCCGGCAGCCAGGCCTGGTCGGCGAGCAGCTCGGCGAAGCGCGGGCGGATCGCCTCGGCGGCGTCCTGCGGCGAAGGCGCCGCCGCGATCGCCGCCTGCACGTCGGCGATGAACTCGCGGACGACCGGCGTGTCGAGGACGTACTCGTCGCTCACGTGCGTGGAAGTCTGACATTCGGTTGATCTTCGCGCCAGGGAGGCGTAGCGTCGCTCCATGAGCGCCTATCCGCACCTCTTCAGCCCGCTCCGGATCGGCAACGTCACCGTCCGCAACCGGATCATGCAGACCGCGCACGTGAAGCTCTTCGCGGAGGCCGCGGTCGACTCGCAGCGCAACGTCGACTACCAGGCCGCGCGCGCCCGGGGCGGCGCCGGGCTGCTGATCACCGGCAACCGCGTCGTGCACCCGACCTCGACCACGGGTTTCCCACGCGTCGCGTGGCAGTACCTCCCGGAGGCGCTCGAGTCCGACCGGCGCCTGACCGCCGCCGTGCACGAGCACGGCGCCGTGATCTTCGCGCAGTTGAACCACTTCGGCCTGAACGCGACGAGCGACTCGGCGGACGACCTGCGTGTCCTCTGGGGGCCGTCGGCGGTCAAGTCGCCCGCGTACGGCGAGACGCCGAAGGCGATGGAGCCCGAGGACATCGCCGAGGTCGTCGAGTGGTGGGCGCGCTGCGCCGAGCTTTCCCGCGAGGGCGGCTTCGACGGCACCGAGGTGCACATCTCGCACAGCTACCTGCTCCACCAGTTCCTCTCGCCGCTCTACAACAAGCGGACCGACGAGTACGGCGGATCGTTCGAGAACCGGCTTCGGTTCGGGCGCGAGGTGATCGCCGCCGTGCGCTCGCGGGTCGGGAAGGACTGGGTGGTCGGCGTGCGGATCAGCCTCAGCGACTTCATCCCGGGGGCGCTCGACATCGACGATGCGATCCGCGTCGCGCAGACGCTGGAGGCCGACGGGCACCTCGACTACGTCAACGTCACCGCCGCCGGCTACCACAACATCTTCCTCGCGATCCAGCCCTCCGACGAGCCCGACGGCTACCTCGTCGACCTGACCGCGCAGGTGAAGGCGGCGGTCTCGGAGCTGCCGGTGTTCACCGTCGGCGGGATCAAGGATCCAGCGCTCGCCGAGGAGATCCTCGCCTCCGGCAAGGCGGACATGGTCGCGATGACGCGCGCCCAGATCGCCGACCCGGAGTTCGCGAACAAGGTGCAGGAGGGCCGCGAGGACGAGGTCGTCCACTGCATCCGCGGCAACCAGGGCTGCATCGGGCGCGTGTTCAAGGGCCTGCCGATCAGCTGCACGGTCAACCCCGCCGCGGGCCGCGAGGGACGGCTGCGGCCGCTCGTCGCGGCCGAGGAGCCGGCGCGCTGGGTCGTCGCGGGCGGCGGCCCGGCGGGGATGAAGGCCGCCGTGACGCTGGCGCGGCGGGGCCACTCGGTCACGCTGCTCGAGCGCGACGAGGCGCTCGGCGGGCAGGTGAACCTGATCCTGCGCACGCCCGGGCGCGACGAGTTCGGCTGGATCACGCGGGACCTGGAGGTGCAGCTGCGGAAGGCCGGCGTCGAGGTGCGGCTCGGGACCGAGGCGACCGCGGACGCCGTGCGCCGGGCTCGAGCCGGACGGCGTGATCGTCGCCACCGGCGTCGTCGCCCAGCCGCACGGGCTTCTCGAGCGTGAACCCGCTCGTCGAGCAGCTGCCCGGGAGCGACGGGGACAACGTGCTGACGGGCTGGGACGTGCTGCTCGGGTCGCGCCCGGTCGGCGACCGGGTCGTCGTCCTCGACGACGACGGCTCGCGCGCGGTGGCGGGCGTCGCCGAGGTGCTGCTCGACGCCGGCAAGCAGGTCGAGCTCGTCAGCCGCTGGCCGGCGCTCTTCCCCGGGACGATGACGACGCTCGACATGCCGCACGTCTACGGCCGCCTGCTCGGCAAGGGGCTCGAGTACCGGCTGAACTCGTGGGCGAGCGGGATCGAGGGCGACCGGGTCTCCCTCTTCAACCTGTACACAGGCGCCGCAGACTCGATCGAGGGCATCGACACGGTGGTGCTCGCCACGGGGCAGAAGGCGAACGACGAGCTCTACTTCGCGCTCAAGGGGACGGTCGAGAACCTGCACCGGATCGGCGACTGTCTCGCGCCGCGCAAGCTCGACCACGCGATCTACGAGGGCGAGCTCGCCGGCCGCGAGCTGTGGTCGCCCGAGGAGCGCTACATCTACGAGGGCGAGCTGGAGCGCTGGGAGGAGGTCACCGTCGGGGCGCCGGCGTAGGCGAACGCCCGGTTGAGGAGCAGGTACGTCGCGGCGGAGGCCCCGAGGCCCCAGGCGATCTTCAGCCACGAGTGTGAGAGCGAGTAGTAGAGCGCGACTCCCGCGCCGACCGCGAGGACCGCCGGAACGTTGACGCCGTTCAGGTAGCGGTACGGCCCGTTCGGGTCGAAGAGCGCGGAGACGTCGATCCGGCGGCGCTTGACGATCACGTAGTCGACGAGCATCACCCCCGCGAGCGGCGCGGCGACGTTCCCGAGATGGACGATCCAGCGCTGCGCGCTGTCGATCACGTCCGGCGCGGCCGAGAGGCCGACGGCGGCAGCGGCGACGAGGATCGTCGCCCTCAGCCGCCCGAGCGCCGGGATCGTGTTCACGAGCGACAGGCCGGCCGTGTAGACGTTGCCGATGTTCGCGGAGATGCCCTGGACGACGATCGCGATCAGGAGCAGCGCGAGCAGCGCCTTGCTGCTCGTCAGGTCGGCGAGCGCGACGAAGGGATTGGTCTCACCCGTCGCCGCCGCCGCGTACCCGCCGATGAACGTGTCGACGAACGCCGCGGCGAGCGCGGAGGCGGCGAGGCCGATCCGCACGTCGCGGTGCGTCGGTGTGTAGCGGCAGAAGTCGGCGACGCTCGTGACCAGCGTCAGGCTCGAGCCCGCCATCAGCGTGACGACGCCGGCGAAGCCGACCCAGGTGAGGTGCTGGTCGGGCGAGTCGAAGACGCGGCCGACGTCGAAGCGCGGGTCGTCCGTCGACGCGTACAGCGTGACCATCACGGCGACGAACCCGAGCGAGATCGGCAGCACGACCCGCAGCAGCCAGCGCATGACGTCGAAGCCGAGCACCGCGAGCGTGGCGTGGAACAGCGCGACCCCCAGCGCGATCGGGACGAGCGGGGGCTTGCCGGCGCCCATCGCCACCACCACCGCCTGGATCGCATACGCGGCGGCGAGCGCCTGCGCCGCGAACCAGTACGTCGCCGCGATCACCCGGTACGGCGAGCTGAGCAGGCGCGCGCCCCAGAAGCCGAGCGTCGCGCGGGCCGCGACCTGGCCGGTGAGCCCGTAGTCGACGCCCACCTCGGCGATCGGGACCATCACGGCGTAGGCGAGCGCCTGCCCGAGGAGGATCGCCAGGATCGCCCACCAGAACGGGAGCCCGAAGCCGGCGACGGCGATCGCCCCGACCACGTACATGACCGGGTTGAGGAAGAAGGTGAAGTTGATCGCGAACAGGTCCCGCCAGCGGGTCGTCCGCAACTCGGCGGGGATCGGCTCGACCCCGTATTCCTCGACCGCCGGCACCTACGCGCGACTGTGCGCGGTGAAGAAGTCGATCACGACCCGGTTGTGCTCCTCGGTGTTGTCGAAGATCGTCGAGTGGTTCGAGCCGGCGATCACGTGCCGCTCGGCGTTCGGGATCCCCTCGTAGATCGCCTCCTGCCCTGCGCCGTCGGGGCCCTGGTCCCACGGCGTCATCAGGTCCTCGTCGCCGCCGAGCACGAGCGCGGGTGAGGTGATCTTCGGCAACCACTCGCGCAGGTCCATGTCGCACATCGCCTGGCACGCGGCGGTGAAGACCTCGATCCGGTTCGAGTCGCGCAGGATCTGCTGGATCGTGTCGATCGCGGCGACCCCGTCGGGCGTCTCCAGGAACCTCTTCGAGAGCGCCTGCCACGCGATCAGCTCGGCGAGGATCCGGCTGCCGGGGCCGTCGGGGTCGAGGCGGGCGATGTCGATCCAGTTCTTGAAGATCAGGCGGCCGGCCATCCCCAGCTTGGCGGCGGCGCAGTTGATCACCACCGAGGTCGTGCGCTCGGGGTACTTGCCGGCGAAGACGATCGCGATCATCCCGCCCATCGAGGTGCCGTGGACGTGCGCCTGGTCGATCTCCAGCGCGTCCATCAGGCCGGCGAGGTCGTCGGCCCAGACCTCCATGTCGTAGTCCTGCACCGGCCGGTCGGACTGGCCGTAGCCGCGCAGGTCGTAGTCGACGACCTTGAAGTGCTTGGCGAGCTCGGGCGTCGCGGGCGCGAAGTTGAAGTGGCCGAAGCCCGCGCCGTGGATCTGGACGACCGGCTCGCCCTCGCCGGACACCTCGTACCAGAGCTCGACCCCGTTTACGCGCACCCTGTCACCCATCACGGCCGACTATTGCACGATGTCTGACATTCGAGCAAGATCGCCGTGATGAGCGAGCGCTTCATCGAGCGCATGACCTGGCCGGAGGTCGAGGCGGCGATCGAGAGCGGCGTCGACACCGTCCTGATCCCGATCGGGACGACCGAGCAGCACGGCCACCACATGCCGCTCGACACCGACTGCGTGATCGCGCGGGCGCTGTGCGCGCGTACTGCCGAGGCGGCGGAGGCCGAGGGCCTGAGCGTGCTCGTTGCCCCGACGGTCAACGTGTCGCTCTCCTGGTACCACATGCAGTTCCCGGGAAGCATCCGCCTTTCGACGACGACGTTCTTCGACGTTTTCCGCGACATCTGCGACTCGCTCGTCCACCACGGCTTCGAGCGGCTCGTCGCGGTCAACGGGCACGGCGGGAACGTCGCCGCGCTGACGGTCGCGGTCAACCACTACTTCGAGACCACGGGCCGGCGCGTCTTCCTCGCGCAGTGGTGGGACCTCGCGGGCGACGTGCTCGCCGAGGTGGAGGGGCCGCTGATCCACGCCGAGGAGGCGGAGACCTCGCTGGCGATGGCGCTCGGCCAGCGGGTCGAGACCGACCGCGCGACGCGCGACGCCTGGGACCGCGGCGAGGCCGTGCGCGAGGCGGGCCTGCCGTGGACGTCGCTCGGCCGCTACGAGATGCGCCCGAAGGGGCCGGGCGTGATCGTGCCGATGGACATGCTCCGCGACATCACCGAGTCGGGCGTGGTCGGCGACGCGACGCGCGCGAGCAAGGAGCTCGGAGAGCGGATGGTCGCCGCGGTCGTGCCCCGCATCGTCCAGGTTTGCAAGGACCTCGCCGGAAAGGAGTCGTGAGATGGCCAGACGAGTGATCGACCTCTCCCAGCCGCTGTCGCGGGAGTCGCAGCTGCATCCGTTCTTCGCGCCGACGCAGATCCTCCGGCACATCGTCCACGCCGACGCAGCCCCCGGGCGGCCGTCGTTCAACGCCGAGGTCATCATCACCTCGAACCACGCGGCGACCCACGTCGACGCCTTCGGCCACTACGACCCGAACGGCGTCGCGATCGCCGAGATGCCGCTCGACACGTTCTGCGGCGACGCGCTCTGCGTCGACATCCGCCAGTACGAGCGCGGCCACGACGTCACGGCGGCCGAGGTCGAGCAGGCGGTCGAGGCGAGCGGCCAGGAGCTGCGCGAGGGCGACATCCTGCTCTTCTGCTCCGACCACTACAACCGCACGGCGGGGACGCCGGCGTTCCTGGACGGCTTCTGCGGAATCTCCGCCGAGGCCGTGCACTGGATGGCGGACCGCGGCGTGAAGATCTTCGGCGTCGAGACGATCAGCCCCGACCTCGTCTACCTGACCGACGAGTACCCGACGCACAAGGCGTGCGCCGAGCGCGGGCTGACGCACTACGAGAACCTGAACAACCTCAAGGACGTCCTGAACCAGCGGTTCCTGTTCGTCGGGTTCCCGCTGCGCCTCGAGGTGGCCTACGGCTCGCCCGTCCGGGCGGCCGCGATCGTGGAGGACTGAGATGTCGCAGAGCTGCTGAACCGGACGACGGCGACGAAGGAGAACGCGCTCACCGACGCGGAGCGCGACGAGTTCCTGACCGAGCTGCGGATCGGCCGGCTCGCGACCCAGCGCGAGGACGGCTGGCCGCACGTGACGCCGATCTGGTACGTCTGGGACGACGACCGGTTCGTCCTCACGCTCGGCAAGAGCCGGCTGCACCTCCGCAACATCGCCCGCGACCCGCATGTGACGCTCTGCGTCGACGAGGACCCGCGGACGACCGACCTGACGAAGTCGCCGCGCGCGGTCGTCTGCTTCGGGCTCGGGAGGCTGGTGGAGGACGAGGCCGGGGTGCGCGAGATCACGACGAAGGTCGAGGAGCGCTACCTGCCGGAGGACGTGCGCGGGCCCGAGCTGGACGAGCTGCTCTGGTTCGAAGGGCGCGTCGGGGTGGAGATCACGCCGGAGCGCTGGCTCGCCTGGGATCAGGGCAAGGGCTAGGGCTCGACGCTGATCTCGACGCGCTCGGGCGCGGTGCCGAGCACGTCCGCGTGGCCGTTCTTCGGGATCACGCGCCGCAGCAGCGAGAACCCGCCCGCGCCGTCGCCGAACGGGTACGGCGACAGGCGCACGTGCCACGGGGCGACCGGCTCGATCCGGTAGCCCTGGAGCTCGCGCCTCCTCGCCGTCGCGCATGCAGAAGTAGAGCGAGAGGCGGTCGAAGAGCTGGAGCAGCTCGTAGTCCTCCCAGCGGCTCTTCGGGTCGCCGCCGAACTTCGCCTCCTGCTCCGCGACGAACGCCTCCACCTCGTCCTGAACCTCCGCGGCGCGGGCGAGGCCGAGCGCCTGGTCGAGGCCGTAGCGCTGCCGGTAGATCCCCGCGCCGTGCATGGAGACGAGCAGGCCCGCGTCGGCGTCCTCCTCGGTGATCGCCGCGATCCCGGCCCGGTAGAAGGCGAGGTGCGCGCGAACGTCGACCTCGAGGAAGTTGACCGGCTTGCCGTCGCCGTCGACGCGCGGCGACTGCTCCCAGACCGCCCAGCCGTCGTCGTGCCGCTCGGCCGCGATGACGAGAGACTGGGCTGACAGCGGCGTCTGCCCATGCGCGCGCGAAGGCCGCCGAGAGGTCGGCGTGGTCGGTCTGCATGACGACCTGCCAGGCGTCGCCGAGGTCGCGGACGATCACGTGCCCACCGTATGCGCGGCGAGCTGCTCCACGTGCGCGACCACTTCGTCGACCGACGACGACGTCGCCGTACTTCGTGTCGATGTCGTACAGGTTCGCCTCGTGCGCGGCGGGGTTGCGGTCGCCGACCGCCTCGCGCGGCACCGCCGGCCGGTAGCCGTGCTGGATCGCGTCGACCGCGGTCGCGCGCACGCAGCCCGACGTGGACGCGCCCGTGACCACGACGCTGTCGCACCGCGCCGACGCGAGCAGGCTCGACAGAGGCGTCCCGTAGAAGGCAGACGCGAACAGCTTGTTCAGCACGGGCTCGCCCGGCAGCGGCGCGATCCGCGGGTCGATCTCGACCCACGCGGCTGCCCGCCTCGAGCGTGAGCAGCGCCGGGATCTTGTCGATGAACGCGGCGGCTGCGACCTTGTCGCCCTCGTCGTAGGAGACGGTCGTGTAGACGACCGGCAGCTCCGCCCGGCGGAACTCGCTCCAGCAGCCGCCGGATCGCGGCGACGACGTCCTCCAGGTCGCAGACGAGGGGCGACGCCGGGTCGGTGAAGCCGACGTTGACGTCGATCACGAGCAGGGCGGGCCTCTGCCCGAAGCCCGCCCGCCCGTGGAACCCCTCGATGCCTCACGGCTCCGGGATGCCGTCCCCTGCGCGGACGCGCGCGAGCGCCTCGTCGCCGGGCTCGAGCGGCGACCAGCGCAACGGCGTCGCCGGCACCGGCGGCTTCAGGCCGGTCTCCGCCTCGCAGTTGGCGAGCACCTCTTCGAGCGGCGGGCCGAAGTCGAACGAGAGCGCCTCGCCGCGCTCCTCGCGCTGGCGGGCGCGCTCGCCCTCGGTCGCCGCCTCGTCGACCGTGCCGTCGTCGTTCAGCACGACGCCGTAACCGCTCTTCGCCTTCTCGGGCGAGACGAGCCCGAAGGAGACATCGCGCGCGACGGCGTCCGCCGGCCGGTCGAGCCGGTCCTTCCAGCCGCCCCCGCCCGCGGTGCGGTAGACGAGCATGTCGCCGGGCTCGACCACGATCTGGTCGACCTTCGACGGGAGCCGCTCCTCGGTCCCGTCGGCGCGCTCGAGGATCTTCTCCGAGCGCCCGCCCGGCTCGCCGCCGAGCACGCCCCACGGCCGCGTCAGCCAGCGGTCGTCGTGGATCGAGATCTCGCCCGGCTCGAGGTAGACGTAGCGCTTCTCGACGCCGTTGCCGCCGCGGTGGAAGCCGGCGCCGCCGGAGTCCGTGACCGTCGTGTAGCCGTCGATCCTCAGCGGGTAGTAGGCCTCGAGGTACTCGGTCGGGATGTTCTCGAACAGCGGCCACCACGAGTGGCCGTCCATCCCGTCCCCGATCGGCCGGCCGGGGATCCCGCCGTAGAGGATCTCCATCGAGTAGAAGAACTCGCCGTTCCCGTCCCAGCCCGAGTAGAGCATGTACGGCGAGGTGCCGTACCCCGCGGCCGTGTTCAGCTCCGGCGCCTGCTTGACGAGGGCCCCGCCGAGGACGTCGAACTGACGCGCGAGCGCGTGCGTGCGGCACCCCAGAGCGGCCGGGAAGCGCGGCCGCAGCAGCGACCCCTCCGGCATGACGACGTGCAACAGGGGATAGAACCCGTCGTTGAAGAGGATCTGGGGATCGTTGACCATGATCAGGTAGATCCCGATGAACATCTTGAACATGCCCTCTGAGAGGTAGAAGTTGATCGGGCCGAGGGCCTGGGGATCCGTGCCCGACCAGTCGAAGAAGGCGTGGTCGCCCTCCCGCCAGATCGTCAGCTTCATCTTGTAGGGGCCGTTGCCGAGCCCGTCGTCGTCGATCCAGTCCTCGAACGACTGCGGCTCCTCCGGGATCGCGAGCTGGATCAGCTTCCGCATCGCCTCGTAGGTGCGGTCGAGCAGCGCCTGGAGGCCGGCGAGGTAGATGTCCTTGCCGAAACGCTCGCAGAGCTCCATCACGCGCTTCTCGCCCGCGCGGCAGCCGGCGACGATCGCGAACAGGTCGGCCCGGTTCATCTCCGGGAGCCGCACGTTGTTGAAGATCAGCCGGAGGATGTCCTCCTGCGGGACGCCGCGCTCGATGATCTTGACCGGCGGGATGATGATCCCCTCCTCGAAGATCGTCTTCGCGCCGGTGGGCAGCGAGCCGGGGAGCGGGCCGCCGCAGTCCATCTGGTGGCCGAACTGCGAGGACCAGCCGACGAGCTCGTCCTCGTAGAAGATCGGCACGAGCACGAG
The DNA here is from genome assembly GCA_963847305.1 of uncultured Actinomycetes bacterium. Classification (GTDB taxonomy): domain Bacteria; phylum Actinomycetota; class Thermoleophilia; order Gaiellales; family Gaiellaceae; genus DATBLE01. The sequence continues at coordinate 88,251 of CAWJZI010000026.1, read as the reverse complement.
CCAGTCGTTCGTGTGCGAGATCGAGGCCGAGCACTTGAACGGGTCGGACGTGAGGATCACGTCGCCCGGGTACACGCCCCGGTCCCAGTCCTCCATCATCTCGTTGATGTAGGCGCCGAACTGCCCGACGACCATCCGGCCGCGCGGGTCGGTGATCATCGGGAACTCGTCGTGCTGCTCGCGGATGACCGGGCTCATCGCAGAGCGGAAGAGCACGGCGTCCATCTCGTAGCGGGCGCTCTTCAACGCGCCCTCGATGATGTCGAGGGTGACGGGGTCGACCTCGACGTCCGGAATCTCGGCGATACGGAGCTCTTCGGTGACTGCCATCTCTCCCTCGCTCAGTCGTTGGGGGTGATCAGGATGTTGAAGTTCGAGTCCACCTCGGCGCGGTAGCCCGGGAGGACGACGGTCGTCGAGTCGAACTCGGTGACGATCGCCGGCCCCTCCAGCAGGGCGCCGGGCTCCAGCTTGGCGCGGTCGTAGATCTTCGTCGCGACGCGCTCGCCGTCGAAGATCACCTCGTGCTCGTCGACGACGGCGGACGACGCGTCCGGCGAGCCGACGTCGCCGACCGGCAGCTCGGGCTTCGGCACGGCGCCGTAGCCGACCGCGCGCAGGTTGACCATCTCCGAGGCGGTGCCCGGCATGCGGAAGCCGTAGAGCTGCTCGTGCAGCTGGTTGAACCGCTCCTCGAGGTCGCCGAGCCCGTTACCGCGCACCTCCCCGGGGTCGAGCGCGACCGGGATCTCGTAGCCCTGCCGGTGATAGCGCATGTCCGCCGTGTAGGCGATCCGCTGCGCGTCCTCGGCGATCCCTTCACCGACGAGCCAGGCCTTCGCCTGCTCACCGAGGCCGTCGAGGATGCCCGCGACCTCGTCGCCGGCCGCGGCCGAGACGAGGCGGATGTACGTCTGCGCGAACTCGTCGCGGAAGTCGGCGACGAGGTCGCCGATCGCGCAGAGCAGGCCCGGCGCCGGCGGGACGATCACCGGGAACGAGCCCATCAGCTTCGCGAGCGCGTTGGCGTGCAGCGGCCCGGCGCCTCCGTAGGCGACGAGCGCGAAGTCGCGCGGGTCGTGGCCGCGCTGGACGGAGACGAGCCGCAGCGCGCCCGCCATGTTCTCGTTGACGATCGCGAGGATCCCCTCCGCGGCCTGCTCGACGGAGTCGAGCCCCATCGCGTCGGCGACCTTCTGCACGGCGGCCGTGGCGGCCTCGGCGTCGAGCTCCATCTCGCCGCCGAGGAGGCGCGGCGGCAGGTGGCCGAGGACGACGTTCGCGTCCGTCACGGTCGGCTCGGTCCCGCCCTTGCCGTAGGCAGCCGGGCCGGGCTCGGCGCCGGCCGACTGCGGGCCGACGCGGAGCGCCTTCGTCAGCTCCGGGACGTGGGCGATCGAGCCGCCGCCCGCGCCGACGGTGTGCACGTCGACGGAGGGCACCTTGATCTTGAAGTGGCCGATGGCGGTCTCGCGGCCGATCGTCGGCTGGCCGTTCTGGCAGAGCGCGACGTCGGTGGACGTCCCGCCCATGTCGAAGGTGAGGATGTCCTCGTAGCCGGCCTTCCGGGCGACGAAGAGGGCGCCGGCGACGCCGCCTGACGGGCCCGAGAGCACGCCGTAGATCGGGTTGCGCGCCGCCTCGCGCGTCGTCATCAGCCCCGCGTCGGAGCGGAGGATGTTCACGTCCGCCTGCGCGCCGATCCCGTTCAGCTGCTCCTGGAGCCGGTTGACGTAGTCGGCCACCTTCGGCCGCACGTACGAGTTCATGCAGGCGGTCAGCGCGCGCTCGTACTCGCGGAACTCCGGCAGCACCTCCGACGAGAGCGTCACCGGGAAGCCCGGGTAGAGCCGCTCGATGATCTCGCCGATCTCCCGCTCGTGGGCGCCGCTCACGTACGAGTTGATCAGCGCCACGGTCAGCGTCTCGACGCCCGACTCGACGAGGTCGCGGACGACGCCCTCGACCTGCTTCACGTCCACGGGGACGATCGTGTTCCCGGCGGAGTCCATGCGCTCGACCGCCTCGCGGGTGTCCGCCAGCGAGGCCGGCGGGTCCGGCTTGATCATGATGATCCAGCCCGCGAGCGGCCCCGGCGTTTGCGAGCGCGCCAGGTGCAGGATCTGCTGGAAGCCCTTGCGTCGTGATCAGCCCGACACGCGCGCCCTTCGACTCCAGCACCGCGTTCGTCGCGACGGTCGTGCCGTGGAGGATGTTCCTGATGTCGCCGACGTCGATCCCGGCCTCCGCGCAGATGCGCTGGACGCCGGTGAGCACGCCCTCGGAAGGGTCGGCCGGCGTGGACGGGGTCTTCACGCGGAACCGGCCGCCCCCGTCGCCGTTTCCGTCCTCGACCAGGAAGAGGTCGGTGAACGTGCCACCGACATCCACCCCGAGCCTGTACGCCATTCGATCCTCCCTTTAGCCTGCGACCGGCTCGAACGTGCCGGCGCGGTAGACCTGTCCCGGTAGCGGCCGCCCGAGCTCGCCTTCGAGCCACTCGGCGACCGTGATCATCGCGGCGAGATCGATCCCTGTCTCGATCCCCTCGCCGTGGAGCATGTAGACGAGATCCTCTGTGCAGATGTTCCCGGTCGCGCGCGGGGCGAAGGGGCAGCCGCCGAGCCCGCCGACCGACGCGTCGAGCACCGTCGCCCCCGCCTCGATCGCGGCATACGCGTTCGCGAAGCCGGTGTTGCGCGTGTTGTGCAGGTGCACGCCGACGAGCGGCGCGACCTTCACCGCCTCGCCGACGAGCTGCTTGACCTGGCGCGGCACTCCGACCCCGACCGTGTCGGCGAGGACGACCTCGTCGGCGCCGGCCTCCGCCAGCTGTCGCGCAAAGCCGATCACCCGCGCGGGGTCGACGGCGCCCTCGAACGGGCAGCCGAAGGAGACGCCGATCGTCACCGTCGCGCGGATCCCGTCCTCGTGCGCGCGGCCGACGATCGCGCCCGCGGCCGCCAGTGACTCCTCGGGCGAGGCGTTCTGGTTGCGGCGGTTGAACGACTCGGTCGCCGCGAAGGCCACGTGCACCTCGTCGAGGCCCGTCGCCGCGAGGCGGTCGTACCCGCGCTCGTTCAGGACGAGCCCGGCGTAGACGACGCCCTCGACCCGGTCGATCCCGGCAACGACCTCCTCGGCGCCCGCCATCTGGGGAACGAGCTTCGGGTTGACGAAGCTGACCGTCTCGATCCGCGGCACGCCCGCGGCTGCGAGCCGGTTGACGAGCTCGGCGCGCGTCTCCGGGTCGAGGTGCTTGTCCTCGTTCTGGAGCCCGTCGCGCGGGCCGACGTCGCAGATCGTGATCAAAGGATCCCGTCCTCCTGGAGCTGCGCCGAGCTCGTCGTCGGAGAGCCCGAGCAGGCTGCCGTAGACGTCCCGGTTGTGGCTCCCCTCCTCCCACGTCGCCGACCAGCGCACCTCGCCGGGCGTCTCGGAGAACTTGGGGACGATTCCCGGCCCGATGTACGTGCCGAACTCGGGGTCGTGGTGCTCGAGCAGCATGTCGCGGGCACGGTACTGCTCGTCCTCGAAGATGTCGGCGATCGTGTAGATCGGCCCGCAGATCACGCCCGCCTCGTTGAGGATCGAGTCGATCTCGGCCGCGGTGTGGCGCCCGGCCCACTCGGCGACGATCCCCTCGAGCTCCTCCTGGTTCGAGCCGCGGGCGAGGTGGGTCGCGAACTTCTCGTGCTCGGCGAGCTCGGGCTGCCCCATCGCCTCGCAGAGCCGGCCGAAGACCTTGTCCGCGTTGGCCGCGATCACGATCCAGGTGCCGTCGCTCGACCTGAAGATGTTCGACGGCGCGACTCCCTTCAGCCCCGTCCCGCCGGGGCCGCGGACGATCCCGAGCCGGTCGTACTCGGGAACCATGCTCTCGAGCAACGCGAAGCAGGCCTCCATCAGCGAGACGTCGACGACCTGGCCGCGCCCGCCGCCGAGCGCGTCGCGCCGGTAGAGCGCGGCGAGGATGCCCTGCACCGCGAACATGCCGGCGAGCGAGTCGCCGAGCGAGATGTGGATCCGCGGCGGCGGCTCGTCCGGGAAACCGTTGATGTAGCGGATTCCGCCCATCGCCTCCGACACCGAGGCGAAGCCGGCGCGCGGTGCGTACGGCCCGGTCTGGCCGTACCCGGAGACTCGAGCGATCACGAGCCCGGGATTGACGGCCCACAGCTGCTCCGGGCCGAGGTTCCAGCGCTCGAGCGTGCCGGGGCGGAAGTTCTCGACCAGGACGTCGCTCTGCTCGGCGAGCCCGAGCAGCAGCTCCTGCCCCCGCTCCTCGCGCAGGTTCAGGGTCACGCACTTCTTGTTCCGGGACTGCACGGGCCACCAGAGCGACCGGCCCTCGTAGCGGGCGTGGCCCCAGTCGCGGAGTGGGTCCGGCTGCCCCGGCGGCTCGACCTTGATGATCTCCGCGCCCATGTCGCCGAGCAGCCGCCCGGTGAACGGCCCGGCGAGGAGCATGCCGAGCTCGACGACGCGGACCCCGGCGAGCGGGCCCGGCCCGTCGACGTCGGGGCGGCTGCGTGACCGCGCGCCGACCGCCTCGCTCACAGCGGCCTCCGGAACGGCGGTCGGCTCCGCCCGAACGCGCGCAACCAGCAGGTCGCGGGCCTCGAAGACGTGCTCCTTCATGATCAGCTCGGCTCGCTCCGCGTCACCCGTCGACAGCGCGTTCACGATCTGCCGGTGGTAGTGGGAGGAGATCCGCTTCTGGTCGGGCGAGTACCAGATGTACGACTTGTAGACGAGCGGCAGCTCGATCACGCGGCGCACCATGCCGGCCAGGCGCGCGCTGCCGGCGAGGTCGAGGATCGTGCTGTGGAAGAAGAGGTTCTCGCGCACCAGCTCGCGCAGCTCGTCGGTCGGGCTGAGGGCGTCGAAGCGGTCGCAGCTCTCCCGCAACCGCTCGAGATCAGGCTCGGCGATGCGGCCCGCAGCGCGGCGGGTCGCGTGGCCCTCGAGCAGCGCGCGGAGCATGTACAGATCCTCGAGATCCTCTGCGGAGTGCGCTCTGACGGTCGCCCCGCGGTTCGGCTCCGCGGTGATCAGGCCCTCGACCTGGAGCATCAGCAGCGCTTCCCGGATCGGAGTCCGGCTGATCCCGAGCTGGCGGGCGAGCTCCTCCTCCTTCAGCCGCTCGCCCGGCTCGAGCCGCCCGTCGATGATCGCCTCGCGGATCAGCTCCGTCGCAGCGAGGCTCGCATTCCGTACGAGGCCTTCTCCCTTGTCGAGCGTCCCAGGCACGCGGGAGGAAAATACAGTATGCAATCCGGCTTTCCAACGGGGCTAAGGTAGACGGATGGATCGGGTCGCGATCGCACGCGAGGAGCGCCGCCGCCAGGTGACCGAGGAGCTGGAGTTCGAGCGCGACCGCGCCGGCCAGCTGCGCGACGAGGCCAACCGGCTCGTACTCGAGCTGGAGGGGCCCGGGATCGACGAGGAAGTGTTCGCGAAGATGCCGGCGGAGGACGTCGAGCTGATCCGCGACGCGCTGCAGGGCGAGCCGCTCGTCGAGCGCGAAGCGCCGAGGAGGAGGGCTGGCTCGACTTCGGCGACGAGACGCCGGAGGAGGACCAGGTGGACGACGAGCAGCTCGCGGCCGAGCTCCGCGCCGAGCAGGAGGCGGAGATCGTGCGCCTCCTGGAGGAGATCGTCGTCAGCGAGCGGCGCCAGCAGGCACTCGAGGCCTACCTCGAGGCGCTCGGCTCGCTCGGCTGAGCCTCGTCGCGCGGCCGGCGGAAGTAATGCGCTCCCGCGCCGCGGCCCGACGCCTCGTCACCCGGATTGAGGAGGCCGCAAGTCCGCAGCGACAGGCAGCCGCAGCCGATGCAGGTGGTCAGCCGGCCGCGGATCGCCTCCAGGGTCGCGATCCGCTCGTCCAGTTCGCGCGCCCAGCTGCGTGAGAGCCGCTCCCAGTCGCGCTTCGTCGGCGTCCGGCGATTGGGCAGGAGCTCGAGCGCGGAGCGGATGCGCTCCAGCGGCACGCCGGCCGCCTTGCCGGCCTGCACGAGCGCGACCCGCCGCAGCGTCGCCCGGTCGTACCGGCGCTGGTTTCCGTCGGTCCGGCGCGACGCGATCAGGCCCTGGCGCTCGTAGAAACGAAGCGCCGAGGACGAGACTCCGCTCCGTGCGGAGAGCTCTCCGATCGTGAGCTCGTTCAGCACTTGACTTAAACAATAGTTGAAGTTGTACGGTGCTGGTCATGGCGACGACGACCGCACTCGGATACGAGGATCTGCCCCGGCTGTTCGAGAGGATGAGCGGCGACGAGAAGCACGATCCGAGCTCACTCTCGACCCTCGACGTGCTCTGGGTCCTCTACGACCGCGTCCTCGAGGACGACGACCGCTTTCTCCTCTCCAAGGGGCACGGGCCGATGGCGTACTACGCGGTGCTCGCGGCCAAGGGCTACTTCCCCGAGGAGTGGCTGGACGACTTCGGCTCGTTCGACTCGCCGCTCGGCCACCACCCGGACCGCGCGCGGGTTCCGGGCGTCGAGATCGCGAGCGGCTCGCTCGGCCACGGCCTGCCGATCGCCGTCGGCGCCGCGCTCGGCGGCCGGCGCGTCTACTGCCTGGTCGGCGACGGCGAACTGGACGAGGGCAGCAACTGGGAGGCGATCCAGTACGCGGGCCGGATCGGCCTCGAGCGGCTGACCGTGGTCGCGCTCGACAACTCGACCGCCACCCACGGCTGGCCGGGCGGGATCGAGGCGAGGTTCCTGCTCGAGGGCTGGACGGCCGAGCAGGTCGACGGGCGCGACCACGACGCGCTGGAGCGCGCCTTTCGCGCCGGCGGCGCGGGCCGGCCGCACGCGGTGGTCGCCGAGGTGCGGGGATGAGGACGCGGTTCTACGACCTGGTTCCGCGCGTGCTCGAGGACGACCCGAAGGTCGCGGTGGTGCTCGCGGACATCGGCGCCGGTTACCTCCCCAGGCACGAGCGGATCTTCAACGTCGGCATCCGCGAGCAGCTGATGATCGGCGTCACGGCCGGTCTCGCGCTGGAGGGCTACCGCCCGATCGCGCACTCGTATGCGCCGTTCCTCGTCGAGCGCCCGTACGAGCAGGTCAAGCTCGACCTCGGCCACCAGGACCTCGGCGCCGTCCTCGTCTCGACCGGCGCCTCCTACGACGCCTCGATCGGCCGGGCGCACGCACCAGTCCCCCGCGGACGTCGCGCTGATCTCCGCCCTCCCCGGCTGGACGATCCACGTGCCCGGCCACCCCGACGAGCTCGAGCACGCGTTCAGGTCGGCGCTCGAGCGCGACGACCGCGTCTACATCCGGATGTCGGAGGAGCGGAACGCGCGCGCCGTCGAGCGGCGACGGCCTCGTCGTCGTTCGCGAGGGAAACGGCCCGGTCGTGCTCGCGGTCGGGCCGACGCTCGACCCGGTGCTGGAGGCGACGGCCGACCTCGACGTCACCGTTGCGTACCTCTCTCGAGTCCGGCCCTTCGACGCGCGCGGCCTACGCGCGCTCGACCCGGCCGACGTCGTCCTCGTCGAGCCGTATCAGGCGGGCACGTCCTCTGCGGCTGTCGCGGACGCGCTCAGCGACCGGCCGCACCGACTGCTCGCGCTCGGCGTCCGCCATCCCGAGCTCCACCGCTACGGCACGCCCGCCGAGCACCGCGCCACGCACGGGCTGGACGCCCGCGGGATCCGCGGCGCAATCACGGGCTGGACGGCCTAGCGCGTCTGCGGGAAGCCGAGGTCGACCTTCGACGTCGCCGGGTCGGGCCACCGAGAGGTGACGACCTTCCCGCGCGTGTAGAAGTCGACGCCCTCGGGGCCGTAGATGTGCCGGTCGCCGAAGAGGCTCGCCTTCCAGCCGCCGAACGAGTAGTAGGCGACGGGCACCGGGATCGGCACGTTGACGCCGACCATCCCCGCCTGCGCGTCGAACTGGAACTGCCGGGCGACGCCTCCGTCGCGGGTGAAGATCGCCGTCCCGTTCCCGTACGGGTTGTCGTTCACGAGCCCGACCGCCTCGTCGTAGGTCGAGACACGCGTGACCGACAGCACCGGCCCGAAGATCTCGTCGCGGTAGGCGTCCATCTCGGGCGTCACCTCGTCGATCAGCGAGACGCCCAGGAAGAAGCCGTCGCCCTCGACCTCCAGCTCGCGGCCGTCGGCGACGACCCTCGCGCCCTGCTCGGCGGCGGTCTCGAGGTATCCGGCCACCTTGTCGCGATGCTCGCGCGTGATCAGCGGGCCCATCTCGCTGTCCGGCTCGAGGCCGGGGCCGACCTTGACCTTCGGCAACCGCTGCTGGATCGCATCGATCAGCGGATCGGCGACGTCGCCGACGGCGACCACGACGGAGACCGCCATGCAGCGCTCGCCGGCCGAGCCGTACGCGGCGGACACCGCGGCGTCCGCGGCCATGTCGATGTCGGCGTCGGGCAGGACGATCATGTGGTTCTTCGCCCCGCCGAGGGCCTGCATGCGCTTGCCCTTCTTCGTGCCGGTCTCGTAGACGTAGCGCGCGATCGGGGTCGAGCCGACGAACGAGACCGCGGCGATGTCCGGGTGCTCGAGGATCGCATCGACCGCGACCTTGTCGCCGTGGACGACGTTGAAGACGCCGTCCGGGAGGCCGGCCTCCTTGAGCAGCTCCGCCGTGTAGACCGACGCGGAGGGATCCTTCTCGGAGGGCTTCAGCACGAACGTGTTCCCGCAGGCAATCGCCGGCGCCCACATCCACATCGGAACCATCGCCGGGAAGTTGAACGGCGTGATCCCCGCGACGACGCCGAGCGGCTGGCGAATCGAGTAGACGTCGATCCCCGTCGACGCCTGCTCGGAGTACTCGCCCTTGAGCAGGGTCGGGATCCCGCACGCGTACTCGACCACCTCGAGGCCGCGGGCGACCTCGCCGAGCGCGTCGGAGGTGACCTTGCCGTGCTCGAGCGTCAGAAACCGCGCGAGGTCCGCACGGTGCTCGTCGATGAGCTGGCGGATCTTGAAGAAGAGCTCGGCGCGGCGGGAGAGCGAGACGGAGCGCCAGGTGGTGAACGCCTCCTTCGCGGTCTGGACGGCTGCGTCGATCTCCTCGACCGTCGCGAAGCCGACCGCGCCGGACTGCTCGCCGGTTGCGGGGTTCCAGACGGGGCCGCTGCGCCCCGAGGTGGAAGGGACGCTCTTGCCGCCGATCCAGTGGTGAATCGGCTTGGCGGTCGGCGGTGCGATCGTCTCCGTCATCCTGCTCCTCCTCGAAATTGTCCATTGGAGCGTAGCGCGTAGGATTCGCACCGATGGCCGTCACGGAGTCGAGACAGGCCGAGGCCGACCGCGTCGTCGCCGACGACCGCGCACACCTGATCCACTCGTGGTCGGTGCAGTCCGCGCTGAACCCGATCCCGGTCGCGGGCGGGGAGGGCCGGTACTTCTGGGACTACAACGGCAAGCGCTACCTCGACTTCGCCGCGCAGCTCGTCAACCTCGCGCTCGGGCACCAGCACCCGAAGCTCGTCGCCGCGATCCAGGAGCAGGCCGGCCAGCTCTGCACGATCGCACCCGCGCTCGCGAACGACAAGCGCTCGGAGCTCGCGCGGCTCGTCGCCGAGGTGATGCCGGGCGACCTGAACCACACGTTCTTCACGAACGGCGGCGCGGAGGCGAACGAGAACGCGATCAAGCTCGCGCGCTGGGTGACCGGCCGCCACAAGGTGGTCGCCCGCTACCGCTCGTACCACGGCGCGACCGCCGGGGCCGTCTCGCTGACCGGAGACCCGCGGCGGTGGTTCGCCGAGCCGGGGCTCCCGGGCATCGTGCGGATGTTCGACCCGTACACCTACCGCTGCCCGGCCGGCCACCCCGATCCGTGCCCGGTCTGCACCGGCGGCCCGCACCTCGAGGAGATCCTCATGTACGAGGGGCCGCACACGGTCGCGGCCGTGATCCTCGAGACCGTGACGGGGACGAACGGGATCATCGTCCCGCCGGACGGCTATCTCCAGTCGATCCGCGAGACGTGCGACCGCTACGGCATCCTGCTGATCACCGACGAGGTGATGGCGGGCTGGGGCCGCACGGGGCGCTGGTTCGCCGTCGACCACTGGGACGTCGTCCCGGACATCATCACGACCGCCAAGGGGATCAACTCCGGCTATGTCCCGCTCGGCGCGATGACCGTGCGCGACCACGTCTACGACGCGATCAAGGACGAGTTCTTCGCCGGCGGGCTGACCTACAGCGGCCACCCGCTCGCGTGCGCCTCGGGCGTCGCGTCGGTGGGGATCTTCCGCGAGGAAGGCATCGTCGAGAACTCCGCCGCCCAGGGCGAGTACCTGCGCGGAGCGCTCGCCGACCTCGCCGGCAGGCACCCCTCGATCGGCGAGGTGCGCGGGCTCGGCCTCTTCTGGGGCCTGGAGCTCGTCCGCAACCGGGAGACGCGCGAGCCGCTCGTTCCCTTCAACGCCGGCGGCGACGCGGCGAAGCCGATCATCGAGATCAACAAGGCTTGCCTGGAACGCGGGCTCTACCCGTTCATCCACTGGAACGTATTCGCGATCACCCCACCGCTGAACATCACGCGCGAGGAGCTCGACGAGGGCCTGGAGATCCTCGACGACGTCCTCACGCTCGCGGACGAGCACTGCGACGCGTGACGATCTACCACGAGGGCAATCGGCACTTTCACGATCGGTTCGACACGCGGCGCCTCGCCGACCGGATCGACGAGCGCTTCTTCCCGCGGGCCGAGATCGACGACAGCGACCGGGAGTTCATCGAAGGCTGCGACATGTTCTTCCTGGCCACCGCCGACGCGGAGGGACGGCCGCAGTGCTCGTACAAGGGCGGTATGCCCGGCTTCGTCCGTGTCCTCGACGCGAAGACGATCGCGTTTCCGAATTACGACGGGAACGGCATGTACCTCAGCGCCGGGAATGTCCTCGTCAATCCGCAGGTCGGCCTGCTCTTCATCAGCTTCGAGCAGCGAAAGCGGATGCGCCTGAACGGCGTGGCATCTCACTCCGAGGATGACCCGCTGATGGCCGAGTATCCCGAGGCACAGTTCGTGACGCGCGTCGAGGCCACGCAGGTCTTCCCGAACTGTCCTCGCTACATCCACGAATACCGCCTCGTGAATCGCTCCCGCTTCGTCCCGCAGGAGGAGTGCTCCACGCCGGTCCCGGCCTGGAAGACCCGCGAGTGGGCAAGGGACGTGCTGCGCACCGAGGACCCGGCGAACGCGCCGGGCGCCGAGGTCGTCGAGCGCTGAAGGCGCACTGGATCGCACTCGGGGGGATCGTCGCCGGCTCGGCGGCGTTGCTCGCGCTCGGCACCACCCGCGTCAAGGAGTGGACGGTGATGACGGACGAGCTGCTGTACACGAAGATCGCCCGGCACATCGCCGACACCGGGTCGCCCGCTGCCGGTCCTCCACGGCGAGCACGTCGGCTTCCTCGGGGTCGTCTACTCGATCCTGCTCGCGCCGCTCTACGGAGCCTTCGACCCGGTCGACCGCCTTCGACGCCGCGCACGTGCTCAACGCCGTGCTGTTCGCGAGCGCGGCGATCCCGGTCTACCTGCTCGGGCGCCGCGTCGTTCCGCCCGAGTGCGCGCTCGTCGTCGCCGGGCTGTCGGTGGCACTTCCGTGGGCAGTGAACACGGCGACAGCGATGTCGGAGTCCGCCGCCTACCCCGTCTTCGTCTGGGCCGTGCTCGCCTGCCACGGCGCGCTCGCCCGGCCCTCGCCGCGTCGTGACGCACTCGCGATCGGCGCCCTCGCGCTCGCCTTCTTCACGCGCCCCCAGTTCCTCGTCCTCGCAGGCGTGTTGCCGCTGGCGGCGCTCGTCCTCGACGGCCCTCGACAGGCGCTCCGGCGCCACCGCGTGCTGACGGGGGCGTACGTGGCGGCCGCGCTCGTGGTCGTACCGCTCGCAGCGCTCGGCGAGTCCCACCGGCTGCTCGGTGACTACGGCGTGACCGCCACCGAGGGCTCGCTGCTCCCGAGTGGCGTGTGGAAGGCGGCGGCGATCCATCTCGACGTCGTCGCGGTCGGGCTCGGCGTCATTCCCTTTCTGCTCGGGACGGCGTGGACGTACTCGAATCTCCGTACCGGGCCGGTAGCGGCTCGGGCCTTCGCGACATTTGCGGGCATTGCACTGCCGCTGCTCGCGCTCGAGACTGCCTCGTACGACCTCCGCTTCGGTGGTGAAGGCGTGATTCGAGGCCGCTACCTCTTCTATGTGGCGCCGATCCTGCTGATCGCCACCGCCGCCGCCCTCGTCGGTCGCTTCCCGGTCTGGGGCCTCGTCGGCGCTTCGGCGTTCTTCGCAGCAACCGTCGCCTTTGCCGATTTCCATCGCTTCCCGGGCATCTACCTCGACTCCGCGGAGTCCGTCCTCAACGGCGTCATTCGCGATGTGTCGCCTGGGCTTCCGCCGGGGGTCTTCGTCGCGCTCTGTGGAGTCCTCATCGGCGCGATCTGCCTGGCGTTCGTGCGTCTCCCCCGACCGGCGGTGATGCTCGGGGTAACCGTCCTCGTGTTCGCGTTCACCGCGAGCACGACCGGATACGCGTTCGAGCGGCTGCTCTCGGGGCAGACGGCCGCCGGGTTCCCGGTCACCGGACAGGATCGCGTGCGTAACTGGATCGACCGGGCCGCGGGCGGCCGACCGGTTGCACTTCTCCCCTATTCCATCTCTCGCGACTGGTTCCCCAGCGCCGTGGCCTGGTGGGACGCGGAATTCTGGAACAGCTCGATCATCCCGACCTACGTCGGCCCGAACGGGCGCTTCACGTACGCGCCGTTCCCCTCCCGTGTGCTGCGTATCGGCCCGGACGGCGTCGTCGCCGGAACCGAGCACGCTCCGAAGCTCGTCCTGGCGGCGCTCACGGACTCGCGGTTCGGGTTCGCCGGGAGGCAGGTCGCCGCCAACGTCGGGATGACGCTGGAGAAGCTCAAGCGGCCGTGGCGCGCAACTTGGCTGAGCCGGGGGCTCTACCCCGACGGGTGGATTCGCCCTGGCCGTCCGGCGTCGATCCGCGTCTTCGCGGAACAGGGCAATCCGACGGAGAAGGTCAAGCTCGCGGTGACGCTGGATTCGCCACCAGAGGCGCAGCACAGCACCTCCTACCGGCTCGGCACAGCCACCGGCTCCCTTGCACCCACCGTCCGCGCCGTTGCGGAAACGATGGTCTGCGTTCCCGCGGGCGGCCACGCGGACGTCCCGGTGCAGTCGGAGCCAACCGCCGTTATCGCCGGCCCGCCGTTCGGCCCGGAACCGGGACCCGAGCGCAAGATCGGGTTGATCGTGTCGGGCGCGAGCGCGGAGCACACCGGCAAGCCGTGCACACCGTGAGGCCGCGAGTATTCGCGTCGAGGCGCTTTCCCGCCCGCGTGCGCGAGGAGCTCGAGCGCTCGTTCGAGCTCGACCTGCACGATTCGGAGTGGCCGCTCGAGCGCGAGGAGGTGCTGCGCCGCGTCGCCGGCTGCGACGGGCTGATGCTGATGCTCACCGACCGCGTCGACGACGGGCTCCTCGACGCGGCCGGCCCACAGCTCCGCATCGTCGCGAACTACGCCGTCGGCGTGAACAACGTCGACCTGGAGGCTTGCCGGCGCCGGGGCGTGCTGGTCTCGAACACGCCGGACGTCCTCACCGAGACGACCGCCGAGCTGACGATCGCATTGATTCTCGCGCTGCTCCGGCGCGTCACCGAGGGGGACCGCCTGATCCGCCGCGGCGAGGAGTGGGTCTGGGCGCCGAACCTGATGCTGGGCCGCGGCCTCGGCGGGCTGACGCTGGGCCTGATCGGCCACGGCCGGATCGGCCAGGCGGTCGAGCGGCTGGCGCTTGCCCACGGCATGAGCGTCGTCTGGACCGGACATGGCAGGGGAATGTCCCCGGACGCGCTCCTTGCGAACAGTGACGTGGTCTCGCTCCACCTGCCGCTGAACGACGAGACGCACCACCTGATCGACGCCGCCGCGCTCGCCCGGATGAAGCCGACCGCCGTGCTCGTCAACACGAGCCGCGGGCCGATCGTCGACGAGGCGGCGCTCGTCGACGCCCTCCGCGAGGGCCGCGTCGCCGGTGCGGCCCTCGATGTCTTCGAGCACGAGCCGAAAGTGCACCCCGGCCTGCTCGGTCTCGAGAACGTCGTGCTCGTGCCCCACCTCGGCTCGGCGACCGCGGAGACGCGCGAGGCGATGGGGATGCTGTGCGTCGAGGCGCTGCGTGCGGTTCTCCTCGAGAACCGCACGCCCGCGAACGCAGTCGGCTAGATCACGGGCGGGCGGCGGTCCCGCCACGGCCGCGCCTGCTCGAGCTGGGACGAGATCCGGAGGAGACCGGCCTCGTCCGCCGGCCTCCCGATCAGCTGGACGCCGATCGGGAGGCCGTCCTCGCTCCAGAAGAGCGGGACGGACACGGCGGGGAGCCCGGTCACGTTCGCAACCTGCGTGAACGGCGTGAATCGCCACGCCCGCTCGAAGTTGCCCATCGGATCGTCCTCGAGCATCAGCGCGCCCACCGGCGGGGGCGGCTGCGCGAGGGTCGGCGTCAGCACGAGGTCGTATTCGCCCAGGAACGCGACGACCCGGCGCGACCAGCCGCGCAGCTCCTGGGTCGCCGCGACGTAATCGACCGCCTTCATCTCGTCGCCGGCGTCGAGCAACGCGCGGTTCATCGGCTCGAAGAGCTCCCGCGGCTTGGCCTTCAGGCCCGGGATCACGGTCCAGACGGTCATGAACAGGTCGATCAGCCGCCCGTCGTCCCACGGCGGTGTCGCCTCCTCGACGTCGTGGCCGAGCTCCGTCAGCAGCGCGGCGGCGTCCTCGGCGGCGGCGACGCACTCTGGCGCGACCTCCGCGTCGAGCGGCGGCGTGGTCGTCACCGCCACGCGCAGCCGTCCGGGGTCCGCTCCGACCTCCTCGGCGAAGGGCCGCTCGGGCGGAGGCGCCCACCACGCGTCGCCGGTCTCGTAGCCGGCCATCACGTCGAGCAGCGCGGCGGCGTCGGCGACCGTGCGCGTCAGCGGACCGCTGGTCGAGAAGCCCTCGTGGCCGCCGTAGGGAGCCAGCGAGACGCGCCCGCGGGCCGGCTTCAGCCCATAGATGCCGCAGCACGAGGCGGGGATTCGGATCGAGCCGCCGCCGTCGGTGCCGTGCGCGGCGGGCGCCATGCCGGTGATCACCGCGACCGACGCGCCGCCGCTCGACCCGCCCGGCGACCGGGTCGTGTCCCACGGGTTCCGACAGACGCCGTTCAGCTCGGACTCGGTCACCGCCGTGATCCCGAGCTCGGGCGTGTTCGTCTTGCCGATCACGACGAAGCCGGCCTCCTTCAGCCGGCGGACGACGGCGACGTCGAAGTCGGGCACGTAGTCGGCGAACGCGCGGGAGGAGAAGGTCGTCCGGATTCCCGCGGTCTCCTGCAGGTCCTTGACGGGGAAGGGCACGCCGCGAAACGGCCCGTCCGCCGGTTCCGCCGCGACCGCCTCCTCGCCGCAGACGGTGACGAACGCGTTCAGCTCGGGATCGAGCCGCTCGATCCGCCCGAGGTAGAGCTCGACGAGCTCGCGCGAGGACACCTCTCCGCGGCGGATGAGCTCCGCCTGCTCGGTCGCGGTCAGGAAGGCGAGCTCGTCCACTCGGTCCGTTCCTCGATCTCGACAGCGATCACGGGGCCCGCGGGCGGCTGCTCGCGGTACTGCGGGTACTTGCGGGCAAGGAGGGCCATCGCCTCCGGATCCTCGACGATCCGCGCCCTCCCGCGCAGCCGCACCCACCAGAGCTTCGACCAGTCGTCCTCGTAGTGATCGACCAGGACCTCGACGTGCGGGTTCGCCTCGATGTTCTCCAGCCGCTTCAGCCTGCCGCGTGCGCTTCGGCTTCTCGTCGACCGCCGTGTAGAGCGTCTCGCCGTCGAGCACGAAGCAGATCGGGACGACGTGCGGCCGGCCGTCGCGGTCGACCGTTGCCAGGCGCGCGACCAGCGCGGCGGCGACGTCAGGCACGGAACGGATCGGCGTCGCTCGTCCGCTCCCAGACGCGGCGCGCCTTCCCCGTCTCCTGACGCGGGATCGAGCCGGGCGGGCCGATCGAGACCCCGACGCGGACCCGCAGCCGCGTCGGCGAGCCGCCGCTCGAGCCCGGCGCGCGCGGACCCGGGTCCCCCTCGTCGGCGAGCTCCGCGTGCACCTCGAGCCGCGGCAGCGTTCCTCGGCGGTCGACCACGATCGCGTACTGGGGGGCGAGCGCCGGGTCCTCGAGGCACGACCGCCTCGATCTCCTCGGGAACACGTTGACCCCGCGGACGATCAGCATGTCGTCGACGCGCCCCGAGAAACGCGAGATCCGCCGGTGGGTCCGTCCGCACGAGCAGGGCTCGTCGACGAAGCTGGTCACGTCACCGGTCCGGTAGCGGAGCACCGGGAACGCCTCCTTCGTCAGCGTCGTGAGCACGAGCTCGCCGCGCCCATCGGTCGCTCGACCCGTCTCGGAATCGACGATCTCCGGCAGGAAGTGGTCGTCGAAGACGTGGAGCGCGCCCTTCTCCTCGCGGCACTCCGAGGCGACACCAGGCCCCATGATCTCCGAGAGGCCGTACACGTCGCAGGCGTCGATGCCCCAGGCCTGCTCGAGCTTCGCCCTCACCGCCTCGGACCACGGCTCGGCCCCGAACGCGCCGAAGCGGAGATCGATCCGGTCGAGCATCTCTTCGGCCTCGGCGCGCTCCGCGAGGAGCAGCGCGAACGACGGCGTGCAGAGCAGCCCGTCGGCGCCGAGATCGGCCATCAGCTCGAGCTGGAGCGGGACGTTGCCGCCCGAGGCGGGCACGACAGTCGCGCCCAGCCGCTCTGCGCCGTAGTGGAAGCCGAGCCCGCCGGTGAACAGGCCGTACCCGTAGGCGTTGTGGAGGACGTCGTCGGGCCGTCCGCCCATCGCGGCGAGCGCCCGGGCGTTGAGATCGGCGAAGACGTCGAGGTCGGCGGCCGTGTAGGCGACGATCGTCGGCTTGCCTCGCGTGCCGGACGACGCGTGGATCCGCACGGTGTCGGCGAGCGGGACCGCCAGCGTCCCGAAGGGGTAATGGTCGCGGAGCTCTGCCTTGGCAGTGAAAGGCAGCGACTCGAGCTCGCCGCCCTCACGCCGGCGAGCTTCTGCTGCCAGTACGGTTGTCGGAAGCCTTCAGACGCGTGACGAGCGCCCCGAGCCGCTCCTGCTGGAGCGCCGCGCGCTCCTCCGCCGGCATCGTCTCGACCGACGGCTGGAACACCGGCCTAGGCGGGTACGACCCCGGGTCGGACGAGCTTCGCCCGCCGCTTCAGCCGCGAGGTGTCCACCGGGGAGAGGAGCTCTTCGAGGGGCCGGTCGAGCACGCGGTGAGCATACGTTTCGGAGGTAGTGTCACGGCGTGGACGTCCACGTCCTCGTCCCCCTGAAGGCGCTCGACCGGGCGAAGAGCCGCCTCGCCGAGGCGCTGATCCCCGAGGAGCGCGCCGACCTGATGCGCTCGCTGCTCGACCACGTGGTCGGCGAGATCCGCGATGCAGGCGTCGAGCGGATCACCGTCGTCACCGCCGAGCCGCTCGAGGGCTACGACGTCTGGGACGACCGCGGCCTGGCCTGGAACGACGCCCTCGCGGCGGCGATCGAGGAGGTCGTGACCGCGCCGCTGGTCGGGATCGTGTCCGCGGACCTGCCCTCGCTCCGCGCGGACGAGGTCGAGGAGCTTCTGTCCGCGACCCCCGAGCGCGGAATCGCGATCGCGCGCGCGCTCGACGGCGGGACGAACGCGGTGACGATCCGACCGCCCGGGCTCGTCCGCACGCACTTCGGCGAGCTCGGCAGCGCAGCCGTCCACGCGGGACTGGGCGTCGACCACGTGGTCCTGGATCTCCCCGGGCTCGCCTTCGACGTCGACACGCCGGAGGATCTCGCGCGTATGCAGGCGGCCGCATGCTGAGGCTCGGCTACAAGGCCTCCGCGGAGCAGTTCGGGCCGCGCGAGCTGCTCGAATACTCGGTCGAGGCGGAGCGGCAGGGGCTCGAGATCATCGCCGTCTCCGACCACTTCCAGCCCTTCAGGCACACCGGCGGACACGGCACCGCCGCGCTCCCGTGGCTCGGCTCCGTCGGCGAGCGCACCGAGCGGGCGCAGCTCGGCACGAGCGTGCTGACCCCGACGATGCGCTACCACCCGTCGATGATCGCCCACGCCTTCGGGACGCTGGCGCTGCTCTACCCGGGCCGCGTCTTCCTCGGCGTCGGCACCGGCGAGTCGCTGAACGAGACGCCCGCAACCGGAGCGGAGTGGCCGGGCGCGAAGGAGCGCCGGGTGCGCCTCGCGGAGGCGATCGACCTGATGCGGCGCCTCTGGACCGACGACCGCGTCACGTACGAGGGCGAGTACTACCGGACGAAGAACGCGACGATCTACGACCGGCCCGAGGAGCCGGTGCCGGTCTACGTCGCGGCCTCGGGCCCGCTCGCAGCGAAGCTGGCCGGCCGGGTCGGCGACGGGTTCATCGTCACGAGCGGCAAGGACCCGGCGCTCTACGACGAGCTGACGGCGGCGATGGAGGAGGGCGCGCAGGCCGCCGGGCGGGATCCCGCGGGGATCGTGCGGATGATCGAGATCAAGGTCTCCTTCGACCACGACCTCGACTTCGCCCGGGTCGCGACCGAATACTGGGCGCCGCTGGCGCTCTCACCCGAGCAGAAGCGGGATGTCGAGGATCCGATCGAGCTCGAACGGCTCGCCGACGAGGACCCCAGCATCGCCCAGCGCAGGTTCATCGTCTCCGACGATCCCGACGAGGTCGTCGAGCAGATCGCGCCGTACGTCGAGCGAGGCTTCGACAACCTCGTCTTCCATGCGCCGGGAAACGACCAGCGCCGCTTTCTCGATCAGTTCTGCGCCGACGTCGTCCCGCTGCTGCGCGAGCGCTTCAGCGTGGCGACGACGCGGCAGGACGCGTGATCGTCGAGGCAGTCGCGCGTCTCGCACACGATCTCGGCGGCGTGGACGTCGTCGAGCGCCGCCTCGAGCAGCCCGCACCACATGCCGCGGTCGACCTCGGCGAGCTCCGGTCGCGCGACGACGAGCGGCCTCAGCGGGCAGGTCGGCGTCGCGATCACGACGGTGTCGTCGCGGATCTCCTCGACGCTCGCCTGGAACCCCAGCCGGCCGAGCGCCTCACAGACGCGCTCGGCGCCGCGCCGAAGGTCGCGTGTCGGCGTGAGCCGGCCCCGGCCCGCGAGCGGGCCCGCGAGCTGGATTCCGAGCTCGCGCAGCCGCCGTTTTCGGCCGCGCTCGGGAAGCGCGTCGACGAGAAGCCCGACGAGCTCCGCGTAGTTGCGCTCCGGGAACTCGATCCCGGTCGTCTCGGGAGCGGGCGAGTAGACCTTCGCGGGCCGGCCCGCGCCCGGGCCGCTACGACCGCTGCGCCGCTCGAAGCTGCTGACGAGGACGCCGGCTTCGCTCAGCCGCTCGAGGCGCGCGCGCGCGACGTTGCGATGCACCGACTGGGCCGCACGCGAGCTCGTCGGAGCTGACCGCGCGAGGCCGGCTGCGCACGAAGCGCAGGGCCTCGCGGAGCTCAGGGTCACCAACCGCCTCCAACGCATCCATTTGTATATACACTCTAGCAGTCGTTAGAATCGAGAAGGAGCAAACAGTGGCGTACCGGTACCTGATCATCGGCGGTGGAATGACGGGCGACGCGGCGGCGAAGGCGATCCGCGAGCGCGACCCCGACGGCTCGATCGTGCTCGTCGGCGACGAGCAGCACGCGCCCTACGCACGTCCGCCGCTCTCGAAGGCGCTCTGGAAGGGCAAGGAAGAGGACTCGATCTGGCGCAAGACCGAGGAGCACGGGGTCGAGCTCCGGCTCGGCCGCCGGATCGTCGCGCTCGACCCCGACGCGCACACGGCGACGGACGACCACGGCGAGACGTACGAGTACGACCGCGCGCTGCTGGCGACCGGCGGGCAGCCCCGGACGCTGCCGAACGCCCCCGACGGCGTCGTCTACTTCCGGACGCTCGACGACTACCGGCGCCTGCGCGAGCAGACGGCGGGCGGCGGCACCGCTGTCGTGATCGGCGGCGGGTTCATCGGCTCGGAGATCGCGGCCGCCCTCGCCTCGACCGGAACCAAGGTGACGCTCGTCTTCCCGGACGCGGCGATCGGCGCACGGCTCTTCCCAGCAGGACTCGCGAGCTTCCTGAACGACTACTACCGTGACCACGGCGTCGAGGTCCTGCCGGGCGAGAGGGTCGAGGGCGTCGCGAAGACCGACGGCGGCTTCACCGTCACCACCGACGGCGGGCGCACGCTCGACGCGGACGTCGTCGTCGCCGGGCTCGGCATCGTTCCCGAGACCGAGCTCGCCGAGGCCACGGGCCTCGACGTCGACAACGGCGTCGTCGTCGACGACCACGGGCGCGTCGGCGGGCGCGACGACCTCTTCGCTGCGGGCGACGTCGCACGTTTTCCCGCTTCGCTGCTCGGGACCAGCGTCCGGGTGGAGCACGAGGACCACGCCAAGAGCCACGGCCGGCAGGTCGGCGCGAACATGGCCGGCGCCGACGAGCCGTACGACCACCTGCCGTTCTTCTACTCCGACCTCT
This sequence comes from uncultured Actinomycetes bacterium, assembly GCA_963847305.1. Taxonomy (GTDB): domain Bacteria; phylum Actinomycetota; class Thermoleophilia; order Gaiellales; family Gaiellaceae; genus DATBLE01. Next base: position 67,649 of record CAWJZI010000026.1, on the reverse strand, counting down.
TCGACCTCGGCTACGAGGCGGTCGGAGAGGTCGACTCGCAGCTGAAGACCGTCGAGGCGTGGGCCGAGCCGAACCGCAAGGGGATCGTCGCCTACGTCGACGATCAGGGGCGGCCGCGCGGCTTCCTGCTCTGGGACGCCTGGGGCAAGGTCGACGACGCGACCGCGCTGATCAGCGCCGGCGAGCCGGTCGACGAGGCGAAGCTGAAGGAGAGTCTAGGCTCGACGGGGCTTGACGGATGGCTCAGGCGAGGCTGTCGGTCTGAGCGGCGAGCTCGCGGTCGCGGTCGGTGATCCCACCCGCGGAGTGGGTCACCCAGCGGACGGTGACGCGCTTGTAGCTGATCGCGATGTCGGGGTGATGGTTCGCGGCCTCGGCCGCCTCGGCGAGGCGGTTGACGAACGCGATCGCGGCGGGGAAGCCGTCGAACGTGAACTCGCGCTGGAGCGCGCCGTCGACCTCGTCCCAGTCGCCCACGCCCCGGAGTATGGCGGCTTTTCGCGGTGGCGGAAGCGGACGCCGACCACCGAGCTGACGGTCGCGTGGTTCTACCGCCCGCTCGCGCACCTCGTCGTGCTCGCCCTGCTCCCGCTGCGCGTGCCGCCGCCCGCGGTCGTGCTCGCGGGGGCGACGGCCGGGATCGCGAGCGCGGTCGAGGTCGCGCGCGGGGATTACGTCCTCGCCGCCGCGCTGCTCGTCCTGAAGACCGTGCTCGACGGGGCCGACGGCGCGCTCGCCCGCGCTTCGGGCCGGATCACCGCTTTCGGCCGCTATCTCGACTCGGAATGCGACCTGCTCGTCAACGCGGCGCTCTTCGCCGCGATCGGGTACGCGACGGGCCGATGGTTCCTTGCGGTCGTCGTGTTCCTCGTGGCCACGCTCGTCCTCAGCGTCAACTACAACCTGCGCCGCCTCTACCTGCGCGAGCGCGGGATCGAGGAAGAGCCGCTCCCCGTGACCGGCCTCGCCGCCCGGGCCGCACGCCGTCTCTACGAGCTGGTCTACGCCCCGCAGGACCGCGCGGTCGAGTGGTTCGTCCGCCGGTACCGCGTCACCTACGACAGAAGAGCGCTGACGGTCCTCCACAACCTCGGCCTCGCAACCCAGCACACCGTCATCGCCGCCTGCCTGGTCCTCGCGGCTCGACTGTAGGAAGGAGACAAGATGTCGATCGACGTCGAGAACGTGATCGCGCTGCGACTCGGGCAGGAGCCTCTCCGCCTCGCGCCGCGCGACATCCCGCCGACCGACTGGCAGCGGTACGAGGAGAACATCGCGGAGATCTTCGAGGCACTCGGGATGCCGCTCGACACGCCGGGCACCGCCGCGACGCCGGAGCGGTTCCTGCGGGCCCTGTACGACGCGACCTCCGGCTACGACGGCGACCCGAAGCTGCTGACGGCCTTCCCGACCGAGGCGACCGGCGCCCCGGACGCGGTGCCCGGGCTGATCGTCGAGGGCCCGATCGCGTTCTCGGCGCTGTGCGAGCACCACGCGCTGCCGTTCCACGGGTACGCGCACATCGGGTACGTCGCCGGCGACTCGATCATCGGGATCTCGAAGCTGACGCGTCTCGTTCGGCTGTTCGCGCGCCGGTTCACGGTGCAGGAGCGGATGGGCGAGGAGATCGCCGACACGCTCGTGCACCTGATCGAGCCGGAGGGAGTGGCCGTGCACCTGGAGGCGTCCCACCTGTGCACGCAGATGCGCGGGGTGGAGGAGCACTCGCGGACGACCACGACCTTCTGGCGCGGCGTCTTCCGGGACTCGGAGCTGCGACGGGAGTTCCTCGACGAGGTGAGGGCGCGATCGCCGCGGTGACGGAGCTCGAGCCGCTCGCGCTCCTCTTCGAGCGCGACGGCGCCGGCGGGCTCGGCCTGCCCGACGAGCTGCAGCGGCTCTACGGAGGCGACCTCTCCCTTCCGGAGGAGTCCCTGTTCGCGAACTTCGTCTCGACGATCGACGGCGTCGTCGCGATCCCGGCCCTCGAGCGCTCGAACGCCCTGATCGCAGGCGGCGACCCCGCCGACCGGTTCGTGATGGGGCTGCTCCGCGCAGCGGCCGACACTGTCCTCCTCGGCTGCGGGACGGTCAACGCCTCCCCGAAGGGGCGCTGGCGCGCCGACTCCGTGTTTCCCGACGCGGCCGAGGCTTTCCGGGCGTTCCGCCCCCAGGCCGCCCGGGTCGCGATCGCGACCGGGATGGGCCGTCTGAACCCGGAGCACCCGGTGCTCCGCGAGGGCGCGCTCGTGCTCGCGACCGAACGCGCGGCCGGCGTCCTCGAGGGCCGGCTGCCGGAGGAAGCCGAGCTCGCGATCGTCCCGGGCGAAACCGCCGTCGACGTCGCCGCGGCCGTGCGCTTCCTGCGCGAGCGCGGCTACGGGCGGATCCTCAGCGAGGCCGGACCGCGGCTGTTCGGCTCACTCGTCGGCGAGGAACTCGTCGACGAGCTCTTCCTGACCGTCTCGCCGCTGCTCGCCGGCCGCGCGCCCGCCGAGGATCGGCTCGCGATCGTCGAAGGCGTCGCGCTGCTGCCCGAGCGGGAGCATCGCGGCTCGCTGCGCTCGGCCCGCCTGCACGGCGAGCATCTCTTCCTGCGCTACGGCTTCGGCTAGCTCCCGGAGATGTGCAGCGCCAGGCTCGCCTGGTTGGCGATCCCGGCGAGCAGGCGGAGCTTCCGCTCCGCGAACGCCTCGTGCGCAGCCGCGGCGATGCAGCCGATCCGGCCGGACGGGAGGACGACCGGGGCAACGGCGAGGGGGTCCTCCCCTTCGGGAACGAGGTTCACTGTCCCGGGCTCGAGCACGAAGGGCTCGCCGCGCTCGAGCGCGCGGCGTGTGCCGCCGAACTCGACCACGCTACCGATCGGGACGATCGGGACGGCGCCGTCGGCCCGCCACGCGGAGGCGATCGCGAACGACCCGGGCCGGCCGCGCTCGAGCCAGAGCCAGGTGCGGGGCGAGTCGAGCATCTCGCCGGTCAGCTCGACGATCCGCCGGTGCAGCTCGTCCTGCCCGCTGACGCCGGCCAGCCGCCGGGAGAACTCGAGCAGTGCGCTCGCCACCTCGGCGCTCGCCTGCTCGGACTGGAGCAGCACCGACTTCTGGAGCGCGACCGAGGCGCGATACGTGAGACCCTCGAGCAGGCGCAGGCGCTCATCGGTGAAGTGGCCGAGATCGCCTTCGGGCGCGCGGACGCTGATCCAGCCGCGCACGCCGAACCCGGCGTGCAGCGGCGCGACCGCCGCGGCCTTGAACTTCAGGGATCTCTCCTGGGGGAACATCTGCTTGACGTCGTCCTCGGAGAGGAGGAACGGCGTCTTGCGGCCGTCGACGAGGTGTGCCGCGGCAGCGCGGCCCAGGCGGTCGGAGAGGAACGGCGCGGCGAGGGGGTCGCCCGAGTAGCCGACCTCCGCGATGCATCGGTAGTCGGCGGCGTGACCGTCCTCGAGCCACATCGAGCACTGCTCGGCCTCCATCAGACGGGAGACGGTGCGAACGGTCTCGGCGCCGATCCCCTCGACGGAGCGGGCCTCGGAGACGGCGTCCGCGAACTCGAGCCAGGCCTTCGCGTTGTCGGCCTCCTTGCGGAGCGAGTCGTAGAGGCGCGCGTTCTCGAGCGAGACCGAGGCATGGCCGGCGAGCACCTCGAGCAGCCGCAGGTCGTCCTCGTCGAACTGGCCGATCCCGAGCTTCGAGAGCGTGATCGCGCCGATCACGCGCTGGCCGTAGCGGAGCGGCGCAGAGGCGAGCGACTCGTCGGCCTCCTTGCCCGTCACGCTCGTACAGAGGTCGGACTCGCGAACGTTCGGGACGAGCGCCGGCTTGCCCGAGACCGCGACGTGGCCGGTCAGGCCCTGCCCGAGCTGGAGCGTCGTCAGGCCGATGTCGGCCGCGTTCTCTCCCCGGACCGCGACCGGGTGGAGCACCTCGCCGTCGCGCAGGTAGACGGAGCAGTTGTGGTAGTCGATCAGCATCCGCAGCTCGTCCACGATCGCCTCGCCGATCTCGCGCACGTCATTCAGCCGGTTGAGCTTGCCTGCCAGGCTCTGAAGCATCTTCAGATGGGCGATCGAGCGGACGTCCCGGCCCTCGGATCCCTCCGGCCGTTCTCCGACGCCTTCTTCCTCGAAGACGACGATGCGGTCCTTGCCCTGCGCCTTTGCGGTCATCATCGCGGCCTCGGCGCAGGCGACCAGCTCGCGCGCGTTCATCGCATGCTCGGGCCCGAAGGCGATCCCGATCGAGAGGGTGGTGTCGACGACGGACTCCGCCGGGCTACGCAGGAGCGCCTCCTTCAGGCGCGCGGCCAGACCGAGCGCATCGTCCGGCCCACACGACGGGAGGATGACTGCGAACTCCTCGCCGCCGACGCGGCAGACCGTGTCCGAGCCGCGGACGACGCGCTGGAGGATCTCGCCGAGGAGCTGGAGGACGTTGTCACCCTCGCCGTGGCCGCAGACGTCGTTGACGCGCTTGAAGTCGTCGATGTCGAGCATCATCAGCGCGACGCGGTCGTGCGCACGGCCCGCGCGCTGGAGCTCGGAGCGCAGCCGCTCGTGGAAGTAGCGGTGGTTGTAGAGGCCCGTCAGCGAGTCGGTGTGCGCCAGGTGTTCCAGGCGCGCCCGGATCTGCGCGTTGTCGAGCGCCAGCGCCGCGGCGTCGCCGAACCAGCGCGCCAGCTCGAACTCGTCCTCGTCGAACGACGCGTCCTCGCCCGTGCGGTAGATGTTCAGCGCCCCCTTCGCCGAGCCGCGGGCGATCAGCGGCACGGTGATCAGCGCCTCCGGGTCCTGCGGCGTCCCCGGGACGAAGGCGACGCGCGGATCGAGGTGGGCCTCGTTCGCGAGCACGGGGCTGCGGTGCTCGACCGCCCAGCCCGTGATCCCCTGGCCGTAGGGGACCGGATTGCTGAGGATCTCCTCCACCCAGGCTGCGCTGCGCGCGAACACGGGCCGGAGCTCACGGCACTTCTCGTCCGCCTCGTAGATGTGCAGGTCCTGGTACGGGACCAGCTCGGCGAGCGTATCGGCGATCCGGTCGAGCAGCGCCTCGGGGCTCTGCTCCGAGAGCACGTCGTGGAACACCGCCGCCAGACGACGGTACGACTCGACCAACGCCTCCGCGCGAGCAGATACGTGCTCGCGGCGATCGGGCGAAGGGTCAGGCAGAAGCGAAGCGTTGGTGGCCACCGCTCAGACGGTTATCGGCGTCATCGCCCCGGCGAGTAAGCCATTCCGGGGAGAGCGCGTCCCTCGAACGGGGGTGTATTGGCGGAAGTTAACGCAGGTGAGTCAGCGGAACAGGTCGTGCTCGGGGCTCATCACGAGATCTTTCGCGCTTCCGTGCCCCTCGACGTCGAGCCCGCGGACGATCGCGACCGGGATCCGGTCGGTCTTCCCCATCACGAGCTCGGCCGCGGCTGCGATCTCGTCGGCGATCGCCACGACCGTCGCGTGCAGCTCGTAGCCGGCCGGGTCGAGCTGGCCCCGGTAGTCGCGCAGCACCTCGATTCCGGCCGAGCCGATCGCGACGTTCGTGATCCCCACCCGCCAGGCCCGGCCGAACGTGTCGGTGACGATCACGCCGACGTGCTGCCCCGTGCGCAGGCGGATCTCGTGCCGGATCCGCGCCGCGGACGCGTCCGGGTCTTCGGGCAGGAGAACGACGGAGTCGAGCTCCGGGGCGTTCGAGGCGTCGACGCCGGCGGACGCGCAGACGAAACCGTGTGGGGTCTCCGAGATCACGAGCGGCGGCCGCGAGCGCAGGACCCTGGTCGACTCGGACAGGATCACCTCGAGCCGGCGCGGATCGCCGTCGCGGCCGGCGAGCTCGATCGCATCCTTGGCGGGGTCGACGTCCGCAAGGCGCACGACGCGCCCCTCGGCCTTCGACACGATCTTCTGGGCGATACAGACGACGTCGCCGGTGCGCAGCTCGAACGCGCCGAGGATCAGGCCGGCGAGATCGTCGCCCGCCTTGACCTCCGGAAGCCCCTCGACGGGGAGGATCTCCATCACTCGCGCATCACCCCGCCAGTTGCGGCCTCGAGGACGGACTCGGCGAGCAGCCTCGCGGCTGCGCCTGTCCTTCATCAGCGTCCGGGTGACGTGCGGGCGAACGCGAACGGCCTCCAGTCCTTCCGCGCCGGCGGCGTCGGCCTGGTCGATCACGAGCGCGTCGAGCAGGCCCGGGTAGCAGCGCGCAACGTGCGCCGGCGAGGTGCCGCCGGCGAGTCGCTTCAGCATCTCGTCGGCGGGGCCTTTCACGGCCTTGCCGCCGATCACGGGGCTGACGCCGACGACCGGCGTGCGCTTGCGCTGAACGGTCTGGCGGATCGCCTGGACGGCGAGGATTGGCCAGATCGAGATGTACGGGTTACTCGGCGCGATCACGACGAGCGACGCGTCCTCGATCGCCTCGAGCACTCCCGGCGCAGGCCGTGCGTGGGCGGCGCCCTCGAAGCGCAGGCCGTCCACCTCGTCCTCGTGACGGCGGCCGACGAACCACTCCTGGAGCGAGAACGCCCCGGCCGGCGTCTCGACGATCGTGCGCAGGCGATCGTCCGTGGCAGGTAGCAGGCGCGTCTCCAGGCCGAACGCGGCGGCGACCCGGGCGGTCACGGTCGAGAGGCGGTCGCCTTGCTCGAGCCACTTGGTGCGCACGAGGTGGAGGCCGATGTCCCGGTCGCCGAGCTGGAACCAGGTCTCCTCGTCGCCGAGCTCCTTTGCGGTGTCGATCGCGTTCCAGGTCTCGCGGCGGCGGCCCCAGCCGCGCTCCTCGTCGTTCAGGTCGGCGAGCGTGTAGAGCAGGCTGTCGAGATCCGGCGAGACGTACAGCCCGAGCACCTCGGTGTCGTCGCCGACGTTGCCGATCACCGTCACTTCCTGGGGGCCGACCAGGTCGGCGAGGCCGCGCACGAAGCGCGCGCCGCCGACACCACCGGATAGGACGCACTACCTCCGCCACTGCGCGGTGACACTATCGGCGTGGCCCTTCAGGAGCACCTGGAGAACAGGGCGATCGCCGAGCGGCTCGAGTCCTTCGCGACACTGCTCGAGCTCGCGGGCGCGAACCCCTACTCGGCGCGCGCGTACCGGCGCGCGGCCGAGCTGATCCGGGCGACGAAGGCGCCCGTCGCGGAGCTCGTGCGCCAGGGGCGTGTGCGCGAGCTGCGCGGGATCGGGCGCGGGATCGAGGGGAAGTTGAAGGAGCTGGTCGAGACCGGCGAGATCGCCGAGCTGGAGGAGCTCGAGCGCGAGGTGCAGCCCGATCTCGTCGGCCTCGGGCGTTACCTCGGAATCGGCGCGCGTCAGGCGGTGCTGATCGCCCGAACGCTCGGCGTGCGGACGGCCGCGGAGCTGCGGGCGGCGGCGACCGCGGGTCGGTTGCGGGAGGTGCCGGGGATCGGGCCGCAGAAGGAGGCGAAGCTGCTCGCGGCGCTCGACCGCGTCGACGAGCCGCGGCCGCCGCGCGGGCTGCTGATCCACCGCGCACGGCGGTTGCTCGACGAGATCGCGGCGCCTCTGGGGGGCACGCCGGCAGGCGACCCGCGCCGGTTCCGCGACACGAGCGAGCACTTCGCGGTCGTCGTCCCTGCTGAGCGAGGCCGACCCGGTGCTGGACGCGTTCGCCTCGCTGCCGGCGATCGTGACCGTGCTGGAGCGCGGTCCCCGCGGCGCGTACGGCGTGACGGTGGAAGGCGTGCCGGTCGAGCTGGTGGTCGCGCCGCCGGGCGCATTCGGGACGGAGCTCCTGCGCGCAACGGGCTCGCGCGAGTACGTCGAGGCGCTCGGGCCGCTGCCGGAGGCCCCCGACGAGCCCGGCGTCTACCGCGCGCTCGGGATCCCTTACGTCCCGCCGGAGCTTCGCGAGGCGCCGTATCGCGGCGAGCCCCCGCCGCTCGTCGAGATCGCGGACATCCGCGGCGACCTCCACTGCCACACGACCTGGTCGGACGGGACGGAGAGCGTCGAGTCGATGGCGCTGGCGGCGATCGAGCGAGGCTACGAGTACCTCGCGATCTGCGACCACACACCGGCGGTCGGCGCGGTGCGCGGCCTGACCGCCGACGACCTCCGGCGACAGGCGATCGAGATCGCGGCGGCGAACGAGGCGCTCGCACCGTTCCGCGTACTGCGCGGGACGGAGTGCGACGTGCTGCTCGGACGGGCAGCTCGACCTCCCCGACTCGATGCTCGCCGAGCTCGACTGGGTGCAGGCGAGCGTGCACGGCGGCCAGCGCCTGCCGAAGAAGGAGCAGACGGAGCGGGTCGTGCGGGCGCTGCGGAATCCGCATGTCTCCTGCCTCTCGCACCCGAAGGGGCGCTACGTCAACCGGCGGCCCGAGAACGAGCTCGACATCGACGTACTGATCGAGGTCGCGCTGGAGGAAGGGGTCGCGCTGGAGGTGAACGGCCTGCCCGACCGGCTCGACCTCAAGGACGTCTACGTGCGCCAGGCGCTGGCAGCCGGAGTGAAGGTCGTGTGCTCGACCGACGCGCACTCGATCCGGGGCCTCTCGAACATGGAGCTCGCGGTCGCGACCGCGCGGCGAGGGTGGGCGACGGCCGCGGAGGTCGTCAACACGCGGCCGGTGGAAGAGGTGCTCGCCTGGCGACGAAGATGACCGCAGGCTTGCGGTCGCGCGAGCGGCCTTCCCCGCGTCGCGTCATGCCGAGCTTGTCCATGACGCGCAACGACGCCGCGTTGCCGGGAGCTGGTGTAGGCGACGACTTCGTCGACGCCGACGGTGTCGAAGGCGTAGGCGATCACCGCCGCCGCGGCCTCGGTCGCGAGGCCCCGGCCGCGCGCCTCGACGGCGACGACCCAGCCGACCTCGACCTCGTCCTCGTCGACGCCGGTGATGCCCGGGCCGGCGAGGTGCAGATCGACCGCGGCGACGGGCTCGCCCGTCTCCTTCAGGACGGCGGTCCAGGGCCCGAAGCCGTGGACACGCCAGTGCTCCTCGGCAAAAGCGAGGTGCTCTTCCGCCGTGATCCCGAACCAGATCGGCGCGTCCGCGTCGGCCGGCTCGGGCCGGCGCAGGATCAGGCGGTCCGTCTCCACCGGACGAGTGTAGAAATGCGCCGTGGACATCGAGCGCTTCGTCGCCGGGCTACCGGCGTTGTTCGAGGACTTCCCGGCCTCGCCTCACCCGCGCGGGACGCGGTTCGACGACGTGCTGGAGCGCACCCCGAACCTCGCCGAGGAGAACGTCCTCGCGCTCCTCAACCTCGCCGCATCGCTGCTCGCACCCGGCGAAAGCTACGTCGAGGTCGGGAGCTACTACGGCGCGAGCCTGATCGGCGCGATGCGCGGCAACGACGGAGACTTCGTCGCGATCGACCGCTTCGAGTTCGGGCCGCTCGAGGTGAAGGGCGTCCAGCTCCCGGCGGCGAGCCGGGCGGGGCTGGAGGAGAACCTGCGCCGGTTCGGCGCCGACGGCGCGACGATCCTCGAGGGCGACGCGTTCGAGGTGCTCGAGGGTGGACGGCTCGGCGACCGGCGGGTCGGCGTCTACTACTTCGACGGGCCGCACGACTACGACTCGCAGGTTCGCGGTCTACGCGCCGTCGCGCCCTGGCTCGCCGACGAGGCGCTGCTGGTCGTCGACGATCACGACTGGGACGACGTCGCGCGGGCGACGCGCGACTACCTCGCCGCCGAGCAGCGGGCCGAGCTGCTCTTCGACATCCCGGGCGGCGATCGCGGCGAGCCGCAGTGGTGGGACGGTGTCGCGGTGCTCGGCTGGCGAGGCTAGGAGCCGCTAGGCCCTGCGGCCGGGGCCGGCCACGGTCCACTCGGTCAGGTCGTACCAGTGCGAGCTGCGGAGCGCCTCGACGACGCGCGGATCGGTGTGCCGCGCGAAGTAGACGTGCCGGTCCGGGTCGCAGCAGATCCAGGCCTCGTCCAGGTTCACCCCGGGGATCTGCATCAGCGCGTCGGCGGGGAGCTGGGCCTGCTGGACGGTCAGGTGCTTGAACTGGAGATCGGGCGCGATCTCCATCAGTTCGGGCCAATCCGGGCAGGTTTGGTAGCTCATTCGGCTCCAGTCTCTCGCAGCGACCAGCTGCCTGTCAGCAGGACCGGCCCGCGCACCGGCTCACCCGGGTAGACGACGAACCGGACCCCGTCGTCCAGCCAATGGTAGAGGCGGCGGCCCGTCTCGTCGCTGAGCTCGAAGCGGAGGCGAAAGCGCCCGTCGGCGAGCGGCGGGCGCTCGATGTCGAAGCGGAGCACGCGCTCGCCGGGCTGCTCGCGCCAGCCGAGCTCGCGCGTGTCCTTGGCCTCGGCGGCGAGGAGGAGGCCGGCCTCGTCCCGGACCTCGAGCGAGATGCGCGGAGGCGGGAGCGCCTCGCGGACGGCGATCCGCAGCTCGACGGTTGCCGGCTCGCCGGCGAGGAGCTGCTGTCTCGGCTCGCCCTCCGGGCCGAGCAGCCGCGCCTCGACGATCCGGGCCTCACCGCTGCCGTACTCGGTCAGGCCGGCGGTGCTCTCCTCGGGGTCGCGCTCGTCGGCGAGCAGCTTGTGGTACCGGGCAAGCGCCTCCTGCGTCGAGCCGTCGATCTCCACGCTGCCGTCGCGCAGGAGAACGGCGCGCTCGCAGAGGCGTTCGACGGAGGCGGCGTCGTGCGAGACGTAGACGATCGTTCCGCCGCGCTGCTTGAACTCGAAGATCTTCGCGAAGCACTTGCGCTGGAACTCCTCGTCGCCGACGGCGAAGACCTCGTCGAGCAGGAGGACGTCGGCGTCGATGTGCGCGGCGACCGCGAAGCCGAGGCGCATGTACATGCCGCTCGAGTAGGTGCGCACCGGAACGTCGATGAAGCGCTCGAGCTCGGCGAAGGCGACGATCTCGTCCATCAGCGCGCGGATCTGCGCCCGCTTGAGGCCGTAGATCGAGCCGTTCAGGTAGACGTTGTCGCGCCCGGTGAAGTCGGGATGGAAGCCGGCGCCGAGCTCGAGCAGGGAGGCGACGCGGCCGCCGGCCTCGACGTGCCCCGAGGTCGGCTTGACGATCCCGGCGGCGAGGCGGAGGAGCGTCGTCTTGCCGGAGCCGTTCCGGCCGATCAGGCCGACCGCCTCGCCGGGCTCGACCCGCATCGAGACGTCGCGGAGCGCCCAGACCTCGGTCGCCTTGGCGCCGTTCCGGGAGAGGAGCGCCTCCTTCAGCGTCCGAACGGGCTGGGGTCGGACGAGGAAGCGCCGGCTCGCCCGGTCGACGACGATCTCGCCGGGTCTCACACGTTCGAGCGTACCTCCCTCCGGCGCCGGCAAAGCCGGCACCTCCGCTATTTGTGCGCCTCTGTCGAGCCTACGGCGCCGAGCGCCCTCCGGACGATCCCCACAAGCACGGCGACGAAGGCGGGGTCGTCGTTCGGCATCTCGGCGCGCTCCAGCCGCAGGCCGAGCTCTTCGGCCTTCTCCCGCGCCTCGGTGTCGAGGTCCCAACGGATCTCGAGGTGGTCGGCGACGAAGCCGATCGGCGCGACGAGGACGTGAGTCGTGCCCTGCGCGTGGAGCGCCTCGAGGTGGTCGAGGATGTCGGGGCCGAGCCAGGGCTCGCCGGTCGCGGACTCGGACTGGAAGCTGAAGCTCCATTCGCTCAGGCCTGCGGCCTGAGCGATAGCTGTCGCGGTTTCCAGGAGCTGCGCCTGGTAGGGATCACCCTCGTCGAGGATCCGCGCGGGGAGGCTGTGCGCGGTGAAGACGACGTGCGCCTGGGTGCCGCGAAGGCGCTCGGCCCAGAGCTCGACCAGCGCCGGCTCGTCGTGCCAGCGCTCGACGAACAGCAGCTCGGCCCGAGCGTCGAGCGCTTCTTCGACCTGCGCGCGGTAGCCCCCGATCGACATCCGCGAGTAGTGAGGCGCGAGCACGAGCCCGACGATCGTCTCCGTCCCACCTGCGAGCGCTGTCTCGACCGCGTCGCCGATCCGCGGCGTCCAGTGCTTCATTCCGGTGAAGACCGGCAGCCCGAGCTCCTGCTCGAGCGCGGCCCGTGTCCGCTCGGTGATCTCGTTCAGCGGATTCCGATCCTCGATCCCGAGCCGCCGGTACCGGTCGGTCAGCTCCTCGAGCAGCTCCGGCCGGATCGGCCGCCCGCCGCGGATGTCCGAGTAGTACGCGGGCACGTCGTCGATCCGCTCCGGCGACCCGTAGGCCATCAACACGACAGCCGCCCTCACGCGGCAGCCTTCGCAGTGCGCTCGTGCACGAGCTCGACGAGGCGGCCGAGGTCGTCCGGGTTGGTCGCCGGGAGGACGCCGTGGCCGAGGTTGAAGACGTGGCCGGGCCGGCCGCCGACTCGCTCGAGGACGTCGAGGGCGGCGGACTCGACCCGCTCCCACGGGCCGAGGAGGACCGCGGGGTCGAGGTTGCCCTGGACGGCGCGCTCCGGCCCGACCGCCAGCCGGCCCTCGTCGAGCGGCATGCGCCAGTCGAACCCGATCGCGTCGCCGCCGGCTGCCGCCATCGAGGCGAGCAGATGCGACGTGCCGGTCCCGAAATGGATCGTCGGCACATCCGGCGCGGCGAGCACCCGCGCCGAGTACGGCGCGACGAACTCCTCGTAGTCGGCGACCGAGAGCACGCCGGCCCAGGAGTCGAAGAGCTGGATCGCGTCCGCGCCCGCCTCGGCCTTGGCGCGGACGTAGACCGAGAACGCCTCGGCGAGCTTCTCCATCAACCCGTGCCAGACGGCGGGCTCGCGGTACATCAGCTCCTTGGTGCGGACGAAGTCGCGGCTCGGCTTCCCCTCGACGAGATAGCCCGCGACCGTGAACGGGCCGCCGCAGAATCCGATCACGGCACGCTCCGGGGCGAGTTCCGCGCGCACCAGTCGCACCGCCTCGATGACCGGGCCGAATTCGTCAGGCACACGTAACCGCGAGACGTCCGCGGCGCCCCGCACCGGCTCCGCGACCACCGGCCCCACACCCTCGACGAGCTCGACGCCGATCCCCATCGGGAGGACGGGCGTCATGATGTCCGCGAAGAGCACCGCCGCGTCCACACCGTGCCGGCGGACGGGCTGGAGCGTGACCTCCGTGCAGAGTTCCGGCGTGCCGGCGAGCTCGAAGAACGAGTAGCGCTCACGCAGCTCGCGGTACTCGGGCAGGGACCGGCCGGCCTGGCGCATGAACCAGACCGGCGTGCGCTCGACGGGCTCACGCCTCAGGGCACGGACGAGGAGCGGCTCGGCCACGCGCCTAGACTAGCCCCGGAAATGCAGGCCGTTCCCACTCATCCCGTGCCCGCAGGCCCCCTGGCCGTGCGGTGGCTCGGCTACGAGGTCGGCGCGCTCCAGGCCGGGGTCGAGGGAAGTGCCCGCGTCGAGCTGGAGAACGCAGGCAGCGCGCCCTGGCACGACGTCTTCGTCTCGTACCACTGGCTCGACGACCTCGACAACCCGATCCACTGGGACGGGCTCCGGACACCTCTCCCCCGCCTCCAGCCCGGCGAGCGCGCGAGCACCGAGGCCGCAGTGCTCGGACCGATCCCGCCGGGTCGCTACCGGCTCGCCTTCGATCTCGTGCTCGAGGGTCGCTACTGGCTCTCCGAGATCGGCAACGAGCTGCTCGGCGTGGAGGTCGAGGTCGGCAAGCGCGACGCATCCGGCCGCGTCACCCACCTCCCGCCCGAGGTCGAGCCCTCCCCGGACTGGGACGAGCTGACTCGCGCCGCGCACGAGGAGGGGTACGCCGCCGTCGGCGGATCGCTCGACGCCGGCCGGTCACGCGAGCTCGCCGCGTACGCCCCGGGCGGCGGCCGGAACCCCGCCTTCACCGAGCCGCTCGTCTGCCCGTCTCTCCTCCCACCGCTCGCGCCGAACTGCACCGTCGCGGGCCTGCCGGCGTGGCGGCCGGAGACGGCGGAGCCCTGGCTGTACGAGCCGTCGATCTACGACGCGCGGATCAGAGCTCGACTGCGATCTGGTCGTCGACGCGGCTGAACACCCACGCGCCGAGCGCGAGCGCGATCGCGGCCTCCGCCAGCACGTACACCACGTCCCACGCGTTCGGCAGGTTGCCGTAGAAGAGCGGCGCGCGCAGGGCCTCGATCGCGGGCGTGATCGGATTCACCCAGCGGAGGATCGTCACCACCCAGTCGTACTGCTTGACCCCGCCCGGGAGATCTTCGAGCCGGTAGAGGATCGGCGTCAGGAAGAACCACGGCAGCAGCGCAGCCGAGATCAGGTGCTCGACGTCGCGGAACAGCACGTTGGCGCACGCGATCGCGAGCGCCACGCCCGCCACGAACGCCACCTCGACCGCCGCGATCGGGAGCGCGATCAGGAACACGTCGCGCGTCTCCGGGATCACGATCAGGTTGACGACGACCAGGACGGCGAACATCGCCACGAACGCGACGAGTTGCGTCGCGACCACGGACATCGGCACGAGCTGCCGCGGGAACCGCACCTTCCGGATCAGCGCCGCGCTGTCGAGGAGCGAGCGTGACGCCGTCGTCAGCGACGTCGAGAAGAAGAGCCACACCGTCAGCCCGACGAGCAGGTACAGCGCGTAGTGCTCCATCTGCGCGACCTTCCAGAGCAGCGAGAAGACGAGCACGTAGATGCCCATCAGGACGAGCGGGTTGATCAGCGACCAGAGGACGCCGAGCGCCGAGCCCTTGTAGCGGGTCTGGAGATCGCGCCGGAAGAGGTTCCCGAACAGCTCGCGATAGCGGTAGAGGTCGAAGTAGATCGACACGGTCGCCCTTACCTAGTGAACAGGAAGCTGCGGTGGTCCACCGGCTCCTCCGGCGCGCCGGCGGCCGAGAAACGCGCGTCGAGGAGAAACTCGCGCGCGAGCGGCGGCGCGGCTGCGAGCAGCTCGCCCCGGTTCAGCACCCACCCCAGGTACTCGGTGTCGTAGCCGTGGACGTACGGGCGCTGGATGACCACGAAGGACGGCGCCTCGAGGGCGATCGGCACCCGGGCGAGGTAGAGGTACCGCTCCGCCGACCGCGCGAGCCGCGTCGAGCAGCGCACGCCAGTCCTCGGCGTACTGGATCGACGAGCTCGCGACGACGAGGTCGTAGCGGCCGTCGAGCGCGGCCTCGTCGTCGTGGAACGTGACCTCCGGGTTCAGCTCCCGGCCGCGCGCGGCGACGGCAGGCGTCTCCTTCACGTGCCAGTCGAGCGTGAGCCGAGAGAGCACCGAACGAGCGAGCACCTGGTAGTGGCCGAAGCCGCCGCCCCAGTCGAGCACCGACAGCCGGTCGCGCCCGTCTGCCGCCAGCGCGAGCACGTAAGCGAACGTGACGAGCATGTTGTGCGCGCCCGCGTCGCCGGTGAGCACCTCGGCCGTCTCGTGGTGGACGCCGAGCGGCTTCGGCGGCTGAACAGCCTCGACGTAGTCGCGCCACTTGCGGGCATACGCGTCGGCGACCGCCTCGGCGTCCCAGCCGCGCGTGGAGTACGACCAGCCCTCCGGGATGTACTCCCACTCCGGCAACCCCTGGGACAGACCCCTTCCGGAGGTCTGTCCCTCGGGTCCGCGCCTCCATCTCACCCCGCGAGCACCGCCTCGACCACCTGCTCCGCCTCGCTGTCGGTCAGCTCCGGGTAGAGCGGCAGGCTCACGACCTGCTCGCAGAGGCGTTCCGACACCGGCACGTCGACGCGCGGCAGGTGCGCGTAGGCCGCCTGCTCGTGGATCGGCTCCGGGTAGTGCACGAGCGTCTCGACGCCGCGCCCGCGCAGCCGCGCGCGGAACCCTTCGCGGTCGGGCGCCAGCACGACGAAGAGGTGCCAGCAGTGCTTCGTTCCCTCGGCTTCCACCGGCAGCGAGACGTCCGCACCGGCGAGCCGCTCCCGGTAGAACGCCGCCAGCTCTCGCCGCCGGTCGTTCCGCTCGTCCAGGCGCTCGATCCGCCTGAGCAGGACCTCCGCCTGGAGCTCGTCGAGCCGGCTGTTCACGCCCGGCAGGACGGCGATCCCACGTGCCTCGGCCCGTTCACCATGCGAGCGCAGCATCCGCAGCTTCTCCGCGAGCTCCTCGTCGAACGTGACGATCGCACCGGCGTCCCCGAGCGCGCCCAGGTTCTTGGTCGGGTAGAAGCTGTAGGCCGCCAGCTCGCCGCGCCGCTTTCCCTCGTACTCCGCCCCGTGCGCCTGCGCCGCGTCCTCGACGATCGGCAGCCCGAGCTCGCGCAGCGGCGCCAGGTCGGCGCATTGCCCGTAGAGGTGGACCGGCACGATCGCCCGCGTCCGCTCCGTCACGGCCGACCGCGCCGACGCAGGGTCGAGCGTCCACGTCGCCTCGTCCACGTCCGCGAGCACCGTCGTCGCGCCCGACGCCGCGATCCCCGTCACGGTCGCGACGCACGTGTTGGCGGCCGTGATCACCTCGTCCCCGGGGCCGACCCCCAGCGCGCGCAGCGCCAGCGCGATCGCGTCCGTCCCCGAGTTGACGCCGACCGCGTGCGGCGCCCAGCAGTAGTCCGAGAACCGCTCCTCGAATGCCTCCAGCGACGGCCCGCCGATGAAACGGCCCCGCTCGACGACTTTCGAGAACGACTCCGCCAGCAGGACCTCGTCGGCGTCCGCCTGCCGCCGCAGGTCGAGGAACGGCACCTCTACCAATAGTCCGCCCCGTGGTCGCGGTAGTAGGCGAGCGACCGTTCGAGCCCCTCGCGCAGCCCGACGCGCGGCTCCCAGCCCAGGCGCGAGCGGATCTTCGCGTCGTCGGCGAAGTAGTCGCCGATGTCGATCGTGCGCCGTTCGGCAGGGAACGGAACGAGCCGCCACGACCCCGCCCCCGCCAGCTCGACCAGCAGCTCGGCGAGCTCACCCAACGACATCGGCGGCTCCCCGCCGACGTTGAACACCTCGCCGTCCGACTCCGCCGAGGCCCCCGCCAGCAGAAACGCCTCGACCGCGTCGTCCACGTAGGTGAAGTCGCGCTGCTGCGTCCCGTCGCCGAAGACGAGCAGCTCCTCCCCTTCGACCGCGAGCCGCAGCCACGTCCCGAGGAACGTCTGGCGGTCGTCCTTCACGCGCATCCGCGGCCCGTACGTGTTCGTCAGCCGCAACACGGAGCACCGCAGGCCGTAGATCTCGCCGTACACGAGGTGGTACGACTCGCCCGCCGCCTTGTTCACTCCGTTCGGGTCGACGGGCGCCAGCGGATGCTGCTCGTCCACCGGCAGGTACCTCGGCCGCCCGTAGAGCTGACGCGTCGACGCGAAGATCACCTTCGCCTCGGGGTTCTCGTGCCGCACGGTCTCCAGGATCGAGAGCTGCGCACGGCAGTTGATCTCCAGGTCGGTGTACGGATCGTGCAGCGAATCGACGTGGCTCGTCTGCCCGGCGAGATTGAAGACGAGATCCTGGCCCCGGATCAGTGAGGGCAGGCTGTGCTCGTCGCGGACGTCCGAGATGTTCACGGTCACGCGATCCTCGATCCCGGCGATGTTCGCCCGGTTGCCGCCGTACTCCGGAATCAGCGAGTCGACGAGCGTCACCCTCGCGCCCAGGTCGACGAGCCGCCGCGCCAGCGTTCGAGCCGATGAACCCGAGCCCACCGGTGATCAGGACGCTCTGCCCTTCGTAGCTCATGCCCGCTCCGGCGCCGGCAAAGCCGCACCTCCGCTCCCTTGTCGCCTCCGTCGAGCCTACGGCTCATGTCTTGCGCCGCACGATCGCGCGCCGCCCGAGCGGCTCGCCGCCCGTCGTCACGACCGGGATGCCGAGCTTCTGCGCCGAGCGGACGAGCTCGACGAGCGGCCGGCGGCGCCCCTCGCGCACGAGCTCGATCGGGACGACCAGCCGCTCGGCGGCGGCGAGCTCCGACGGCAGGCCGATGAGGCCGCTGAACCGCCGCGCGACCGCGGCAGGCTCTTCCGTCAGGACGATCGGCTCCTCCTCCGGCTCGAGCGTCGCCAGGATGTCGGCGAGCCCGTCCGCGGAGCCGGGGTCGAGCACCGCGACGACCCGGCGCGGCTCGACGACGACCTCGGTGCGGAGCGGCCGCTCGAACCAGCGCACCTGCTCCTCGACCAGATCGAGCTCGAGGGTCCAGGGGCCTGCGGCAGGCGGGATCAGCGGCAGCGGCACGATCAGCGAGCCGCCCGGGGGCAGGTCGGCCGGCAGCGCGCGGTGTTCGCCGTCGACGACGAGCTCACCCGCGCGCCAGCGCGAGCCAAGGCGGACTCCGCCGCCCCACCGCCACGTCTCGCCGCCGAGGTTCTCGACGCGCACGTCGACGGTCTCCAGGACGCCGCTGCGCAGCCGGGGCACTCTCTCCACCAGCGTCAGGCGCGCGTCGTGTTCCTGGAGCGGGGCGCCCGCCCAGTGCCGGTCGATCTCCTCCCGCGTCGCCTCCTCGATCCGCGGCACTGACCGGCACGGGCGTCGGCGCGGCGAGCACGTCCGCGATCAGCAGCAGATCCTCCCCGGGCACCTCGGCCGTCGGCGGATCGACCAGCTCCGGCAGGTAGAACGCCGCGTTCATCGGCCTTCCGGCGACGCGCTTGCCGGGATGGAGCCGCTCGTAGCGCTCCGCCTTCGCCTCGCGCGCCTGGCGCGAGTTCAGCAGCGTATCGAGGTGGTAGAGCGGCGTCTCCAGGTACCGCGACGGTCCGATCGCGGCGACCGGGACATGCGTCTCCGTCGGGAACGAGACGACCCGGGGGTCGTTCAGCACGAGACGGGGCTGGTAGTCGGGCCGCCACGGCCGCGCGGTCAGATACCGGTCCGCCGTCGGGTACAGCCAGCGCCGAGGGAGCCAGTAGTGCGTGACGTCGCGCGCGCTCGTCAGCTCCTGGAGCGCGTCGAGCAGCCCCTGGCTCGGCACCTCGTCGTCGTCGATCGTCAGCACCCAGTCGCCGGTGCACTGCGCGTGGATCCAGGCGAGCGGCCGGTCGACCGGCTCCTCGTACGGGTAGCGCAACAGGCGGGAGGCGACCGAGGCGAGCGCCGCCTCGGCCTCCGGCCCGGCGCGGTCGTCGACCGCGATCACGATCTCGTCGGCGACCCCTCGAAACAACGCCGAGCATGGCGGCAACGCGGTCCGCGGGGCCGCGCGTCATGCAGTTGACCGAGACGCTCACAGGCTGACTTTCCGGCCGAACAGGCTCACGCCCGAGTAGCCGTAACAGGTCTGCGCGAACCAGGTCGCGGCCGGGCGGCCGACGACCGGCAGCCGCCGCAGCTTCCCCCCGATCCGCCGCTGTGCGAGGTCGGCGTCGCCCTCGGCGTGCTCCACGCGCGTGACCACGAGCCCCGCGCGCAGGAAGGCCCAGAGGTAGGCGTAGAGCGTGTGCACGTGCTCGTTGATGCCGTACTCCTTCTCCTCCGCCTGGTCTTCGACCTCCCCGCTCGAGCGCACGGCGCGGGTGCCCTCGTTCAGCGCCGCGACGACACCGCCGCGGCGGGTCACCCGCGCGAGCTCGGAGACCATCCGCGAGAGATCGAGCGCGTGGTGCAGCGCCGCCACGCAGTAGACGAGGTCGAACGCGCCGTCGGCGAAGGGCAGGTGCTCGCCGTCGGCCTGGACGCGCGCGAACGGCCCGACCCGCCCCTCGTAGAACGCTGCCCGGCCGATCCCGATCTTCGGGTCGGCGAGGATGTCGGTGGCGACGTACTGAACGCCGAGTGGAACCAGGTGCTGCGACGCCCACCCCTTCGCCGCGCCGACCTCGAGCACGCGCATCCCCGGCCGCACGTACCGCTCCAGCAGCAGCGAGAACGAGTGCTCGTTCGCCCGCCAGGTCCTGTCGTCCCAGCCGCAGTCGCGGCAGAGATAGGGCAGCTTCGCGTCGATCTCGTCGTCGGGCTCGTACCAGCCCTGCGCCTTCGCCATCGCCACCCAGCCCTCGATCTCGCCGCGCTTCTCGGCGATCCCCGGCAGCCGGTCGTCGAGCATGCGCGGGATCCCGTCCTCGACCTCGAAATGCGCTCCGCAGCCCTGGCAAAGCAGCCCGTCGTCCTCCTCGAGGCGGCCGTGGCAGACCGGGCAGCGCATGACGTCGAGTGCCTGGATCACGCTGTCAGTATCTCCACACGTACCGCTAACACGGCTCGGTTAGGCTGGTCGGGATGAGTGCGGCTGCCGCACTGATTGCGCTGCCCATCAGCGCCATCGTGATCTGGGCGCTTCTCCGCTCACCGCTGGCCCACCGGCTGATCACGCACCGTCTCGTTTCACAACCGAGCGGCGAGCGCTGGAGCGAGCACGCGACCCCGACCTTCGGCGGCGTCGGCATCTTCGCCGGGCTCGCCGCCGGGATCCTCGCGGCCACAGCGGTCGGCGACTTCCACGGCCGGGAGGAGCTGCTCGGGGTCCTCGCCGGCGCCACGGTCCTCTTCCTCGCCGGCCTGATCGACGACGTCTACTCGCTGCCCGCGGTCGTGAAGCTCGGCGCGCAGTTCGGCGCGGCCGCGATCGCGCTCGTCATGGGCCTGTCGGTCGAGATCGTCACGCAACAACGTCCTCGCCGCGGCGCTCGGCGTGCTCTGGCTGGTCGGAATGACGAACGCCTTCAACCTGCTCGACAACATGGACGGCCTCGCCGGGTCGCTGGCGGTGATCGCGGCCACCTTTTTCGCGATCGACGCCGTCACCGTCCACGAGGAGCGGCTGCTGCTCGTCCTCTCGCTCTCGCTCGCCCTGGCCACGCTGGGATTCCTGCCGTTCAACTTCCGCCCCGGCCGGCCCGCGGCGGTGTTCATGGGCGACTCCGGCAGCCAGGTGCTCGGCTTCACGCTCGGCGGGCTCGGGCTCGCGACGAGCTGGAAGGTGGCGGAGACGACCGTCGCCACGCTCGTCCTGCCGTTGCTCGTGCTCGCGATCCCGATCCTCGACACCGGCCTCGTCGCGATCACGCGGATCGTCGAGGGCCGTCCCATCCACCAGGGCGGCAAGGACCACAGCTCACACCGGCTCGTCCGGGGCGGGCTGACCGAGCACAGCGCGGTCGTCCTGCTCGCCGCGATCGCCGCCGGCCTCGGCGCCACCAGCCTCGCTTACAGCGTGCTCGGCGACTACCGGATCACGCTCGTCGGCGTTCTCGTCACGTTCGTGCTGCTCGTGCAGTTCGCCGGCTTCCTGGTCGATCTCGAGCGCGAGGACGAGGAGGAGGTCGTGCGCGGCGGCTGGATGCTGCGGACGATCGTCCTCCACCGCCGCCGCCTGCTCGAGGTGCTCGTCGACTTCGCGCTGATCTCGCTCGCGTTCACCTTCTCGTACCTGCTGCTCGTCAAGGGGACGGGCACGCCGTACGAGCGGCACGTCTTCGGCGTCGCCCTGCCGCTGATCCTGATCACGCGGTACCTCGCCTTCATCGTCCTGGGCCTCTACCAGGGCATCTGGCGCTACGCCGGCTCGCGCGAGGCGGCGTCGATCGTCGTCGGCGTGACGGTCTCGGAGGCCGTCGCGTTCGGGCTCGTCGCCGCCACGGTGCACCTCGGCGACTTTCCCGCGACCGTCTTCCTCCTCGACGCGCTGCTCTGCATGGTCTTCATCGGCGCCTCGCGGTTCGCGGAGCGCGCGATCTACCGCGCGCGCACGACGCTGGCCGACCGCGCCGGCCGCCGCACGCTGATCGTCGGCGCCGGCCGCTCGGGGCGCAGCCTGGTGCGCGAACTGCGCGAGACGCCGGGCGAGAAGGTGGTCGGCTTCGTGGACGACGACCCGCGCCTGCACCGCCGCCGGTTGCTCGGCGTCAGCGTCTACGGTGGCACGCGTGACATCGAGCGCGCCATCGCCGCCGCCCAGCCGGACACCGTGCTGGTGACGATCCCGAACGCCCCCGCCGACCGGCTGGACGCGATCGTCCGCGCCTGCGAGGCCGCCGACGTCCCCTGCCGATTCGTCCGGCGAGAGACCGATCTCGACCCGCTGGTCGTGCTGGGCGCCGTGCACGAGTGACGCGGTCCGACCGGCTCTACCAGGCGCTTCCGCTCGCGATCGCCTACCTCCTGCTCGTCATCCTGTACGGCTGGCAGACCCGCGGGCACGTGACGCCGTGGCTGTTCACGGACGAGCTGAAGCTCGCGGAGATCTCGCGCTCGATCTCAGAGACAGGCCACGGCGAGCTCCGCGGCCATCCGTCCGGGTTCCAGACGCTGTACGCCTATCTGCTCGCGCCGTTCTGGAAGATCGGCGACGTCGCCACCGCCTACGCGACGATCAAGTACGTCGGGGTGTTCGTGATGACGTCCGCGCTCTTCCCGACCTACTTCCTCGCGCGGACGATCCTCTCGAAGCCGTGGGCGCTGTTCGCGGCGATCGGCGCGGTCGCGACCCCGGCGCTCGCGTACGCCCCGTTCCTGGTCGAGGAGCCGGCCGCATACCCGTGGGCCGCCCTGTGCCTCCTCCTCGTCGGGAAGGCGCTCGCCGTGCGGACGCGCTGGTGGGCGATCGGCGCCGCCGCGGCCTGTCTCGTCGCGCCCGCTGTCCGCGGCGAGCTCGCGGTGCTGATCCCGGTCTACGCGCTCGCGGTGATCTTCCTGCTGCTGACGAGCGCCCGGTTCAAGGCCTGGCGGCGGTCGTGGTCGGTCGGCGACTGGGTCGGCGCCGTTGTCCTCGGGATCGGCGCGATCATCCTCTTCAGCGCGGTCGTCGGCGCCCACTCGCAGACCTGGTTCATCTCCACCGGCTTCTACCGGCACCGGACGATCGTCTACGGGCTCTGGGCGGCGGGCGCGTTCACGATCGGGCTCGGCGTGCTGCCGGTGGTCTGCCTGGCGGCGCTCGTCCGGCCGCGCGGCGAGCAGTGGACGCGGGAGCTGAAGGCGTACGTCTCGCTGACGTGCGCCGCGCTGCTCGCATTCGGCCTCTACACCGCGACGAAGGCGTCCTATCTCTCGACCAAGTTCTCGACGGTCGTCGCCGAGCGGAACCTGATCTACCTCGCGCCGCTGTTGTTCGTGGCGACCGGGCTCGCGCTGGAGCGCGGACGCCTACGACTCTGGGCGGTGCTCGGCACGGCCGGGTTCTGCCTCTACGTGATCCTGACCACCCCGTACCAGCTCGACCTCTGGCCGTACTCGGACGCGCTCGGGTTCTCGATCGTCCAGATGGCGAACCGCGACCTGGCGATGGACGACCGCGACGTCACCTGGCTGCTCGTCGTCGTGCTGATCGTCTCCGTCGCGATCCTCGTCGTCCCGCGCCTGTTCGCGCGGCCACGGCTGACGACGGGAATCGCCGCCGGCGCCGCCGCGCTCGTGATCGCCTGGGGGCTGACCGGCGAGATCTCGGCCAGCAACGGGACGAACAACTTCTCCCAGGTGCTGCTCTCCAACTTCCCGAGCCCGCCGAACTGGCTCGACAAGGCGACCGGCCGGAAGCCGGCGATCTTCCTCGGCCAGAACATCACCGACCCGCAGGGGATCTGGCTGATGGAGTTCTGGAACCGCTCGCTCCAGTACGTGTGGAGCCTGGACGCGACCGCCCCCGGCCCGGGGACGACGCCGCCCGGCTATCTGACTCCGGACCTCGCCCCGGACGGGCGGCTCGTCGGCCGGACGATCGAGCACGGCGCGCCGCCGGGCGTGAACTACATCGTCGCCGACCAGGACATCAAGGTCGCCGGGAAGCTCATCGAGCAGCCCTCGGTCAAGCGCGTGATCACCGAGGACCAGTTCGGCTTCCCGATCCACAAGGTCGTCGTCCAGCCGACCCGTTGGCGGCTGCTGCAGATCGGCCAGCCGCTGCGGCTCGAGAGCACGCCGGTCGGGATCTACTCCGACGGGTGGACCGGCAGGTCCAGCGCGTACAACCAGTTCTCCACGCCCGGGAACAAGCCCGGCTGGATCAAGGTGCGCGTCTCGCGGGCCGCGTTCAACGGGCCGGACAAGAAGCCCGGCAACGTGACGATCCGCGCCGGCGAGCTGATCCAGGGACCCGACAAGGAGCCGGCGCTCGGCAAGGTCAGAGACACGCTGCGCTGGGTCGTGCACAGCGGCAAGACCCGCGATTTCTACGTCCGGGCGACGCCGCCGACGCGCGTCGAGGTGCAGGTCTCGCCGACGTTCTCTCCCCACGAGTTCGGCAACTCGTCCGACCGGCGCCAGCTCGGCGCGCAGGTCACCTACGAGTTCACTTCGAAGCCGCCACCAGGTACGTGAACCTGTAGCGGAGCGCGAGCCGGGCAAACGGCCCGCTGCGCTCCGCGGCGACGAGCGCCTTGCCGACCGGCCCCGGGAGCGCGCGCGTCTGCGGGACGAAGAAGGGCCGCAGCGCGACGTTCGGCCAGCCCGTCGCGCGCAGGTCGCCGAGCACGTCCTCGAGCCGGTACTGCCGCGGGTTGAGGTCGAAGACGAGCTTGCGCTCCGTGTAGCCGGCGACGTGGCGCAGGAACTCGCGCCGGTCGCGCGTGTAGTAGATCGCCCGGAAGATCGTCGTCGCGGCGACCGGCTCGTCCGGCTCGAAGTCGTTCAGATCCGCTTCGACGATGTCGCGGCCCTTCGAGCGCGCCTCCTCGACCATCTTCGGGTCGCCGTCCACGCCGAGGTACTCGATCCCGGGCAGGAAGTCGGCGAGGCCGCCGTCGCCGCAGGCGAGGTCGAGCAGCCGATCGCCCGGCTCGAGCCGCGGCCCGAGCGAGACGATCACCTCGGCCCGGTGGCGAAGGTAGGGGACGGGATCGGCGTACTCCCGCTGGCTCCAGGTCTCCATCAGGCTCCAATACGCATGTCTGCGATACGCATGTCTGCGAATGACAGCATTGCGTATAAATGCATACGCATGCTAGCGTGGTCGAGTGGCTGAAAAGGCAGCGGTCAATCCGTTCAGCTTCGGCGACCTAGCGCTCGACGACTCCTTCACGGACCGTGAGCAGGAGCTCCGGGAACTGACGGCTGACGTGCTCAACGGGCAGAACGTCGTTATCTTCGCACCGCGCCGGTACGGCAAGTCGTCGCTCGTCTGGCGCGCGACTCAGCAGCTGATCCGCAAGCGGGTGCTCGTCGCCCAGGTCGACCTGATGACGGTCTCGACGAAGGAGCAGCTGGCCGCGAAGCTCGCCCAGGCGATCTACGAGGAGATCGCGACGCCGCTGTTCCGCGCGAGGGAGCGCGCGTCGCAGGTCTTCCGCAGCCTCCGCATCACGCCGGTGATGACCGTCGATCCCCTCGACGGGTCGCTCGGCTTCAGCTTCCACCCCGGGCACGCGGCACACGACGTCGACGCGACGCTCGAGAAGCTCTTCCAGCTCCCGGCGGAGCTGTCCGCGGAGCGCAAGAGGCGCGCGTGCCTGGTCTTCGACGAGTTCCAGGAGGTACTCGAGCTCGACCCCAACCTGCCGGGCATGATGCGCGCCGTGTTCCAGACCCAGCCGGACGTCGCCCACGTCTACCTCGGCAGCAAGCGCAGCATGATGCACGGTCTCTTCAACGACGCCAACGAGCCGTTCTGGCGCAGCGCGAAGCAGATGGAGCTCGGCGTGATCGCGCCCGAGGACTTCGCCCCCTTCATCCGCGAGCGGTTCGAGGCGACCGGCCGCCGGGTCGACCAGGCTGCCGTCGACGGGGTGCTGTCGATCACGCGTGGCCACCCCTACGCGACGCAGGAGCTCTGCTACGCGCTGTGGGAGGAGACCGGGCCACGTCGCCCGGCGGGCGCCGGCGAGCTCGATGCGGCGATCGAACGCGTACTACGGGCCGAGAACGCGCACTTCACGCTGATCTGGGACCAGGCGTCGCGCGTGCAGCGGGCCGTGCTCCAGGCGCTCGCCGCCGAGCCCCTCGCCTCGGCGACGAGCGCGGAGTTCCGCGGCCGCCACGGCCTGCCGGGCGCCTCGAGCGTCCAGCGCGCGCTCGACGCGCTGGCCGACGACGAGGTCGTGCTCAGGGAGGGCCCCGGCGCGTATCGCATCGGCGAGCCCTTCCTGGCCGAGTGGATCCTCCGCCTCAGCGGCTGAAGAGAGCCTCGGGATGCTTGCGCACGTACCGCAGCACGGAGCGCCAGTGCCAGAGCGTCCGCCGGGTGAGAAAGCGCTCGTCCGTCAGCCGGTCCCAGCGGTGGCGGACGACCGCCTGCGGGACGTACCAGCGCTCCCAGCCCGCCTGCGCCGCGCGGTAGGCGAGGTCGATCTCCTCGCCGTACATCCGGAAGCCGGCGTCGTAGCCGCCGAGCTCGTCCAGCATCGCGCGGCGGAGGAGCAGCGAGCCGCCGAGCATCCAGTCGGCCTCGACCGGCTCGGTCGGCCGCTCGTCGAGGTTGTAGTGCGCGCGCTGGTGCTCGAGCGGCGGGAAGGCCCGGCGCAGCGGGGTGCGGCGGACGAGCGTGCCCGCGACGGTCGGGAAGCGGCGGCGCGACGGCTGCCAGGAGCCGTCGGGGTCGAGCAGCTGCGGGCCGACGATGCCCGCGCGTGGGTGCTCCGCCATGAACTCGGCGAGCGTCGCGATCGCGCCGGGCTCGGGCACTGCGTCCGGGTTGTTGACCAGCACGAGCTCGCCCGAGGTCTCGGCGATGCCGCGGTTGAGGTTCGCGGCATAGCTCAGCGGGTCGGGGTTCGCGATCACACGGCCGCCGCACGCGTCCTCCGGCTCGCTGCCGGGGATGTTCGCGATCACGACCAGCTCGTCGACGTGCGGCGCGACCGCCGGCAGCGACTCGGCGAGCTCCGCGCGGTGGCCGTGCGAGACGACGATCGCCGAGATCACGCGAGCGCCTTCCGGTAGGCCTCGAGGGTGAGGCGCGCGGTCTCGTCCCAGCTGAACCCCGCCGCGCGCGCGAAGCCCGCGGCGACGAGACGGCCGCGCTCGGCGATCGCCCGGCGGATCGCCGTCCGCCAGCCCGCCGGGCTCCGCGTAGAGCGCGGCGTCGCCGGCGACCTCTTTCAGCGCCGGGTCGGGGTTCGCGACCACGGGCGTCCCGCAGGCCATCGCCTCCAGCACCGGCAGGCCGAAGCCCTCGTAGCGCGACGGAAGCACGAGCACGGCGGCGCCTCGGTAGAGAGCGGCGAGCTCGGCCTTCTCGACGTAGCCGCGGAGGTCGGCGCCGCGCCGCTCGAGCTCGCGCGCGAGCGCCGGCTCGCGCTCGGGCCCGGCGACGACCAGCGGCAGGCCGACCGCCTCCGCGGCCTCGAGCGCCGCGAGCGGGTTCTTGCGCTCCTGGATCGCGCCGACGAAGAGCAGGTAGTCGTGCGCGCCGTCCTCGCCCACGCCTTCGCTCGGCGGCGCTGCGAGAAGGCCCGAACGCGGGGTCGATCCCGTGCGGCGTCACGGTGATCCGCTCCTCGGGCACGTCGTAGAGGTCGATCAGGTCACGCTTCGTCCGCTCGGAGACGGCGATCACCTGCCGCGCGCGGCGGACCGACCACGGCACGACGACCTTGAAGATGGCGCGGTCGCGGCGACCCATCGCGGTCGCCGTCCGCTCGAACGAGAGGTCGTGCACCGTCACGACCATCGGGCCCCGCCAACGGGGAGGCACGGAGTGCTGGAAGTGCGCGAGCGCGGGGCGAAGGCGGCGAAGCGCTCGCGGCACGCCGAGCAGCATCCGCAGCTCCTGGAAGCGCGCCGGGACCTCGACCGCCTCCACTCCTTCGGGCACGAGGTCGGGCCGCCGGGTCAGCGCTGCGAACGTGAACTCGTCGCCCGCCAGCGCCGGCAGCCGGCGCAGGAGGTTCTCGACGTAGGTCTCGTCGCCGGTGCGGTGACGGCCGAGCACGTCCGCGTCGATGACGACGAGCTCGCTCACGCGACCCCTTCGTAGACGGCCCAGGTCTCGCGGGCGACGCGGTCCCAGGAGAAGGCCTTTGCGCGCTCCAGCCCCTTGGCGCGCAGCTCCTCGCCGCGCGCGAGCGCCTCCGTGATGCCCGCGGCGATCGCGTCGACGTCAAGCGGGTCGACGAGGACGGCCGCGTCGCCCGCGACCTCCTCGGTGGCGCCGCCGCGTGACGTGACGACGGGCGTCCCGCACGCCATCGCCTCCAGCACCGGGAGCCCGAACCCCTCGTAGAGCGAGGGGTAGACGAGGCAGCGCGCACCGCGGTACAGCGCCGCGAGCTCCTCGTCCGAGACTCGGCCGACCCAGCCCTCGACCTTCACTCCGCCCCACCCTTCAGCGCCGACCACGCGCAACGCGAACAGCCAGCGCGCGTGCAGCCTGCTGACACGCGCGCAAGGTTCTTCCGCGGTTCCAGCGTCCCGACCGAGAGCACGTAGTCGCCCTCGGCACGCGGCCCGTCCGGCGTGAACGGCTCCTCGACCGCGATCGGGATCGCGTGCACCTTCTCCGGCGCCGTCCCCAGCACCTCGATCACTTCCTGCTTCGTGAACTCCGAGATCGTGATCACGGCGGCCGCCGCCTGCACCACCCGCGGAACGGCAAAGCGGCTGTAGCGCCGCGACCACTGGTTGAACATTCCCGGGTGGCGCAGGACGGCGAGGTCGAGGACCGTAACCACCAGAGGGATGCTTGTCGAGACCGGGCCCCGGAAGGTCGGGCAGTGCAGCACAGAGACCCCGCGCTTCCGCGCCTCCCTGGTCAGCCCGTGCGGGTACCACCACAGGTCGCGGGCGATCGTCGCCGCGCGCCCCGGCCCGCCCCACGCGAGGCGCTCGTACTCGTTCCGGTCGAGGAGGGCGCGGAGGTAGCGCGCCGTGCCGGCGCGCGTCTGGACGAGAGGCGAGACGTCGATCCCGACGCGCACTACAGCCTCTCCGAGAACGCCTGGAACATGGCACGACCGGTGGCGGCCCAGGTGAACGGGCGCGCGTGGTCGAGCCCACGCCAGACGAGCTCGGCGCGCCGCGCCACGGCTGCCGCCAGCGCGTCCGACCAGGCCTCCGGGTCGTCCGGGTCCGCGCGGAGGGCCACGTCGCCCGAAGCCTCGTCCAGCGAGGGGTGCGCCGAGGCGACGACAGGCACGGCGCTTGCCATCGCCTCGACGATCGGAATGCCGAAGCCCTCGAAGCGCGAGGGATAGGCGAACGCGGCCGCGCCGCGGTAGAGGTCGGCGAGCCGCTCGTCGTCGACATAGCCGATCCGGATCACGTCCGGCCGGTCGAGCGCCGGCTGCGGCCCCCACCCCTCCGCGCCGACGACGGCGAGCGCGTGCCCCTCGGGCAGGCGGGCGGCGAGCAGCGTCTCGAGGTTCTTGCGCGGCTCCAGCGTGGCCACGGTCAGGACGTAGGGCCGCCCGAGGTCGGCGCGCTCGCCCTCGGCGCGGAAGCGCTCGTCCACGCCCGGGTAGGCGACGACGACCTTCTCCTCGGGCACGCCCATCAGCGAGACGACGTCGCCCTTCGTGAACTCCGCGTTGACGAAGATCACGTCGCAGGTGCGGGCGGCGTTGCGGTACTTCGCGCCGTGCATGCGCCGCGTGCGCCCCTGGACCCACTCCGGGAACCGCTCCGGCACGAGGTCGTGCACCATCGTCGAGCGCAGCCCGCCGCCCTGCGGCGGGTACATCCAGTCGGAGAAGTGCAGCACGTCGACCGGCCCGAGGAAGCGCTCGACCGGCGGCCACCCCACGCGGCTCCAGCCCTGCCGCCAGAGGTGCGCGAACGGCAGGAACCGCAGCCGCGGCTCGACCGGCAGCCCGGCGAGCGACTCGCGGATCGTCCGCCGCCCGGGCGCGGACGTCGGCGCGAACGGGACGACGTCCGCCCCGGCCTCGACCAGCCCCGCGAGCGAGCCGCGCACGTAGTTGCCGACGCCGGTCCGCGGATGGGAGAGCGGCGCGACGTCGAAGGCGACTCCGCACGCTACGTTCGCGGGGCTTGTACTCGAACGTCGAGAAGTGCGCGCCGAGCTCGCGGACGTCCTGATTGAACCCCTTGGTGACGACCGCCGGCACCGCGGTCGGCGTGACCTCGAAGTCGACGTTGCAGACGCGGTTGCCGCGCGGGAGCGGGACGACCAGGTTCGCCGCACCGCCGGCCGGGATCTGCACGCGCGCCGCCTCCTTCCCGCCGATCCGCGCGATCACCGTCTGCGGCTTCGTGAAGAGCCCCGGGTCGCTCTGGAGGCCGACCTTCAGCCGCCCGCCGTGGCACCCGAGGCGCGTGTACGAGGCGTAGCGCCCGGACCACGTGTCGTTCGGGTAGAGGCCGGTCACCTGCGAGACCTGCCGCAGCGGCCCGGCAGTCTCGTACAGCGTCATGCCGGTCCGCGGGTCCTGGCGGAGCGATCTGCCGCCGAGCTGGACCGAGCTGTCGGCGAGCGCGTAGCGGGCGACGACGGGCTTCCCGGCGACCCGCATCACGCCCGACTCCGGATCGACCTTCACCTTCTGCTCGGGGAGGTCGCCGGCGAGCTGCGAGTGCAGGAAGTAGAAGCGCCGCACGCTGCGGTTGAAGATCTCGTTCTCCCAGATCGCGTACGGGCTCGCCTGCCCCGACCAGATCGTCGCCACCGCCTGGTCGTGCCCGACCTCCTGGTCGACCCAGTCGCGCGGCAGCGTGATCCCCGCGAAGAGCGCGCCGACCGACGCCGTCTTGTGCTTCCCCTCGATCGGCTTCTGCGAGACCGCGAAGTAGACGAGGATCAGCGCCGGGAGGATCAGTGCGTAGCGGCGGGGCACGAGCACCCACAGCGCGGCGGCGCACATGCACACGAGCACGACGACGAGCGCCGTCTGCTCGATCGGGAACAGCGACGTCTGCAGCGACCAGATCGGGAGCAGCGTCAGCGTGTCGGAGACCGCGTTCGTCGTGATCAGGCGCTGGTACGGGAGCACGCCCGGGAGCGCGGCGGCGGCGAGCGCCGCGAGGGCGGCCAGCCGCCCGGGCCGCGGCGTGCCGCGGTCGATCCAGACGAGCAAGGCGATCAGGAAGAGCGGCACGACGTAGAACGTGTTCCGCTCCTCGACGCGCAGCTGGTGAACGGAGGCGAACGCCGAGACCTCGAGCATCAGCCAGAACGTGACGGCGATCGAGCCGGCGAGGAACGCCTGCACCCGCTTGTCCTGCCCGCGCGAGACGGCGCAGAGGACGATCAGCGCCGCGAGCGGCACGACCCCGAGCGAGAGGTCGAGGACGCCGAGCTGGTACCAGAACCACTCGACGACCGGCCAGAAGTGGTAGTGCGTCTCGCCCGCGACCTGGTACGCGCCGAGGATCCCGAGCGGCGACGAGCCGCGCGCGACCTGGACGATGATCACGAGCAGGCCGCCGGCGACGACGAGGCCGTACATCAGCCGGTAGTCCTTCAGCGCCCGCCAGCCGCGGCGCTGGGCCCACACGTAGAGCAGCGGCGCGGTCAGGATCGCCGGCCCGAAGGAGAGCGCCTGCGCGCGGGTCAGATAGGCGAGCGCGATCAGCGCGACCACCCAGAGCGTCGTCGTCGTGCTCGGCCGCTCGATCCAGACCACGACCGCCAGCACCGCGAAGAGGAAGATCGGGTAGAAGGCGTTCTCGGTCATCAGCGTGCCCGTGTAGACCATCGAGGGCAGGGCGACGGTGAGGACGGCCGCGCCGAGCGCCCACCACGTCGAGAGCATCCGCCGCGCCAGCAGGTATGCCGGGATCGCGGCGAGCGACATCATCACGGAGTTGATCGCCTTCGCCGCCGCGTAGGCGTCCGGGATCGTCTTGAAGACGGCCCACGCCGGCGAGATCAGCGCCGGGTAGATGACCCCGTACGCGGCGGTCGAGTGGTCGCGGATCAGGAACTGCCCGCTGGACGCGAAGCTCTTGGCCAGCTCCGAGTAGATCAGCTCGTCGACCATGATCCACGGCGCCACCGCCTGGCGGCTGAGCGAATATCGGATCACCGCCGAGACGGCGACGAGCAGCGTCAGCCAGCCCCACGCGGGGATCGCGCGAACGGCCGAGACGACGGTGACGCGCTTGTCCGACGCGGTCGTCGTCCTAGTTGCCGCCAAGACCAACCTCCTCGAGGCGCGCGGCGACCTCGGTCGTGTCGGTGATCCCGGTCTCCGCCGCCGCCTGCGCGACGTCGTGCAGGACCGCCTCCTGGACGGCTGCACCGCCGGCGAGCTCTTCCAGCGCGGCCGCGTAGGCCTCGGCGACGCGGTCGAGCCGGTGCTCGCGCTCGACCAGTTCCCGGGCGGCGGCGCCCATCTTCGCGCGGACGTTCGGGTCGGTGAGCGCGGCGAGCGCGGCGGCGAGCGTGTCCTCCTCTCGCTCGTCGACCGGCACCTTGATCACGGCCTCGTCCGGCAGCTCGGCGAACCAGCCGACGTCCGAGACGACGAGCGGCTTGCCGAGCGAGAGCGCGCGAATCGCGCTCCCGGAGGTCTCGCCCATTGTCGGCGAGCGCAGGCTGACGATCGCGTCGCAGGCGGCCATCAGCGACCAGAGCTCGTCCTCGGGCACGTAGTCACGGTGCTCGACGCCCTCGGGGAGCTCGAGCCGCGCCAGCCGCACGGCGAGCGAGCCGACGAGCAGGAGCCGCGCGTTCGGGTGGCGCTCGCGGACACGGGCGAAGGCATGCACGAGCTCCTCGATGCGTTTCGTCTCGTTCAGGTGGCCGAAGCAGCCGAAGAGCGGGTCGCCGTCGGCCTTTGCCGCGGCGATCTCCGGGATCGGCCAGGCAGGGTGCGGGATCCGCACGATCGGCCCGTCGTAGCCGGTCGCGCGGGCGCGCTCCTCGACGTAGTGCGAGTGGACGATCAGGCCGGTCGCGTCGCGGAGGATCTCGCCCGCGAGCGGGTAGTCCTCCGGCCGCGTCTCCCACAGCGGAGGCAGCTTGTTGTCGAGCACGGCGTAGGCGAGCAGGCGGCCGACGAGGCCGCCCTCGCGCTCCATCGCGGCGAGGTAGCCGGCCGCATCACCGCGCGAGAACGTCAGGCCGACGACGAGGTGGTGGAGGACGAAGTCGTGCAGGACGACGACACCCGGCCGGCGGCGGAGCGCCTCGACGATCCAGCCGTGCGCCTCGGCGTCGTTGCCGACGTGGTAGAGCGCGACGTCGGCGGGCGGGTCCTTTCGGAAGCGGCCGGGCTTGGCGACGACGACTTCGATCCGCTGCTCGAGCTCGGGCAGGAGCAGCGCCGAGTAGTCGGCGATCCCCGACCGCGACGGCGGCATCGGTGAGTAGTAGGCGACTCTCATGCGGCCTCCTCGAGCTCCGCTGCCTCACGAAGCGCGGCAGCGTAAAGATCCGCCACCCGGTCGAGCGCGTGCTCGCTCCGCGCCAGGTCGAGCGCGGCGGCACCCATCTCCGGGCTCGTCGCCGTCTGCTCGAGGGCGCGCTCCAGCTGCTCGATCTCGCCCTCGCCGACCGGCACCTTGGCGGCCACGGAGCCCGGCAGCTCCGCGAACCAACCGACGTCGCTGACGACGAGAGGCTTGCCGAGCGAGAGCGCGCGGATCGCCGCCGCGGAGGTCTCGCCCATGGTCGGCCAGCGTAGCGAGACAACCGCGTCGCAGGCGCCGAGCAGACGCCAGAGCTCGTCCTCGGGCACGTAGTCCCTGCGGATCACGCCCTCGGGGACGGCGAGGTCGGCGTAGCGGGGCGACCAGGCGCCGACGACGAGCAGCCGCGCGTCCGGCCGGCGGGCACGCAGCCGCTCGAACGCCTCGAACAGCTGCGGCATCCGCTTGCTCTCGTTCACGTGCCCGAACGTGCCGAGGAGCGGGCTCCCCTCCAGCTCCGCAGGCTCGACGTCGGGCACCGGCCAGGCCGGCATCGGCACCTGCCAGACCGGCCCGCTGTAGCCGGCGGCCCGGGCGCGCTCCTCGACGTAGCGCGAGTGGACGATCAGCCCGGACGCGAGGCCGAGCACCTCGCCGGCGAGGGGATAGTCGGTCGGGCGCGTCTCCCAGAGCGGCCTGATCTGCCCGTCCGCGACCGCGCGCGCGAGCTTGCGGCCCTCGGGGCCGGCGTCGCGCTCGAGCGCGTCCGCGTATCCCTCGACGTCTCCGCGGGCGAGCGTGATCCCGGAGACGAGGTGGTGGAGGACGAACTCGTGCATCACGACGATCCCCGGTCGCCGCCGCAGCGCCTCGACGATCCAGCCGTGCTCGGCCGGGTCGTTGCCGACGTGGTAGAGGGCGACGTCGGCCTCCGGGTCGCGCCGGAAGCGTCCGGGCTTCGCCACGACCACTTCCATCCGCTCTTCGAGCGCAGGGATCAGCAGCGCGGAGTAGTCGGCGATCCCGGAGCGGGACGGCGGCAGCGGCGAGTAGTACGCGACCCTCACGACAGGAGGCGCTCGATCGTCGCGTCCCACGAGACGCGCTCCGCGAGCTCGCGGCCCGCGCGGCCCCAGGCAGCGGCGTCGTCGGGGTCGATGCTCGTGAATGCCGAGGCAAGCGCTTCGGCGCGAGGCTCGGTCACGAGGCCGGTGACGCGGTCGGTGACGACCTCGAGCGGCCCGCCCGCGTCGGTCGTCGTCACCACCGGCTTCTCGGACAGGAATGCCTCGTACGGCACCATCCCGAAGTCCTCGTCCACCGGCGCGTAGTAGACAGCGAGGCAGCGTGCGTACAGGTCGGCGAGCTCCTCCTCCGAGACGCGGCCGACGAAGCGCGCGCTGCCGTTTGCGAGCGACTCGAGCCGCTCGCGGTCGGGCCCGTCGCCGGCGACGACGACCTGGAAGCCTCCGCGCTTGGCGGCCTCGAGCAGCAGGTCGATCCGCTTGGCGCGGTCGAGCCGGCCGACCGAGAGGACGAAGTCGCCGTACTCGTCGCAGCGGTACGGAAGCTCCTGCGGCGGGTGCGGCATCACCTCGGCGGCAATCCCGGTCGAGCGCTCGAGCCGGTCGGCGACGTTGCGGGAGGTCGCGAAGACCTTCTTCGCCTCACCGAGGGCGACCCTGTCGAGCTCCTGGACGCGGCGACGGATCGCGCGCTCCTCGGGCGATTCGCCGAACTGCCCGAGCTCGGTGCGGTCGAGCTCGTAGGCCTGCCGGAACTGGTGGACGAGCCAGACGACCTTGTTCGGATGGCGGACGACGTAGCTGGGAAACTTGGTCGCGATCACGAGCTCGATCCGCCGGCCGTCCGCCTCGTCGAGGTCGAGCAGCCGCCAGAGGAACGCCTGGGTCAGCACGCGCTCGCCCGGATACCACTTGAAGGGAACGGTGACGAGCTCGGCGTCGTGCCCGCGCTTGGCGAGCTCGGCGACGAGGTCGTCCGTGAAGATCTCGACGCCGCCTCGCGCGAAGGGCACCTGGGGGCGGCAGACGGCGATCCTCAAGTTCTGGCGACGATCGCGTAGTCGAGCGGCGCGAAAAGAACCTCGCGGATCCGCTCGTCCACGTCGTCCGCGTGGCGCGGCGCGTTCAGGTAGCGGGTGTCGACCTCGCGGAAGCCCGCCTGCTTCGCGAGCAGAGCGAGAGTCTCGGGTACGAGGGGCTGCGCGTGCGTCAGGTCGGCGAAGTAGGAGCGAAGCGCGAGCGGCGAGAGCGGGTTGATCGTCTCCGCGACGAGGACGCCGCCGGGCCGGAGCGCACGCGCTGAGAGCTCGAGCAGCCGGAAGAGCTGGGGCGGCGGGAGGTGCTCGACGACCTGGGCCATGAAGATCCCGCCCAGCGAGCCCTCCGGCTGCGCCTCCAGGTACGCGAGCGCGTCGGCCTGCTCGACCTCGAGCCCTTCGCCGCGCGCGTAGGCGACCATGTCGGCGTCGGCGTCGACGCCGCGAGCCTCGACCCCGGCGTCGCGGAGCAGCGAGAGGAACTCGCCGCGACCGCAGCCGACGTCCAGCACCGGCGCCGCGTCGCGGAAGTCGTCGACGTAGGGCCGCTGCCGCTCGCGGATGTCGGCGATCGAGCCGCGCATCCGCGCCTCGAACGCGAAGTAGTCGGGGACTGCCGCCTGGGCCGGCTGCGCGGCCACCGTCTGCGGTCCTGCGGAACCGCCGCGCCGCTCGACGCGCGTCAGCCGCTGCTCGAGCTCGCCGAGGGTGCGCAGCGCGTCCTCCCGTGAGCGCTCGCCGCGGTCGACCTCCTCGAGGATCCCGTCGACCATCTTCAGCACCACGTCGTTGAACATCCGCTGCTCGTGCGCCAGCGGCTCGACGTACCAGCGCAGCAGCGGCCGGAGCGCCTTCTTGACCGGATAGGCGACCCAGCCCTTCAGCCCGGGCCGGCGCTCGAGCGGCCGGTCGGCGCTGACCGCCCACAGCCGTTCGGCCCGATGGCGGGCAGCCAGGAGCTGACCGCGCCCGGCCCCGTTCCTTCCGCCTGCGAGCTCCTCACGGAGCTGCTCGACGAGTGCGGCCACGTCGACAGAAGTCCCTGCATCCGCAGGGGTTTTGGCACCGCTCCCGGCCATGAGGACATTTTATCGCCGGGGCATTACGGCTCTGTAAGCTCGCCCGGCAGCCGCAACGAAATCTTTTGACGCGCATGAGGCTCTTGACCGTGCCAGGCACGGTTAAGAGCAACCGGAAAGATCCGCACCGAGCAGGTTCTTTACAGTGCCTGGCACCGTTAAGAGCGGCTTGTAAGGTGGCCGCGTGATCGGGCTCTCGATGCTGACGCTCGTCCCCGGCGTGATGGGCGGTTCGGAAACGTACGCCCGCGAGCTGACGAAGGCGCTGGCGCGGGTCGGCCGGCTCGAGTACCGGGTCTTCGTGCCACCGGGGGCCGAGGACGCGGGCGGCGGCCTCCCGACTCAGGCCGTCGCGGAGTACCGGGCTACCCGCTCGGCCGCCGGCCGTGCGGCGGCGATGGCGCGGGCGGCGCTGGCGCCGGGACGGCTGCGCGAGGCGATGCGGCTCGGCGAGCTCGACGCGATCCACTTCCCGTTCACAGTGATGCTGCCCCCGCCGGGCCAGGTGCCCGCGGCGACGACCATCCTCGATCTCCAGCACGAGGAGCACCCGGAGTTCTTCTCACGCGCCCAGCTCCTCTACCGGCGGCGCTTCTACCGCCGGCCGCTCCTGGAGAGCGACTTCGTGATCACGATCAGCGAGCACGCGCGGCGAACGATTCTCGACCGCTACCCGTTGGAGCCGGATCGCGTGCGCGCGATCCACCTCGCCGTCGACCACGGAACCTTCACGCCTGACGGGCGGCGCGCGCGAGAGCTTCCTCCTCTACCCCGCCAACGCCTGGCCGCACAAGAACCACCCGCGCCTGTTCGAGGCGTTCGCACTGGTGCGGCGCGAGCGGCCAGAGCTGCGGCTGGTGCTCACCGGCGCCGGGCACGACGCCCTGACGCTTCCCGACGGCGTCGAGTCGCGCGGGCACGTGCCGCTCGCCGAGCTCGTCCGGCTCTATCGGACGGCCGCGGCCGTCGTCTATCCGAGCCTGTACGAGGGCTTCGGGATGCCCTGCCTCGAGGCGATGGCGTGCGGCGCGCCGGTCGCAGCCTCGAACGTCGCGTCACTACCGGAGGTGTGCGGCGACGCCGCCGTCTACCTCGACCCGAACTCGGTCGAGTCGGTCGCCGACGCGATCCGGCGTGTCCTCGACGACCCGCCCTCGGGCGGGATCGAGCAGGCGGCGAAGTTCACCTGGGACCACTGCGCCAGGCAGCACGACGAGGTCTATCGGACGCTTACGCCCTGAGCGTGCGGGCGCAGGAAGCTGAACCAGGCCTTCTTCAGCCGTCGGTACTCGTCCGGACAGCGACGAGCGAGCCGCTTCACGCCTCTACCGTAGTCTGCTCGCGGCGCAGGCGTTCGAGGTCCGCGTCGACCAGAAGACGCACGAGCCCCTCGAAGTCGAGCGTCGTCTGCCAGCCGAGCCGCGCCCGCGCCTTCGAGGAATCGCCGACCAGATCGTGGAGCTCGGCGGCGCCGCGGACGAGCGACTCGTCGATGTGGACGTACTCCTGCCAGTCGAGCCCGACGTGCCCGAACGCGAGCTCGACGAGCTCGCGGACGCTGTGCGGGACGCCGGTCGCGATCACGTAGTCGTCCGCCTCCTCCTGCTGGAGCATCAGCCACATCGCGCGCACGTAGTCGCCGGCGTAGCCCCAGTCGCGCCGGGCGTCGAGGCTCCCGAGCCAGAGGTCGCTTTCCAGCCCGAGCGAGATCGCCGCCGCCGCGCGCGCGACCTTCCGCGGGACGAAGTCCGCCGGCCGCCGCGGCGACTCGTGGTTGTAGAGGATCCCGGAGCACGCGAACAGGCCGTAGCGCTTCCGGTAGCTGCGGACGATCAGGTGGCCGTACGCCTTCGCGACGCCGTACGGCGTCACCGGCGCCAGAGCGGTCTCCTCGGCCTGCGGCACCTCGCGCGGCTCGCCGAAGATCTCGCTCGAAGAGGCCTGGTAGAAGCGCACCTCCGGGTCGACGAGCCGGATCGACTCCAGCAGCGCCGTCACGCCCACGGCCGCGAACTCCGCGGTGAGCACCGGCTGGCGCCACGACATCGGCACGAACGACGGCGAGGCGAGGTTGTAGACCTCGTGCGGCCTCGTCGTCTTCAGCGCATCGACGAGCGAGAGCTCGTCCAGCAGGTCGGCCTGCACGAGCTCGATCCGGTCGCGAACCGTCTCGAGGTTGTCGAACTGCTCCGAGGTCGCGCGGCGCACGACGCCGAAGACCTCGTAGCCGTTCTCGAGCAGGAGCTCGGCGAGCAGGGATCCGTCCTGCCCGGCGATGCCGGTGATGAGCGCGCGGCGGGCGTCCACGAAAGCCGATTGTACGAGGGTAGTGTCCGACCGATGGAAGGCGAGCGGCGCAGCATCGAGTGGCCCGGGGAGCTTCGGCGCAACCCACCGCGCTCTTCGCCGACCTTTCTGCTCCGGGCGCCGCTCTCTGCGTGGCTCCGGGACGAGGCACGCCGCGCCGCCGAGCAGTACGGCAGCTACCGCGTGCTCGACGTCGGCTGCGGCGTGAAGCCGTACTACCCCTTCTTCCGCGACGGCGCCTCCGAGTACGTCGGCGTCGACGTGGTCGAGAACCCGGCCGCCGACGTCCACGGCTCGGTCGAGTCACTGCCCGTGCCGGACGCGAGCTTCGACGTGATCCTCTGCACCCAGGTGCTCGAGCACACGATCGACCCGCAGCAGGCGATCCGCGAGCTGCGGCGCGTCACGGCCCCCGGCGGCCGCGTGCTCGCCTCGACGCACGGCGTCGAGGTCTACCACCCCTCCCCCGAGGACAACTGGCGCTGGACGCACACCGGGCCTCGAGCGGCTGTTCCGCACGGCCGAGTGGAACGCGGTCACCGTGACGCCGGTCGGCGGGGCGACCGCCTGCCTCGGCAAGCTGAGCGCCACGTACGTCGACCTCCTCTCCCGCCGGCTCCACGTCGGCTTCCTCGGCAAGCTGGGCGTCCGGATGATCAACCGGCTCGCCCCGTTCGTCGACGGCCACGTCGGGATGCTGCGCGAGCAGCGCCCGGGTGCGCTCTTCGTCAACTACCACGTGGTCGCGGAAGCTTGAGTCAGAGCCTCACCGAGCAGCTGATGCACGAGCAGCCGAGCCTGCACGGCGAGGCCCAGCTCTGGGGGCTCGCGTGGGCTGCGCTCGCCTACATCGAGCGCGCCGTCCAGCCCGGGATGGCGACTCTGGAGACCGGCGCCGGCGCGAGCACGATGGTCTTCGCCGCGCGCGGCGCCGAGCACGAGGCAGTCACGCCCTCGGCCGACGAGGCGGAGCGGATCACCCGTGAGTGCGAGCGCCGCGGGATCTCGACGGAGAAGCTCACCTTCCGGATCGGGTCTTCCGCGGACGTCCTCCGCGGCTGGGACCCCCGTCCGCTCGACTTCGTCCTGATCGACGGCGGGCACGCCTTCCCGTACCCGACGCTCGACTGGTGGTATCTCCAGCCGCACCTGAAGATCGGCGGGCTGATGCTGCTGGACGACGCGTACATGCCTCCCGTCTCAGCCGTCGTCGACCACCTGCAGAACTCGAAGGCGTGGCGACTCGAGACTCCGGCGAGCTTCCGCACCGCCGTCGTCCGCAAGCTCGCCGACGAGGTGCCGGACGGCGAGTGGAAAGGCGAGCGCTCCGGCGGCCGGATGAACTTCCGCTATCTCCCGCCCGGCCAGCGCGCCGTCGCTTCGGCGCGGCAGCGCTTCTTCAGCACGCGGCTGGGCCTGAAGACGGTCGAGGTGGTCCGCCCCTTCATCGGCCGTTCCGGCCCGAAGGCGGGCTAACCTCCTCTCGATGAGCGACGTCGCCTGGTCCGAGGAAGCGCTCGCCGACCTGACCAGGGAATTCGGCGGTGTCTACGAGGGCCGCACCGTGCTCGTCACCGGCGCGGACGGCTTCATGGGGTCGCACCTGACCGACGCGCTCGTCCACCTCGGCGCCGACGTCCACGCCTTCGTCCGTGCGACCTCGAGCGGCGCGCTGAACAACATCGGCCCGCTCCGCGACCGGTTGCGCGTCCACTTCGCCGACCTGACCGACAAGACCTCGGTCGACTACCTGGTCCGGGAGCTCGCGAAGGCGGCCGACCGGCCGTACGTCTTCCACCTCGGCGCGCAGGCGCACGTCGGCGAGTCGTGGCACCGCCCCTACGAGACGGTGATGGCGAACACCATCGGGACGCTCAATCTGCTCCAGTCGATCGTCGACCACGGCCTCGACCTCGAGAAGTTCGACACCGCCGGCACCTCCGAGGAGTACGGCAATCCGCGCGAGTCGGTCGCGCACCACCACGACTGGGACGAGGCGGGCGCCCTGATCCTGCACGAGCGCTCGCCGATCAACCCGAAGTCGATCTACGCGACCTCGAAGGTCGCCGCCGACTTCCTGACGATGAACTACCACGACGCGTTCGGCATCCCCGGGATCGTCACGCGGATGTTCAACAACTACGGGCCGCGCCAGAACCCGCGCTACGTGACCGGCACGATCGTCACGCAGGCGCTCGAGCGCGAGGAGATCGAGCTCGGCCAGCTCGACCCGCTGCGCGACTTCTGCTTCTGCACCGACGGCGTCCGCGGCCACCTGACCGTCGCCGCGCAGGGCATCCCCGGCGACGTCTACGTCTACGGCCAGGGCGAGAACATCTCGATGGCCGACTGGTCGGCGCTGATCATCCGCGTCGGGGAGGAGAACGGCTTCTGGCCCGCCGGCCGGCGCGTCGTCTCGACCGCCGCGCGCTACCGGCCCGGCGCGAGCGAGGTGATGGCGCTCCGCGTCGGCCACGAGAAGCTGACGCGCGAGACCGGCTGGGAGCCGAAG
Organism: uncultured Actinomycetes bacterium; assembly: GCA_963847305.1. Taxonomy (GTDB): domain Bacteria; phylum Actinomycetota; class Thermoleophilia; order Gaiellales; family Gaiellaceae; genus DATBLE01. The sequence goes on along the minus strand of CAWJZI010000026.1, from coordinate 26,683 downwards.
GTGAGCTGGGAGGAAGGGGTCCTGCGCACGATCCGCTGGTACGCGGAGAACCGGGACCGCTGGATCGGCCGCGTCGACTGGATGACGCGAGCTGCGCGCCGCGCAAGACATGAGGGCGCTCGTCACCGGCGGCGGAGGGCTTCCTCGGCTCGCACCTCGTCGAGCGGCTCCAGGCGGCACGGCGGCGACGTCTTCGTCGCCCGCAAGGCCGACTACGACCTGACGCGCTGGGACGACGCCGAGCGCCTGTTCGAGGACGCCGAGCCGGACGTCGTCTTCCACCTCGCCGCCGAGGTCGGCGGGATCGGCGCGAACCGCGCCAACCCCGGCCGCTACTGGTACGCGAACCTGATCATGGGCGCGCACGTGCTCGAGCTGGCGCGCCGGCACGACGTCGGCAAGGTCGTCCTCGCCGGCACGGTCTGCGCGTACCCGAAGCACACGCCGGTGCCGTTCCACGAGGACGAGCTCTGGAACGGCTACCCGGAGGAGACGAACGCGCCTTACGGCGTCGCCAAGAAGTCGATTCTCGTCGGCGCGCAGTCCTACCGCGAGCAGTACGGGACGAACGCGATCTTCCTCCTGCCGGCGAACCTCTACGGGCCGCGCGACAACTTCCACCCGACGAACGCGCACGTGATCGCGGACCTGATCCGGAAGATGCACGAGTCGCCGGAGGAGGTCGTGCTCTGGGGTGACGGCTCGCCGACGCGCGAGTTTCTCTACGTCGAGGACGCGGCCGAGGCGTTCGTGCTCGCGGCCGAGCGCTACGACGGCGAGGAGCCCGTCAACATCGGCGCCGGCAAGGAGATCTCGATCCGCGAGCTGGCCGAGCTGATCGCCGAGCTGACCGGATTCACCGGCGAGATCGCCTGGGACGAGTCGATGCCGAACGGCCAGCCGCGGCGCAGCCTCGACGCCTCGCGCGCGAAGGAGCTGTTCGGGTTCGAGGCGCGGACGTCGCTACGCGAGGGCCTCGAGCGGACGATCGCCTGGTACCGCGCGCAGGCCCCGATGCATGCGGCTCGCTGACGGCGCGCGGGCCGTCTGGGCCCGCACGCGCTCGCTCACACCGCCCTCGTGGCTCGGGCCGTTCGGACGCGAGCCGTGGATCGTCCTCGCGCCGCTGATTCTCGTCCAGTGGCTCGCGCTGATCGTGTTCATGGTCACCGTCCGCCACAACTCGTGGCTCTACTACCAGGGCGGCGACCAGACCTACTACTGGACGACCGGCTGGTCGTTCGCGCACTGGCGCCTGCCGACGGCGGAGGTCGGCTGGGGCTGGTCGTATCTGCTCAGCCCGCTGGCCGGGATCACCGGCAACACCGTCCTCTCCGGCCTGCCGGGGATCATCCTCGTCGACACGCTCGTGCTGCTCCCGGTTGCGCTGCTCGGCATGTACGGGATCGGCGCCCGGATCGCCGGGCGCGTGTTCGGCTACTGGACGGCGGGGCTCTGGATCGCGCTGCCGTACGTCGCGATCCCGCTCTTCGTCCAGCGCTACCACGGCAAGTACATCGAGCAGACGCTGCCGCAGACGTTCGGGCTGACGCCGCTCGCCGACTTCCCGTCGATGGTGCTGCTGATCGTCGCCGCGTACCTCGTCGTCCGCGGGCTCGACACCCGCAACTGGCGCGAGGCGGTGCTCGCCGGCCTCGTCGTCGGCTTCGCCTTCTGCGTCAAGCCCTCGAACGCGGTCTTCTTCGCGGCACCGCTGGCTGCGTTCCTGATCGCGCGGCGCTGGCGCCAGGTCGTCTACTTCGGGGCCGCGATGCTCCCGGGACTGCTGCTCGTCGTGCTCTGGAAGCAGCGCGGGCTCGGCACGCAGCCCCTCTTCGCCGCCGGGACCGACGGCACGCTCGCGACGCTGGCGATCCCGCTCGCCTTCGGCGTGCTCGCCGCCGGAATCGGGCGCTACGTGAACATCGACTGGCAGCACCTCCAGGACAACAAGGACTCGCTGCGGGAGTTCTTCTGGGCGGTCAGGCCCCTTCAGTGGGTCGCGCTCGCCGGCGTGGTGGCGCTGCTGCGGCGCTCGTGGGCGAAGGGGGCGCTCGTCGCCGTCTGGTTCTACGCCTTCCTCATCGTCAAGGGCACCTCCGACCACGCCCGCATCGAGGACGCGAGCTTCTTCCGCCTCCTGATGCCGAGCTTCCCCGCCTTCGTGCTGCTGATCGCGGGCGTGCCGCTACTCGTGCCGCAGCTCGGGAGGCGGCTGTCCGAGCGCTATCCGCCCGAACGGGCGAACCCGAGCCGTCTGACCCGGCCGATCATCGTCGCCGCAGTCCTGCTCGTCGCGCTGCCCGCGGTCGTCCTGGGCGCGACGCGGGTGCAGACGACCGCGAGAACGGTGCGGAACGACGCACAGCACACGCTCGTGCCGGTCAGCGGCGCGCTGGGCCTCCAGGCCGTGCAGCGGGGGAAGGAGGTCAGCCTCTCCTGGAAGCGGCCCTACGGCGGCCCGGTCGGCGTCTTCTACGTCGTCCTCCGGTCGCCGAAGAAGTTCCCCGATCCGACGAACCCGGACACGCCGGGTGAAGGACGGCGTCGTCTGCCGCGAGCAGCGAAACGGCGCCGCCAAGGACTGCCACCTGTACATGCAGCGGATCAAGGCGACGAAGGGCTCGAGCTGGGTCGACCACCCGCCGCGCGGGGACTGGTCGTACCGGATCGGCCTCGCCGCGAACTGGCTGAACGACCCGACCCGCGGCGACGTGCTCCTGATCAGCGAGCCCGTCCGGGCCGAGGTTGGCTAGAGTCGCCGCCGTGCTCGACCAGGTCCAGCAGCGAGTGCTCGACTCGATGCGCGCCGACGGGATCGCGCTCGTCCCCTTCCACGAGCTCTTCGGCGACGAGGCGCTGTGGGACGAGCTGCGCCGCCACATCGGCGAGTTCACCGCCTACACCGAGGCCAACCTCACCGAGCTCCAGGCGCAGCAGAAGAAGAAGTCGTATCTGATCCGGCGCTTCCTGAAGAGCGGCCGGCCGTTCACGCTCGACGACCCGTGGCTCCGGTTCGGGCTCTCGAACCGCGTGCTCGACATCGTCAACGCTTACCGCGGCGAACGCACGCTGCTGATCGACGTCGACAACTGGTACACGATCCCCGACCCGGAGGCCGAGGACCGGATCGCGTCACAGCGCTGGCACCGCGACCCGTGGGACAACCACATCGTCAAGGTCTTCACCTACTTCTCGGACGTGGACGAGGACGCGGGGCCGTTCGAGTACCTGCGCGGGACGCCCGAGGGCGGCCGGAACGCGCACCTCTGGCCGTGGGAGGGCGACGACGTCTACGACAAGCACGGCCTCTACCCGCCCCAGGACGAGTTCGAGGCGAAGGCGCCCGCCGAGGACGTGCTCACCTGCACGGGCCCGCCCGGGACGATGGTCTTCGCCGACACGAGCGGCTTCCATCGCGGCGGCTGGACGCGCGCGAAGCCGCGGATCCTCTCCTACTCCTCGTACGTGTCGACGAAGTTCCGGCTGGAGCCGCGCTTCGAGGTCGACTGGTCGGCCGGCAACGGGCTCTCGCCCGAGGCCGAGTTCGCCGTTTCCTGGTCGCGCTAGTCGGCGCGAGCGGTCGCTTCGCGCAGCCGCTGCTCGAGCAGCCCGATCCGCTGGGCGAGCACGGTGTTCTGGTCCGACGAGCTTCGAGATCACGGTCGAGTAGTCGAGCAGCACGAGCAGGATGAAGAGCACCGCGACCGCGAACAGCACCGCCGGCGGGTAGCCGGTGACGCCGACCCAGTCGGCGATCGTGTTCAGGCCGCTGCGCCAGATTGCGAGCACCAGGAGCACGACGCCGGTCGCGAGCCACAGGAGCGCGTAGCGCTCGCGGAGCCTCCGCCGGCGGATGAGATCGAGCACGACGAGCAGCAGGCCGACCGACGCGATGGCGGCGACGATCGAGACGGCGAGTGGGGTCATTGCACATCCTCCAGTGGCGTGACGTTCTTGCGGAAGAGCCCGACGAACAGGGCGAGCAGCACCTTGACCATGTAGTAGACGGCGAAGAGCGAGCCGATCGAGGAGCGGCCACCTGCTCGCTCTCGCATCTCGACCGGGACCTCCATCATCCGCAGCCGGTGCTTGTGGGTCATCAGCACCGCCTCGACCTCGGGAATGTCGTGCGGGTAGTCGGCGGCAAAGAGCGCGATCGCGTGGCGGTTGAGCGCCTGGAAGCCGGAGGTCGGATCGGTGACCTTGCGGCCGACGAGCATCGTGACCGTCTTCGCCAGGATCGTGATCCCGGCGCGTCTCGGCGCCGACGAGCGATAGGCCGACGGCGCGAGGAAGCGCGAGCCGACGGCGATGTCGGCCTCGTCGTTCAGCACCGGCTCGAGCAGCTTCCCGAGCTCCGAGGCGTCGTGCTGGCCGTCTCCGTCCAGCCGGACGGCGAGCCGGAAGCCGTTGTCGAACGCGTAGCGGAAGCCGGTCTGCACCGAGCCGCCGATCCCGAGGTTGTACGGCAGGCGGACCACGCGGGCGCCCTTCTGCTCCGCGACGGCCGCGGTGCGATCCACCGAGCCGTCGTCGACGACCACGATCTCGAGGCCCGGGTCGAACGCGCGGATCTCGTCGATCACGCGCGCGATGCTCTCCTGCTCGTTCAGCGCCGGGACGATCGCGACCCGCCGGATCGCGGTCAGCCGCGGGTCGAGCGTGCGCGGGGCGGCCTCGGCGACCTCAGCCACGAACGGCCTCCGGAACCCCGACGCCGAGCAGCTCGAGCAGGCGCCGCGCGCGGTGCACGTACGTGTGCTCGTCGAGCGCCCGCTCGCGGGCGGCGCGGCCCAGCTCCTCGGCGCGGCCCGGGTCGTCGAGGAGCTCGCGGTACGCGGCGGTGGCCTCGTCGGCGTCGCTCACGACCAGCACCTCACGGCCCGGCTCGAACCAGCGCTCGATCCCCTCGTGCGGGTTGGAGACGATCGTCGCGCCGGACATTGCCGAGCTCGAACGGCCGCGAGGTGGACGACGCGTAGACGGTCGCGTGCGCGCGCCGCGTGACGTTGAGGTTGATCCGCGCCGCCGAGATCGCGCGCGAGAAGACGTTGATCGGGATGTTCCCGACCAGGCGCGCCCGGCCGATGTCGCCGCGGAAGTCCTCGCCGCCGAGCGAGAAGTCGACCTCGGGGAGACGGCGCGACGGCTCGCCGACCATCACCTCGGTCCACTCCTGGCGGAACTTGTCGCCGAAGCCGTAGAAGAAGACGTCGGTCTCCTTCTCGACCGGGTGCGGCTGGAAGAGCTCCGGGTCGGCGCCCCAGAAGACCGCCTCCGCGCGGCGCGCGCCGAGCTCGCGCAGCCGCTCGAGCCCGCCCTCGGAGTTGGAGACGACGAGGTCGTACTCGCCCGGGTCGGCGCCGAAGTAGTAGTTGAAGCCCGTGTCCATCCCGCCGAACTCCGGCAGGCTCATCGGCACGTCGCCGTCGTAGAAGACGACCGGGACGCCGAAGCGCTCGCGAAGCGCGGTCGGGATCCCGCGCAGATGGCTCATCGGGACGGTGAAGACGACGATCGCGTCCACGTCCCGTTCCCGCTCGAGGATCCCCTCGATGTGCCGGTGCCAGCGCGGCGTCACCCAGCGCCAGATCGCCTCGCGCACCCAGCGGTCGGTGTCCCCCGGGTCGCTCTCGGCACGCCTGATGTGCCGGTCGCCCTTGATCCGCGCGACGAGGTCGCGCACCTTCGCGAACGCCTCGCCCTCCCGATAGCAAGGGTTCGGCGCAGTCCTCCACCAGGGCGACTCGACCGGCCGTCCGCGGTACGGCGTGACGATCAGGTCGCAGCCGGCCTCGTGGAGCCCCTTCCAGAGCTGCCACCACGCCGGCGTGCAGCCGTAGCGGAAGTCGAGGTCGACCGCAGAGGCGACCGCGAGGATCTTCGGGGCCTTCACGGCCTTCAGTATTGCGAAGGGGTCTGCCGCAGGATCGTCGCGCCCATCCGATACCTGAACGGAAACGGGGTCTGCGGCTGCTGTTCGCCGAGCGCGCGCACCTCCGCCAGCACCGCGTTGCGCTCCTCGTCCGGCAACCTGGCGATGTAGCTGATCGTCCCGATCCGCTCGGCGAGCCCTTCGGCATCCAGCATCTGCTCGAACGGCACCTCGTTCGTCTCCGCCAGGCGGAACCGCCCGTCGCGGGCGACGCCGTCACGCCAGCCGGCGATCTCGGAGAACTCCGGGAGGTAGTCGCCGATCGCCTCCTGCACCGCGCGCTGGAGCGGCTGCTCGAGGTCGCGGCCGGGGCCGAGCACCGCGACCGCGCCGCCGGGCTTCAGCACCCGGATGAACTCGTCCACGGCCCGGTCGATGTCGAACCAGTGCATCGCCGCTGCGACCGTGATCGCGTCGACGGACCCGCTCTCGAGCGGCAGCTCCTCGGCGGTGCCCGCGCGCGCGTCGACCCCGGGCAGCACGGCTTCGAGCTGCTCGCGCATCTCGGCGAGCGGCTCGATCGCGATCACGCGCGCTCCCGTCGGCACCAGCTCGCGCGTCAGCTTGCCGGTTCCCGCCGCGACGTCGGCCACGGTCGTCCCCGGTCCGATCCCGAGCTGCTCGGCCACCCACGACACGAGCTCGGGCGGATACCCGGGCCGGCGGCGCTCGTAGCTCTCCGCGACCTTCGCGAACGCCGCGGCCGAAGTACGGTCGTGCTTCAGTAGGCCCCGCGGCTCGAGAGGACGGCCGGGACCGTCCTGGCGAGGATCGTGATGTCGAGCCAGATCGACCAGTTCTCGAGGTAGTAGAAGTCGAGCCGCACGAGGTCGTCGAAGGAGAGGTCGGAGCGGCCGGAGATCTGCCAGAGCCCCGTCATCCCCGGGAGCACGAACGACCGCTTGCGGTGCCACTCCTCGAGCAGCGCGTAGTCGGCGGCCGGCAGCGGGCGCGGGCCGACGAGGCTCATCTCGCCGCGCAGGACGTTGAGCATGTTCGGCAGCTCGTCGATCGAGAGGCGCCGCAGGAAGGCGCCCACGCGCGTGATCCGCGGGTCGCCGCGGATCTTGAACAGCGCCCCCTCCGCCTCGTTCAGCTCGCCGAGCTCGCTGCGCCGCTCGGCCGCGTCCGCGTGACATCGTCCGGAACTTGAACATGTGGAACGTCCGCTCCCCGAGCCCGATGCGCGGGTCGCGGTAGAAGACCGGCCCGTCGGAGGTCAGCTTGATCAGCGCCGCGATCACGAGCCAGACCGGCAGCCCGGCGACGAGGACGAGCGAGCTGACGGCGAGGTCGAACGCGCGCTTGATCGCCCAGTCGGTTCCGGCGAAGACCGGCGGGCGCAGCTCGAAGAGCGGCAGTCCCTGGCCCGGCACGTACTCCCCGCGCTGGACGAGCAGCTCGGTCGTCTTCGGCGCGACGCGGACCTTCACGCCGCTGCGGTGCGCGTCCTCGACCATCTGGAGCAGGTCGCGCTCGCTGTAGTCCGAGTCGGTGACGATCAGCTCGTCGGTCGGGTGCTCGGCGAGCACCGAGCGCAGGTTCTCGAAGGTGCCGAGCCGCGGCAGGTCGAGGTCGGCGGTCGGGTCACGGCTGACGACGCCGATGAAGTCGTAGTCGATCCCGCCGCGCACGGGGCCGAGCGAGCGCAGCAGGTGGTCGAGGTGCTCGCCCTCGCCGACGACGATCGCGCGACGGCGGACGCCGAGCGCGTGCAGCGCCTCGCGGCTGAGCACGTCGTAGCTCGCGCGGAAGACGCCCGCGAGCGCGGCGGTGATCACGAACGCGGTCGGGATCAGCCCGAAGGTCCCGAAGTCGTGCCCGGTGCCGACGCCGAAGGCGAGCACGAGCAGCGCGACCACGACGAGCGAGGAGACGATCCGGCCGTAGCCGGCGCGCCGCTCGCGCTGCGCGTACAGGCCCGCCTGCCAGAAGACCAGCACCGTGACGAGCGCGACGAACGGGAAGTAGTCGGCCTCGGCGTCCCGCCAGAGGATCCCCCAGAAGATCGGGTCGTGGCCGTAGTAGACCTCGCGAAGCACGAGCCCGCCGTAGAGGCCGAGCCCGACGGCGAGCAGGTCGAGCGCGATCAGGCAGCAGAGGCTGAGAGCCCGGAACGCCAGGCTGCGGATCGGCGTGCGAGTGAGCAGGTACGGCTTGCTGCGCCGGATGTCTGCGCCGGGAAAGAGCGGTGAGCTGCTCTCGGGCGCGGCGGAAGGTGCTTCCTTCGTGGCCACGAGTCGATTCATGTTACTCCCGCATCTGGCGCGAAAACTCCATTTCGGCCTCGGCCGAGACGGCGTCGAGCGGCGTTGGGCGCCGCCGCCGGCCGATCAGCCGCAGCGCGGTCGTCAGGGCGCGCCGGCGGCGCTCGTCGAGCAGGTCCGTGTCGTGGAAGTAGACGTGGACGTACGCAGGCAGGCGCCCGACCCCGGCCCGGGCGGCCATGCCGAGCGAGTGCGTCGCCGGCAGCTCGAGCAGGCGGGCGTCTCCGACCCGCAGCCAGGCGGGCTCGGCGAGCTCGAGCCGCGGCGCGTTCGCCGCGAGGTAGTCCGGGCGGAACGCGGTGGCGGTGCAGTCGGTGTAGCCCAGCTCGGCGAGCGCGGCCGCTACGCCTGCGTCCGTGTACCAGCCGCCGCCGCAGAAGAACTTCGGCTCCAGGCCGCGGTCCCGCAGCCACTCCGCCTCTCTGCGGACGCGCTCGGCCGGGTCGCCGTCGACCGGCCGCGCCTGGTTCGCCCCGCCCCAGTGCGTGTGGTGGCCCAGGGGGCCGCGCGCGGCGGCGATCCGCGCCCGGGCGAGCCAGAGCGTCTCGCTCTCGTCCGGGTCGGGCGGGCGCATCAGCGCCGCGATCGTGAAACCGCCCGGGCGCCGGGCCTGGAACTCCGAGAACGCGGCCCAGGTGCGGTCGTCGAGCGGACGCTCGACGTGGCACGAGACGGTCGCGAGCTTCACCCGAGCGCTTTCCGGTAGAGAGCCTCGGTCCGCTCGATGCAGCGCTCCTCCGAGAACTCGGCGAGCGCCCGCTTGCGGCCGGCGGCGCCGAGCGCCTCGATCCGCGGCAGGTCGCGCGCGAGCTCGACGATCGCGGCGCGCAACGGCTCGACCTCGCCCGACGGGACGAGCACGCCGGCGTCGCCGACGATCTCCGGGAGCCCGCCGACGGAGGCGGCGATCACGGCGCGGCCTCGCTCCATCGCCTCCAGCGCGACCATCCCGAAGCCCTCGCCGAGCGAAGGGACGACGACGATCGCGGCCTGCTCGATCAGCGGCTGCACCGGCGCGACGTGGCCGAGAAAGCGGACGCCCTCGCCGGCCGCGGCGCGCAGCTCCCGCTCGAGCGGGCCTGTGCCGGCGAGGTCGAGCGTCAGGTCCGGCACCTCCTCGCGCGCGGCCGCGAACGCCTCGAGCAGCACCTGGTGGCCCTTGATCGGGATCAGCCGGCCGATGCAGAGCAGTCGCGGTGTCGGCGGCGGCGGAGGCGGCTCCGGGCCGGCGGCGATGCCGTAGTGGACGACCTCGAACGCGTCCGCGGCGAAGCCCTCGCGCTCGGCCAGGTACTCCGCCAGGCCGCGCGAGATCGCGATCTGGACGTGCGCGAGGCTCGACACCGCGCGGTCGCCCCAGGCGAAGAGCCGGCTGTCGCGGAACTCGTTGAAGCCGTGCTTCGTCGAGAACCGGTGCGGCACCCGCGTCAGCACGCCGGCCGGGAGCCCGTACGCGTCGCCGTGGACGAGGTGCGTGTGCACGATCTCCGGCCGCAGCGCCGCCAGCCGGCGCGTGAGGCGGCCGAACGCCATCGGGTCGAGGTCGAGCTTCACCACGAGCTCGTCGACCGGCACGTCCCGCGCCCGCAGCTCGCGCATGAAGTCCGACGCCTCGGGCTCGCGCTCGTGCAGGACGAGCATCCGCGCGTCGAAGCCGCGTTCGCGCAGGCCGGGGAGCAGCGAGAGCAGGTGGTTCTCCGAGCCCGAGATGCCCTTCACCTTCTGGACGTGCAGGACGCGGGTCATCCGCGGGCCGCCTCGACGACCGCCGCAGCCCAGGACTGGACGGAGTGGCCCGCCTCGACGCGCTCGCGCAGCATCCGGCCGAGTGACTGCCGCTCCTCCGGCGAGAGCCGCGCGAGCCCGGCGAGCCTGTCGGCGAGCGAGCGCGGGTCGTCGCGGTCGAAGCGGAGCTCCGTCCGGGAGCAGCGTGTCGAAGGCGGGGTTCGAGGCGACCGCCGGCACGCAGCTGGCGCACGCCTCGTAGACGACCTTGTCGGTCGCCCCCGCGCGCATGTTGTTGACGAGCACGTCGGCGCGCGCGAACAGCTCGGGCACCTCGCTGCGCAGCACCGCGTGACCCAGGCGCACGCGCTTGTCGAGGTCGAGCTCGCGGACGAGGCGCTCGAGCCGCGCGCGGTGCTCGCGCTCCTGCGGCGTCAGCGCCGGGCCGTGGATCTCCAGCCGCAGGTCGAGGCCGTCGTCGAGCGCGAGCCGAACGGCCCGCAGCACGACTTCCAGCCCCTTGGCTTCCGAGTACCGCCCGAGCGCGACCGCGCGCAGGTCCGGCGAGCCGACGCCGTCGGAGCACGAGAACTCCTCCAGGTCGATCCCGTGCCCGATCGGCCGCACCTTCGCCGACGAGAGGGGGAACGTCCTCCGGTCGACGGTGAGCACGACGTTCGACGCCCGCTCCGCCGCCTCGAGCAGCCGGGAGGCGCGCCAGTGCGTGTACCAGAGCAGCACGCGCGTGCCGAGCGGCCGGGCGAACGGCGCTGCGAGCACCGCGTAGATCGGGCACATGTGAGCCACGACCGCGGCGGGCTTCGGCCGGTGCGCGAGCTCGGAGAGGATCGCCTCCTCGAAGCGCAACCCGCGCCCCGCCTTCGAGCGCGCGGCGAAGCTGCGCGTGCGGCAGTTCTCCGGCAGCACGCCGGGCAGCGCGCGGTCGGCGAGCACCACGACCTCGTCCACCTGCTCCGCCAGCGCCCTGATCATCGGCACGGTCGCGGCCAGGGCCGGGTGCCCGGGGTCGACCTGCTGCGTGACGAAGACGATCCTCACCGCTGGACGACCGCGTCGACGATCTCGCGGAGCTTGCGCGCGTATTGCTCCGGCGTGGCCAGCAGCGGCTCGACGCCTTCGCGTGCTCCGGCACCGAGGCGCTCCGCGAGCTCGCGGTCGGAGAGCATCCGCACGAGCGCCTCGGCCAGCGCGTCGGGATCCTGCGGGGGCACGAGCAGCCCGTTCTCGCCCGTCGCGGACGAGGTCGGCGATCCCGCCGACGTCGGTGCCGACCACCGGCCGGTTGCGACAGAACGCCTCCAGGATCACGCGGCCCATCCCCTCGTTACGCGACGGGAGCACCAGCGTCCACGCCCGATCGAGCGCCTCGGCGACACCGGCCGAGTCGACCTGCTCGTCCCAGACGACCTGCTCGCGGATGCCCTCGACGACGTGCCGGCGCGAGCCCTTGCCGATCACGTGGAGCGTCGCATCGGGGACACGGGGCGCGGCAGCGCGCCACGCGGCGGCGAGCTCGTCGATCCCCTTGTAGTGCTCGAGCACCCCGACGAAGAGCGCGACCGGCCGCTCGGGCAGCGGCACCGGCGGGACGAGGAACGGGTCGAGATCGGTAAAGGTCGGGAGCACGCCGTCCGGCTCGACCCCCAGCTCGCGGACGAGCCGCGTCGTGTACGGCGAGATCGTGCGGACGCCGTCGGCGCGCTTCACCGCCTGGGCGGCGACGACGTCCGAGGCGGGGCCGAGCAGCTTTCGCGCGGGCGAGCCGTACATGCGGGCCGCGGTCCGCCAGTTGCCGTGCACCTCGAGGATCAGCGGCGTCTTGAGCCGCGCGAGCTTGCGCGCGGCCAGCACCCCGGCCGCCGTGTGCGGATCCTGGGCAAGCACCGCGTCCGGCTGGAAGCTGCGCAGCTCGGCGGCGAGCCGTGTAGGCAGCTCGGCGTAGAAGCGGTAGCCACCGGGGAGCAGGCGAAAGCGGTCGTCCTCGCCCTCCCCGCGTGCGAGCACGCGCAGCTCGAAGTGCTCCTCGAGCGCCTCGAACTTCTTGGCGAGGCTCTCGTTCAGAGGCAGCCGGTAGCGCGTCGGGCCGACGATCACGACCCGCCGCTTCATCGCGCCGCCTCCTCCAGGATCGCCTCGTAGCGCGGGTAGATCTCTTCCGGAGCGAGCCGGCGAACGGACTCGGCCGCAGCCGCGCGCAGGCGCTCCCGCAGCTCGCCGTCGGCGAAGAAGCGGCCGATCGCCGCGGCAAGCCCGTCGACGTCGCCGGCAGGAACGAGCAGACCGTTCCGGCCGTCCTCGAGCACCTCGCCGACGCCGCCGGCCGAGGCCGCGAGTACCGGCGTCCCGACCGCGAGCGACTCCGCGACGACGAGCCCGAAGCTCTCCCAGTCCGAGGAGAGGAGCGTGGCGTCGGCCCCGCGCATCAGCTCGAAGACCCGCTCGCGCGGCTGCGCGCCGAGGAAGCGCACGTTTGCGGGCGCCCCCGCCTCGATCTTCGCCCGCTCAGGCCCGTCGCCCGCGACGAGGAGCGTGACGTCCTCGTTGCGGCGTACGGCCTCGAACGCGACCGAGAGCGCCTTCTGCGGAACCAGGCGCCCCGCGAAGACGAGCGTCCGCCCGTTCGGGGAGACATCGGGAAGGCTCGGCGCGGAGACGGCGTGCGGCACCACCTCCGCCTCGAAGCCCCAGCCGGCGACGATCTCCGCGAACGCCCGGGAGGGAACGACGATCCGCGCGGCGCGGCGAAGCGCGCGGTCGCGGGCGCGCCGAAGCACCGAGATCTGCGCCCCCGTCTCCTCCTGGAAGCGGTCGAGCGGTGCCGAGGTCAGCCCGCGCCGCAGCGCGCGCTCGTAGGCCGGGTCGCCTGCGAGGCGCTGGACGAGCGGCACGCCCGCGATCCGCGAGCCGAGCGAGCTCCGCCCGAGCATCCCCGTCGAGTAGACGACGTCGGCGCCCGCTGCCGCCCGGTGCACGAGCCCCGCCCCGAGGAAGTGGCGCACACCCGGCGGGTAGCGCCGCGGCGTCCAGTCGACCGGGTAGGGCTGCGGGGCAGGGGGCGCATCGGCAGTCGTGACCACGCGCACCTCGTGCCCGCGCCCGTGGAGGAAGTCCGCGAGCTCGGGCGCGTGGCTGGCAGGCCCGCCGACGTCGGGCGGCCAGATCCCGGAGACGATCACGACCTTCACGAGAGGCGACGGCCTCGGTCGGCCCGTGCGCCCGGTGCAGGCGCGCGACCGCGACCACCCACGCGAGGGCGAAGACGCAGGTCGAGATCAGCACGGCCGCCGCCGCCCCGGTCGCGTCCCAGATCTCGCCGAGGACCAGCACGAGCGGGATCAGCACGATCGTCTCGATCCCGTGGGTGACGATCCGCAGCTCGGGACGCCCGACCGAGACCGGCAGCGACTTCGTCCACGCGAAGACCAGGCCGACGGCGCCCGCGATCAGCATCAGCCGCGCCGCATCGGAGGCCGGCCGGTACTCCTCGCCGAAGGCGAGCGCAATGATGTCAGGCATGAACCAGTAGAGGAACGGCACGGTGATCGCCATCGTGATCAGGGCCGCCGTGCTGTAGCGCCGGAGCCCGCTGAAGACGCGGTGCGTGGCCCCGGCTTCCCAGTCGCGCGTCTGCTCCGTGACGAGGATCAGCCGCGCGGGCGCGGTCAGCGCCGTCAGGCCGGTCTGCGGCGCCTGGCTCGCCCGGAAGTAGCCGACCTGGCGCGGCACGGAGACGAGACCCAGGAGCAAGGGCACGACCGCGGCCCGAGCCGAGACGATCGTCGATCCGATGCTCGAGCGGATCACGAACTGGACGATCTCGCGGCGGTCTTCGCCGAGCGGCTCCGGCGGCGCGTGCGGGAAGCGGCTGAACGCCCGGAGCGCCGCCGCGCTGACGAGCGCGGAGCCGGCGAACTGCCCCAGGACCAGCCCCAGGATCGCCTCCGTGACACCGAAGTGGGCGCCGATCACGAGCCCGATCGTCCGCAGCAGCGCGGTCAGGAAGTTGTAGACCGCGCGCACCTCGTAGCGCCCGTCGAGGACGAGCGCCGCCCCGGCCGGGGCCTCCGGGATGAACGAGATCGGCAGCAGGGCGGCGAGCAGGTACGGCCCGGTGAGGCCGTCGGCGCTGAAGAGCTCGTCGGCGAACGGCGCGATCGCCAGCAGGACGAGCGAAGCGAGCACCGCGCCGGCGGTCTTCAGCATCATCGACCGGCGGTAGAGGCGGCGCAGCTTGCCCCACTCCTCGGTCGTCGTGTAGCGGAAGCCGTACTTGATCATCGCCTCCTCGACGGTGAGGTCGAGCAGCACCTGAAAGAACCCGGCGCCGAAGACGGCGAGGGAGTACAGGCCGTAGCGATCGGGGTGGAGCTCGCGCGCCGCCACGAGGCCTCCGAGAAGCCCGAGGGCGACACTCCCGTACAGGCCGATCGCCGTGGCCGAGCGCCGCCACAGGAGGCGCGTCTGCATTCGGGCCTCCACTATAGTGGCCGCCGGTGGCCGTCAGAACGCTCGGAGGATCCTCCCACCGGGCTCGCGCGACTGCCGTTCTCGACTCGCTCTCCTCGCCGGGAACGCTCGTGCTTGCGGCGGCTTTGCCGATCCTGTTCCTGCACGTTCGCTTCCAGCCTGGGTTTACCGTCACGGTCGGATCGACGAGCGTGCACGTGGCGCTCTCGGACCTCGCGGTGCTCGCCGTCGCGGCCGTCGCACTGTGGGTCTGGATCCGGGACCGCCCCTCGCTCGGCGCCGGGCGCTGGGTCTGGATCGCGTCCGTGGCCTTGCTCGTCTGGAACTTCGCGGCGGTCGTCTACCCGCGCTGGTTGGACGAGTCGTACGACTCGCACACCCACCTCGTCACCGCGGGAAAGTTCGCCGAGTATGCGCTGCTCGCGCCCGCCGTCGTCGTCCTCGTTCGGCGGCGCGCCGACCTCGAGCTGATCCTCGCGGTGCTGGTCGCCTGGAGCGTGTGCGCGAGCGCGGTCGCGGTCGTGCAGTTCTTCGGCTGGCGGATCCTGGCCGGCTGGCCGAGCGGCTGGCGGCAGCCTTCCTTCCTCGGCCACCACGACCTCGCCGGGCTGTCGGGAGCCGTGGCGTGCGTGGCGCTGCTCCTGCTGGCGGTGCCGGCGGGACGCTACGTCCGCTGGGGGATCGCCGCCGCCGTCTCGGGCTGCATCGGGCTGATCCTCTCCGGCTCGACCGCCGGCGCGATCGGCTTCGGGCTCGCCGCGATCGTCGCGTTCGCGTTCGGGCTGTGGCGGTCGCACGTCTCGCGGCGGCGCCTCGGGGCGATCCTGTGCCTCCCGCTCGTCGTCGTCGCCGGGCTCGTCCCGCTGCGCAGCGGCGACGTCGGCCACCTGCTCCGCTACTTCGGGATCGGGCCGAAGGAGAAGGCAGAGCAACGTCGAGACGCTCGTCCAGCGGACGCTGCTGATCTACATCGGCTGGCGGATCTTCCTCGACCACCCCGTCGCCGGGGCGGGCTTCGAGAGCTCGCTCGAGCAGTCGGTCTACTCGCCGTACCTCGACGACGCCCGCGCGAAGTTCCCCGAGCTCGCCGCCGCGCGCCTTCCCCTCGCCCGAGCACCCGTGGGGCGTGCAGAACCTCTACGTGCAGGCGCTCGCCGAAACGGGCGTGATCGGCTTCCTGCTCCTCGCCGGGCTGTTCGTCAGCGGCCTGGCGACCGCCGGGCGCGTAGCGCTCCGCGGCCCGCCCGAGGTCGGGCTGCTGGCCGTCCTCTGGCTGCTCGTCTGCATCGGCGTCTGGAACGCGCTCGGGATCATCGCCGGGATCCCGATGGACGCCCTGACCTGGCTCGCGCTCGGGCTCTCGGCCGCAGCGGCGGCGCAAGTGTCGGACACTCGCCTCCGCAACCCAACTGGCTCCGCAACAAGTGTCTGACACTATCTCTGCGTGGCCAAAGTGCTCGTCACCGGGGGCGCGGGATTCATCGGCTCCAACCTGGTCCGCGCGCTCCAGGAGCGCGGCGACGACGTCCGCGTGCTCGACAACTTCTCGACCGGGTTCCGCGCCAACCTCGAGGACCTCGACCTGGAGATCGTCGAGGGCGAGCTGCGCAGCTACGAGCGCGTCCACAACGCGGTCCGGGGCACCGAGGTCGTCTACCACCTCGGCGCGCTCGGCTCGGTCCCCCGCTCCGTCCAGGACCCGCTGACCTCGAACGCGGTCAACGTCGAGGGGACGCTGAACGTCCTCCTCGCGGCCCGGGACGAGCAGGTGAGGCGCGTCGTCTTCGCCTCCAGCACGTCGGTCTACGGGACGAACCCGCCGCTGCCGACTTCCGAGGACGCGCTGCTCGACCCGATCTCGCCCTACGGCGTCGCGAAGCTGGCTGCCGAGCGCTACTGCGGCGCCTTCAGCCGGGTCTACGAGGCCTTCGAGACCGTCGTGCTGCGCTACTTCAACGTCTACGGGCCGCGGCAGAGCCCCTTCTCGCAGTACGCGGCCGTGATCCCGCTCTTCATCGCCGCGATCGCCGCCGGCGAGCCGGTGACGATCTACGGCGACGGCGAGCAGTCGCGCGACTTCACCTACGTGGACGACGCAGTCGCCGCGACGATCGCCTCCGGGGCCGCCGAGGGCGCGAGCGGCCGGGCGTTCAACGTCGCCGGCGGGAAGCCCGCGAGCGTGAACGACGTCGCCGACACGATCGGCCGCCTGCTCGGCAAGCCGGTCGAGCGGAACCTCCAGCCGCCCCGCGCCGGAGACATCCGCGACTCGTACGCCGACCTCTCCGCGGCGCGGGAGACGCTCGGCTACGAACCGCAGGTCGAGGTGGAGGGAGGCCTGCGCAGGACCATTGAGTTCCTCCAGGCCTGAGCCCATCCGCATTCTCAGGGTCATCGCCCGCCTGAACATGGGCGGGCCCGCGCTCCACGTCTCCTACCTCTCGGCCGGCCTCGATCGAGCGCGGCTACGACACGACGCTGGTCGCCGGCAGCGTCAGCCCCGGAGAGCAGTCGATGGCCTACGTCGCCGAGGAGCAGGGCGTCCCGGTCCACCTGATGCCGCACCTCCACCGGGAGATCTCCCCCATCCAGGACATCCTCGCCACCTTCCGCCTCGCGCGGATGATCCGCGAGCAGCGCCCGCACATCCTCCACACGCACACGGCCAAGGCGGGCGCGATCGGCCGGGTCGCAGCGGTGCTCGCCCGCAGGTCACGGCCGCCGATCGTCGTGCACACGTTCCACGGCCACGTGCTGCGCGGCTACTTCGGCCGCTTCCGCACGGCGATCTTCCGCAGCCTCGAGCGATGGCTCGCGCGCGTCGCCGACACGCTGATCGCCGTCAGCCCGGAAGTCCGCGACGACCTGGTCGCGCTGAAGGTCGCGCCGCCCGAGAAGTTCACCGTCATCCGCCTCGGGATCGAGCTCGACGAGCGCGTCGCCGCCGCTCAGGAGGAGCGAGAGCGCACGCGCAAGGTGATGGGCGTCCCCGACCACCGCTTCCTGGTCGGTTGGATCGGCCGTATGACCGGGGTGAAGCGGGGCGCCGACGTGCTCCGCGCGTTCAGCCTCCTGCGCGACCACGGGGTCGACGCGACGCTGTGCATGGTCGGCGACGGGCCCGAGCGCGAGCAGCTCGAGGCGCTCGCCAGCGAGCTCCACCTGATGCACGACTGCCTGTTCCCCGGGTACCAGGAGGACGTCGGGCCGTTCTTCGCCGCGTTCGACGCGTTCGTCCTCCCCTCCGCGAACGAGGGCACGCCGGTGACGGCGATCGAGTCGCTCGCGAGCGGCTGCCCCGTGGTCGCGACGCGCGTCGGCGGCGTGCCGGACGTCGTCGAGGAGGGCGTCGACGGCTTCCTGGTCGAGCCCGGCGACCTGGAGGCGATCGCCGACCGGCTCGGGCGCCTCGCCGCCGATCCGGAGCTTCGCGCGCGGATGGGCGCCGCCGGCCGCGAGCGCGTGCTACCGCGGTACGCGGTCGAGCGCCTGATCGACGACGTGGACGGGCTCTACCGCTCGCTGCTCGCCCGGAAGGGCGTCGCCGTCACTTCGGCACCCGCGCGTAGGCCGCAAACGACGGCTTCAGCCGGCCGTCCACCGTCATGAGCCCGGACTGCCAGCCGGAGAGTTCGGGCTGGTCCTTGAGCAGGAACCAGATCATCATGTCGATGCGCGGGTTCTTGCGGGCGATCGCGAACGCCTGCGTCAGGTAACGCGCCTGGTTCGACCAGGAGACGCCGAACACCTGGTCGGGCGGCTTCGTCTGGTAGCCGTACTCGGTGATCCAGAGGTGCCGGGGCCCGTACAACCGCGAGATCGACGCGAGCAGCACGTTGATGTTCGCGAGCGTGATCGCCGTCGGCGCCGCGCCGGGACGGAGTGACGGCGGCCTCGTGGTCGGAGTCTCCGTGGGCACGCCGTAGTACGGGTTGTGCGCGTAGGCGTCGAAGGTCTTCATCCCCGCCTTCTTCGCCGCAACCAGGAAGGCGACCGGCGATACGGACGGGCGGGCGCTACGCGGGTTGTTGTTCCCGCGCGGGGCGGTGACCCCGCAGGCGACCTTCTCGTCCCTGTACATCGTCGCGTGGATCCCGCCGTAGATCGCGTTGCAGATCTTCGCGTAGTCCTTCGCGCTCTGGATCACCCACTTCCCGCCGGCCTTGACGAACTGCGGCCGGAGAAAGACCGGGTTGTTCGGCTCGTTCCACGCCGCCCACAGCCGCACCGCCGGGAGCGTCCGGCCGTCGGTGCCCGTGTACGAGCCGCTGTAGCGCGCGGCGGCCGCGTAGGCGAACCTGTAGAGGTCCTGGAAGTTCTTCGGCGGGCGGTTGTTGCTCTGGCCGCCGTTCGCCCACCGCGGCGTCCCGGTGATCGAGAAGAGCACCTTCAGCTTGTACGCGCCCGCGTACTGGACGACGCGGTCGTAGAGCGCCCAGTTGTAGGCGGCGTCCCGGGGGTCCGAGCCGTCGAACGGCCGGTACTTCGCGACGCCGAGCTTGCCGCCCCAGTACAGGTTGACGCGGAGGATCTGCGTGCCGAGCGAGCGGTACGCGCCGAAGACCTTCGTCTGGTCGTCGAAGAAGGTCGCGCCCTCGTCGTAGATCCCGACCTTCATGTTCGAGGAGGCCGTCGCCGCGGGCACGGCGAGACCGGCGGCGGCCACGAGGATCGCCGCCCAGACCCCGAACCGCTCAGACACCGGCCGGCTCCCGCCTGTAAGACGGCAGCATCCGGCTCAGTCCCTCCTCCAGCTGGATCTCCGGTTCCCAGCCGAGCAGCTGCCGGGCGCGGGTGATGTCGGGCTGGCGTACCTGGGGATCGTCGACCGGCAGCGCCTCGAAGACGATCTCGCTCTTCGAGCCCGTCACCTCGAGGACGTTCTGCGCGAGCTCGAGGATCGTGAACTCGCCCGGGTTGCCGATGTTGACGGGGAGGTGCTCACCGCTCTCGGCGAGCAGGAGGATCCCGCGGATCAGGTCGTCCACGTAGCAGAAGCTCCGCGTCTGCGAGCCGTCGCCGTAGACCGTCAACGGTTCGTTCGCGAGCGCCTGGCGGATGAAGTTCGGGATCGCGCGCCCGTCGTGCGAGCGCATGCGCGGCCCGTAGGTGTTGAAGATCCGGACGATCGAGGTGTCGACGCCCTGCTGGGTGTGGTACGCCATCGTCAGCGCCTCGGCGTAGCGCTTGGCCTCGTCGTAGACGCCGCGCGGGCCGACCGGGTTGACGTGCCCCCAGTAGGTCTCCGGCTGGGGGTGGACCTGCGGATCGCCGTAGACCTCGCTGGTCGAGGCGAGCAGGAACCGCGCGCGCTTGAACTTCGCGAGGCCGAGCGCGTGGTGCGTCCCGTACGACCCGACCTTCAGCGAGTGCAACGGCATGCGCAGGTAGTCGACCGGGCTCGCGAGGGCGGCGAAGTGGTAGACGAAGTCGACCGGCTCCTCGATCTCGAGCTCCTCGGTCACGTCGTGGTTGACGAAGACGAAGTCGTCGCTCGTGATGTGCTCGAGGTTGCTCAGCGAGCTCGTGACCAGGTTGTCGACGCAGATCACGCGGTGCCCGCGCGCGAGGAGCTCGTCGCAGAGGTGCGAGCCGAGGAAGCCCGCGCCGCCCGTGACCACTGAGACCGGCACGAAGAAAAGTGTAGACGGCGCCCCTGGCGTCCTTACCGGTTGCTTACTTCAGGGCCAGGTCGAAGACGGGGGTAGAAGGCCACCGGGGTTCGAGCGAGAATGTCATGCCGATGCGGTTCCCCCTTGCCGCGCTCGCGACGGCTCTGATCGTTGCGGCCGTCGTCCTCCCTGCCTCCCCCGCGGAGGCCGCTCCGCGCTGCGCGCAGGACCGCGCGACCCCGGCGTACGCCGGAAGCGTGCTGCGCGCGCTGCGCTCCAAGCGCGACCTCTGGGGCGAGCAGCTGATCCGCCGTCCGGGCGGCCCGACCTACGCAGCCGTCCGCCGGCTGCTGAAGCCGCTCCTGTTCGCACGGGCGCGCTCCAAGCCGCTCACCGCGTCCGGCGTCTACTACCTCCCGTTCGCGCAGCCGCTCGGGAGTCACGGCGCACTCGATATCGCCCTCCACGTCGCCGACGGCAGCCAGATCCTCGCGCGCACGGCGGCAGGCGCGAGCCTGCGCGTCCTCGTCGGGCCGGGCGGGCACGAGCCCTTCGGCTCTTGCCTCTCGAGGCTCTCGCAGCCGACGCTCGCAGAGGGCTACCTGCCGATTCTCGAGACGAGGTACAGGGACTCTGCCGGCGTCCGCTACGAGCAGGAGTCCTTCGCGGTCCGCGGGCTCGGCACCGGCGTCCTGATCAGCTTCGTCAGCGTCACCGCGAGCGCCGCCAAGAGCGGAGCCCTCGTGCGCCTCGTCCACTCGACCAAGCGAGGCGTCCGGTCCGCCCAGGCAGGCCACGAGGACTCCGCGCTCCGCTACCGCGTCGAGCCCGGCCAGACCGCGACCCTCTACGTCGCCTGGCTGCCCGGCGACCTGCGCCCCGTCGTGATCGACGCGGACACGTACCAGCTCGCGCGCGACCGGCTGGTCGAGTTCTGGAACGCGCGCCTCGGCGAAGCCGTCAAGTACGACGTCCCCGAGACCGTCGTCATGGACGCGCAGAAGAGCCTGCTCGAGCAGGATCTCGCGCTGACCTGGCGCTACAGCGTCGGCAACCCGTACGAGGAGTTCTCCTCCGCGGAGAGCCTCGACGTGGCCGAGGTGATGGGCAGCTACGGCTTCACGAACGTGATGCGCCAGATCCTGCGCACGTCGTTCGGCCGCTTCTCGCTCGCCCCGTCGAACTGGCGGATGGGCGAGCTGATGATCGCCAGCGCGCGCTACTACGAGCTGACCGGCGACCGCCCCTACCTGAACTGGGTCTCGAAGCGGATCGGCTGGTTCATGACGGTGATCGGGCGGCAGATGCGGAACGACCCGCACGGCCTGCTGCGGCAGGAGCGGTTCTCCTCGGACATCCCCGAACGCGTCTACGGTCTGCACTCGCAGACGACGGTCTGGGAAGGGCTGAACGCGATCGGCGCGGTCTGGGCGGCAACCGGACACCCCGCGCACGCCGCCCGCGCGCGCGGGCTCGCGAACCGGCTGCGGGCCGGGCTCCAGCGCGCGGTCGCGGCGTCCTCGCATCGGTTGAAGGACGGGTCGCTCTTCGTGCCGGCGGTGCTGCTCGCCAAGCACAAGCCGTTCGACGCGGTCACGCGCTCCCGGCTCGGCAGCTACTGGAACCTGGTGATGCCGTATGCCCTGGCGTCCGGATTCTTCGAGCCGCACGGCACGCAGGCGAACGAGATCCTCCGCTACATGCTCGCCCACGGCTCGCGGCTGCTCGGCCTCGTGCGCGCCGGCGCCTACTCGCTCTACGGCGGGAAGACGCGCTACCCGGTCACCGGTACCGACCAGGTCTACGGGCTGGCGGTCGCGCGGTTCCTCGCCGACAACGACCAGCCGGACCAGCTCGTGCTCAGCCTCTACGGGATGCTCGGCGCGGCAATGACGCCCGGGACGTTCGTCTCCGGCGAGGCGGCGACGGTCGCCCCGCTCAGGGGGGCGGGCTTCCGCTCGATGTACCTGCCGCCGAACGCCGCCTCGAACTCCGCGTTCCTCGAGACGCTGCGGCTGATGCTCGTGCACGAGACGACGGCGCCGAACGGGCGGCCGGTCGGCCTCGAGCTCGCCTTCGGGACGCCGCGCGGCTGGCTCGCCGCGGGCAAGTCGGTCGCCGTCCGCGAGTCGCCGACGAGCTTCGGCCCGCTGTCGTACGAGATCGACGCCGGCTACGGCCAGATCACGGCGACGGTGGACGTGCCGGAGCGACGGCCGCCGCTGACGATGAAGCTACGGCTGCGCGTGCCCGCCGGCCACCGCGTCCTCGGTGTCCGCGTGGACGGGAAGCGGCGGCCGTTCGACCGCAAGACGGCGACGGTCGACCTCTCTGGCCTGCGCGGAACGCTCTCGATCGTCGCGGCCGTTCGCTGACCGTACGATTCCCGCCTTGAGCACCGACGAGCTCCGCGCGTCGCGCGAGCGCTTCCTCGAGCTTGCGGGCGACTTCGTCCCCTACGTCGTCGCCGAGCGCGAGGGGCTGCTGTTCGTCGTCCCCACCGACGACCCGACGCTCGGGAAGCTCTTCGTCCGGCGCGAGAAGCACAAGGAACGGTCGGTGCTGCTGCGCGCGCTCGAGCAGCTGCCCGACCTACGGCGCGGGACGTTCGTGGACGTGGGCGCGAACGTCGGCACGGCTGCGTTCGCCGCTCTGGGCGCAGGGTTCGAGCGGGTGATCGCGATCGAGCCGGTGCCGAGGACGTTCCGGTTGCTGCGCGCGAACCTGGCACTGAACGGCGTCGAGGATGCGGTGCGGCCGCTCCAGCTCGCGCTCTCGGACGAGCCGGGGACGATGCGCATGGACGTCGCGGCCGGATCGCGCAAGGCGCGCCTCGACGCATCGGGCAGCGAGGAGGTCGAGGTCGCGCGTCTCGACGACGTCGTCGAGGGAGAGGTGGACTTCCTCCTCGTCGACGCCGAGGGCCACGAGGTGCAGGTGCTCTCGGGCGGCGGGCGCGTGCTCTCGACCGGCGTACCGCTGGTTCTCGAGCTGAACCCGAAGCTGCTCGAGCTCGCCGGCCGGATCGACGAGCTGCCGGCCGTGCTCGCGCAGCACTACACGCACGTCCTCGACCTGCGAGACCGCAGCGGGAAGCTCGTCCCGGTCGCCGAGGTGGCACGACTGATCGAGGCGTACCAGGGCCGCTCGACCGACCTGCTCGCCCGCCGCCTTTCCTAGGCCCGGCGCTCCCGTTCCCGGTCACGCAGCTCGTACTTCTTGACCTTGCCGGTCGAGGTCTTCGGGAGCTCGCAGAACTCGATCTCGTCGGGGGCCTTGAAGCCCGGGCAGGGTCTCGCGGGCGAAGGCGATCAGCTCCTCGGCGTCGAGCGTTGCCCCGGGCCGCAGCGTCACGAAGGCCTTCGGGCGCTCGCCCCACTTCTCGTGCGGGATCGCGATCACAGCCGCCTCGAGCACGTCCGGGTGGCGGACGAGCGCCTGCTCGACCTCGATCGTCGAGATGTTCTCGCCGCCGGAGATGATGATGTCCTTCATGCGGTCGCGGAGCTCGATGTATCCGTCGGGGTGCATGACGCCGAGGTCGCCCGAGTGGAACCAGCCGCCGCGGAAGGCCTCCGCCGTCGCCGCCTCGTCGGCGAAGTAGCCCTTCATCACGTTGTTGCCCCTCATCACGACCTCGCCGATCGTCTCGCCGTCGGCGGGCACGTCGTTCA
This sequence comes from uncultured Actinomycetes bacterium, assembly GCA_963847305.1. Taxonomy (GTDB): domain Bacteria; phylum Actinomycetota; class Thermoleophilia; order Gaiellales; family Gaiellaceae; genus DATBLE01. The sequence continues at coordinate 2,979 of CAWJZI010000026.1, read as the reverse complement.
GCTCCGGGTCGACGACGCGGAGAGTGTCGGCGGTGATCATGTTCACGCCCTGCCGCGCCTTCAGCCGCGCCCGCCGGTGGACGTCGAGGCCGTCCCACTCGGGGTGCCACTCGCAGATCGTGATCGGGCCGTACGTCTCGGTCAGGCCGTAGACGTGGTTGACCAGGAAGCCGAGCGCCTCGGTGCGCTCGATCACGGTCGGCGACGGCGGCGCAGCCGCGGTCGTGATCCGCACCGGCTTCGCCGAGCGGCTTCGCCGCCGGGTCGTGCAGCGAGCATGACGAGCACGGTCGGCGCGCCGTTCAGGTGCGTGACCCCCTCCTCCTCGATCAGCTGCCAGATCAGAGCCGGATCGACCTTCGGCAGACAGACGTGCGTCCCCCCGACCGCGGTCACCGCCCAGGGGAAGCACCAGCCGTTGCAGTGGAACATCGGCAGCGTCCAGAGGTAGACCGAGCGCGAGTCGAGCCCGGCGTGGAGCGCCTCCGAGAGGGCGTTCAGGTACCCGCCGCGATGCGTGTAGATGACGCCTTTCGGCCGGCCGGTCGTCCCGCTCGTGTAGTTGATCGAGATCGTGTCGTCCTCGTCCTCGAGCCGCGGCTCCGGCTCGCCCGGACCGGCCGCGGCGAGGAAGTCCTCGTAGTCGCCGCCCGCGCCGCAGACGAGCAGCCGCTCGACCGGCGCGCCCTCGACGAGGTGCGCGAGCGACTCGTGGACGACGAGCGTCCGCGACCCCGAGTGCTCGAGGATGTAGGCGATCTCCTCCGGCATCAGCCGCGTGTTGATCGCGACCAGGACGGCGCCGGCGCCCGGCACGCCGAAGTGCGCCTCGAGCAGCGGGGTCACGTTCGGGGCGAGGAAGGCGACGCGGTCGCCGCGCTCGATCCCGTCCTCCTGAAGCGCGCGGGCGAGCCGCCTCGCCCGCTCGCGGAACTCCGCCCAGGTCAGCCGCGACTCGCCGTCGACGACCGCCGGGCGCTCGGGAAAGGCGAGCGCACTGCGCTCGAGGAACGAGAGCGGGGTCAGGCGGGACAGATGGACGGCCAGAGTGGCGGTACTGTACGGCGCATGGCCGTGCGGGAAACGGGCTTCAGCGCGGTTCGGCTCCGCGAGGAGGGGCCGGCCGCGTGGATCACGCTCGACCGGCCGGAGAAGCGCAATGCGCTCAGCCTCGAGCTGATGCAGGAGCTGATCGAGGCGCTGCAGGCCGCCGGCGAGAGCAGGGCGCGCGCGATCGTGATCGAGGGCGCCGGCCCGGCGTTCTCGGCCGGCCACGACCTCGGCGAGATGATCGGCCGCGAGCCCGGCTTCTACCAGGAGCTCTTCGACGTCTGCACGGTGATGATGGAGACGATCCACCGCCTGCGACAGCCCGTGATCGCGAAGGTGCACGGGATCGCCACCGCCGCGGGGTGCCAGCTCGTCGCCGCCTGCGACCTCGCCGTGGCCGCCGAGGGCACGCGCTTCGCGACTCCGGGCGTGAAGATCGGCCTCTTCTGCTCCACGCCGATGGTGCCCGTGTCACGCGCCGTCGGCCGCAAGCGCGCCCTCGAGCTGCTGCTGACCGGCGAGCCGATCGACGCGCAGACCGCGCTCGAGTGGGGCCTGATCAACCGCGTCGTCCCTGCGGAGCAGCTCGACGAGGCCGTCGCGGAGCTCGTGGCGGCGATCGCGCGCTCGAGCGCGGACACGATCTCGATCGGCAAGCGCGCGTTCTACGAGCAGATCGACCTCGACGAGGGCGGCGCCTACGACCTGACGAAGGGCGTGATGGCCTCGAACTCGCAGACCGTGGATGCGCAGGAGGGGATGAGCGCCTTCCTGGAGAAGCGCGAGCCGACCTGGTCCGAGTAGCGCGGTGGAGCGGCGCCATGGCCGCTCCCCCCGCGCGAGTCGTTACGCCTTCTGCTCGTCCTTGACGAAGATCGCCGGACCGACGACGAAGTTGTCGTCTGTCGGGTCGGCCACCACACCGTGCTCGAACTCGACCATGATCGCCGACTTCAGCCCAACCCCGTTGTTGCCGTCGCAGTCCGGGTCCATGTCGCCGTCGATCAGCTTTTTCGACGCCGAGCTGTAGTTCCAGTCGGTCAAGGTGTCCCAACCGGTGAAGCCGGTGGCGTCGTTTGCCTCCTTGCCGGCCCAGCAGAAGACCTCGACCGTCTTGTCGAGGTTCTTGCCGTTGACCTCGAAGTACGCGTCCTCGCCGATCTTCTGGAGGACATTGCCCTTCGCGTTCGTGTAGTACGAGACCTGATCCTTGCCCGAGCTGCTGACCGCCGACGGCGCGACGAGCAGGACGACCGCCGCGAGGACGCCTACGAGCGTCAGTGCCGCGCCGATCGAGCGGATCGGGTGGTGCAGATGCTTCCTCATTGACCTACCTCCTGGGGGAGCGGTAGCTCCGCGGGCGCTGCGCCGCGCGAGTCTGCGTAACGCAGTGATGTGCATGGGAGTTCTGCGGCAAGGAATCGTTCCCTTGTACCGGACACTGCGGCCGGCAGCAGCCCTCCGGATCGCGCTCTTGGCGCCGACCGGTCACCACGGCGCGACTGTCGTCCCGCCCCACTCCTCGGGTGCGACGTCGCGCACGGTCTGGGTCAGCTCCCAGCGATGCCCACCGATGTCCTCGAGGATCCCCGAGCGCTCCCCGTACTCCCACGTCGTCAGCGCCTCGACGACCAGCGCGCCGGCGTCGACGGCTCGCGCGAACGCCGCGTCGACGTCGGGCACCCGCACCTTGACGACGTGCGTGACGGCGCCGGCGGTCGGCGCGGCCCGGTCGCGGCCGGTATCGCCGACGACGACGGCGCCGTCGGTCCCGACCCGCAGCTGTGCACGGTGCGCGTCCCCGATCCGGACCTTCTCCTCGAACCCGAACGCCGCCTCGAGCCACGCGACCGCCGCCCGCACGTCCGGGTAGTGGAGCACCGGAGTGACGGTGGCGCGGCGGCGCTGAGCGATTCGTCACCATCAGTG
>CAWJZI010000025.1:0-90972 GCA_963847305.1 uncultured Actinomycetes bacterium | reverse complement strand
CGACTTCCTACGCGGCCGCTCTCCGGTCGTCGCCGACGCAGTGACGTACCTCTGACGGCGAGGACGTTCCTGGCACCGTCGCGCTAGGCTCGCCCTCGGTGGCCGACTACATCTTCACGATGATCCGCGCCTCGAAGTTCTACGGCGCGGATCGCAAGGTGCTCGACGACATCACGCTCGCGTTCCTGCCGGGCGCGAAGATCGGAGTGCTCGGGCCGAACGGCGCCGGCAAGTCGACGCTCCTCCGGATCATGGCGGGACGCGAGGAAACGTCGTCCGGCAGTGCGGAGCTCGCGGCGGGCGCGACCGCAGGGCTGCTCGAGCAGGAGCCACAGCTCGATCCGGGAAAGGACGTGCGCGAGAACGTCGAGGACGGCGTCCGACGGCTGCGTGATCTCCTGACGCGCTTCGAGGAGATCTCCGCCGCGTTCGCGGAGCCGGACGCCGACTTCGACGCGCTGATCGCCGACCAGGCGAAGGTGCAGGAGCAGATCGACCGCGCCGACGCGTGGTCGCTCGACGCGACGATCGAACGCGCGATGGATGCCCTGCGCCTGCCCGACGGCGACCGGGATGTCACGACGCTCTCCGGCGGCGAGCGCCGCCGCGTTGCGCTCGCACGGCTGCTCCTGTCGTCGCCGGATCTGCTTGCTGCTCGACGAGCCGACGAACCATCTCGACGCCGAGTCGGTCGCGTGGCTCGAGCGCTTCCTCGCCGACTACGCGGGAACCGTCGTCGCGGTCACGCACGACCGGTACTTCCTCGACAACGTCGCGGGTTGGATCCTCGAGCTCGACCGCGGCAAGGGCATCCCGTACGAGGGGAACTACTCGGGCTGGCTGGAGCAGAAGCAGGCCCGGCTCGCCGGGGAGGAGAAGCAGGAGTCGGCGCGCCGCCGCGCGCTCGCGCGGGAGCTGGAGTGGGTGCGGGCATCGCCGAAGGCGCGCCACGCGAAGTCGAAGGCGCGCGTCGCGGCGTACGAGAAGCTCCTCGCCGAGGAGAAGAACGTCAAGCTCGACCGCGTCGAGATCCACATCCCGGCAGGACCGCGCCTCGGCGACCTCGTCGTCGCAGCCGACGGGCTCGCGAAGGGCTTCGGCGACAGGCTGCTGTTCGAGGACGCTGTCGTTTTCGCTGCCGCCCGGCGGGATCGTCGGCGTCGTCGGGCCGAACGGCGCGGGCAAGACGACGCTGTTCCGGATGATCGTCGGCGACGAGGCGCCCGACGCCGGCGAGCTGCGGGTCGGCGACACGGTCGAGATCGCATACGTCGATCAGGCCCGCGCCGACCTGACGCCGTCGAACTCGGTCTGGAAGGAGATCTCGGGCGGGCACGACTCGATCGAGCTCGGATCCCGCGAGGTGAACTCGCGCCAGTACGTCTCGTGGTTCAACTTCAAGGGCGCCGACCAGCAGAAGCGCGTCGGCGACCTCTCCGGCGGCGAGCGAAACCGCGTGCACCTCGCGAAGCTGCTGCGGAGCGGCGGCAACCTGCTGCTGCTCGACGAGCCGACGAACGACCTCGACGTCGACACGCTTGCGCGCGCTGGAGGACGCGCTGCTCGAGTTCGCGGGCTGCGCCGTCGTCATCTCGCACGACCGCTGGTTCCTCGACCGCATCGCCACGCACATCCTCGCGTTCGAAGGCGACTCGCAGGTGACGTGGTTCGAGGGCAGCTGGGAGGAGTACGCCGCCTGGGCGAAGGAAACGCGCGGCGCCGACGCCCTCGAGCCGCACCGGATCAAGTACAAGCCGCTCGTGCGTCCCGGCGCGTAATGGGTCAGGCGGCACGGCTGCACGTAGGCGCTGGGTCGCTTAGGCTTTCGGCCTCCCGACGATTGGAGGCGACATGCACGCAGTAGTGGTCAAGGTCACGGTCAATGACCGCGAAGCAGCCGAGAAGAGACTGCGAGAAGAGACGATTCCGCGCGTCTCGCAACTTCCGGGCGTCGTGGCGGGCTACTGGACTCGCTCTGACGGCGCAGACGGTTTGTCGATGGTCGTGTTCGAGTCGGAGGACGCTGCCCGAGCTGCGGCGGATCAAGTGCCGCAGATGGTTTCTGAGGCGGTCACTCTCGAGAGCGTCGAGGTTCGCCAAGTAGTTGCGAACGTTTAGCTGGAGCGGGAGGGCGTCGGCCACGCGGGGCCCGACGCTCTCCCGGCCAATCGAGCCTTGCCGAAGGCGACCGGTCTGGCCGCGCAGCTCCGCGCCACTCAGTGGCCGCGCGATACTGGCCGACATGGGCATTCTCCTCCTCGACCAGGACACGGTCGCTCGCCTGATCGACCCCCGGGAGCTACTCGACGAGCTCGCAGACGGCTTCCGCTCGCTGAGCGCCGGAAGAATCGTCGCGCCGACGCGTGTCGAGGTCGCGGTCGAGAAGGGCTTCTCGCTCTCGATGCCGGCATACCGGCCGGGAGGTCACATCGGCGTCAAGGTCGTCAACGTCTTCGAGGGCAACGAGTCGCTCGGCCTGCCGTCGCACATGGCCCTGATTGGGCTGTTCGACGCTGAGACCGGCGCCTGCGTGGCCGTCATGGACGGCACCGAGATCACGGCGCTGAGGACTTCGGCTGCCGCCGCGTTGTCGGCTCGCATCCTGGCGCGCGAGGACACGCGGGTGCTGACGATCGTGGGCGCCGGCGTGCAAGGGCGAACACACCTCGAGCTACTGCCGCTCGTCCGGGACATCGAGGAGATCCGGATCAGCTCGCTTCGGCTCGCCGACGCCGAACGGCTCGCCGAGCAAGATCAGCGGGCGGTTGCTGTCCCCTCCGCCGGTCTCGAAGCCGCGGTACGCGAGTCGGACCTCGTCTGCCTGTGCACGCACTCCGGCGAGCCCGTGATCCAGGCCGACTGGGTCCGCGCCGGGGCCCACGTGACATCGGTGGGCTACAGGGAGCCGCACGGCGAGTTCCCGCGGGACCTGCTCGAGCGAGGGCGGCTGTTCGTCGAGACACGGCTCGCGTTCGAGGCCACGCCGACCGGGTGCTACGAGCTGCAAGGAGTGAATCCGGCGACCGGGACAGAGCTCGGCGAGGTGCTGACCGGCGACCGGCCGGGGCGCACGTCCACCGAGGAGGTCACGCTCTACAAGGCGATGGGCCACGCTGTCGAAGATCTCGTCGCGGCCGAGCTTGCGCTTCGGGCAGCGCTCCGCGAGGGCGCCGGCCGAAGGGTGCGCCTCTAGAGACCAACAGGGAGAAACAGGACAGGAGCGACGGGCGGAGTCTCCGCGCTAGACAGCAGGCGGTTCGAACAGGCGGGTCTCCGCCCTCGGCCGGCGAACCTGCTCCGGGAAGCGTTTGATCCCGACCCCCTCGAATGCACCTGTTGCTGGATGGCACGCGAACCGGGGTAGCAGTGTCCTGAGGTAGCCTCGCGCCTGGCCTCCTCCCCGCTCTGCTGCCGCGGTGATCGCGACAACGAGGTCGGCGGACTGAAGACCGATCGAGTAGTGACTCGGTCCGAGGAAGAGCCCTTCGACGATCCGGTCGAGCTTCGAGTAAGGAGTGCCGTCATGCGTGAGGTCGGCGAAGAATCGACGGAGCCGTGCGTCGTCCTCCCGGAACCGGCTGTCGACGATGATCATCCCGAGGTCGTCCTCGGCGGCAAGCAGATGCTGGAATCGCTCCGCGAGGAACATGAGGCCGGTGGCGTAGGTGTCTTCGTCGGTGGCGAAGAACTCGGGCGCCTCGCTGAGGCCCAGCTCGATCTCCAGCAGCGTGACGTAGCAGGTGACCGGCGCCCGCGCGAGCGCCGAGACGACGGCGTCGGCGAGCGCAGGAGGGACCTCGCCCGTGCGGATCCCGTGCCACTTGACCTCGCGATCCGCCGGCCAGCCGTGCTCGGCAAGCGTCGACTGCCAGAGCTCGCGGAGGAACGGCCAGTCGGAGTCGCGGAGCGCGATCCCGCCGAGCGCGAAGAACTTCTTCTCCGCGAGCTGTCCGGACTCGTCGAGGAAGAGCAGGTGCACCGGCCGAGGCTACTCCCGCTCCCGAGGCGACCCTGTCAACGCCTCGAGCTCGGACACCTCACGCTCGAGTTCGGCTGCGAGTGGACTCGAGCTGCGTCGTGCGAACACGTCGGCGAGTGACCGGTAGTACCAGACGGGATCTGCGCCGGGATCGAAGCGCTCCCAGAGCGAGTCGCCGAGTCGGCGGTAGTCGAGGACGATCGTGCGAACGTTGTGCACCTTGTCGGCGAGCGAGACGCGGAGCGCCGATGGGTCAGCGTCTTCGAGATGCGCCACGTATGCGGCTTTCCGCTCGCGCCACGGCGGCTTCGGCGTGACCAGCGTGTCGCTGCAGGACTCGACGATCGCGGCGACGCGCGGCCCGAACTCGCGCTCCACCTCGGCCAGTCGCTCGGCTCCGCCCTGGTCCTCGACGACGTCGTGAAGCAGGGCCGCGATCGCTTCGTCCTCATCTCCCCCGTCCTCCAACACCAGCGCGGCGACCGCGAGCAGGTGCGAGACATACGGGATGTCGGAGCCCTTTCGCATCTGCTCCTCGTGTGCCCGCGCGGCGTAATCGAGCGCGTATGCGAAACGGTCGGTGTTCAGCTTCGAGGCCATCTCCGGATCAGAGAGCAGCGCGCGCCCGTGCGGCGGCAGTCGAGAGGAGCCTTGCATCGGGCTCGATGCCGACTCGTGGAAGGTCGAGCCGATCGGCGTCCCAGCAGGCGCCGACGGTCGGATCGTCGCTGATGAACCCGTCGGTGTGGCCGTCGCACGCCGCGGCTAGCCGCTCGAGCTGCGATGGCTCGAGCGGCAGAAGGTCGGCCGACTCGCGCGCGAGTGCGCTTCCCCGCCTGCCGTGGTCGGGGTCGTGCCCGTCGTTCAGGCGCATCGAGTCGTGGAACAGCGCGAAGAGGCACACAACCTCGGGGTCGGCGCCGTCCGTCGCGCCGGCGAGCGTGACACCGTTCTCGCGCACGCGCTCCCAGTGCGCGAGGCCGTGGAGGGACGAGGTGTGCGACGTCGAGCGCGCCAGGACCGCGTCGAGAATGTCCGGCGGGAATCTCACCGCGTCAGCCTAGACCCCCCGCCCGGTGACCCCGACGGATAAGGCCGGCAGGGCCACACGGTGACTAGAGGGCATGAGTGTGCTCCGCCTGTCTGTCCGATCGGGCATCCACGCTCGCTGCATGGCAGGAGCTCCACTGACCGCACCGGGCGAGCTCCTTCGCCGGGGCGAAGTTCCCACCTCCGCGGGCTATGCAGTCTTCGACTGCGAAACGACCGGCACCGACCCGGAACGGGACGAGATCGTCTCGTTTGCGCTCGTGCTGCTCGACCCGGATGGCGACGAGACCGGCCGGTTCGGATCACTCGTCCGTCCCTCCTGCCCGATCCCGGAAGAGGCGTCCGCGATCCACGGGATTCGGGACGCCGACGTTGCCGATGCTCCGACCTTCGCCGAACTGGCAGGGCGGCTGCTCGAGCGTCTGGGCGGTCGCGTCTTCGTAGCCCACAACGCGAGCTTCGATCTGACAATGCTCGGCGCCGCCCTCCGGACTGCCGGACTCGAGTACCGCCCTCCCGCAGTTGCCTGCACGCTCGATGCCTTCCGCGTACTCGAACCGCTCGCCCAGGAGCACCGGCTCGAAGCGATCTGCTCACGCCAGCGCGTCCACCTCGCCGGCGCACACGACGCGATGCGCGACGCCGAAGCAACGGCAGCACTCGTGAAGGTGCTCCTCGACCGCGATCTCGCGCCGGAATCGGCGCGACTCGACCTCGATGCCTTCATGCGCCTGCGAACCCGCGGCGATACGCGCCCGGCCTCCGAGCCGCAGATCCGCCGCGTCTTCGCCCTGGCTCGCGTCGCCGGCCTCGCCGGTTCCGACGGCCGCGCCGACCGCGGGAAGGTCTGCGAGCTCATCCTCCGCGTCGCCGGCATCGACGAGCCGGACCGCCTCACCCGCGAACAGGTGCAGGACGTCTACGACGAACTCGAGCGGCTGATCACCGAGAACGACCGGCAGGCAGCCTAGAAAGCCCTCGCGGGAGCACCTCCCGGGGTATACCAGGAGCGCGCGACCTCGCTCGCCGGGAGCCAGCGCGCGAGCCGAGCGTGTAGCTGTACGGAATCTGATCGCCGCCGATGCAAACCGAAAAATTAACGCGTTTCTGCGCCGCCCTTTACACGCCCCTCGTCTACATCACCAAGGGCGTCGAGTCGGCGCCGTGGCAGACGAGGAGGTACCCGGTGGTCACGAACGTGCAGGCAATCGATCGGGCGAAGTCCCGCGAGCTCGCCCACCGAGTCACGAGCGGCGTCGAGGTGACGCTGCTCTGGCGGAAGCTCGACAATGCGCTCACGTTGCGACTTCTCGAGGTCGCCACGGGCATCGAGTTCGAGTTCGGTGTCCGACCCGAGGACGCGCTCGACGCGTTCAACCACCCGTACGCCTACCTGCGCGTTCCGAAACCCGACTCGCTGAATCTGCTCGCTGCCTGAACCAGAGCGATCAGGGTCACTACTCTCGCAACACACCTCGTAGGTCTCCCGCGCACGAAGAGACTTGCAGGTACCGGCCCCGGGGGCAGAGTCGTGGGCGACCATTCGGCTGAACGGACGTGCTGTAGCGTCCAGCTGTGCGGATCCTCGTTCTGGGCGCGGCCGGCATGCTCGGCCGGAAGCTCGCCCAACGGCTGCCGGCGGCCAACGCGATCGAGGGCATGACCATCTCGCGGCTGTCGCTCGTCGACATCGAAGAACCGGAACGCCCCGCAGCCGATTTCGACGTCAGCGCGTCAGTCGCCGACCTCACGTCCCGCTCTGCGGTCGCGGACCTGGTGTCGGACCGCCCTGACCTCATCTTCCATCTCGCGGCCGTGGTATCCGGAGAGGCCGAGGACGACTTCGAGAAGGGCTACCGCGTCAACCTGGACGGTGTGCGGACGCTGTTCGAGGAAATCCGTCTCGTCGGGACCGGCTACCGACCGCGAGTCGTCTTCTGTTCCTCGATCGCCGTCTTCGGGCCGCCGCTGCCCGACCTGATCGGGGACGAGCAGCGGACGACGCCCGCGACCAGCTACGGGACACAGAAGGCGATCGCGGAACTCCTGCTCTCCGACTACAGCCGCCGCGGGTTCATCGACGGCATCGGTCTCCGCCTGCCGACGATCTGCGTGCGCCCCGGAAAGCCGAACCAGGCGGCATCAGGCTTCTTCTCCAGCATCATCCGCGAACCGCTCAACGGCGAGCAGGCGACGTTGCCCGTGCCAACCGACGTCCGGCACTGGTTTGCGTCTCCGCGGTCGGGCGTCGGCTTCCTCGTCCATGCCGCAGCTCTCGACACCGCCCTCCTCGGCCGGCACCGCTGTCTGACGATGCCCGGCGTATCAGCCACGGTCGCGACGCAGATCGACGCGCTCCGCCGCGCGGCGGGCGACAAGGCCGTCGCCTTGATCCGACACGAGCCCGACGAGACGATCGCGCGCATCGTGGCGACCTGGCCGGGCGCATTCGATGCGCGGCGGGCAGGCGCCCTGGGATTTCGCGCCGAGACGAACTTCGACGACATCATCCGCGCCCACATCGAGGACGAGCTGAGCGGCCGCGGCCCGTCGTAGCCTGCATGTGGGCCAATTGGAAGGCGTCGAGCGCGCGTTCGCGGGCGACGGCGAAGGCGAGGTGCGGCAGGGCTCGACGGTGTCGGCCCTGCCGCTGTTCGGTTTGGGTCAGCCCGCGATCGGGGCAGCCTCAGCGCCCGTAGCCACCCCCCGAGGTGGACGCGCCGCTTGCACCTTTGCGAACCGCCTTTCCGGCGGCCGAGACGGGATCCCAGCGACCTCCGAAGTCGGTCAGGCTCTCGCCGTTGGTCTGCCCCGCCTTCGTGTCCTGAACGAAGGAGTAGAGCGGGTGGCCGGCGTAGGTGACCTGCATCCGCCCGTCGCCGCGCCTGCTGGTGCCGAGCAGCTTGCTGTTTGCGCCGGCGATCGCCTGCGGCCTGCCCTTGGTGACAAGCGGAGGCCAATACTGGGCGCAGGCGCCGTTGCAGGTGCTCTTCGAGGTCTTGTCGTGCGCCCAGACGTAGAGCGTCTTGCCGTGGGCGTCGACGAGCACACGGCCAAGGTTGCTCGGCCCGACCTTGACGACAGCGTTGCCGCCGGCGGCGAACGCAGAAACGGCTGCGATTGCCGCAACAGAGAGGACGGCGACGCCCACGAGAAGCCGCACGTGCCTCGGCGCGGGGGTCGTGCCGATCGAGAAGTGCTGCATGGGAATCTCCCTTCTTTCGGGCTACGCTACGCTCCGTAGCGTCTCTATTAATCTCGAAACGCTACGTCGCGTTCTATAATTCCCGTCCATGACCGACTCCGGCCCGACACCAAACCGACGCAGTGAACGGTCGAAGCAGGCGATCCTCGACACCACCCGCGAGCTCCTCGCCGAAGAAGGCGGAGTCCGAGCATTGACGATCGAGGCGGTCGCCGCCCGCTCGGGCGTTGCCAAGACGACGATCTACCGGCGCTGGCGCGACAAATGGGAGCTCGCCCTCGACGCCGCCATGATCGACGTGCTCACCACCTTCGACGACCCGATCGACGTCGGCGACACCCGCAAAGAGCTGATCACCTTCGTCAACTCCGCCCTCAGGACGCTCGGCTCCATGCCATACGGCAGCGCGATGCAGGGCCTCGTCTCGGAGGTCGCCACGGACCCGCAGCTCGCCCGTGTCTACCGCGAGTACGTCGTCGACCCGCGCCGCCGGCAAATCAAGGCCGTGATCGAACGCGGTATCGAACGAGGCGACCTCCGCCTCGACACCGACCCACGACTCGTCCAAGAGCTCCTGATCGGAACGATCTACTACCGCCTGCTCTTCAGCGGCCCCCCGCTCAACCGCAGACTCGGCACCCAGCTCGTCGACGCAATCCTCGACGGATTCCGCGCTCGCCCCGAGAAAGCGCGAGCCGCCAGCGCCCGACGGCGATAAGGCTCCCGATCACAAGAACCCTGGTCATTCAGACCCAGCGAAGCGATCGACGACTCCACGATCGAGCTCACACCGGAGTCTCCGGAAAAGCGGGGCGCCGACGCAGTGTGCGGAGGTAGGCGTTGAGCTTTTCCAGGTCGAAGCCGTGCAGGCCGGTCCCGTCGCTGCGCAATGCCTCGGGCGTGATGTACGCCCAGGCCTCGTCGTTGTAGCGCTCGTAGAACTCGCGTGTGAATACCTGTCGCTTGCCCCAGGTAATCGCCGACGCCTGGTCGGCGGCCTGGAGTGAGCCGACGACCGGCACGTAGTGGCCGCCCTCGAGTTTTGACCCGGCGAGGCAAACCCATGGCTCGCCGGCATTGAACTGGTCCATCGCCGAGGCCGGGAACTCGAAACCGATGCCGACCGCGCCGAAGATGTACGTGGCCTGCTCGAGGTGCTCCCAGTTCTTTGGATCGAGCGAGACGTAGGCGCCGATCAGATGGCGGGTGCCGCCTGTGTCGGCGATGCCAGTCTCGCGGCGGTAACTGAGCGCATCGTGGACATCGGTGCCGTTGTCGGTCGAGGGATCGTTCGGATCAAACCCGGTCGCTGCGGAGTAGTCGCCGAGCACCGCCCCGTCGTCAAAGGTCACGTCAGCCTGATGGATGACCTTGTTCAACAACATGTGCTCGTGAGCTGCGCCAGCCCAGACGCAGTTACCGTAATGGTCGTTGCCGAGCACCTTCCAGTCGGCATAGGCGGTCCCGTGTCCGAACCGAGACGGCACCGATGGCAGCTGGATTGACGCCGCGAACTCCGTGAACTTGAAATCCGTCGGACGCGGCGCCGCCGGCTTCTTACCCAACTTCAGCTCTGGCATCTTCTCCCCCCTTTGCCGGCGGAGCGCCACCCGGGCGCCGGCCAGGATGACTCCCCTGATCGGCCCTGAACGATTCCCGAGACGACTGACACCCCTGGGCCACTCAGCACCTCCACTGATCGTGTCGGGCGCTCAAATGCTTCGGCCGCAGGCTCTGTTCGAGCCAAACGAAACTAACGGCGCACACCTCGCCTGTCAAGAGTCAGGGAAGCCAGCCGCTGCTTTGCGCGGACAAGGAGCTCGTGGAGACTGACACGGCAGATGTCGCACGGCCAGATCTTCGCCGTTCCGTCCTCGCTTGCCGTGACGATTCGCCTTCCGTCGGGGCTGAACGCCGCGTCTTTGACACCACCGGTGTGGCCGCTGAATATGCGCAGCGGCCGGCCGGTCGCCGTGTCCCACAATCGAGCCGTCCCGTCTTCGCTTGCGGTGAGCGCCAGCTTCCCGTCCGGGCTGAAGACGGCGTCGACGACGGACAGCGTGTGGCCTCTCAGCGTCCGCAGGCGGCGACCGCTCGCGGTCTCCCAGATGCGAGCGAGCTCGTCGTCGCTCGAGGTCACCAGGAGCGAGCCGCCCGGGCTGAAGGCGACCGTCCAGACAATGCCGGCATGGCCGGTCAGGGTGTGCAGCAGCCCGCCGCCGGATGCACTCCAGAGGTAGGCCGCGTCCACGTCGCTGGCGGCGGACACGAGCCTGCCATCGGGGCTGAAAGCCGCGCTCCGGAGCACGGCGTTGGTCTGAAGCGAGAGCAGCTGACGGCCGGTCTCGGCTGACCAGGTGCGCGCCCAGGCGTCGCCGCCGGCGGTGACGACGAGCTTGCCGTCAGGGCTGAAGGCGACAGCGTAGACGGGGCCGTACAGACCGCTGAGCGCGTGCAGCCGTCGGCCGCTGCGGGCGTCCCAGATCCGAGCCGCGCGGTCGCGGCCGCCGGTCGCGACGAGCGTGCCGTCGGGACTGAAGATCGCCGCGTTCAGCGGGCCACGGTCTCCGCTCAGGGCATGGATCGGACTTCCGCCCCGGATGGACCAGATCCGCGCCTTCCCATCGTCGCCGGCAGTCACGACCCTGCGGCCGTCGGGACTGAAGGTGGCAGCACGGGTGGCCTGCCGCGCGCCGAGGGTTCGCAGGCGGATGCCCCGCTCAGCGTCCCAGATCGCTGTACCTCCCTCCCCCGCAGTGACGATCCTCCTTCCGTCCGGGCTGAACGCGGCGCGCGCAGAGTCGCCGCCGCGGGCCTCGAGCGTATGCAGCGCGCTCGGGCGATCGTCGCTCGTGCGCCAGATCCGAGCTGTCCCGTCGTCGTCGGCAGTCACGACCAGGGTGCCGTCAGGACTGAAGGCGGCGCCGAATACAGTTCCCCCGGCACCGAGAGTGCGTTCGATGTGACCCTCCTCGGCGTCCCATATCCGAGCGGTCCCATCGCTCCCGGCAGTGACGACCCTGCCTCGGTTGGGGCTAAAGGCTGCGCTGAAGACCGAGCCTTCGTGGCCGGTGAGGGTGCGCCGGAGGCGACCGCTGCGCGCGTCCCAGAGGCGCGCGCTCCCGTCGCTGCCGGCGGTGGCTATCAGCGCTCCGTCGGAACTGAAAGCCACGTCCTCGACGTTGCCGACGCCGCCCGTCGAGCCCTTGAGCCGGAACAGGACCCGGTCCTTTCCCACCTGCCACAGGTATACGGCGCCTTCGTAGCCGTTGGCGGTTACGACGAGCTTGTCGTCCGGACTGAACGCGGCGCCGAATACAGGGCCGTCCTTCGCATTCAGGACGCGGATTTGGCGGCCGCTGCCGGTGTCCCAGATCCGCGCGGTTCCGTCGTAGCTCGCCGTGACGAGCAGGTCGCTGCCCGAGTTGAATGCCGCCGCGTAGACCGGCTCGGTGTGACCCCGAAGAATGGCATGAGCAGCTCCGTTTGCGGCGTCCCAGATCCGCGCAGTGCCGTCGGAGCCGGCGGTGACGACGAACCGGCCATCGGGGCTGAAGGCGGCGCTCGTGACGGGGCCTTTGTGCCCTCGGAGCGTGTGGAGGACCCGGCCACTGCGAACGTCCCAGATACGCGCTGTGCCGTTGTCGCTGCCGGTGACGACCTGCCCGCCGCCGGGGTCGAAGGCGGCGCTCCGCACGGCGCCGTCGTGCCCACGGAGCGTCGTGCGGGGAAGCGGGTTGGCAAGCACCACGCGGAGCGCGTCTTCGGCCTCGCTTGTCGACGCTGCCTCGGCCGCCTGGTCGGCGAGACGAAGTGCGCGCGGCGCGTCGGTGTCGAGGCTCGCGATCGCCTGTCCTGCGAGCGCCCGCGACTGGCCACGGCGGGCATCCTCCCGGCCCCGGCGAGCATCCTGGCGCGCCTGCCAGGCGAGCACCGCCAGGATCGTGACTACGACTGCGATCGCGGCGAGCGCTGCTGCGATTCCGCCCGCTATCGCGATCCGCCGGCGCTCGCGCCGGCGCTCTTGCCCTTCCTCCCAGCGCCGGCTCCAGTCGACGATCGGACCCGCGAGCGCGTCGTGGTAGATCTCGTAACGGCCGTCGCCGGCCGGACGGAGGATGCGCACGTCGCCTGAGAGCTCGGTCGACGACATCGGCTCGATCTCGCGCCGGCGACCTCTCCGTATAGCTCGGCGAGGTCGCGAGACTCGGTGGGCGATCTTCGTTCCCGAGGGCGTGACGAGGTAGCGGAAGGCTCGCGCGGCGACGTCCTGGTCCGGCCGGCGGCAGCGCGCCGAGCGCGGCATCGAGATGCGTGCGCACGATCCGGTCGGCGCCGCCGAGCCGCTCGAGCGTCTGCAGACGCAGCACCCGCGACCCGACCGCCGCTCCTCGTCCCAGAGCCGATCAGGACGAGCTGGAGGTAGGGCGCCTCGATGCCCATTCGGCTCTCGCGTCGAGCGCCGCGCCGATGCCGTTCGCCGAGCGCTGACCTTGCCGGCGGTCGACCTGGTCGAGCACCGCCTCGACCAGCGCCGGCTCGATCTCCACCTCCTCGCCGGCGTCGGCGACCACGCGGTTCCAGCGCTCGAGCGGCTCGACGATCGCCTCGCGCGCGGCGTCCCGGTCGAGGTGGTCGATGCCGGAGCAGGTGCTCGAGCAGGCCGGGAACGTGGCCCTCGAAGCGGTCGAGGCTCGCGAGCGCGTCCTCGCGGATCGAGAGCAGGAAGTGGACGGCGGATCGCGGCGGCGAAGCGCGGCGGTCGAGCTCCTCGTCGAGCGACCGCGTCGTCCGGACGATCGTGGTAGAGGAAGTACTCCTCGAACTGGTCGAGGACGAGCAGGAGTCGGCCGCCGACCCGCTCAGGCCACGCCTCGAGCACGTCGGCCAGCGCGCCCTCGGGCGGCCGGACACGAGCGTCCGGCGCGGTCTTCTCGGCCGCCTCGCGACAGCGTCCTTGAGCGCCGCCAGCGGGTCGTCGAGGCTCCAGGCCGAGAAGCCGACCGGCAGAAGGCGCGGCGAACCGAGTTCGGCGACGTTCTCGCGCTGCCTCGTCGCCGAGTCGCCGGAGCACGCCGGCGTCGCAGCAACGAAGCTCTTGCCGACGCCGCTCGTCGCCGTAGAGAACCGTGATTCGGTAGGCGCGGAGGTTGTCGGCGATGCATCTCGCGACCACTCGTCGCGCCCGAAGAACCACTCCGCGTCGGCCTCGGTGTACGGCACGAGGCCCTGGTAAGGCGAGCGCCGGACCGACGCGGCGGCGGCACGGCGCCGCCGAAGTCGCTCATCCGAGCTGCTCGCGCATCGCGTCGACCCAGTCCTCGAGATCGACGTCGAGGATCTCGATCCGCTGCCGCGCCCAGAATCGCTCGGTCGATCTCGCTCGGACGCCGTTGGATCGACCAGCCGCCCGTGCTGAACGCCCTGCTCCGCCCAGATCTGACGGAGGATGACGCGCAGGTTCCAGTCGCGCATCGAGTATCCGAGGAAGAGCAGGTCGCTCTCGCGCAATCCGCGCCATCAAGTACGCCGGAATCAGCGCGCGGACGCCCTCGCGCGGCGAGGTAGTCGATGTAGTGATCCTCGGTGATGACGAACGTGTCGCGCTCGCTGTCCTCGCGATCGACGTCGCCGTGGATCTTCAGGATCACCGAGCGCTCCTCGAGCGCGAATTCGCGGTACGTCGCAGGGTCTGTCGATCGCGACGCGCTCGCCGTCCGGCCGCAGGTGCACGAACCGCTGCTCGTTCCCGCGTCGTCTCGTAGACGACGACGTCGACCCGCTCATCCGCCTCCGCGAACGCCCGCTCGAGCACATCGTCGTAGTTCGTCGTCAGGATGAGCTGACCGCAGAACCGGTGGTCGCCTCCCGCACGCAGGCGCTGCGGCATCTCGGCGAGGAACCGGTGCAGCTTGTTCGGCTCGTAGTCGCGGCTGAAGATCGCGTGGAGCTCGTCCACCAGCGCCCTGGGGCTGCTCACGAGGTCGACCCATTGAGCAACCCTGAGTAGATCGTGATCGGTCTCCGGATAGCCGTACGGCGTCGACAGGTAGTCGGCCAGCTCGGCTCCACTGGGTAGAAAGCCGGCCTCGGCCTCCCAGTCGGAACCGGGCGGGCGCTCGCACAGATTTGCGCCCGCGCCCAGGAACGGGACGACGGATCCGGTCCCAAGGCGTCTTGCGACGATCTGGCAATGCCGATTGAGAGGGTCGACCTTGGCCACGTCGAAGTGCTTCATTAGACCGCGCCGCGAGTTCGACCACAAGCGGGCGGAGGCGTGCTTCACTTAAGCGCAGTCGTGAGACCTCTCGCCCTCGCGCTCGTCCTGCTCACGCTTGCGGGGTCCGGCTCCGCCGCAAGTGGTCTCACGATCAAGGTTCACGGAAGTCGGCTCGTCGACGGCGGCGGGCGAACCGTCCGCCTCGTCGGGGTCAGCCGATCGAGCTTCGAGTACGCCTGCGCGCAGGGCTGGGGGATGAAAGAGGGGCCAACGGATCGATTGGCGATTGCTGCGATGAAGACGTGGCGCATCAACGTGGTTCGCCTGCCTCTGAACGAGGCCTGCTGGCTCGGACTGCCCAACGTGAAGGCGGAGTATGGCGGCCCAATGTACCGCCGGGCGGTCCTCGGGTATGTGCAGCGACTCCGCGCCGCCGGCCTCTATGTGATCATCGACCTCCACTGGAGCGCCCCCGGCAGCAAGCCTGCACTCGGTCAGCAGCGCCATGCCGATGCCGACCATTCCCCTGCTTTCTGGCGCTCCGTCGCTGCGGCCTTTCGCGGGAACCCATCAGTCCTCTTCGATCTCTACAACGAGCCGCACGACATCTCGTGGACCTGCTGGCGGGACGGCTGCCGCACGCCCGAGGGGTGGAGGGCCGCCGGGATGCAGCAGCTCGTGAACGCCGTCCGATCGACGGGCGCAAAGCAGCCGATCCTGCTGGGCGGCATGAACTGGGCAAACGATCTTTCGGGATGGCTTCAGTGGCGCCCGCGGGATCCGGCACGGCAACTCGTCGCCTCGGTGCACGTCTACGACGGAAACGCCTGCGGCGACGAACGCTGCTGGAACTCGATCATCGGCAAGGTTGCAAGGCAGGTGCCGGTCGTCACGGGCGAAATCGGCGAAGAGGATTGCGCACACCGCTTCATCGATTCATATATGTCGTGGGCCGACGCGCACGGCGTCTCCTACATCGCCTGGGCATGGAACGCCTGGGGCTGCGAGAAGCCCGGCCTCATCGAAGATTACGACGGAACCCCGACCCCATACGGAGAGGGGTTCCGTAGCCATCTCGCCGGCCTGAAGTAGACGTCACCCCAACCTCCCTCTCCTGAGGCGGGGGTCCCTCTGGCCCGGCCAGCTTGAAGAGAGAGTGCGGACTGGTGCTGGTCAGGCTGCCTGAGGTGCAGCGCCGGGACAAAGGAGACGATCTTCCTCTTCCGGGCAAAGCGCAACGAGAAGAAGCAGTTGGCTCAATCTCTGCCTGCCGACGGCCGCCTCCAGGCGCTCGATCGGCGACGGCGAATGCAGCCACTCGAGCCGGGCGAGGTCCGCGAGTAGGCGCGTCTCAGGGTCCGCCGTGGGCGGCGTGACAACGGGTTCGAGTCTCATCGGCTTTCCTTTTGGCGACTGTGACAGCATTTTCATGGCCCCTCTTGCGTCTATTGACGAGCTATATCGGTTGGTGGAACGACGCCGAGGAGCGGCACTCGGCGCAGGAAAACGTAGATTTCTCGCGCTTAATTTGGGTGAGGCGAGGCCTAATTCCTGCTGAGAATCCCTCGTGTGAGCGACACGATCAGCACGACGATCACCCACTCGAGGGTCTCCGGCCTGACCCCCCGCCCGACGTTGCCCTCAGCTTCAAGGTGCCGGTGACCGAGAATTCTGACGAGCGCAACAGAGGCATTGGAGCGCTCGACCGGTAGTTACCTGGGAAACCTTCGAAGATGCAGATCAAGCCGCCCGCCCAGCTTCCCGATCACGCCCGAGAGGTGCTGATCGCCGCGCGATCCTCGCGCAGACGGCGGCGGTGGCCGTGGGCGCTCGGCGGCTTGGCGATTGCCATCGCGGCAGCACTCGCTGTCGCCCTGCTTGCGTGGCCCCGCGGCGCGCTCCGACTCGACGCCACGGGCCTGCCGCAGGTGCAACTGCCGCGTCTGGCAGGGAACCTCGTGCGTGTTTCTCTCCGGAGCGAGGACGGAACGTCGATCCCGGTGATCGTGCGGCGGGACGGCACTGTCTGGCCGACGCGTCGCGTGATCCCCGGAACGCGCCTCTTCGCCGAGGCCGTCTTCCGCCGGCCGGTCTGGAACGGCTGGATCACCGGACGAACCCAGACCTCCCGGCTGGAACTGGTGGCGCCCAGGGCGCGCCTCTTGGCCCGTTGGCTGCGGGTGGCGGCCGGAGCGCCGCTGCAGGTGAGGTTCGATCGGCCCGTGCGCGAGGTCGCGTTGACGGGTATTCGCCCGGCGCGGACGGTGCACCTGCCGCGTCCAACTCGCACCGTCGTGCTCGGCCGGCTCGGCGCTGCAGGCTCGGTCGGCGTCAGCGCCGTCCCGCAGGCGTGGGAGCGGCTTCCGCCTCCGACGACCGTCACGTGGTTCCCCCGCGGCAAGGCGACGATGCTGCTCACCTCGCCTGAGCCCGGCTCCCAGCTCGGTCCGACCGCGAGGCTTCGACTTCGGTTCTCGGAGCCGGTCGCGCGCGTGCTGCACCGGCGGCTGCCCTCGCTCGGCCCCCAGGCATCCGGCCATTGGCGGAGGGCCGACGCGCACACGCTCGAGTTCGTGCCCCGGGGCTACGGTTTCGGTCTCGATGGGCGCGTGCAGCTGAAGCTCCCGGTCCCCGTCGCGTGGATCGGGGCCGCCCGCAGGCCGACGACGACGATGGCCTGGACGACTCCTGTCGCCTCAGAGCTTCGGCTGGAGGAGTTGCTCGCCCTGCTCCGATACATACCGCTGCGCTGGACGGCGACCAGGGCTGATGCGGGAAGGACGGTCTCGAGCCAGCTCGCAGCCGCCGTGCATCCCCCGGCCGGGCGCTTCGAATGGCGTTATCCCAACACACCGGCCCCGCTCGTCGATCTCTGGCACCCGGGCCGCTACAACGCGATCGTCCGCGGTGCAGTCATGGCCTTCGAGCACGAGCACGGACTGACCGTCGACGCATTCGCCGGCCGTCGCGTCTGGCGGGCCCTGATCGCCGATGTCGTCGCCGGCAAGCCCCGCGCCGGCGGATACAGCTACGTCTATGTGCACTCGGCCGTCCCGCAATCGCTGAACCTCTGGCACGACGGGCGGGCCGTCCTCAGTTCCCCGGGGAACACGGGCGTGCCGGCCGCCCCCACCCAGCTCGGCACGTTTCCGGTCTTCGAACACATCCCGGTCGGCACGATGAGCGGCACGAACCCGGACGGCTCGCACTACCACGACCCGGGGATCCGGTACATCAGCTACTTCAACCACGGCGAGGCGATCCACGCGTTCAACCGGGCATCCTTCGGCACGCCGCAAAGCCTCGGCTGCGTCGAGCTCCCACTGTCCGCCGCAGCAAAGGTCTGGCCGTACACGCCGATCGGCACGCTCGTCACCGTCGAGCGCTGACGGAGCGCCCACACAGGTCGCATCGGCGATCCGGTGCGGGGGCGGCGCCGGCACGCGGGCTGGGCTTGGTTTGCCGGCGGGGGCGGCTCGGTGGTGGCGACGGTGCCGAGTGAGGTGAGCTTCTCTGGCTGGCATTCCTGATCGCGATCGACCTCGTCGCGATCGTGCTCAAGCTCACGCATCTCTTCAGCACAGGAGGCGCCTATGAGCGGAGCGCCGCGGCGCTCCGGGCGACCGACCTCGTCGAGGTTCATCGCCGTGAGGAGCAGGCGGGCGTTCTCACCCACCGCATCCCGCTCGAGGCGCGCGCCGAGAAGGCGGCCGACGACCGAACGATCGGGCGCGAGTTCGACCAGCCGGCGGAGGCAGGACCCGAAGTGACCGGATCGAACGAGCAGCCGAGGCCACGGCAGCCCCTCGGTGGATCGGCGCCCAGCGGAAGCCTCGGCAACTGACGTCGCGGGCCGTAGGACATTCCGCCTGGTCGCAGGCTGGGCTCCACCGACCGCGACCAGCACCTGAGCATCATGCGTAGCGGAGTGCTTCTGGCCGCCGATCCGGACGAGCCACCACGCCGATCCGCCGATCCGGGTGACGACTACCTGATCGCGCTAGCAGAGCAGGAACGCGCCGTACTCGTCTCCGGCGACCAGCACCTACTCGCCCTCGCCGACGAGCTACCAATAGAGACCGCCCGAGACTTCCTGGCCAAGCTCGCCGGGTAGTTACGCAAACGAGCGCCTCCGATACTTTTGGGGCCGCGGCCAGGAGGTCGATGTGGCCGCCTCCTTGCCACCATCGCACCGCCGCCTCAGCTGCTCGAGCCCGCGGCCTCAGTCGGGGAGGAGCGGCATGTCCAGGGCAGGTCTGTGCCCGAGGAGGATGCCGCGGGTGATCGCGGTCGGGCCGTAGCGGGTGCGGATCTCGTCGAGCGCGGCGTCGAGGAGCTCGGCGTTGTCGGCGTCGAAGGGAAGGCAGAGCTGGAGCGGGAGGTCGTTCTCGAGGTTGGCGATCGTGATGCCGATCAGCGTCAGGCCCCGGCGCTCGATCAGCGGTTGCGCGGTCGCGAGCAGGGAGCGGGCGGCAGCGAGGATGGGGCGGGTCTGCGCGGTCGGGTGGCGAAGCGTGTGGGAGCGGGTCGCCCGGCTGTAGTCGCCGAAGCGGAGGCGGAGAACGACCGTGCGGCCGACGCGTCTCGCCTCCCGGAGCCGCCGGGTGACCCGGTCGACGATCGCGAGCGAGATCGGTCTCGATCTCCGCGGGTGATGCCCTCCTCAGGCCGAAGGCGTGCTGGGAGCCGATCGAGCGGCGGCGGCGGCGCCGGCGGACCGGGCGAGGGTCGTGGTTGTTGGCGAGCGCGTGGAGGTGGCGCGCCGCGGCGTTGCCGAGGATCTTCGCGAGCTCGGCCTCCGGCACGCGGGCGAGCTCGCCGGCGGTGGCGACGCCGATTCGGTGCAGCCGGACGGCGGTCGCCGGGCCGATCCCCCAGATCCGCTCGACCGGGAGCGGGTGGAGGAATGCGAGCTCGTCCCCGGGCGGGACGAGCAGGAGCCCGTCGGGCTTCGCGACCGCGCTGGCGATCTTGGCGAGGTGCTTGGTGCGGGCGATGCCGACGGTGAGCGGCAGCCCCAGACGTCTCGCGCGCGGCGCGGCGAAGGCGGACGGCGATCTCCCAGGGTGTGCCGGCGATCCGCTCCATCCCGCGGACGTCGAGGAAGGCTTCGTCGATCGAGAGCCCCTCGACGGACGGGGTCGTGTCCTCGAAGAGGGCGTAGAGCGCACGGCTCGCCTCCGCGTACGCGGCCATCCGCGGGCGAACGACGACCGCGTGCGGGCAGAGCCGCCTGGCCCGGCTTCCGCCCATCGCCGTCCGGATGCCGTACGCCTTTGCCTCGTAGCTGGCGGCGAGCACGACGCCGCCGCCGACGATCACCGGCCGTCCGCGCAGGCCGGGGTCGTCGCGCTGCTCGACAGACGCGAAGAACGAGTCGGCGTCGGCATGCAGGATCGTCGCTTCGGCCGGCACGGACACGATGCTTGCAGATCGAACGTATGTTCGCTTTGATGGGTTCCGTGCAGCTCGCGCTCGACGGCCTCGATCGGCTCGTTGCCTCGCTCGAGGAGCAGGGTCCGCTCCCGCGATGGAAGCGGCGCGGCTCCTGTTCGCGAGCCGCTCGATCCCGGCCGGGCTGGCCTCCTCGCTGCTCGCCGAGGTGTGCGCGGGCGACAGCCGGATCGTGTGTACGGCGGCGACCGTCTCGCTCGCGGGCGCACCGGATCCGTTGCTGGAGGAGGCCGAGTTCGTGGTCTTCGACCTGGAGACGACGGGCCTCTCGGCGCAGACCTGCCGGATCTGCGAGCTGGGCGCGGTCCGTGTACGCGCGCTCGAGCTCGTCGACTGCTTTCAGTCCCTGGTCGATCCGGGTGTTCCCCTCCCCCAGCCGGTGGCCCGTCTGACCGGGCTGCGGGAGCGAGACCTGCGCGGCGCTCCGCCCGTCGGGACGGTTGTCGGCCGCTTCCTGTCCTTCGCCGGCGACGCGCCGCTCGTCGCGCACAACGCCGGCTTCGACCAGCGTTTCCTCGAGCGCCAGCTGAGCCGGCGAGAGAGCCGCAGGCTGGCGGAGCCGCCGCTGTGTACGGCAGCGCTCGCGCGCCGCCTGCTCGCCGGCCGCCTGAGGCGGGTCAGCCTCTCCTCGCTCGCCCATTTCTTCGGGGTGCCGACCGCTCCCTGTCACCGCGCGCTACCCGACGCGGAGGCGACCGCCCAGGTCCTTGTCCACCTGATCGGGCTTGCGCAGGAGCTGGGAGCCCGTCGCGTTTCCGAGCTGCGCACCCTGGCCGCTCCCCGCAAGCGACGCGTGCACGGCAAGCGCCCGCTCATGCGCGGCGCGCCGACGCGGCCCGGGGTGTACCTCTTCCGCGACCGCCACGACCAGGTGCTCTACGTCGGCCGCGCCCGCGACCTGCGCGCGCGCCTGCGTTCCTACTTCCAGGGCGAAGCCGCAGCGCCCTTCGGTGGAGGCGGCCCTGCTCGCGCTCGAACGGATCGAGTGGCGCGTCCTCGGCTCCGAGCTCGAGGCGGCGCTCGAGGAGCTCCGGCTGATCCGGCAACTTCAACCGCCCGCCAACTCCCGCAGTCGACACCAGAACCGGAGCGTCTACCTGCGACGCCGAGGCGACGAGTTCGTCGTCACCAACACCCCGACGGAGCTCGGCCCGATCGGCAGCCGCCGACAAGCTGCGCTCGCCGCCCGGGCGCTCGCACGCGCGACGCCGGAAGAGCTCGATCAGCTCCTCACGGACGGGCCGCTGCCCCGCCTTCGGCAGCGGCTCGATCACTTGACCGAAAGCCTCCGCTACGAGGAAGCAGCACGGCTCCGCGACCGCCTGAAGGCGCTCGAGCACGTCCTCGAACGGCTCCGCCGGCTCGAGCACCTCCGCGAGATCGACACCTGTTTGATCGCACCCGCCGTCACCCCCGGCTGGCGGAAGGCATTCTTCGTGCGCGCCGGCGCTCTCTGCGCTGTTCGCTCCCTGCCACCGGGGCCCGGCGCACGGCTCGAGCTCAACGCCGGCCTCACGATCGCTCGGCACATCCCTCGGACGTGCCGGCCGCTGACCGGCGAGCGGGCCGAGGACATGCTCCTCCTGGGAGGCTTCATCGACCGGCCGCCGCCCGAGCTCACCGTCATCCGCCTGGACGCCGAGCGGCTGTCCCTGAACGGTGGCGTATAGCCGAGAGATCAAACAGGCGCAGGAGCGATGCCCGACAGGGGGAACACGTACCGGTGCGTGCGCGGGGGAGCATTCTGGTAGTCGCTGCGCTGATGTTGCTCCACAGCGGCAATGCCTCTGCCCGAGGCAAGCGTGGCGTGGACCCGCAGATCGCCGGGTTGCAGGTCGCCCTCTCTGCCCAGCGCTACTACGCCGGGGCAATCGATGCCATTCCGGGCACAGCGACCGTCTCCGCCGTTCGGTCGTTTCAGCGGCGGCACGGATTGCTGCTGACCGGGAGCGCCGGGCAGGCAACCCAGACTGCTCTCGGCAAGCTCGGTCGGCCGCTGTTCGGCGTGAGAACGATCAAACTAGGGATGGCCGGCTGGGACGTCTCCGTGCTCCAGTTCTTGCTCACCCTGAATGGGTTCGAGGTCGGCACACTCGATGGGCACTTCGGCCCTCGCACAAGTGCCGCCGTCGTCACCTTTCAGCGCCAGTCACAGCTCGTCCCGGACAGCGTCGTCGGACCTGCGACACAGACGGCGCTCTGCCCCCGTCGGGACTGCGAGTCGATTCCGGCCTCGAGGGCGCCCGCCGGAGCGACCTACCGTGTTCATCCCGGCGACACCCTCACCGCGATTGCCTCGCGCACCGGGACGACGGTCGCTGCACTGGCTGAGGTCAACGCGATCTACCCGGACGCGATCCTGTTCGTGGGCAGACGCCTGCGCCTCCCCCGCGTCCGCGTCGAGGCCGCCTGGCCGCACGAGGACGTCTCGCCTGCTTCCGTGCGGACAATCGTCGAGCGAACCGCGGTGAAGAGCGGCATCGCCCCGCGTCTCGCCCTGGCCGTCGCCTGGGTCGAGTCCGGCTACCAGGCGAACGTCAGGTCCTCGACCGGCGACTGGGGGCCGATGCAGGTCAGCCCGCCGGCCTGGGACTTCGTCGAGAGCGTCATCCTCAAACGCTCGGTCGCCCACACGATCAGAGGCGACATCCGCGTAGGGATCCTCTATCTCCGCCACCTGCTGTCCGACTTCGGGGGCGACGAGCGGCTCGCGATCGCCGCCTACCACCAGGGAGCGGCAGGTGTCCGCGAACGCGGACTCCTGCCCGAGACCCAGTCGTACGTCGCCGCCGTCCAGGCCGTCGCGCGCCGCTGATGCTTTTTTGACGCGCGCCTGGCGACCGCTACCAGCTGCCGCGATGCACGACCTCGTCAAACGGTCGCCGGTTGAGCCGCTCGAGCGGCCGAAGCGGACCGTCTGCCGGGTAGCCGAGCGAGACCAGATATGCAAGGAAGTGATCGCCCGGGAAGGCGAGGATCTTCCGAGCGAGCTCCTGATCCTGTACCGAGGAGTGGCAGGTGCCGATCCCGAGGTCAGCCGCGGCCAGCATCATCAGCATCGTCGCGTGACCGAGGTCGTACTGCAGGAGGCCGGCCCAACGATCATCCGGCGGATTCGGCGCGACGATCGCGATCGCAGCAGCGGCGCCACCAACGTGCCACGCCCCCTGCCAAACCCCAGTCAGGTCGCGGAGCTGGTCGCGATCAGTCACCAGCACAAAGTCCCACGGCTGCCAATTCTTCGCCGACGGCGCCAGCCGGCCGGCCTCGAGCACCTTCGCCAAATCCTCCTCGCTCACCGGCGCCGAAGAGAACTCCCGCACGTTGCGACGCGACCTCAACGCATCCCACGTCTCCACGCCATCACCTTAGACCGATTCAGGCGCTGTACAGTCAGCCGGCTTAGTCACAATCGAGTCAAAGCTGTCGGCCGAGTGGGCAGGCCCGGCCGCACCCCGTTAAGGTCGTTGCAGCGTGTGTACACGCGGCAGAAGCTCGCACAACACTAGAAGGAGCAGGCCGTGATCACGGGCGTGCACCATTTCTCGCTGAGCGTCGCCGACGTGGACCGTTCGATGGCCTTCTACAGGGAGTTCGGCTTCGAGCTCGTCTCCGATCGGGACGTCGATGGGGACTACGTAGAGGTGATCACGGGAGTGCCCGGTGCCCATTTGAGGATCACCCATCTCACCGGCTTCGGCCACAACCTCGAGCTGCTCGAGTACCGCAGGCCTCGCGGCGCAAGCCGAGCGCGCGATTTCCAGGATGTCGGGAGCGCCCATGTCTGCTTGCTGACCGATGACCTCGAGGCCGAGTGCGAGCGACTGCGCGCCCTGGGCGTCCCGTTCCGCTCGCCCGGCCCGGTGACGACGACGAGCGGCCCGAACCGGGGTGGAAAGGGCATCTACGTGGAGGATCCCGACGGCAATGGGGTCGAGATCATTCAGCTGGCACGGCCCTGGGGCCCCGAACAGGAGGCAGGGTTAGGATCCGACGCCTGACGACGAGAGGAGGGTAGGCGAACGATGGCCTTTACCGCGACGAAGGACTTGATGCTCCCCGCAACGGTCACCGGGTCATGGCCGCGGCCCCGGTGGTACACGCAGAACATGTGGGGGCGGCCGCTCGACACGGCGATGATGGACCCCTGGTACCGCGAACAATTCACTGACGCGCACGCCGTCGTCGTTTCGGATCAGGAGCGGGCAGGGCTCGACATCCTGACGACGGGCGACTACCACCTCGACGAGGACGTGGCCGGCCGGTCCTGGCACCACTATCCCCTCCAGCGCTGGAAGGGGCTCGAGCACGAGGAGCTGCAGACGCGGAACACTCGCTCGCCCCTCCTGTCGTATCCCGTCGGGACGATGCTCGACTCGATCTACAAGACGTGGCGCTGGCCGCGCGTCGTCGGGAAGATCGAGCACGACCCGAAGAACCCGCTCGAGTACCCGAAGATCTGGCGGATCGCGCAGCAGAGCGCGGCCTCGGGGAAGCCGGTCAAGTTCGGGACGTGCTCGGCGCAAGTGTTGGCTTTCTTCCTCGACAGCCATACCGGCGACTACGACCTCGACGACAAGAAGCAGCTGACCTGGGACATGGCGGAGGCGATGAACCTCGAGCTCCGCCAACTTGCCGCCGCGGGCTGCGACGTGATCCAGGTCGAGGAGCCGACGCTCCACTTCATCGCCCGCTACTACCCGGAGATGACCGAGCTGATCGACTTCCTCGTCGACTGCTTCAACCGTGAGATCGAGGGGCTCGACGACGTCGAGGTCTGGATCCACACCTGCTGGGGCAACCCGAACATGCAGAAGGTCTTCAGCGACGAGTCGTACGCGAACTCGATCGAGATCTATCTCGACCGCCTGAAGGGCGACGTCTGGACGATCGAGGCGGCCGAGAACGACCTGAAGGAGCTGCCGCTGTTCAAATCGCACGCCGACTCGATGCAGAAGAAGGTCGCGGTCGGCGTGATCAGCCACCGGACGCTGCAGGCGGACTTCCCGGACGTCGTCGCCGACCGGATCAGGCGGGCGCTCGAGTACATCCCCGCCGACAAGCTCGTGCTCTCGACGGACTGCGGCTTCGGGCGCCAGGGCTTCAACCGCCACCTCGCCTTCTACAAGTCGACCGCGATCCCGCAGGCACGGAACATCGTGCTGGAGGAGCTCGGGGTCGAGCCGCGCCACGTGATGGCGGCGGACGAGCAGCTCGCGTGGGACCAGCTCCCGGATGACGAGCCGTTCACGCACCTCAAGGCCCTGAGGTAGGCGTGGAGACGGGGCTGGCGGGCAAGGGCGCGGTCGTCACCGGCGGCGCGAGCGGAATCGGGCTCGCCTGCGTCCGCGCGCTCGTCGGGGAGGGGGCGAGCGTCGTGCTCGCCGACCTGAACCAGGAGGAGGCGGCGCGGGCGGCGGAGGAGTTGGCGGCGCACTACGTGGCCGCCGACGTGTCGAAGCCGGAGCACGCGCGGCGGGTCGTCGAGGAGACGGTCCGGGCTGCCGGGAGCCTGGACGTCCTGGTCACCTGCGCCGGCGCCTTCCATTCGACCCCCCTCGACCGGATCGAGGCGGACGAGTGGGACCGCATCCAGGCCGTCAACCTGCGCGGCGTCTTTCTCGTCGCGCAGGCGGCGCTCGAGGTGATGATCCCGCGCCGGCAGGGGCGGATCGTCACCATCGGGTCGCTTGCCGGGCAGTCCGGCGGGCTGGCGGCCGGTGCGAGCTACGCGGCGTCCAAGGCCGGCGTCGCCGCGCTGACGAAGTCGATCGCGCGCTTCGCCGGGCCGCACGGGATCACGGCGAACTGCGTGAACCCGGGGATCATCGATACGCCGATGATCGCCGCGTGGCCGCGGGAGGTGCTCGAGCGGACGGTCGCGCAGACGCCGCTCGGGCGGGTGGGCAAGCCGGAGGAGGTCGCCGCGATCGTGGTGATGCTCGCCTCGGACGGAGCAGGCTTCGTCCACGGCGCGCACATCGACGTGAACGGCGGCCTGTTCATGGACTAAGGAGGAGCGGAGATGAACAGCAACGCGAAGATCTGCCGGGGAAGCTGGTGCATGGCGTTCGGCTTCGATCCGCCGGCGAGCCTGGAGCAGGTGGCGAACGTGCTCTCGGCCTTCGGCTACGACGGCATCGAGCTCGGCGGGTTCTTCGACCATGCGACGGTGGAGCGGTACCCGGACAAGGCGAGCCGCCAGGAGCTGAAGAAGTGGCTGACCGAGGACCTCGGCCTCGAGCTCGCGGGGATCGCCCCCGGGCCCTACGGTGACCTCTTCCGCCTTCCGTGGGCGACCGGCTCCCAGGATGTCTACGACGAGTACATCCGCTACTTCGAGAGCTATCTGCAGCTCGCGGCGGACATGGAGATCCCCGGGATGCGCGTCGACCCGGGCGCGGCCGGTCCTCTCCCCTACGACGCCGACTACGACGAGATCTGGGATCGCGTCGTCCGCACGTTCCAGCACCACGCGGAGAAGGGCGCCGAGGTCGGCTGCGTGATGCTGTGGGAGCTCGAGTCACTCCAGCCGTTCAACAAGCCGTCGGAGACGGTCAAGCTCCTCCAGGACGTCGGCCACGACAACTTCAAGCTGATGTACGACACCGGGCACTTCCAGGCGTGCGGCGTGATCGGGCACAACCACGTCCAGCCGGCGGAGACGCTGCCGAACCAGATCGAGTTCATCCGGATGCTTCCCGAAGGCTGCATCGGCCACATCCACCTCTGCGACACGGACATGAACACGCACCTGAACATGTTCGGGACGAAGTGCAACTTCGGCGAGGGGATCATCGACTTCGAGGAGCTGATGCCGGTGCTCGCGGAGGCGTACGACGGCGAGTGGTGGGCCGTCGACTCGATCCCGATGGGCTCGAAGGCCTGGCAGGACACGTGGGACGGCCTCCCCTTCCTCGGCGACCTCCTCGACCGGCACGTCCGCAAGGCCGCGGCCGTCGCAGCGGGGTAGGGCGATGAAGGCAGCCGTCTTCTACGAGCCCGAGCAGATCCAGCTCGAGGACGTCCCGGACCCGTCGGCGGGCGACGACGAGGTCGTCGTCCGCGTCCGGGCCTGCGGCTTCTGCGGCTCCGACATCGAGTACTACTACGGCAAGAGCCCGCTCGGCACGCCGGACGGCAAAGGCCCCCTCGTCCTGGGCCACGAGCTGTGCGGCGAGGTCGTCGAGGCGGGCAAGCTGGCGGCGAGCTACGGGCTCGCCGAGGGCGACCGCGTCTCGGTCAACCCCGTCCAGAGCTGCAACGCCTGCGACATGTGCCGCGCGGGCAAGGTCGCGTTCTGCCCGAACATGTCCGTGCTCGGCGTGACGACGAACGGCGGCTTCGCGGAGTACGCGAAGACGAAGATCGCGCACGCGTACAAGCTCCCGGAGTCGCTGACGGACGAGCAGGGCGCGTTCGTCGAGATGCTCTCCTCCGCCGTCTACGCGGTCCGGCGCGCCGAGATCGAGCCGGGCAACCTCGCGGTCGTCTACGGCCCGGGCCCGGTCGGCCTGTCGATGGTGCAGCTGCTGAAGAACGAGGGCGCGCGGGTGGCGCTCGTCGGCACCCGCGACTACCGGCTCGACGTCGGCAAGTCGCTCGGCGCCGACTACGTCTGGAACACGCGGGACGAGCTCGTCGCCGCACTGGACGCCGGACCTCGCCGAGGCGATCCAGGAGGTGAACGGCGGCCGGCTCGCCGACCGCGCGCTCGTCGCGACGGCGAACGTCGACGCGAACCAGCAGGCGATCGAGATCACCGGCCAGGGCTCGACGGTCGTGCTGATGGGGCTCGCCGGGCCGAACGACGCCGTCTCGCTGTCGCTCCTCTCGAACCTGACGCAGGACAAGACGATCCGGTTCTCGTGGCTCTACCCGCTGCAGTGGCCGACGACGATCCGGCTGCTCGACGCCGCGAAGGTCGACACCGGCCCGATCATCACGCACACGGCGTCGCTGGACGGGATCAGCGCCGCGATCGAGCGCGTCCTCCAGCGCGAGGACGAGGTCGTGAAGACGGTGATCATCCCATGAGCGCGCGGCCGCGCTTCTCCGTCTCGCAGGTGACGACCTTCCACTCGACCTTCGACGAGGACCTCGCGAACTACCAGGAGGCCGGCGCCGAGGGGATCGGCATCTGGGAGTTCAAGCTCGGCGAGGACCGGTCAAAGGACGCCGAGTCGGCCGCGAAGCTCCGCGACAGCGGCCTGCAGGCGACCACGTGCATTCCCGGCACGCTCTCCGTGTTCCCGGTCCCGTTCCCCGGTCCGGACGATCCGGCGGAACGGGTCGACGAGCTCTGCGCGGCGGTCGAGATGTTCGCGCCGTTCGAGCCCAAGGTCGTCCTCTGCCTGACCGGGAACCCCGGCAAGCCGGGCGAGGAGCCGAGCCCGGAGGACCGGCGCACGATCGTCCAGGGGCTGCGGCGGGCCGCGGACGTCGCGGGCGAGCACGGGATCGTGCTCGGGATCGAGCCGCTGCATCGCGAGATCTACGGCGGCTGGTCGATCGTGACGTCGATCCCCCAGGCGGTCGAGCTGATGGACGAGATCGACCACCCGAACGTCCGGCTGCTCTACGACGTGTACCACCTGTGGGACACGCCGGACGTGCTGGAGCACACCCGGGCGGTGGCACCGCGGGTCGCTCCGAGCGTGCACATCTGCGACTGGCGCGACCCGCCGCGGAACGACTTCGACCGCGTCCTGCCCGGCGACGGGATCATCGACCTCGCGGGGATCTTCGGCGCCCTCGAGGCCGGCGGCTGGGAAGGCTGGGTCGACCTCGAGATCTTCTCCGACGACGGATCGTTCACCGACCAGGACTTCGAGGACTCGCTCTGGAAGCAGGACCCGGTCGACGTCGTCCGGCGGGCCCGGGAGGGCTTCGAGCGGGCCTGGGACGCCAGGAAGACCCCGGACTGATGGGACGGCTCGACGGTCGGGTCGCGCTGGTCACCGGCGCGGCGCACGAGCGCGGAATCGGCCGCGGCATCGTGCGCGAGCTGGCCGCCGAGGGCGCGAGCGTGGCGGTCGTCGACGTCGCGCACGAGGAGATGGGCGAGGCGCTCGCGGTCGAGGTCGGCGGGCGCTTCTACCCCGCGGACGTCTCCGACCGGGGGCAGGTCGACGAGCTCGTGGAGCGGGTCGAGAGCGATCTCGGCCCCCTGGACGTTGTCGCGTCGAACGCGGGAGTCGCGGACTGGCAGCCGTTCACGGAGATCACCGACGCGTCGTTCGACCGGATCGTCGCGGTCAACCTGACCGGCGCCTTCAACGTCGGGCAGGCGTCCGCGAAGGCGATGGTCCGCTCGGGGCGGCCCGGCCGGATCGTGTTCACGTCGTCGGTCCACGTCCAGATGCCGTTCGCGACGATGGCGGTGTACGGCGCCACGAAGCAGGGGGTGCGCGCCCTCTGCGAGGCGATGGCGATCGAGCTCGCCCCGCACGGGATCCGGGTCAACCATGTCGGGCCGGGCTGGGTGCTGTCCGCGCTGAACGACCCCTCCCCTGCTGTTGCCGACCCGGAGGAGCTCGAGAAGTCGCTGGCGACGATCCCGATCGAACAGCGTCCCGCCGACCCGCGCGAGCTGGGACGGGCGGTCGTCTACCTGGCCTCCTCCGACGGCGACTACGTGACCGGCGAGTACCTGAGAGTGGACGGCGGGTTCGTCGTCGGGACGTTCTCGTGAGCGACGCCTACGTCCGCGGACCGGTCGAGGCGCGGCGGTCGCCGTTTCTCGAGCTCGAGCAGTCGGACTGGGACGCGATGGTCGCGGAGATGCGGAGTGCCTTCCTCGGGGCGCGCGACTACGCCCGCGAGGGGCAGGGCGAACGAATCGTCTTCGTCTCCGCCGCGGCCGCGGCGCGGCCGATCGCCGGCGCCACGCTGGAAGGCGTCGCCGGCGCGTTCCTGACGACCGTGGCACAGGTGGCGGCCGTCGAGCTCGCCGAGCAGGGGGTCACCGCGAACGTCGTCGTCCCGGCACTCGAGCCGGACGCACAGGCCGTCGAGGCCGTGGTCGCGTTCCTCCTCTCCGACGACGCCCGCGGAGTGACCGGCGCGGTGATTGCGGCCGACGGTGGGTTCTCGATCACGAAGCAGAGCACGCCGAGCCCGCTGCTCGACGAGCGCACGTGAAGCTCGCCTGCGCCGACGACACGTTCCGCCTCCTCCGTCCGCACCGAGCTGTCCTCGAGCTCGTCGCCGCGCTCGGGGTCGAGGGCGTCGACGTCTTCCTTGCCGGGAACCGCTCGATCGTCCGGCCGGAAGACGTCCGCGGCGACATCGCCGGCGCGGCGGCGGCGATTCGCGCGGACGTCGCCGCGGTCGGGCTGGCGGTCAGCGACGTCTTCGTCCTCCCGTGGACGGATCTGGAGACGATGGCGCCCAACCACCCCGACGCGGCCGAGCGCGAGCGCTCGCGCGCGCTCTTCCGCGACATGCTCGAGCTCGCGGTGCGGCTCGAGTCACCCGGGCTGACGATCCTGCCCGGCATCGAGTGGCCGGACGATCCGGACTCCTTCGAGCGCGCAGTCGAAGAGCTCGGTTGGCGCGCCGCGGAAGCCCATCGCGAAGGCCTCCGGTTCTCGGTCGAGCCCCACGTCGGCTCGGTCGTCCCGACACCGGACCTCGCGCGCCGTCTCGCGGAGACGGCCCCGGGTGTCGAGATGACGCTCGACTACAGCCACTTCGTCCGCCAGGGCCTGGACGAGGAGAGCGCGGACGTGTTGATCCCGTTCACGCGGCACGTCCACGTACGCGGCGCGTCGCCCGTGCGCGTGCAGGAGTCGATCCGCGAGAGCACCCTCGACTTCGAGCGGATCCTCGGGGCACTCGCAGCAGGCGGCTACGACGGCTACCTCACGCTCGAGTACGTCTGGCTCCAGTGGGAGCACTGCCACGAGTGCGACAACCTCGCCGAGTCGATCCTCCTCCGGGACCGCCTGCGCGCGGCCCTCGCCGGGGAGCCCTGGGCCTACCCGGACGTGGGCTGACCCGCCAGCAGCTCCTCGATCTCCTCCGCGGTCGGCATGTCGTCGGCGCACCCGAGGCGGCCGGCGACGAGCGCACCCGCCGCGTTCGCGAACCGGATCGTGCGCTCGAGGTCCCACCCCGAGAGCAGGCCGTGGCAGAGCGCACCGCCGAAGGCGTCGCCCGCTCCGAGACCGTTCACCACCTCGATCTCTACCGGGGGCACGACGCAGTGCTCGGTGGCCGAGCGCGCGAGCACGCCCTTCGGGCCCAGCTTGACGATCGCCAGGTCCGGGCCGAGCGCCAGCAGCGCCTCCGCCGCCTCGTCCGGCTCGAGGTCGCCGACGACGACAGAGACCTCCTCCAGGTTGCCGACAGCGACGGTCGCGTACCGCAACGCCTCCCGCCCGAGCCGTCCGGCCTCGTCGCGCGAGGGCCAGAACATCGGCCGGAAGTCGAGGTCGTGGACGGTGATGCCGCCGCGCCGCGCGGCGAGGGCCTCGAGGGTCGAGCTTCGGCTCGGCTCCTGCGACAGCGCGGTGCCGCTCGTCCAGAACAGCGGCACCGCTGCCACCTCGTCGAGGTCGAAATCGCCGGGCCGCAGGTTGAGGTCGGGCGCCTTTGGCTCCCTGTAGAAGAGCAGCGGAAAGTGGTCCGGCGGGAAGATCTCGCAGAAGACGATCGGCGTCCGGAGGTCGGGATCCGTGCCGACGCGGGTCGAGTCGACGCCGAAGCCCTCCAGTGCCTCGCGGACGTACGGCCCGAACGGGTCGTCGCCCACCTTCGTGATCACGGCGCTCCGCCGTCCGAGCCGCGCCGCGGCGACGGCGACGTTGGTCGGGCTCCCGCCCAGCATCTTCCGGAACGTCCGCACGCCGCGCCAGCGGCACCGCGATCTGCTCGGGATAGAGGTCGACGCTGACGCGGCCGACGGTGAGCACCTCGAGCTCGGCGCCCCGCGGCGTCACGGCTCCTACGCGGTCGCGCGGACGGAGAAGATCGGCTCGCCGGCCGCGGAGAGCACGGTCTCGCCCTCGTCCGTGAACACGTGCAGTCGCGCGGGGTCGAGCGCGACCTTGACGACCGCGTCCTGCGCGACTCCGACCGAGGGCGGCGCCAGCGCCTTCACGAGCGTTCGCCCGACCTGGAGGTCGACGACAGTCTCGCCCCCGAGGGGCTCCGAGACGTAGACGGTGGCGTCGAAGGCGTCGTCGCCCGCTGCGTGGACGCGGACGTCCTCAGGTCGGACGCCGAGCAGGCAGTCTCTGCCCTCGGCCAGCCTCTCGCCCAGCGTCAGCCCGCGCGTCTGCAGCTCCACCTCGAAGAGATCGTGTTTCAGCTGCAGCCCGCCGTTGCGTGGACCGACTGTGCACGGGATGAAGTTCATCGGTGGGCTGCCGACCACGGTCGCGACGAAGCGGTTCACGGGCCGGTGGTAGACCGTCTCGGGCGTGTCCACCTGTTGGACGACGCCCTCGCGCAGCACCGCAACGCGGTCCGGCATGCTCATCGCCTCGACCTGGTCGTGCGTGACATAGACGAGCGTGCGGCCGAGGTCGCGCTGGAGGCGCTTCAGCTCCGCCCGCATCTCGAGGCGCAGCAATGCGTCCAGCGCCGAGAGCGGCTCGTCGAAGAGGAACGCGCGCGGGTCGCGGACGAGCGCCCGGCCGAGTGCTACCCGCTGCCGCTCGCCGCCCGAGAGCTTCCCGGGCTTGCGCTCGAGCAGGTGCTCCACGTGCAGGACCGCGGCGGTCTTCTGCACGCGCTCCTTGATCTCGTCCTTCGGCAGCTTGCGCTGCTTGAGCGGGAAGGCGAGGTTCCCGAACACGGTCTTGTCCGGGTACAGCGCGAGGTTCTGGAACATGATCGCGATGTCCCGGTCGCCGGGGTAGACGTCGGTGATCCGCTCGTCGTCGGCGTAGACGTCGCCCGACTCCGGCCGCTCGAGACCGACGATCGTCCGGAGCAATGTGGTCTTCCCGGCCCCCGGCGGGCCGAGCACCGCGAAGAACTCGCCGTCCCGAATCTCGAGCGAGACGTCCTTCAGAGCGGTCACGTTGCCGAACCGCTTCGTCACGTTGTCCAGCCTCAGCGTCGCCATCAGCGGACCGCCTCGCCGGTCTCGTCGTCGAAGAAGTGGACGCGGTCCATGTCTGCGAGGACGCCGACGTTCTCGCCGATCCGCGGCCGCTGTCCAGGAGTGCCGATCACGCGCACCTCGTGGCCCTCGAGCGAGAGGTGGACGACGTCCTTCGCCCCGAGCGGCTCGACGAGAGTCACCTTCGCACGTAGCTTCGCGTCGGCCGAGTCCGAGGCGACGATCCGCAGGTTCTCCGGCCGGACGCCGACGCTCACGCGCGCGGCGCCGTTCGCGGGCGGCCGCACGTCGGCCACGGAGGGCGGCAGGAAGTTCATCTGGGTCGACCCCACGAATCCCGCCACGAACCGGTTCGACGGCGAGTCGTAGATCTCCGCCGGGGTGCCGTACTGCTGCAGCACGCCGAGGTTCATGACGGCGATGTGGTCGGCCATGCTCATCGCCTCGACCTGGTCGTGGGTCACGTAGACCATCGTCTGCCCGACCTCGTCCTGGATGCGCTTCAGCTCTGCGCGCATGTACGCGCGGAATGCTGCGTCGAGATTGGAGAACGGCTCGTCGAGCAGGAAGATCGCCGGGTTGACGATCATGCTGCGGCCGAGCGCCACCTTCTGCATGTCGTTCACGGACAGGCGCCCTGCATTGCGGTCGAGCGCGCCTGTCAGGCCGACGATCTCGGCGACGCGCCGAACCTCGCGATCCAGCTCCTCGCTCGAGGGCTTCGGCTTCCGCACCCGCAGCCCGAAGGCGAGGTTGTCGTACACGCGCATGTGCGTGAAGATCGCGTAGTTCTGGAACACGAACCCGACGTTGCGCCGGCCCGGGTCGACGCGGCTGATCGGCTGGTCGTCGAAGTAGATCTCCCCGCTCGTCGGCCGCTCGAGGCCGGAGATCATGTTCATCGTCGTCGTCTTGCCGCAGCCGGATGGCCCGAGCAGCGCGACGAACGACCCGTCCGGCATCGTCAGGTCGAGGTCGTCGACCGCGACCAGTGGGCCGAAGCGTTTCGTCAGATTCTCGAGCCTGATCTCCGCCATCAGCGTTTGATCGCGCCGAAGGTGAGCCCGCGAACGAGATAACGCTGGATCAGGAGCCCGAAGACCGCGGGCGGGAGGATCAGGATGCAGGCGAGCGCCGCCTGCTTTCCGTACTCCTGTCCGGACGACCCCGACTGCAGGGACTGCAGGTAGACCGGCGCCGTCCTCGCGTGGTCCTGTGTCATCACGAGCGCGATCAGGAAGTCGCTCCAGTTCAGGATGAAGACGAACAGCGCCGTCGCGGCCAGGCCGCCCTTCACCTGCGGCAGCACTGCCTTGAAGAACGCGCCCCACTGCGTGCAGCCGTCGACGATCGCCGCCTCCGACACCTCACGGGGAACCTCCTGGAAGAAGCTGCGCATCAGCCAGACGACGAACGGGAAGGTGACCGCGGCGTACAGGATGACGAGGCCCTCCAGCGTGTCCCAGAGGCCGAGGTATACCCACATGAACAGCAGCGGGATGATGATCGCGATCGGCGGGAACATCCGTAACTGGAGGATCTGGAACGGCAGCATGCGGCCGCCGGCCCGGTAGCGCCCGATCCCGTAGGCCGCGAAGACCCCGACGAGCAGGGCGAGGACGGTGCCGCCGGTGGCGGCGATCAGGCTGTTCTTGATGTACGGGAGGGCAGACGAAGAGCGGTCGCTGAAGAACCCGCTCGTCGGCCCCTGGATGCCGAGGATGTCGGTGTAGTTCGAGACCGTCGGGTTGTGGGGGACCCAGTAGACCTTCCCGGGCGGGTTCCACTCGTCCAGCGGCTTGAACGACATCGTCACCGTCCAGTAGAGGGGGAACCCGAAGATCACGGCCAGGAACAGGATCGCCACCCAGCGGCCGATCCTCTGCAGCCACGGCGAGGCGGCGGCCCAGCGGCCGGCCGTGGGCTGCGCGCGTGCCGGGATCGTCGCCGGAGCGCTCGCCATCAGACCCGCGCCTCCGCTGCGATCGCATCCTCGAGCCGTGCGGCGTCCGCGCCTTCGGTCTCACCGCCGATCAGCTCCTCCATCGTCTCCTCCTGCGCCTGCTCGATCGGCCGGACGGCGAACAGGCCGGCGAAGCTGACGATGATCAGGACGATGATCGCCGCCGCGCTCGCGAATCCCCAGCGTGAGTTGATGATCACCTCGCGGTACATCCAGATCGAGATCGTCGTCGACGCCTCGCCCGGCCCGCCGCCTGTGAGCAGGAACGGCGCGTCGAAGACCTTGAAGACCTCGATCGAGCGGATGATGATCGCGATCAGGATGATCGGCCACAGCATCGGCAGCATCAGGTAGCGGAATCTGTGCCAGAAGCTCGCGCCGAGGATGCGCGCCTGGTTCAGCTGGTCCTCGGGCAGGGCGACGAGCCCGGAGAGCAGGATCAGGAACATCAGCGGCGTCCACTGCCAGATGTCGACCGTGATCGCCGACCACATCACGATCCCGGGATCGTCGAGCCAGTGGATCTCGACGTCGTGGCCGACGATCGCCGCCAGGAACTGGTTCAGCGGGCCGTCGACCTGAAAGATCATGAAGAAGATGAAGCCGGAGACGGCCGGGACGACCATCATCGGCAGCAGAAAGAAGAGCGTCAGCGGCCCACGGCCGCGGAACTCCTTCAGGAACAGCAGCGCGAGCCCGAAGCCGATCAGGAACTCGACGCTGACGGCGACCAGCATGAACCACACCGTCAGCCACATCGCGTGCCAGAAGCTGCCGCTCGTGAGCGCTTCCCAGTAGCCGTCGAACCAGTGCCAGTAGTGGTAGGCGCCCCAGACGTTGTCGCCGCTGGTCGGCGTCCACTCGGTGAAGCCGATGTAGATCGCGACCGCCGCCGGGAAGGCGACGATGAAGAACATCAGCAGCTGGCCCGGTGCGATCGTGAGGCCCGCGACGATCTTCTCGTTACGGCGCCCAAAGTCCGGCAGGCGCCTCTTGGGCGCCTGCCGGACGGTGTTTTCGGTGACGATGTCCGTCATCGACGAAGCGACTACGAGCTACTTGATCGGTGCGTTGGGTCCGTACCGGCCCTTGGTCGG
This sequence comes from uncultured Actinomycetes bacterium, assembly GCA_963847305.1. Classification (GTDB taxonomy): domain Bacteria; phylum Actinomycetota; class Thermoleophilia; order Gaiellales; family Gaiellaceae; genus DATBLE01. The sequence continues at coordinate 54,929 of CAWJZI010000025.1, read as the reverse complement.
GAACGCCGCGTAGCTCTGCCTGATTGCTTTCGCCTGCTTCTCGGTTCCGAGCCGCTTGGTGATCTGGTTCCAGCGCCGCTCGACGTTCTTCATCGCCTGCTCGGGAGACTGCTGCTTCGTCAGCATCTTCTGCAGCTCCTGGTCGAGCGCCTGGTTGTACTGCGGCGCGCCCCGGATCGTGATGCCCGGTGCGCTCCGCGGGATGATCTCCTTCAGCGCCCGGACCGGCTGCGGCTGGTACTCCTGGATCACGAGCGGATCGTTGAAGGAGATGGTGTGGTGCGGATCCTGGTACCCGCCGGGGTTCGCCGTCAGGTACGTGTACATCCGCGCGCCGCCCGCCCACTGCAGGAACAGGTAAGCGGCCTCGTGGTGCGACTTCGGCGCGAACGCGTTCACGCCGTACGAGATGTTGTAGAAGATCACCGTCCGGCGGACGAGCTTTCCGTTCACCATCCGGCCCGGCTGGACGTCCGTCCGCAGGTACTTGCCGAAGCCCTTGTCCAGCGTCTTGTTCGCCGGCTGGATCAGCTTGGTCACGTTCGGGAACGTGCCGCCCTGGACGCCGTTGCCCGCCCCGAAGAGCTGGTACTGCGCGAGCCAGTCCTTCGAGAGCGCGCCCGGCTCCGACCAACCGAGCGAGCGCAGGTGCTCCGTTGCCGCGCGGATCCCGGCCGTGTTGTTGACGTTCGCCGACCCGTCGGGCTTGAAGTAGAACATGTTCGGGTCGGCGGAGCAGAGGAATCGGTGCTCCCAGTTGACGATGCCCCAGAACGGGCACTTGCGCTCGACCGACCCGTACAGCGGCGTGCTCGCCTTCGGCCGGTTGAAGAACTCGGCGATCTTCGCCTGATCGTCCCACGTCTTCGGCACGGTCAGCGGCTGCCCGTACTTGTCTTCGAACGCCGTCTTCTCCCTGGGGTTGTTGAAGAGGTCCGCAGCGGTACACGTACGGCTGCGTGTCGTTGTCGAACGCGACCCAGTACGTGCGGCCGTTGTACTGCGTGAACAGCTGAACCGTCGGCCGGCCGCCGGCGTAGCCGTACTTCGGGTCGTTCCAGCTCGGCCGGTACTTGCGGACGTAGTCGTCGAGCGGGCGCAGCAGGCCCGCCTCGGCGTAGTCGCCCGTGTCCTCGATCGCGCCGGTGACGAGGTCGAAGCTGCCGTTCTTGGTCGAGGCGTTGCGGATGTTCGTCGCGTACTCGGAGGCGGGGTTCGTCTCCACGAACTTGAGCTTGATCCCGGTCTCCCGCTCCCAGAGGCCGGCGATCGACGCGGTCGCACCCTTCGGGAACTTGTTCTCGAACTGCGGCCGGGCGAAGTTGAGCGCCTGGACGACGAGCGTGTCGGGCGCCTTCCCGGCCTTGCGTAGAGCCCTCGCTGCGAGGACCGCCCGGCCCTCCTCCGAGTTCGCCGGGTACTGGTAGCGCGCGGCGCCTGGGAACCCTGTCGGGCCGCCGATCATGCCGGGCGCGTGCTGGTGTGCGGTCAGCGCCTTGTTCCGCGAGCCCTTGCTCCAGCCCTTGGCCATCGCCGCCGGAGCGCCGGCGACCACGAAGCCGGCACCGGCAGCGCCGGCCGCGGCGATGAACTTCCCGCGTGAGAGCCGCTTCTCCTCCGCCGGCTCCCCGTCCTGCCCCTCAGGAGGGATTGCCTGACCCTCCTCGTTGCCCTTGCTCATCCCTGCTCCTTCCCTCGAGAGCACGACGATTCCCACGCGGTCCGGCGGTGCGGGTTGCGGCGCGGCGACACGAAGTGCGCAACTGATCCGAACACGAGAGGTGGCGCGACGTATATCAGGATGCCGGGCTCTTGTCTACGTGCCTTTGACTCAGCCGTTGCGAGGGTGCTAGGTTCGGCGCCTCCGTGTTCGGAACAGTGGAACGCACGTGTCGCTGAGGCCGGCCGTCAGGCGCCCCAACCTCCCCGCCACGATCGCGAATCGCCTTCGCGCCCAGATCGTCAGCGGCGAGCTTCCGCCGGGCTCCAAGCTGCCGGGACACCGCGATCTGGCCGCGGCGCACGCGGTCAGCGTCGGCTCGATGCGGCCGAGCGTCGAGTCGCACCGGTTCGTCCTCGGCCTGTACGCGCTCGGGCACTCGACCGAGGCCGCCGGCGGCTGATGGCCTGGGACGGCGTCCACCTGTTCGAGTGCCCGACGAGGGTCTTCTACGGACGCGGCGCTTCCGCGACCGCCGGCGAGCGCCTGCGAGAGCTCGGCGTCGAGCGTCCGCTCGTCGTGTCCGACCCGGGTGTCGCGGCTGCGGGGATCGTGGACCGGGTCGCGGACGCGATCCGGCAGGCGGGCCTGGAGCCGGCCGTGTACACGGAGACGGAGTCGAACCCGACGACCGGGAACATCGCGCAGGCGGCGGCGCTCTACCGCGAAACGGGGCTGCGACGGCCTCGTCGGCCTCGGCGGCGGCAGCTCGATGGACTGCGCGAAGGGCACCGGCGTCGAGCTGACGAGCGGCGCGCCGATCGGCCGCTTCGTCGGCCGGGACAACGTCCCGAACGAGCTTCCTCCCCTCGTCTGCATCCCGACGACCTGCGGCACGGGCTCCGAGGTCACGTTCGTCGCGGTGATCACCGACCCCGACGTGCACTTCAAGCTCGTCTTCGCCGATCGGAAGCTCGGCGCGGCCGCCGCGCTCGTCGATCCCGACCTCGTCGAGGCGGCGCCGCCGCACGTGATCGCGGCGACCGGGGCCGATGCGCTCGCGCACGCAGTCGAGTCGTATGTGAACCGCGGCAGCGACCCACTCCTCGCGGCACTGAACATCGCCGCGATCCGCATCATCGGCGGCAACCTGCGCACGGCCGTGGAGACCCGGGAGCCCGCCGCTCTCGAGCAGCTGATGCTCGCGAGCACGATGGCGGGGATCGCGTTCAACATGAACGCGAACGCGATCGTGCACGCGGCCTCGACGCCCGTCACCGCGTGGCACGGCGTCCCTCACGGCGTCGCGAACGGGATCTTCATGCCCTCGGGCCTCGCGTTCCTCGCGCCGGCCTGCGCGCGGGAGCTGCGCGAGGTGGCGGAGGCGCTCGGCGAGGACGTCTCGGGCCTGTCGGACGAGGAGGCCGCTGAGCGCGCGGTCGAGTACATTCGCACGCTGCTGAAGTCGATCGGGATCCCGGCGACGCTCCGCGAGTGGGGCATCGACGCGGCCGAGTTCGACATCCCCCAACTCGTGGAGGACGCGATGAAGAGCCGGAACATCGCCACCAACCCGCGGCCGGTGACGCCGGCCGACCTCGAGGAGCTCTACCGGGCGGTGCTCGGTTGAAGATCACGGGGGTCAAGACGCACATCGTCGACACGCTCATCCCGGAGGAGCACCGCGTGCGGAGCGGCGCCGGGTACAAGCTGCGCCGGCAGGCCGCCTTCGTCGAGCTGACGACCGACGACGGGCTCGCCACCGAGATGATTCCGACCGGACCTCGACCTCGCTCGCGTGAAGGCGCTGACGAAGCTGGCCGCGGGCCCCGGCAACGTCGGGCTCTCCGATCGGGAGCAGCGCTCGCCCGGCCCGGGGGAAGTCGCGATCGCCGTCTCGGGCGCGGGCGTCTGCGGCACCGACCTGCACATCGTCGACGACGAGTTCCGCAGCGTGCCGCCCGTCACGATGGGGCACGAGGTCTCGGGCATCGTCGCCGAGGTCGGTCAGGGCGTCACCGACGAGTGGCTGGGCGCGCGCGTCGTGTCAGAGACGTACTTCTCGACCTGCGGCGTCTGCGAGTGGTGCCGCGACGGGCGGACGAACCTCTGTCCGGAGCGGCGGTCGATCGGGTCCTTCGTCGACGGCGCCTTTGCGGCGACGGTCGTCGTGCCCGCGCGGAACCTGCACCGCGTTCCGCACGGGGTCGACGAGCACGCAGCCGCGCTGTGCGAGCCGCTCGCCTGTGTCTGCCAGTGCCTCTGCGACCCTGCCAGCGGTCACCGCCGGCGACGACGTGCTCGTCACGGGGCCGGGGCCGGTGGGGCTGCTCGCCGCCCAGGTCGCGCGCGCGCTCGGCGGCCGTGTCCTCGTCACCGGGCTGGCCCGCGACGAGGTGCGCCTGACGGCGGCGAGGGCGCTCGGGTTCGAGGCGGCGACGGCGGAAGAGCTGGAAGCGGACGGACGCTTCCACGTCGTGATCGAGTGCTCCGGGAGCGAGGGCGGCGCGTCGGCCTGTCTCGAGGGCGCGCGCCGCGGCGGCCGCTACGTCCAGATCGGCGTTTTCGGCCGCCCCGTCACCGTCCGCCTCGACGCGGTGTTCGAGAAGGAGCTCGTCGTCACCTCGGGCTACGCGTCGACGCCGCGCTCGTGGCGGAGGGCGCTGTCGCTCCTGGAGGATCGCCGAGTGCAGCTGGAGCCGCTCGTCAGCGAGGTCGTCCCGCTCGACGCGTGGGAGCGCGTCTTCGCCGACCTTCGCGAAGGCAAGGCCGTCAAGTACGTGTTCGACCCCCGCTTGTAACCCAACCCTCAGTCCTCGGGAGGACACACATGAAGATCGGGCTCTTCACCGTCCTGTTCAACGACAAGCCGCTGGAGGAGGTGGCGGACTACGCGGCCGGACTCGGCTACGAGATGGTCGAGCTCGCGGCCTGGCGCGGCTCGAACCACTTCGACACCGACCGCGCGGCCGACGACATCGACTACGCGAAGGGCATCAAGAAGATGCTCGCCGACAAGGGGCTGGAGATCTCGGCCCTGTCCAACCACCTCTCCTCGCAGATGGTGCTGCCGTTCAACGACGCGAGCCTGGACGAGTGGGCCGGCACCTCCGACAAGGAGGAGATGGTCAAGCTCGGGACCGAGCACATCCTCAAGACGGCTCGCGTCGCGAGCGAGCTCGAGATCGAGACCGTCGTCGGCTTCTTCGGCTCGACGGTGTGGGAGAGCTGGTACATCTGGCCGCCGCAGCGGCTGAAGATCTACGAAGAGGGCTGGGACCTCTTCGTCGAGCGCTGGAACCCGATCCTCGACGAGTTCGCGAAGCTCGGCGTCCGCTTCGCGCACGAGGTGCATCCGACCGAGATCGCCTACAACGTCTACACGGCCGAGGAGGCGATCAAGCGGCTCGGCCGCGACGACTGGGGCTTCAACTTCGATCCCAGCCACCTGATCTGGCAGATGATCGACCCGGTCGTCTTCATCAAGAAGTTCGGATCGCGGATCTTCCACGCGCACGCGAAGGACTGGGAGCTCCAGAAGGACATCCTCCACATCGACGGCGTCACCGGGACCGGCTCGTGGCAGCGCGGCGACCGCGCCGCCCGCTATCGCGTCCCCGGCTGGGGCGACGTGGAGTGGCGGCGGGTGATGACGGCGCTGCTCGAGGTCGGCTACGACTTCGTGCTCTCGTTCGAGCACGAGGACCCGGTCATGTCGGAGGAGGACGGCTGCGAGCAGTGCATCCAGTTCCTCAAGCCGCTGATCATCAAGAAGCCGCTCGTTCCCGGCCAGGCCTGGTGGCTGGCATGACGCGCGCGGTTCCGCCGCGAGCTCCCGACGTGATCGGCAGCGCGAGCCGCGCGCATGTCGTCCGGCGCGAACTCGAGCGACCTGGAGCGGACAGACAGGACGTCGGGTTCGTCACGATGGGGCAGGCCGAGGCCGCGGAGGAGATCCCGACGATCGGGATCGGCATGCTCGGCTACGCGTTCATGGGCAAGGCGCACTCGAACGCGCTGAAGAAGATCGCGTACATGACGTGGCCGCCGCCGTACATCCCACGGCTGGTCGCGATCAGCGGGCGGACGGAGGATGCGGTACGCGAGGCGGCGCGACGATACGGCTACGAGAAGTGGTCGACGAGCTGGCAGGACGTCGTCGACGACCCGGAGGTGCAGATCTTCGACAACGGCGGGCCGAACGACATGCATGCGGAGCCGTCGATCGCGGCCGCAAGGGCCGGCAAGCACGTGATCTGCGAGAAGCCGCTCGGCCGGACGGCCGAGGAGAGCTACGAGATCTGGAAGGCGGTCGCGGAGACGGGCGTGAAGCACATGACCGCGTTCAACTACCGCTTCTACCCCGCGATCCGGCTCGCGAAGGAGATGATCGACGCGGGCGAGCTCGGCGAGATCTACCACTTCCGCGGCCGCTACCACCAGGAGTGGATCATGGATCCCGAGTTCCCGAAGGTCTGGCGGCTCGACAAGGAGGTCGCCGGCTCCGGCGCCCTCGGCGACCTCGGCGCGCACGTGATCGACCAGTCCCGCTACCTCGTCGGAGAGCCCAGCGCCGTCAACGGGGTCCTGCGGACGTTCATCAAGGAGCGGCCCGGCGGGACCGTCGACGTGGACGACGCCTTCGAGGCCACCGTCGAGTTCGAGAACGGCGCGATCGGGACGTACGAGGCGACGCGGTTCGCGCTCGGGCGCAAGAACCAGATGCGCTGGGAGATCAACGGCTCGAAGGGGACGATCGTCTTCGACGCCGAGCGGGCCAACGAGCTCGAGGTCAACATGGGGAGCTCCGAGCCGGGCGAGCGGGCGCAGGGCTTCCGCACGGTGCTCGTCTCCGAGGCCTACCACCCGTACTGGGAGCACTGGTGGCCCCACGGCCACATGATCGGCTGGGAGGACAACTTCGTCCACGAGCTGCTCCACCTGCTCACGGCGGTCAAGGAGGACACGCCGATCGGCCCGCACGGAGCGACGATGGAGGACGGCTACCGCTGCGCGGAGATCTGCGACGCGATCGTCCGCTCCCACGAGAGCGGCCGCCGCGAGGAGATCACGTACCGGACGCTGTGATCGACCTGACCGGAAAGCGGGCGGTGGTCACCGGCGCCTCGCAGGGCATCGGCGCCGCCGCGGCGGTCGCGCTCGCCCGGGCGGGCGCGAAGGTCGCCTTCGACTTCAAGAGCGCAACGGCGGAGGCCGAGCGAACAGCCGCCGAGATCCGGGCGGCAGGGACCGAGGCGATCGTCCTCCAGGGCGATTGCGGCGATCCCGCGCACGTGGACGAGCTGGCCGGCGAGGCCGTGGCGGCCTGGGGCGGGATCGACGTCTGGGTGAACAACGCCGCGCGCCTGATGGTGAAGCCGTTCCTGGAGATGACCGACGACGACTGGCACGGCCTGCTGGCGGCGAACCTGCACGGCTACTACTACGGCTGCCGGGCCGCCGCCAGGCAGATGGTCGCCCAGGGCGGCGGCGGCCGGATCGTCAACGTCACGTCGATCGTCGACGTGCAGCCGATCGCGGAACTGTCGGCGTACGTGACTGCGAAGGGCGGGATCCTCGGGCTGACGAAGACGCTCGCCGTCGAGCTCGGGCCGCACGGGATCACCGTCAACTCCCTCTCGCCGGGGGCGACCGACACGCCCCTGAACGCCGTCGCCTACACGCCCGAGGTGCGCAGCAACTACCAGCACCGCATTCCGCTCGGCCGCATCGCCTCCCCGGAGGAGATCGCCGACCCGATCGTCTTCCTCGCCTCGGAGGCCTCGCGCTACGTCACGGGCGTCGAGCTCATCGTCGACGGCGGGATGGTCCTGAACGGCAACGTCGGTCATGCTCGAACGTGATGATTGACCGGAAAATCTCGCGCGTCCGGATGCGCGATCTGGCGCGTCTGGGCCGCTCCCGCACCGGCTGCGCGGCCCTGCAGGCCGCTCCGCCGCAGCGTCCGCTTCGCGCGGCGACCCCGTCACCGTTACGTTCCTGTCCATCCAGTAGCGGCGACGGGCTCGCCGCGCGCCCCAGAGCGGCCAGCTCGCGCCCCGAAGAAGGCGATCTTTTCCGATCAATCATCAGGAGGAGATGCGATGGAAGCAGCGCCACACGGAGTGATCCCGGCGATCCCGACGCCGTTCACCGAGGACGGCGGCGAGGTCGACGTCGAGGCGCTTCGCCGGGTCGTCGGACACGTCGTCGACGGCGGCGTCCACGGGATCATGACCACCGGCGGGACGGGCGAGTTCCCGCACCTGTCGCGCGACGAGCGGCGCCTGGTGAACGAGGTCGTCGCCGCGGAGGCCGCCGGAGCGGTGACGATCTTCGCCGGCACGTCCGCCTGCGCGACCTGGGAGGCGATCGCGCTCGTCGAGGACGCGGCCGCCGTCGGCGCCGACGCGGCGATCCTGACGCCGCCGTTCTACTTCGGGATCCCCGACGAGATGCTCTACCGCCACTTCGAGGACGTGGCCGCCGCGGGGATCCTGCCGGTCGTCGTCTACAACAACCCGCTCTACACCGGGAACCGCCTCTCCCCCGGCCTGATCGCGGAGCTGATGGCACTCGACGGCGTCGTCGGGCTGAAGCAGTCCGAGGACGACCTCGGGCAGCTCGTCGAGGCGATGAGGCTGGCCGAGGGGAGCGGCCGCAACCTCTGCACCGGGATCGACAGCCAGTTCTACGCCGCGCTCTGCGTCGGCGCCCGCGGGATCTTCTCGACCGCCGCGTCGATCGTGCCGGGGCCGATGGTCCGGCTCTGGGACCTCGTCCAGGAGGGCGACCACGACGGGGCGCTCGCGCAGCACACCGCGCTCCAGCCGCTGAACCGCTTCCTCGAGTACGACCCCGGCTACGTGTCGCCGACGAAAGAGGCGCTGCGGATGCTCGGGCTCGACTGCGGGCCGGTACGGCGGCCGCTGCCGGACTTCCCCGAGGCGGAGCGGCCCGCGCTGCGGGACGCGCTCGCCGGGCTGGGCGTGCTCGAGCCGGAGCGGGTCGCATGAAGCTCGTCACCTTTCAGCACGGTTCGCGGCGGGCGCTCGGTGCCGTTGCCGGCGATGCGGTCGTCGACCTCCAGGCGGCGTACGCCGCGCATCTCGCCGAGGCCGAGGGCGACCCGCACGCAGCCGAGGTCGCGGCCGTCCGGATCCCGGCCGCGATGACCTCTTTCATCGCGGGGCTGGAGCCGTCGTGGCAGGCGGCCGAGCAGGCGCTGGCGCACGGGACGCCGTCGTACCCGCTCGCAGACGTGCGGCTGCTCGCGCCGCTCGTCCCGCCGATCATCCTGAACAGCGGCCAGAACTACTGGGACCACCGCGACGAGAAGCCGCCCGTCGAGCAGCACGACCCGGAGTTCTTCCTCAAGGCGCCGCTCGGCGTGATCGGGCCGGACGACCCGGTGATCCTCGATCCGGTCGTGACGCGGAAGCTCGACTACGAGGTCGAGCTCGGCGTCGTGATCGGCAAGCCCGGCCGGCACATCCCCCCCGAGCAGGCCCTCGACCACGTCTTCGGCTACACGGTCGCGAACGACGTCACGGCTCGCGACCGCCAGGCCGTCCCCCACCCCGAGGGCGGCTTCGAGTACCGCCTCGGCCCGGGCAAGAACTTCGACACGTGCGCGCCGATCGGGCCGTGGATCGTCACGCGCGACGAGATCGACGACCCGCAGTCACTCGGGCTCCGGACCTACGTGAACGGCGAGTTGCGGCAATCGAACACGACCGCGAAGATGATCTGGGACGTCGCGACGCTCGTGTCCTTCTTCTCCGACTTCTACACGCTCCAGCCGGGTGTCCTGATCGAGACGGGAACCCCGGGCGGAACCGCATGGGCCACCGATCCGGAGATCGGCGGCAAGCCCTACGATCGGGACGACGTCAAGCGCGCCGGCTATCTGCAGCCGGGCGACGTCGTCACCGTCGAGATCGACGGCATCGGTTCGCTGACGAACCCGATCGTGTCACCGGACGAGGCCGCGCTGCCTGCCACGGCGGAGGCGGCCAGCCAGACAGGAGGTTGAGATGGCGCAGGCACTGCTCGAAGAGGCGCCGACCCTCTTCATCAACGCGAAGCTGATCGACGGGAACGGCGGCGAGCCCGTCGAGGACGGAGCCGTCCGCATCGACGGCAACCGGATCACGCACGTCGGCAGGACCGCGGACTGGGGTGAGAACCCGAACGGGAGCAACCGCGTGATCGACCTGAAGGGCAAGACCCTGATGCCGGGCCTCACCGAGGGCCACTTCCACATCTCGTTCTGGGGCGTCCGCGAGCTTCCGGACCTCGACCTGAAGCTGCCGGCAGAGCTCTCGACGATCTACGCGGTGAAGAACGCCGAGCTCGCCCTGCGGTGCGGATACACCTCGGCCGCGAGCGCCGGCGCCCTCCACCGCGTGGACGTGACGGTCCGCGACGCGATCGAGGAGGGGATCATCTTCGGGCCGAGGCTCGCAGCATCCGGCCGCGACATCTGCGCGACGAGCGGGATGCTCGACTGGAACCCCTCGTTCTGGCGGCTCGGGATGGAGGGCCTGGCGATCTTCGCCGACGGCGTCGACGAGGTCCGCAAGGCCGTTCGCCAGAACATCAAGGAGGGCTGCGACGTCGTCAAGATGTACGTGACGGGCGAGGGCCTCCTCCGCGGCCGCCCGGGGATCCCCCCCGAGGAGACGATGTACTCGCTCGAGGAGATCCAGGCAGCGGTGCGGGAGGCGCACACGCGCAACCGCCAGATCGCCGCGCACGTGCGCGGCGACGACGGCGTGAAGCTGTGCGTCGAGGCGGGCATCGACGTGATCGAGCACGCCACCTACGCCGACGACGAGGCGATCGAGATGATCGCCGAGCGCCGCGACGACATCTTCGTCGTCCCCGGGCTCGGCTACCACTGGGGCATCCTCCAGAAGGGCCTCGCCTGCGGGATCTCGCAGGAGATGATCGACGCCTCCGGCTACCAGGACGAGTGGGAGCGCGGCTGCCAGGCGATGCAGAAGATGCGCGAGGCCGGCGTCCGGATCATCCCCGGCGGCGATTACGGCTTCATCTGGTGCCCGCACGGCGAGTACGCGAAGGACATCGAGATCTTCGTCACCGACATGGGCTTCTCGCCGATGGAGGCGATCGTCGCCGCGACGAAGCACGGCTCGCAGCTGATGCGGCTCGAGGACGAGACCGGCACGGTCGAGGCGGGCAAGTTCGCCGACCTGCTCGTCGTCGACGGCGATCCGCTCGAGAACATCGCGATCCTCCAGGACCGCTCGCGCCTGGCGATGGTGATGAAGGACGGCAAGGTGATGGTGAACACGCTCGGCCTGCCGCAGGAGCTGCAACCGCTGGCGGACTTCACGATGAACATCGAGGTGATCCAGCGGCAGAAGGCGATGGTCGACCCGATGCCGACCGCGGCCGAGGTACAGCACTGACGTCGGATCGCGCACGACCGGCGGGGCTCGGGCCCGCCGGTCGTGCTCGTCCACGGGCTCGGCGGGACGAGCGCCGGGATCTGGGGACGCGTGGCAGGCGAGCTCGAGGACGAGTTCACGGTCGTCACGTACGACCTGCGCGGAACCGGCGGGAGCGAACGCGCCGCGGGCCCGTACTCGCTCGACGACTTCGTCGGCGACCTCCGCGCGCTCGCCGAGGAGCTCGAGCTCGCGAGGCCGGCGCTCGTCGGCCACTCGTTCGGCGGCTCGATCGCGCTGGCGTACGCGGCCCGGTATCCGGAAGACGTGTCGGCCGTCGTCTCCGTCGGCGGGCCGGTCGTCCTGCCCGAGCAGGGGCAGCAGGGCATGCGCGACCGTGCGGAGAAGGTCGAGAGCGAGGGAATGGCGCCGGTCGCGGAGACGGTCGCGACGAACGGAACGGCTCCGTCCTTCCGGGAGCGCGACCCAGCCGGCTTCGACGCGCTGGTGGCGATGCTCGCGGCGAACGACCCGGCGACCTACGCGGCGACCTGCCGCGTCCTCGCCGAGCTGGACCTCCGGCCGGAGCTGGGCCGCGTCTCGGCGCCGGTGCTCCTCGTCGCCGGCGACCGCGACGGCGTGGTGCCGCCCGGCGGCCGGCGACGAGATCGAGGCGGCGCTGCCGAACGTCGCCCGGCGCGTGACCGTCGAGGACTGCGGCCACAACCTGACGGTCGAGCGCCCCGAGGTGCTCGTCGACGAGGTGCGGTCGTTCCTGCGGGGCCGGATCGCGGCCCGGGCGTGAAGCTCGGCTTCCTCACCGTCCCCTTCGCCGACTGGCCACTCGAGCAGGTCGCCCGGTGGGCGAAGGACAACGGCTTCGAGGCGCTCGAGGTCGCGTGCTGGCCCGCCGGCTCCGGCGAGGCGCGGCGGTACGCGGGCGTCACCCACATCGACGTCGACTCGGTGGAGGAGCGCGCCGACGAGATCCGCTCGCTCATGGACGGCCTCGAGCTCGAGATCTCGGGACTGGGCTACTACCCGAACAACCTCCACCCCGACCCGGACCACCGCGCGGCGGTCAACGAGCACACGCGGAAGGTGATCCGGGCGGCGGCGCGGCTCGGCGTGCCGGTCGTGAACACGTTCGTCGGCCGCGACAAGGACCGCACGCACGCCGACAACATCGGCGAGTTCCGGAAGGTCTGGCCCGCGATCGTCGAGGAGGCCGAGTCGCTCGGCGTGAAGGTGGCGATCGAGAACTGCCCGATGATCTTCAGCGTCGACGAGTGGCCGGGCGGCGTGAACCTGGCGTACTCGCCGGCGATCTGGCGCGAGCTCTTCGAGATCGTTCCCTCGCGGAGCTTCGGGCTCAACCTCGACCCGAGCCACCTCGTCTGGCAGATGATCGACTACGAGCGGGCGGTCTACGACTTCGGCGACCGGATCTTCCACGTGCACGCGAAGGACCTCGAGATCCGCCGCGACGGCCTGTACGAACATGGGGTGATGTCACTGGGGATGGGCTGGCAGGTGCCGCGGCTGCCGGGGCTCGGCGAGGTTCGCTGGGACCGCTTCCTCGCCGCGCTCTACGCCGTCGGCTACGACGGGAGCATCGTGATCGAGCACGAGGACCGCGGGTTCGAGGGCAGCGAGGAGCTCGTCATCCGTGGGTTCCACCTCGCGCGCGACGTGCTCAGGCCGTACATCGTGTGAACCTCGAGGACGGAGCATTCGTCGTCGGCGGGACGACTGCGTTCGGCCTCGCCGTCGCACGCGAGCTGGTCGAGCACGGAGCGCGAGTGCTGCTCGTCGGGCCGAAGCTGCAAACGCTCGAGGCCGTGGTCGCCGAGCTGGGGGATCAGGCGTTCCCGTGCGTGGCTGACCTCACGGACGCGCAGGACACGGCACGGGTCGGCGGCGTCGCGGCGGCGCTGCTCGGCGGCGTCGACGGCGTGGTTCTCACCGCAGCGTCGCTTCCGGAAGGTGACCTGTTCGACCGACCGGAGAATGAATGGCTGGCCGCCTTCTCGCGGAGCGTCTGGGGGCCGCTCGGTCTGTTACGAGGGATCGTCCCGTTGCTGGAAGCTGAGGGCGGCCCGGTCGTCTACGCGATCCCGGCCGGGGTCGGCGAGGCGGGCCGCGTTGTTCGGTCGATGCTCGACGCGCTCGCGGAAGAGCTCGTCGTGATCCTCCCGCCGACGATCCGCCTCAGCCGCATTGACGCCGATCCGGAGCTCGCCGCTACCGCCGCAGGCCTGCTGGCTGCGCAGTGATCCTGTTCCTCGTCGCCGTGCTGCTCCTGGTGTCGGGGTGCGGCGGGCAGGACAGCGGGTGGCGCTTCAGTCCTGACCCGGGCGTGCGCGTGCCGAACGTGGTCTCGGCAGAGGCGCTTCGCCGGGCGGACGGCTCGCTCCTGCTCTGGGCGAACACCCCGGAGGGCATCGAGGCCTTCCGCTCGCAGGACGGCCTCGTCTTCCGTCGCGCGACCGGACGGATGCCGCTCGGGGCGCACCCGACCGTGGTGCGGCTGCCGGACGGCCGGCTGCGGATGTACTACTCGACGCCGGATGCGCTCCCCTACGAGCCGTCGCGGGTGCGCAGCGCGGTCTCCCGGGACGGTCTGGTCTGGTTCCTCGACGACGGGAATCGCTTCGCGGACGCAGGCTTCGGCGTGATGGAGGTCGTGCCGCTCGACGACGGGAGCTGGCGGCTGTACCTCAACGACCGCCCGTTCAAGGGCCCGTCACGGATCGTCAGCGGCCGATCGACGAAGGGGATCACGTTCCACCCGGAGCGCGGGGTCAGGCTGCCGTCGCCGTACGCCGATCCCGCCGTCGTCCGGCTCGCGTCCGGGCGCTGGCTGATGGTGCTCTCCGCGATCGAGCCCAGACAGCGGCTCTACCTCGCCGAGTCTGCCGGACGGCCTGCGCTGGACGCTCGACGACCGGCCGCTGCTGGAGGACGAGAAGTGGTCGCTCTTCGACCCGACGCTGCTCCCGCTCGGCGGCGACCGTTTCCGCGTGTACTACACGCGCTCGCGCGGCAGGGTGTTCGAGCTCCGCAGCGGAGTGCTCAGCCGCGGCTGAGCGTGCCGACGCCGAGCCGGCATTCGACCGAGACGACTCCAGGAATCCGCCTGATCACCTCCTCGACGAGTTCCGCGTCGCCTGTGGACGCGAGTGGGCCGTCGACCTTGACCTCGCCGTCGCGCACGGACAGGGCGATTCCGTTCGGGTCGATCCCGTGCCAGCGCAGCGCCACGCTCTCGTGAATCTCCGATGTGATTTCGGCATCGGATCGCACGAACGCTCGCACCAGATCGGCTCGCGTGACGATGCCGACGAGCTCACCGTCGAAAACGACGGGCAGACGGTTGACGTGCTCCCGGAGCATGTGCCTCGCAGCCTCGGTGACCGCCCGCCAGGGCTCGATCGTCAGCGGCGGCGTGGTCATCGCCTCGCCGGCGGTGCGCGCCGGCGACGCCGGGCTCGCTTCCTTCCGGATGATGTCCGCCTCGGAGATCACGCCGACGAGTGCGCCGTCCCGGTCGAGGACCGGCAGTCCCGAGATGCGCTGCGCCGCGAGAATCTCCGCGACGTCGTGGAGGGTCGCGTCGCTGCGGACGCTGATCGCGGGCGTCGTCATCACGTCCTTCACCTGCATTTCGCACCTCCTCGCGTGCTGCTCCGAGTGTCGCCCGCCGGAGCGCGAAACCGCATCCGGGGTCGACACGATCTCGCTTGCGGGGTGCTACGGAGGCCTACTGCGACGCCGTCAGCCCTCCGTCCAGCGTCAGGAGCTGGCCCGTGCAGAAGCCGGACGCGTCCGAGCTGAAGTAGAGGATCGCGCCGACGAGGTCATCCGGGTCGGCGATCCGCCCGAGCGGGATCCGGTTGACGAGGCCCTGGCGGAAGTTCTCGTCGGCGAGCAGGCTCTCGACCTGCGGTGTCTTGACGAACGTCGGCGCGACCGCGTTCACGGTGATCCCGTGCTTCGCCCATTCCGTCGCGTGCTGCCGGTTCAGCGCGTCCATCGCTCCCTTGGCGGCGACGTAGGCCGAGTAGCCGAGGCGGATGCCGAGCTGGCCCCGGACGGAGGAGATGTTCACGATCCGGCCGCCGTTGCCGGCCGCGATCATCGTGCGCGCCGCTGCCTTCGAGACGAGGAACTGCGAGCGCAGGTTGAGGTCCATCATCCAGTCCCAGACGTCCTCGGGGTAGACCTCGGCGTCGTGCAGCGCGGCGCCGGCGCCGCCGCCGACGCCGTTGATCAGGATGTCGAGCCGCCCGAAGGCCGCGACGGTCTCGTCGACGACGCGGTCGGCCTCCGCCTCCTTCGTCACGTCCGCCGCCAGCACGAGCGCCTGCGTGCCCGCCCGCTCGACCGCCTCGCGCGCCTCCTGGAGGCGGCCCTCGTCGCGGCCGACGATCGCGACGTTCGCGCCCACGCCGGCGAGCGCCTCGCAGATCCGCACGCCGATCCCACCGGAGCCGCCCGAGACCAGGGCCGCCCGCCCGTCCAGCCTGAACCTGCTCAGCTCGTCCATTCGCTCTCCTTCCCCGCCGCCAGGAGGACGGCTTCGACGATCTTGACGTAGGAGCCGCACCGGCAGAGGTTCCCTGCGAGCCCCAGGCGCACGTCCTCCTCGGTCGGGCTCGGGTTCTCCTCGAGCAACCGCCTGGCCGCGAGCACCATCCCCGGCGTGCAGTAGCCGCACTGGAAGGCGTGGGTCTCCACGAAGGCCCGCTGCACCGGGTCGTCGCCGCCGAGCGACTCGACGGTCCGGATCTCGCGCCCCTGCGCAAGCGGCGCGAGCAACAGGCAGCCCGACATCGGCAGCCCGTCGACGAGCACGGTGCAGGCCCCGCAGACGCCGATCCCGCACGTCTCGCGGACGCTCGCGAGACCGAGGTCGCGGCGAAGCACCTCGAGCAGCGACTCGTCCGCCCGTGCCTCGATCTGGTGCGAGGCGCCGTTGACGCGAAGCTCGAGCTTCACGCGACCGTCTCCACGACGCGCGCCGCCGCGGCGAGCACGCGCTCGGGGGTCAGCGGCAGCTCCGTCACCGGGATCCCGAGCGACCCGACCGCATTGCCGATCGCGGCCGGCACCGGCGGGAGCGCCGTCTCGCCCAGTCCGTGTACCTCCGCACCCTCCCGCTCGAGCAGCTCCTGGGTCAGCCGGCCCGGAAGATCGGCGAACGACGGCACCGGGTAGTCGGACAGGTTCGCGTTCGTCACCTGGCCCTCGGCGGTGACGACCTCCTCGAAGAGCGCCGTGCCGAGGCCCATGATCATCGAGCCCTCGTTCTGCAGCTCCGCGCCCGGCCGGTTGACGACCCGGCCCGCGTAGACCGCGCAGTGCAGCCGGACGACCTCGACCTTCCCGGTCTCCTCGTCGACGCGCACCTCCGCGCCGGCGGCCCCCTGGTGCCAGTGCGTCGACGCGATCCCCTGACCGGTGTCCGGATCGAGCCCGCCCTCCTCGACCGCCTCTCCTTCGCCGACCGTGCCCCCGTTCTCGCGCAGGTCGCGAACGGCCGCCTCGAGCGCGCAGGCCATCATGTACGTCGACCGCGACGACGTCGTCCGGGTGTCGAACGGGACGACGTCCGTGTCCGGGTCGGGGAAGCGGATCAGCTCCGGCTCGACCTCGAGCAGCTCCGCGGCCAGCAGCGTGATCGCCCGGCGCGCCCCCTGCCCCATCTCGGTGGTCGCGCAGCGCAGCGTGTAGCCCCCGTCGTCGCCGAGCTCCACGCGGATCGACGCCCGGCTCGGCGTCTGCATTCCCTTGAGGATCACGCTCAGGCCCTTCCCCTGGCGCCCCTCGTGCCAGCCGATCGCGTTCGCCGCCGCCTCCAGGCACTCGGCGAAGTGGACGTCGTGCATCGTCTCGCCGGTGCAGTAGACGTCGCCGTCGCGCAGGAGGTTGCGCAGGCGCAGCTCGAGCGGGTCGAGGCCGAGGCGGTCCGCGAGCAGGTCGACCGCGCGCTCGCGCGCCCACGCGGACTGCATCTGGCCGTAGCCGCGGAACGCCCCCGCGGGCGGCAGGTTCGTGTAGACGCAACGCGCGTCGACCCGCACGTTCGGGATCCGGTACGGGCCGGGTGCCGCGAAGCCCATCTTCTGCGCCACTCCCGGCCCGCAGTCGGCGTAGGCGCCGGTGTCCGCGAGACAGGTCGTCTCGAGCGCGAGCAGCGTCCCGTCCGCGAGCGCGCCGAGCTTCATCGTCACGACCGCGGCGTGGCGGTTCAGCGTCTGCCACTCCTCGGCGCGCGGGAGCACGAGCTTGACCGGGCGGCCCGCCTTCCGCGCCAGCGCCGCGGCGATCGCCTCGGTGCGCAGGAACGTCTTGGCCCCGAACGAGCCGCCCATCGGCGGGACCACGACCCGCACGCGGTCGGGCGCGAGCCCGAAGATGCGCGCCAGCTCCTCGCGCAGGTTGAAGGGCGTCTGCGTGCCCGTGAACACCTCGAGCCGGTCGCCGTCCCAGCGGGCGACGCACGCGTGCGGCTCCATGGCCGCGTGCTGCGCCGCGGCCGTCCGGTACGTCTCCTCGACGACCACGTCCGCCTGGGCCCAGGCCGCGGCGACGTCGCCGTGGTGAAGCTGGAAGCGGTGGCACACGTTCGTCCCCGGCTGGGGGCGCATCCCGAAGTACGCCGCGCCGCCGGAGGCGAGGGCGATCTCGTCGTGCACGAGCGGCGCGCCCGGCGCGGCCGCCTCGACCACGTCGAGCACGGCCGGCGCTTCCTCGTAGTCCACCTGGACGAGAGCGGCCGCCTCCTCCGCCTCGCGCGGTGTCTCGGCGGCGACGGCTGCGACGACGTCCCCGACGTACCGCACCCGGTCGAGCGCGAGCACGGTCTCGTCCTCGATCTGCACGCCGTAGCGCGCGAGCCCGCGGACGTCGTCCGGGAGCAGCGTGACGCAACCCGAGGGACGGCGGCCGCGTCGACCGCGAGCACGCGCGCATGCGCGAAAGGCGAGCGGACGAGCCGGGCGTGCAGCTGGCCGTCGAGGTCGACGTCCTCCGCGTAGCGTGCGGCGCCGGTGACGCGGGCGTCGGTCACGCCACTTCCTCCAGAGCGCGCCGCACCTCGACCTCGATCACGCGCCGGCGGTACTCGGCGGAGCCGCTGACGTCGGCGATCGGGTCGATCGCCTCGGCGTAGCCGCGCGCGACCTCCGCCGGCGGGGCCTGCGGGTCGCAGAGCTCCGGGAACCACTGCGGGGTGCCGGCGACCGCGCCGACGACGACCCGCAGCTCGCCCGGCCGCCGGCAGACCGCGACCCCCACTGCGGGCCGGTCCTCGTGCGAGCGCGAGCGGAACTTGCGGTAGGCGGCGCGATGCTCGCCGTCCGGGACGACGACCTCGACGAGCAGCTCGTCCGGCTCCAGCGACGTCTCGTAGAAGCCGGTGATCAGCTCCTCGACCGGCACCTCCCGCTCGCCGCGCACGCTTCGGGCCACGGCCCGTGCGCCGAGGGCGACGAACATCGACGGCGGGTCGGACGCGTAATCGGCGTCGGCGAGCACGCCGCCGACGGTCGCCTGGTTGCGCACGCGCGGGCTCGCTACGACCGAGAACGCGTGCGCCAGCGCCGGCCACCCCTCGCGCACGACCGGCGAGAGCTCGACCGCGCGGTGGGTCGTGAGCGCGCCGATGCGGAGATCCCCGTCGGCGCGGATGTAGTCCAGTCCGGCAACACGCTGCAGGCTGAGAAATGCCTCCGGCGCCATCAGCCGGCTGTTGACGAGGATGCCGACGAAGGTCCCGCCGGCGACGACAGTTGCTTCGTCGCGCCGTTCGGCCCGCAGCGCCAGTGCCTCGTCGAGCGAGGCCGGAACGAGCCACTCAGGCTCGGTCGACAACCGCGACGGCCTCCTCGTACAGCGGCTGCGCGAGCTCCCGCGCGCGCGGGACGCGGATCCGCTCGAGCATCCAGCGAAGCTGCGCCTTCGAGCGCTCGGGGCCGCACCGGCCGCTCGTGAACCAGCGGACGACGACGGGGGCGTTCACCTCCAGGAACGAGAGCGAGTCGGCGGCCTGGACGAGATCCTCGTCCTCGGTCCCGCCGGTCTCGTGGGCGAGGATCAGCCGGCGGACGTCCTGCACGAGCTCGTCCTGAGCCCCCTCCCCGGCCAGCCAGTCGCCCACGATCGCGGCCGAGCGCTCCGAGTGCAGCCGCCGGTACTCCGTGTTCTCCTCCGGTGCGCCGCTCAGGTCCTCGACCGGCCCGCCCGGGAAGTGACGCTCCATGTCGTGCGTGACCGCCGCGAGCCTGAGCGCCTCGGACGCGTCCGGATCGAGCTCGAGCAGCCAGTCGCGCGTCCGGACGAGGTGCTCGGCGTTCCAGTACGGCTCGATCCACACGAGCGCGCGGTCCTCCAGGGTCAAAGCGTCGTCACGGGGCGGGACTGGAGCAGGTACAGCTGCCCGTCCGCCATCGCCCACTCGACGTCCTGCGGGCCGCCGAATCGCTCCTCGAGCGCGCAGCCGAGCTCCGCGAGCATCGTCAGCTCCTCGGGCTGCAGGACGCCGCCGTTCGCGAGCCGCTCGCGCTTGACGGAGCCGCTCCGGTCGACGGCGTAGTGGTCCGGGGTCACCTCTCCGGAGACGACCTGCTCGCCGAGCCCGAACACCGCCTCGACGACCATCCGGTCGCGGCGGCGCTGCACGGGATCGACCGTGAAGAGCACACCCGACTTCTCCGGCGCGACCATCTGCTGGACGACGACGGCCATCCGCAGATCGTCCAGCGATCCCTTTCGCTCGCGGTAGAAGAGCGCGCGCTCGCTGAAGAACGACGCCCAGCACTCGACGATCCGTCTCCGCACCTCCTCCGCTCCCTCGACGTTCAGGAATGTCTCCTGCTGGCCGGCGTAGCTGGCGGTCTCGGAGTCCTCGGCGCACGCCGACGAGCGGACCGCGACGCGGCCCGCCGCCGAGCTGCTCGTAGGCGTCGTCGACCTCGCGTCCCGCCGGCTCGGCCCCGAGGACGAGCTCCTGGGCGCCGGCGTGGTCCCCGGCCCGGGCGAGCGCGGTCAGGCGCTCGCCGTCGACGGCCTGCGCGAGCGCCCAGGACGGGACGACGAAGCCGGCCGGAACCGGCAGGCCCTCGGCCGTCATGCGCGCGAGGCTGGCGCCCTTGCCCCCGGCGCAGGCGACGTCGAGGCAGCGCTCGTCGGCGAACCAGACGACCTCAGTCATCCAGGATGGCGACCGCACGGACCGGCGCCGCCGTCGTGCCGATCCACTTGACCGGGAAGACCGAGAGCTTGAAGCCGTGCGTCGGGAGCTGGTCGAGGTTCATCAGGTTCTCGAGGTGCCAGTAGTCGTCCTCGTTCATCACCAGGTGCGCCTCCCAGAAGTGCTTCTGCTCGAACATCGCCCACACCGGCGGATCGAACGTGATCGCGTCGCAGCCCATCATCCGCACGCCCTTCGAGATCAGGTGGCGCGTCGCCTCGGCGGTCATCCCCGGGAAGTCGGTCTTGTACCGCTCCTCGGTGTTGTAGGCGCCCGCACCCGTGTGGATCAGGACGATGTCCCGTTCCTTCAGCTCGTAGCCGATCTTCTCGAGCGCCTCGTCGATCTCGTCCGGGAAGATCCGCGTTCCCTTCTCCTTGTGGCGGAAGTCGAGCCGCACGCCGTCCGAGAAGCAGTACTCGAGCGGGATGCCCTCCACCCCCGGAGCCTCAGGCCCGCGGATGTGCTTGACCGCGTCGCAGTGCGTGCCGACGTGGTCGTTCTGGACGACCACGTAGCTCGCGGTCAGCGAGGTGGCGCCGTGCTCCGCGGCGCCGATCCGCTCGGCGAACTGCGTCCAGCTCTCGTAGAGCATCAGCATCGGCGGCGGGACGCGCGGGAACGTGAGCATGTCCGGGTGCACCGGCATCGACAGGTCGACGAGGCGGGTCATGAAACCCGCTCCCGGCGCCGGCCAAGCCGGCGCCTCCGCTCATTGATGAGCTCCGTCAAGCCTACGCTCATCGCAATACCTCGACAACGCCGTTCCGTTCACTCGCACCCGGTCACCGCTCTTGATCCGCTCGGTCGCCACCGACGTCCCGACGACGGCCGGGATCCCGAACTCGCGCGCGACGACGGCCGGGTGCGCCGCCACGCCGCCGGCATCCGTGACGAGCCCCGCGATCTTCGTGAACAGCACGACCCACGCCGGATTCGTCATCTGGCAGACGAGGATCTCGCCCTCCTGCACCTGGTCGAACTCGTCGAGCGAGGCGACGCGGCGCGCGACGCCCTCGACCACGCCGGGCGAGGCGCCGAGCCCGTGCACCTCGTCGACCTTCTCCGGCGGCGCGCGGTGGAACTTCTCGGGGAAGCCCCAGAGCGACCAGTACGGGAACGCGAGCGCCTCCTCCGTCGCGGTGCCGATCCACTGCGGCGGCCGGACGAGCGCCTGCTGCTCGCGCTCGTCCCGGCGGTCGGAGACGATCGTCCGCGCGTCGAAGGCCTCGGGGTCGGCCGCCAGCAGGCGGAGCTCGTTGTAGCGGAGGTAGAAGACGTCCTCCGGATCGTCGAGCGCGCCGGCCTCGACGAGCTTCCGCCCGATCGCGATCGCGGCGAGGCGCACCCGCGCGTTCGTCCCCTGGTCGATGAAGAAGTGGTGGTCGGGCGTGAGCGGGTTCATCCGCAGCGAGAGCTCGAGCGCCTGCCGGAGCCGGTCCTTCCCCTCGCCGTCGGGGACGCCGTCGAAGAGCTCCTCCTGCGCCGCCGCCAGGTCGTCGCGGACCGCCCGGATCGCGGCCGGGTAGTCGTAGTCGGTCTCGAGATAGCCGCGAACGGCCTCGACGATCGGCGCCGGGCTCTCCTTCCAGGTCGGGAACGAGAACTCGTGCGACCAGATCGCCTTGTAGCCGAACTCCTGCCGGTAGGGAGTCAGCCGCTCCTCCAGGAAGCGGCGGCCGCGCTCGGAGCCCTCGAGCGAGCGGATCACGTCGGCGGCGGTCTCGCCCCGGAAGGCCTCGCGCAGCTCGTCGTCGCCCTTGATCTCCTCCTTCATCTGCCAGAGCGCCTCGATCGAATCCCAGTTCCGGTCCTCGATCGAGCTCTGCAGGCGGCCGAGGAGCGCCGGGTCGGCCTCGCCCTTCACCTCGGCGACGGTCGCGTTCAGCGCCATCGTCGCGGAGAACTGCGCGAAGTTGAGCATCCAGTGGATCTTCCAGTGACGGTCGTGGACGTCGAGCGCGTCCTCGAAGAGCACCACGAGCTCGACCAGCGAGGCGCCGTCGGTGTCGTACCCGTCCAGGTAGGCGAAGTTCCGCTCGATCTCGGGGCGCAGCCGGTCACGCCACCAGTCGAGGAAGTTGCCGGCGTAGTGGGGCAGGACGAAGCCCAGGTACGCGCCCATCTTCGCCGGGTACTCGGGGTCGTGCGGGACGCGGGGCGCGTAGCGCGCCTGGAACTCGTTCGCCTCCGGCCGCACGGACGGGTCGGCCGGGATCGCCGCCGTATAGAGGTAGCCGTTCACGTTCTTCGCCACCCAGTCCGCCGCGAACGGCGTCGCGAAGCGCCGGAACATGTGGTCGCAAGTCAGCCACCACCCGCCCAGGTCGAAATAGAGCGGCGACAGCGGGTTGGGGCAGTGGAGGTCGTCCAGCACCCAGAAGAGCTCCGCCTCGCCGGGCTCCCATTCGATCGGAAACGCCTCGTCACCCTGGAAGGTGGCGAGGACCTCTGGTGCCTGCACCGCCATCTGCAGCCTCCTTCAGCTCAGTGAGCCCGATAATCGATTATCCGTCGCCGGCGTGTCCACCGCACCCGCACCGAGCGCGGCGGCGATCGACTCGACGTCGTAGACGCACCCGCCCCACAGGCCGCCGCTGACCGACTGCAGGCGCGCCCAGAGCGCCGTGTCGGCCGGCAGGGCGTCGTCCGGCCGGATCGCCGGGTTCGTCGGACGTTCCTCCAGCACGGCCGCCGCCTCCTCCGCCGTCCACGCCTCGTCGCCGTGGCCGACCAGCTCGACCGACGCCTCCAGGTTCCGCGTGTCGACGACGATCCGGACGAGGTCGCCGTCGACGACCTTGCCGATCGGCCCGCCCTCGAGCGCCTCCGGGCTGACGTGCCCGATGCACGGCCCGGTCGAGACCCCCGAGAACCGCGCGTCGGTGACGAGGGCGATCCCTCGGCCCGTCGGCAGATAGCGCAGGAACGACGTCACCTGGTACGTCTCCTCCATCCCGGAGCCGAGCGGCCCGCGGCCGGCGAGGACGATCACCTCGCCCTCCACGACCGGCTCGCCCTCCTGCCCCTTCAGCGCCGCGATCACGTCCCGCTCGCGCGTGAACACGCGCGCGTGCCCGGTCATCCGCAGGACGCCGTCGGGGTCGAGGCTGCCCCGGTCGATCGCCGTGCTCTTGATCACGCTGCCGTTCGGCGCGAGGTTCCCCGCCGGGAAGCAGACCGTCGAGGTCATGCCCTTGGCGCGGGCGCGCTCGGGCGGGCAGATCACGTCGTCGGCGTCGACGCCGTCCTGCTCCCGGAGGCGTTCGCGCAGGCGGTGCCGGCGCTCGCTCTCCTGCCACTCGTCGAGGAGGTCGTCCCACGTCCGGCCCACCACCGTGCGGGCGCCGCCGTTCAGGAGGCCGAGCCGCCGGAGGTGGAGCATCACCTCCGGAACGCCGCCGGCCAGGAAGACGCGGACGGTCGGGTGGTTCTCCGGCCCGTTCGGGAGGGCGTCGACGAGGCGCGGCACGGCCCGGTTCACCCGCCGCCAGTCGGCGGCGGTCGGACGCACGAGCCCGGCCGCGTGCGCGACCGCGGGCACGTGGATCAGGAGGTTCGTCGAGCCGCCGAATGCGGCGTGCGCGAGCATCGCGTTCTCGAGCGCGTCCTGCGTGAGGACGTCGGCGAGCGTGCGGCCCTCGCGCCATTGCTCGTGCACCGCCTGCGCGGTGCGCCGGGCGACGTCCAGCCAGATCGGCTGCCCCGACGGTGCCAGCGCGGCGTGCGGCACGGTCAGTCCGAAGGCCTCCGCGACCACCTGGGCAGTCGCGGCGGTGCCGAGGAACTGGCAGCCGCCGCCGGGGCTGGCGCACGCGCGGCAGCCGAGGTCGGCCGCCTCCTCGAGCGACACGAGCCCGTGGGCGAAGCGGGCGCCGAGCGTCTGGACGGCGCCGGCGTCCTCCCCGCGGCGCGGGGGCAGCGTGACGCCGCCCGGAATCACCGCCCCGGCCAGCTCGCCGAAGGAGGCGAGCGCCATCGTCATCGCCGGCAGACCCTTGTCGCAGGTGCCCACGGCGATCACGCCCCGGCGCGTCGGCAGGCTGCGGACGAGCCGGCGCAGCACGAGCGCGGCGTCGTTCCTGTACGGGAGCGAGTCGAACATCCCGGTCGTGCCCTGCGTGCGCCCGTCGCACGGGTCGGAGACGTGGGCCGCGAACGGCAGGCCGCCGAGCCGGTCGAGCTCGAGCGCGGCCTCGCGCACGAGCAGCCCGACCTCCCAGTGCCCGGTGTGGTAGCCGAGGGCGACCGGCGTCCCGTCGTCCGCGCGCATCCCGCCCTGCGTCGAGAGGATCAGGAACGGGTCGCGCCCGGTCTTCGCCGGGTCCCAGCCCATCCCGGCGTTCTGCGCTGAGCCCGAAGACGTCCCCGGACGGCCGGTCGCGCAGGAACTCCGGCGTCAGCGGCAGCAGGCCGGCCGGCCCGTCCGCCGCGGTCTCGACGTCGAGGAGGTCGCGCTCGCTCAGTTGTACCGGCCGAGGTCGCGGACGGTCTCGCTCGCAACCTCGATCAGCCCGGGCTTGGCGTCGAAGATCTGCCCGGTCGACCGGAGGACGTAGCCGCCTCCCTCCATCGCCGCGTCGAGGCAGCGCTTGACCTCGTCGCGGACGGCGTCGGCGTCGGCCTCGTGGAGCAGGTGCTCGTTGAACCCGCCGAACAGGCAGACGCGGTCGCCGATTCGCTGCTTCGCATCCGCGAGGTCGACGTCCCCGGACGAGCGGCTCGACGTCAGGGTCTCGATCGCGTCAGGCCCGGTGTCGGCCATGTCCTCCAGCAACAGCGTCGCGCGGCCGCAGTTGTGGAAGCTGACCATGTAGCCGGCGTCGTGCGCGGCCTCCACGCACTCCTTGTCGTACGGCTTCATGAACTCGCGGAACTGGTCCGGCGCGACGCCGACGCCGACCCAGGTCTCGTTCATGGAGATCGAGTGGATCCCGGTCTCGCCCAGACGCCGGTAGAAGCCCTTCAGCCAGTCGGTGCAGATCCGCATCAGGTCGTGCACGAACTCGGGCCGGTCGTAGATGTCCATCGACAGGTCGACGAGCCCGCGGATCTCGGCCGCCATGTCCCACGGCCCGATCACGTGGTGCAGCCACCAGGCCTCGTCCCCGACCTTCTCGACCATCCCCTTCATCACGGTCATGTCGTAGAGGTCGGCCGACGGGAAGTGGCGCAGCGCGGGAAGCTTCGTCTCCGGCTCGTCGCCCTTGAGCAGGAAGTCGTGGCACGAGGTGCCGAAGCCGTCCTCCGTCCGGTACGAGTAGTCGAGGTCGCCGTCGGGCGTGCGGATCTTGTGCGAGTGCTCGCGCCAGCCGTCGCCCTGCGCCGTGACCTCGAAGGTCTCGACCCACGTGTCCGTCTCGAACGGGCGCGGGAAGAGCATCCGCGGCCAGATCTCGTGCTCGCCGATGTGCTGGCTGTACGTCGTGATCATCGGGTCGAGCCCGAGGTCCTGCTGCATCTTGACGATCGATCCCATCGGGTCGTCGATCCACCACTCGAGCATCTCGAGCATCCGCTTCTCGGGCGGCTTCAGCTTCTTGATCAGCGGCAATCCGAGCCAGCAGTGGAACGGAACGCGGTCGGGTGTTCCGCGCTCGAAGGCGATGCGTGTGCGCTCGGCAGTCTTCACGTCTTCACGCTCCTCTGAGATCGTTCGGGTCCCTAGCTTAGAGCCAATGTTCGAAAGTGAGGCCATCCGTGAGCATCGAGGAAGTCCAGCCGAACATCTACCGGATTCCGTCCGTCCTGGGCCGCCGGCGCTTCGCGCAGTGGCTCGTCGTCGGTGACGAGCGGCTCCTGCTCGTCGACTCCGGGGTCGACGGGACGATCGCCGAGCACGTCGCGCCGGCACTCGCCGAGCTCGGCCGCTCGCCGGCCGAGATCACCGACGTCGTCATCTCGCACGCCGACGTCGACCACTACGGCGGCAACTCGGAGCTGCGCCGTGTCGCACCGCAGGCGCGGATCCGGTCGTCGGCGCAGGACCGGCCCTGGATCGAGTCGTGGCCGGAGATCTCGCGCGACCGCTACGGCTGGTACCGCGGCCACGGGCTCGACTACGACGAGGCGACGTGGGAATGGCTCGAGAACGCCGCCGGCCCCGACACGCCGATCGACGGCACGGTGTCCGACGGCGAGCAGCTCGACCTCGGCGGGATCGCCGTCGAGGTGGTCGCCCTGCCGGGGCACTCCCCCGGGCATCTGGGCGTCCTGCACCGCGAATCCGGCACGGCGATCGTCATGGACGCGGTGCTGGAGCGCGGTCTCTACACGACCGACGACGAGCTGATCAGCCCGCCGCCCTACGCCTCCGTTCCGGCCTACCGCGCGACGATCGCCCGCCTGCGCGAGCTTCGACCCGCGCGGCTCGGGACGAGCCACTACTCGGCGATCGAGGGCGAGCAAGCCGTGACCGCGTTCCTCGACGGGAGCGAAGGCTTCGTCGCCGACCTGGACGCGGCGGTCGGCGCCGAGCTCGGAGCCGATCCGCAGCCGCTCGAGCACTACTGGCGAGCGGCCGACGCTGCCCTCGGGCCGTTCGTCGAGATGGCCGTCGAGCTCGCCAGGTCGGTCGGCGCGCACCTCGACAACGCGGTCGACGAGGGGCGCGCCGTGCGCGCGCAGGACGCGGGCGGGCTCGCCGTCTGGGCGGCGGCCTGAGCGCGAGGTGCCACACTGCGGAACCTGAAACACCGGTAGATCGGAGATTCAATCACGATTGGCGCTTGACGTGCGCCGCACCTCAGGTGCCATCATTTGGTACCGATGGCGGCTCTCGAGTCCGGTTCCCAGTCGATCGACCGCGCCGCGCGCATCCTCGTGCGGCTCGTCGAGAGCGACGACGTCGTCACGCTCGCGAGCGTGATCGAGGAGACCCGGCTGCCGAAGACGACGGCGGCCCGCCTCCTGCGCGCCCTGGAACGGAACGGCCTCGCGCAGCGGCGGCCCGGCGGCGGCTTCCGGCCGGGACCCGTGCTCGTGGACTACGCGCGCCGCGACTCGGCCGTCGGCGATCTCGCGACGCTGGCGCTCCCCTTCCTGGCGCGCCTCGAGCGGATCACCGGCGAGACGACGAACGTCGGCATCCCGACCCCGACCGGCGTCGCGCGGCTCGCCCAGGTCGACAGCCACCACCCGCTCGGCGCGGGCAACTGGGTCGGGCGCCGCATCCCGACCCACACGTCCTCGATGGGGAAGGTCTTCATGGCGTTCGGCGCCGCCCAGCCGCCGTTCGGACGGCTGGCGCGGCTCGGCCCGAACACGATCACGAGCATTCCCGACCTGCTCGCCGAGCTCGAGCAGGTCCGGCGGGACGGCTACGCGACGACGTGGGAGGAGCTCGAGGCCGGCCTCTGCTCGGCGGCCGCGCCGATCCGCGGCGCCCGCGGCACCGTGCTCGCCGCGATCTCGATCTCCGCACCCACCGTCCGCACCTCTCGAAAGCGCCTCGGCGAGCTGGCCCAGCAGGTGGTCGAGGCCGCCGCTGCGCTCTCGGACCACCTTCGTAACCACAAGCAGGAAGGAGACGGCACTCGCATGACTCATGACGAGATCCTCACCGGCCTCTACGACCGCACGCTCGTCGGCGACAAGCCGGCGGTCGTGGAGCTGACCGAGCAAGGGCTCGAGGACGGCCTCGGGCCCGAGCAGATGCTCTTCGACGCGCTGATTCCGGCGCTCGAGGAGGTCGGCGCGCGCTTCGAGCGCGGCGACTTCTTCGTCCCCGAGATGCTGATCGCCGGGCGTGCGATGAGCGGCGCACTCGAGATCCTCCGTCCGCTCCTCGCCGACACCGGCGCCGAGAAAGTCGGGACGTTCCTGATGGGGACGGTCAAGGGCGACGTCCACGACATCGGCAAGAACCTCGTCGACATCATGCTCGAGGGCGCCGGCTTCAAGGTCGTCGACCTCGGCGTCCAGATCGCGCCCGAGACGTTCGTCGACGCGATCAAGGAGCACAAGCCGGACGTCGTCGGGTTCTCCGCGTTCCTGACGACGACGATGCCCATGTTCAAGGTCAACATCGAGGCGATCGAGAAGGCCGGGCTCCGCGACGACGTGATCATCATGGTCGGCGGCGCGCCGGTCACGCAGGAATACGCCGACGCCGTGGGCGCCGACGGGTACGCCTCCGACGCCGCAACCGCGACCAGGCGGGCGAAGGAGCTCCTCGCGGAGCGCCGGTCGCTGGCGCCGGTCTGACCAGCATGCACACCGTCCTCCGGTCCCCCTCGAAAGAGGTCGTCATCGGGCCAGACCAGCCCTTCTGCATCATCGGGGAGCGGATCAACCCGACCGGGCGCAAGGCGTTCGGGGAGCAGCTGCGCAGCGGCGATCTCTCACAGGTCGTCGTGGACGTCGAGGAGCAGGTCGCCGGCGGGGCGCACGTCCTCGACGTGAACATGGGCGTCCCCCTGACCGACGAGGCGGAGCTGCTCGCCGGCGCCGTGCGGCTCGTCCAGGAGCACACCGACCTGCCGCTCTGCATCGACTCGTCCGTGGTCGAGGCGCTCGAGGCCGGGCTCGCCGCGTACGAGGGGAAGGCGCTCGTCAACTCCGTCACGTGCGAGGAGGACCGGCTCGAGCGCGTGCTGCCGCTCGTCAAGGAGCACGGCGCGGCGATCATCTGCCTCGTCAACGACGAGACCGGGATCCCGGCCACGGCGCAGGACCGGCTGGAGGTGTGCAAGCGGCTCGTCGACGCCGTCCACGGCCGCTACGAGATCCCGCTCGAGGACATGGTCATCGACCCGCTCGCGATGACCGTCGGGGCGGATCCGCAGGCGGTAGTGACGACGCTGGAGACGATTCGCCTGATTCGCGACGAGTTCGGGCTGAACATGACGCTCGGCGCGTCGAACGTCTCATTCGGGCTGCCGAGCCGCCACGCCCTCGGCGCGGGCTTTCTCACCGTGGCGTCGTACGTCGGCCTGACGAGCGCGATCATGGACGCCCGAAACGGCCGGACCGTGGACGCCTGCCGCGCGGCGGATCTGCTCTTCGCGCGCGACGAGTGGGCGATGAACTGGATCGCGGCTCACCGGCAGGCGGAGGCTGCACGGGCGTGACGCTCCTCGAGGACCACATGGAGACGCGAACGGCCGGCCGAGGAGCCCGCCCGCGTCACCCTGCGCTTCGAGCCCTCGGGCACGTCGGTGCGGGTGCCGCCCGGGGTGACCGTCTTCGACGCCGCCTCCTGGAACGGGATCGCGATCGACTCGACCTGCGGCGGTCACGGCACGTGCAAGAAGTGCCGCATCCGGATCGAGGACGGCGATGTCCCTGCCTCGCCACTCGACGCGCGCGCCTTCACGCCCCAGGAGCTCGAGGCCGGCTGGCGTCTCGCCTGTCGCGCGCAGGCGGCGGCGAATCTCGAGATCGAGGTGCCGCCGCTCGTCACCCGCCCGAAGGCCGCCACGGTCGGCGTCGGGCGGCAGGTGATCCTCAGGCCGGCGCTGCAGAAGCGGTACGTGGAGCTCGACGAGCCGACGCTCCAGGACCAGCGCAGCGACCTTCGCCGCGCTGCAGGATGCGATCGACGACCTCGAGCTGCGCGCGGAGGCAGGCGTGCTGCGGCGGCTGCCCCGCGTGCTCCGGGAGTCCGACTTCCGCGTCACGGCGGTCGTCGTCGACGACCTGCTGATCGACGTCGAGCCCGGCGACACGACCGGCCGGCTGCATGCGCTGGCGTTCGACCTCGGCACGACCACGGTGGTCGCAACGCTGATCGACGTCGGCACCGGGACGCCGGTCGCGGTCGCGTCGATGCTGAACAAGCAGCAGCCCTTCGGCGCGGACGTGATCTCGCGCATCTCGGCGACGATGCTCGACGACGCCGCGCTCCCGCGCCTGACCGGGCTCGCCGCCCAGACGCTGCAGGAGCTCGCCGACGACGTGTGCGAGCAGGCCGGCATCGAGCCCGCGCAGGTCTACGAGGTCGCACTGGCCGGGAACGCGACGATGACGTCGATCGCGCTCGGCGTCGACCCGGAGCCGCTCGGGGTCGCCCCGTTCATCCTCGCCGCGCAGTCGTACCCGGAGATGCCCGCAGCGGAGCTCGGCCTGGAGGTGCACCCGGACGCGCGGGCGACCGTCTTCCCCGCCCTCGGCGCCTACGTCGGCGGCGACCTCGTCGCGGGCATGCTGGCGACGGGGATGACCCGCGACCGCCGCCTGCGGCTCCTGATCGACGTCGGGACGAACTGCGAGGTCGTCCTGGGCTCGGCCGACGGCGTCGTCTGCACCGCCGCGCCCGCCGGCCCCGCCTTCGAGGCCGCCCAGATCGCCTGCGGGATGCGGGCGGCGGAGGGCGCGATCGAGGTCGTCCGGCTCCGCGACGGAGCGGTGGAGCTCGACGTGATCGGCGACGCCGAGCCGGCCGGGATCTGCGGCTCCGGCCTCGTCGACGCGGCCGCGGAGCTCGTCCGCGTCGGCCTGCTCGACAAGTCCGGCCGCTTCGTCTCGCAGGAGGAGGCAGCACGGCTCGAGCCGGAGCTCGTCTCGCGCCTGACCGCGCGGGCGGACGGAACGCGGATCTTCGTCCTCCACTGGGCAAGCGCGAGAGGGCGACGTCGAGGGCGCGGTGTACCTGTCCCAGCGGGACGTCCGGGAGCTGCAGTTCGCGAAGGCGGCGATCGCGACCGGGTGGCGGCTGCTGGTCGAGGATCTCGGCATCGCCGAGACGGAGATCCAGCAGGTGCTGCTGGCCGGCTCCTTCGGCTCGTACCTCTCGCCGAGCAGCGCGATCCGGATCGGGCTGGTGCCGAAGCTGGCGCTGCCGCGGATCGTGGCCGCCGGCAACGTCGCCGGCGAAGGCGCCAAGATGGCGCTGCTCTCGCTCCAGGAGCGCCACGCGGCGGAGGCGATGCTGGACGAGGTGCGGTACATCGAGCTTTCCGACCGCCCGGACTTCAACGACCGGTTCGTCGAGCAGCTGGCGTTTCCGGCATGAGCCTAGGCATCAGAGAGCGGAGGCGCCGGCTCTGCCGGCGCCGGGAGCGGAAATGAGCGAAAGGCTGCTGGTCCTCGCCTGTGGCGCGCTCGCCCGCGAGGTGGGTGCGATCGTGCAGGCGAACGGCTGGGAGCACGTCGACGTGCGTCACCTCCCCGCCGAGCTGCACGCCACGCCGAGACGGATCCCGCCGGCCCTCGAGGAGGCGCTCGAGGAGGCGAACGGCCGCTACGACCGCGTCTTCGTCGCGTACGCCGATTGCGGCACGACGGGCGGGATCGACGAGGTGTGCGAGCGGTACGGCGCCTCGCGTCTCGAAGGCGCTCACTGCTACGCGGTCTACGCGGGCCTTGCGGAGTGGGACGCGCTGCAGGAGGAGGAGCCCGGCACCTTCTACCTCACCGACTTCTTCGTCCGGAACTTCGACTCGTTCGTCGGCCGGCCGCTCGGGCTCGACCGGTATCCCGAGCTGATCGGCGACATCCTCGGGAACTACCGCCGCGTCGTCTATCTCGCGCAGACCGACGACCCGGCGCTGCGCAAGCGGGCCGAGAAGTGCGCGGCCTCGCTCGGCCTCACGTTCGAATGGCGTCGGACCGGCTACGGCCGGCTGGCGCCTTCTCTCTCGAGCTTCGTCGCGGTTGCCTGAGCTGACCGTCATCTACTGGCGCGACATCCCGGCCCAGGTGACGGCAACCGACGGCCCCGCCGCAGTCCGGGTCGCGCTGCCGGACCGGTTCCAGGAGGCGATCGACGACGCGGCCATGACGGCCGGTCTCGTCGACTCCGACGACTATCTCGCCGAGTGGCGGCGCGAGACCCGCGAGTGCGGCCCGGACCTGGCGCGCGAGGTCGACGCGGAGGCCGCGCGCCTCGAGGCGAAATTCACGGAGGAGGAGCTCCAGCGGGTGGCCGGCTTCGGAGGCCATGACGAGCCCGCCCCATCCTGAAAGGATCCAGTCCACGACAATCGCCGAAGGAGGGCAGGAATGGAACTCGGGATGATCAGCTCGACCTGGCTCGGCACGAAGGTGAGCCGACTCGACGGCATCCGCACTGCGAAGGAGATCGGCTTCGACACGTATGACGTCTTCGAAGACCCGCTCGACCTGACCGACGAGGAGCGGGAGGAGATCAAGCAGACCGCCGAGGAGGTCGGCCTGCCGATCCGGTCGGTCGTCTGCGTCGCGTTCGGGATCGTCGACTTCAACCCGTCGGTCCAGCGGTTCACGCTCGACCGGATCAAGGCGTACGTCGACCAGGGTGCGTTCTTCGGGGCGCGCAACGTGCTGCTCGTCGTCGGCGAGTACTACTGGGACTGCGAGGTCTTCCCGCAGGCGGCGATCTGGGACATGGCCAAGGAGATGGTCAAGGAGGCCGGCGAGTACGCGCAGTCGAAGGGTCTCGAGATCGTCCTCGAGCTGGAGCCGTTCGACCAGGCGCTGCTCAAGGACGTCCACGAGCTGGCGCGGTTCGTGAACGAGATCGACCACCCGGCCGTCCGCGCGAACGCGGACATCTCCCACCTGCACCTGTCGGACGCCTCCTTCGACGACGTCAAGGAGCTGAGCGGGCTGATCGGGCACATCCACCTCTCCGACTGCGACGGCAAGGTGCACGGCGACCTGCCGGCGGGGATGGGCGTGACGCCGATCAAGGAGTACCTCGCCGCGATCCGCGACACCGGCTACGACGGCACCGTCTCGATCGAGCTCGAGTACTCGCCCGACCCGGAGAAGATCGTCGAGTGGACGCAGCAGGCCTACGACGGGACCGCGGCGATCATGCGCGATCTGGGCGTCCGGAGCTAGGAGCAGGCGATGGCGGACTTCGACCTCAACACCGGCCCGGACCTTCCGGAGAAGACCGACTTCGGCATCGGGTGCATCGGCGCCGGCTTCATCATGCGCGACATCCACCTGCCGGCCTACAACGAGGCCGGCTTCCGCCCGGTCGCGATCGCCTCCCGTACACCCGCTAACGCCCGCACCGCTGCCGAGCAGAACAAGGTGCCGAAGGTCTACGACACCTGGCAGGAGCTCCTCGACGACCCGCGACGTCGAGATCGTCGACATCGCCTATCCCCCCGACCAGCAGCTCGAGATCGTCCGCGAGGCCGCGAGCCGGCCGCACGTGAAGGGGATCCTGGCGCAGAAGCCGGTTGCGTTCACGCTCGAGGAAGCGGTCGAGATGGTGAAGGTCTGCGACGAGACCGGGACGAAGCTGGGCGTCAACCACAACATGCGCTACGACCAGTCGATGCGCGCACTGAAGACCCTGCTCGACCGCGGTGAGCTCGGGACGCCGGTGGTGGCCGAGATCGTCATGAACGCCCGGCCCCACTGGCAGGAGTTCATCAAGCCCTACGGGCAGATCGCACTCTTGAACATGTCGATCCACCACCTGGATGCGTTCCGTTACCTCTTCGGCGATCCCGAGCGGGTGGTCGTCTCGGCCCGGCCCGACCCGAGCCACGACTTCCCGCACGAGGACGGACTGGCCTTCTACATCCTCGAGTACGCAGACGGCCTGCGCGCGATCGGGCTCGACAACTGCTTCACCTGGGTCGACCACCGCATCGACTGGCGGGTCGAGGGCACCGAGGGCGTGGCGAAGGGAACGATCGGCTGGCCGGACTATCCGGAAGGCAGCCCGTCCACGATCGACTGGACGACCCGGGAGCTCGACGGGAAGTGGGAGCAGCCGCGGTGGAAGGAGCGCTGGTTCCCGCACGCGTTCAAGGGCACGATGGGCCAGCTGATGCGCGCGATCCAGGACGACGTCGAGCCGGAGATCTCGGGCAGGACCACGCTCGGCACGATGGCGCTCGTCGAGGCGGCGTACCGCTCCTTCCGCGAGGGACGTGCCGTCCCGCTCGAGGAGACGCGCGCGGAGGCGGGCATTGAATGAATCCGACCCGTTCCGGCTCGACGAACGGGTTGCATTCGTCACCGGCGCGGGCGGCGGTCTCGGCGAGGGGATCTGCACCTCGCTGGCCGCCGCCGGCGCGGCCGTCGCCTGCGCCGATCTCGACGCGGACCGCGCCGAGGCAATCGCGCGTCGCGTTGCTGACGACGGCGGCCGCTCGCTCGCGCTGCAGGTCGACGTCACGGATTCGGCCGCACTGGAGGCGGCGGTCCAGCGGACGACCTCGGAGCTCGGCGGCGTCGACGTGCTCGTCAACAACGCCGCGATCTACCCCCGCCGGGCGTGGACGGAGATCACCGAGGACGAATGGGAGCGCGTGCTGGCGGTCAACCTGAAGGCGTACTTCCTGTGCGCGCGCGCCTGCCATGCGTCGATGAAGCAGCGCGGCCGGGGGAGCATCGTCAACGTCTCGTCCGTCACCTTCCTGATCGGCTTCGACATGCTGCTCGACTACGTCTCCTCGAAGGGCGGCGTCGTCGGGTTCACCCGGGCGCTGGCGCACGAGGTCGGGGCAGACGGGATCACGGTCAACGCGATCGCCCCCGGGGCCTTCCCCACCGACGCGGAGAAGATCCACCCCGACCCCGAGGGCTACAACCGGTGGGTGCTGGACCAGCAGTGCCTGCAGCGGCGCGGCACCCCCGACGACGTCGGGAACCTCGTCGTCTTCCTCGCGAGCGACGCGTCGTCCTTCATCACCGGTCAGACCGTCGCGATCGACGGCGGCTGGGCGATGCACTAGGCCGATGGGCTCGCTCGACGGCGAAGTCGCGGTCGTCACCGGAGCCCGGCACGGGATCGGCGCCGCGATCGCGCGCGGACTGGCGGACGCGGGCGCGCGCGTCGCCGTGACGCATCACGACCAGGAGGTGGCGGAGGGGCTCGCGGCGGAGCTGGGCGGGGAGCATGCGGGGTTCGCGCTCGACGTCCGGTCGACGGAGTCCGTGGACGCCGCGGCGGCAGCGGTCGCGGAGCGTCTCGGCGAGCCGACGGTGCTCGTCAACAGCGCCGGGGTCAACAAGATCGGCCCGGCCGAGTCCTTCACGGACGATGAGTGGAACGCGATTCTCGACGTGAACCTCACCGGCCTGTACCGGTGCTGCCGGGCGTTCGGCGCGCGCATGCTGGGGACCGGCCGCGGCTGCATCGTCAACATCGCGTCGATCATCGGCCCGCAGGTGGGCATGCCGGGCCGGGCGCCCTACGGCGCGAGCAAGGCAGGCATCGTCGGCCTGACCCGCGTGCTCGGGGTCGAGTGGGCCGGTCGCGGAGTCCGCGTGAACGCGCTCCTGCCCGGCCCGGTGCTGACGCCGATGGTCGAGCGCGGGATCGCGCAGGGGGCGATCGTCGAGCAGGAGGTCACCGCCCGGACGCCGGCGGGTCGCTGGGCCACCACCGAGGACATCTCGCGTGCCGTCGTCTTCCTCTGCAGCGCCGACGCCGGCTTCGTCAACGGTCAGACGCTCGTCGTCGACGGCGGGTACACGGCCTACGGCGCGGCGCACGCCGCGACCCGGCTTCCCGGCCATGCCGAT
Source organism: uncultured Actinomycetes bacterium (assembly GCA_963847305.1). Taxonomy (GTDB): domain Bacteria; phylum Actinomycetota; class Thermoleophilia; order Gaiellales; family Gaiellaceae; genus DATBLE01. The sequence continues at coordinate 19,180 of CAWJZI010000025.1, read as the reverse complement.
GCCTGAGCTGCACGGACAGAGCTACTCGCGCACCGAGCTCTCGCGCCGTATCGGCCGCCTGGAGCAGGCTGCCGGGGTACGGCTGGTGACGCTCGGCGACGGCGTCGAGCGGGGCGTCCGGCTGCTCGAGTTCCGGACGGGCACCGGATTCGAGTTCGACGTGGTCGTCGACCGCGCCTTCGACATCGGACGCTGCGAGCACGCCGGCCGCGCGCTCGCCTGGACCTCGGCGACCGGCTTCGCCGGCCCGTGGTTCTACGAGCCCGAAGGCCTCGGCTTCTTCCGCGGGTTCGGCGGCGGCCTGCTGACCACGTGCGGCCTCGAGCACGCGCTGTTCATGGCAGAGGACACGGCCGAGCAGTACCACTACCCACCGAAGCAGACCGAGACCTTCGGCCTGCACGGCCGCGTCTCCAACCGGCCCGCGCGCCTCGCCGGATACGGCGAGCGCTGGGAAGGCGATGAGTGTGTGCTCTACGCGGAGGGCGAGGTCCTGCAGGCCGCGGTCTTCGGCGAGCAGCTGCTTCTCCGCCGCCGGATCGAGGCGCGGGTCGGCGAGTCACGTCTCCTGATCCGCGACGAGGTCGTCAACGTCGGCCACGACCGTACCCCCCACATGCTTCTCTACCACGTCAACGCCGGCTGGCCCGTCGTCGACGAGGGGTCGGAGCTGCTCGTACCCGCGACGGTGGTCGAGCCGAGGGGCGACCACGCCGTGGAGGGATACGACGTCATCGAGGCGCCCCAGAGCGGCTTCGTCGAACAGGTCTTCGAGCACGAGGTCGCCGCCGAGGCGGACGAGCGGGTTCCGGTCGGGGTCGTCAATCGCCGGCTCGGCCTCGGGACGTACGAGGTCTTCCGCCGCGACCAGCTCCCCCACCACTTCGTCTGGCGGATGCTCGGCGAAGGCACCTACGTGGTGGGAATCGAGCCCTGCACGAACCGCGTTGCCGGCAGGCTCGACGCCCGCGCACGAGGCGATCTGATCGAGCTGGAGGCGGGCGAGAGCCGCTCGTATGAGCTCGAGCTGGGCGCGCTCGTCGGAGCAGCTGCAATCGACGAGTTCACCGCGCGCGTCCGCGACCTCAGTCCCGCGTAGCGGTGGCGCCGATCACGTAGATATCGACCGCCGCTCTCGGTGGTCGCCAGTTGACGCGGGGCAAGTACTTTGCGACAATCGTCGCGAACTCAGCGTTCCTACCGGGGGGTAGCACCGCGAGAATGGCAGAGCCAGGGCAGCACGCCGACGCCGACGCTCGTGAGGGCACCGAGCTGAAGAGGCTCGAAGCCGCGCGGGACGCCCACCTGCCGCCGGCTTCTCCCAAGCTCCACGGTGAGGAGGCAGCGCATCCGCCCGGCTACGCCAAGGCGCATGAGCCTCCGCCGGAACGGAAGCCACATCGTGGACCGCAGCTACGGCGGAAGCCGGGGAAGCCAGGCAAGGGGTGAAGCGTGCTTCGGTTCTGTAACAAGTATCCGCACACCGTCTGGGTCTGCATCGACTGGTATCACCCGAACTGCTCGGACGGGGGTGACTGGGAGAAAGCCGGCTGGTGGAAGATCACCACCGGCGGCTGCAAGACGGCGTACGGGGGCGACCTCGACGACGTCAACCGCTACTGGTACTTCTACGCCCACGCTTCCGACGGCGCACAGTGGTCAGGGCCGTACTGGGTGATCGTTCCACACATTGCGTTCGACTGGTGTGAGAACACGGCGAACACGGACAGCCGCTGGGTCGGGATGCGCGAGCTCGACATCAACGGCCACGACAACTACACGGTCAACCTCGTCCCGTAGCGACCCTACTGCGACCGTGTGGTGGCGGGTTTGATCCGAGCCCGCGAGTCGTCTGCCAGGTACCCGATGAGGTGATCGATCACCTCGCGCGCGTCGTCCTCGATGCCGTGGATGAACGTGGACTTGCGCCGCCGGAGCACGGGCAGGCCCAGGGCGTACAGGCCCGGGCTGTCGACGGCACCGCCGTCGTGGCGGAGATGGCCTTTCGCGTCGACGACTGGCACGTCGAGCCACCGGTAGTCGGGCGCGGAACCCGGTTGCCCAGACGATCGCTCGGATCTCGCCGCTGCGTAGGTCGAGCTCCAGCCTCGGTGACCGTGGCACCTCCGTCGGCGCGAAGCGCTCGGGAGCCGCCGCCGTCGGTTTCCGCCCTTCGGTCGCGGCCCACTCGTCGAACACATCCAGCAGTCGCTCCATCTTCAGGTCAGCCAGCGAGCACACGTTTCGCAGACCGCCGGAGAAAAGCGCGCGGCCGTCGCGGACGGCCGCCAGCGGCCCACCAGCTCGACGCCCATCGCCGCCAGCGCGTTGAGGTCGAGCGTCGTTCGCTCGGGCGTTCCGACGAGCTGCGGCGACGGCAGCCGCCGCGCGCGCGTGAGGTCGTCGACCTCGTCGTAGCGCTGATCCCAGACGCCGGACGCGTCCATCCACCACAGGACGTCGCGGCCGCGATACGTTCGCGGCAGCCGTACGTGCTCCCCGACCGAGAGGATCACCGGTCGTCCCGATTGCCTCAGCTCGGCCGCCAGCTGCACGCCGGTGGCCGACGCGCCCACCACGAGCACGCCGCCGTCGGGGAGCTGGGTCGGGTTGCGGTACCCGAACGCCGTCAGCTGCTCGACCTCCGGCGGCAGCGCCGCTCGCGAAGGCCGGCACCGTCGGCCGGTTGCAGGCTCCGCTTGCGATGACCACCGTGCGCGACTCGGATCTCGCCGTCGCTCGTCGTGACCCGGTAGCCGTCGTCGGTGCGCCGCACCGAGGTGACGTTCGTGCCCGTCCGAACCGGAGCGCGGGCGTGCACGGCGAATCGAGCGATGAGCTCGACGACGTCGGCGCTCGTCATGTAGCCGTCGGGATCGGGGCCGTCGTAGCGAAGCCCGGGAGCCGGCTCTGCCAGTTGGGAGTCAGCAGGCGCAGGGAGTCCCAGCGCTCGCGCCGCCACGAGTTCGCCAGCTCGCCGCGCTCGAGCACGACGTGGTCGATCGACCGCTCGGTGAGGAAGTGGCTGGCGGCGAGGCCGGCGTGGCCGGCGCCTATGACGACTGTGGTGAAGCGCTCGATGGTGAGCCCTTCAGGCGACCTCGACGGTGACCTCCGTCGGGTTCGTGAGGGCGTCGAACACCGCGGAGCGCTTCTGGGACTGGGCGACCAGCGCTTCGATCTCCTGCCTGGAGGCGTCGGCGTCGATCGCGAACGTCACCTTGATGTCGTTGAAGCCGTTCCGGACGTCGCTGTCGACGCCGAGGATCCCGCGGATGTCGTGGTTGCCCTCGACCGTCGACTCGACCGAGCGCAGCTGGATCCCGCGGTTCTGCGCCACCGACGCCACGCCTGCCGTCAGGCAGCTCGCCAGCCCGACGAGGAGGTACTCGATCGGCGTGATCCCGTTGTCCTGTGCCGCGAAGACCTCCGGGTGGTCGGCGTCGAACACGGCTTCGGTCTTGTGGCTCTGCTCCTCGCCGAGGCCGAAGAAGTTCTGGATCGTCGTCGTGCTGTGGACGCCGTTCTCCCACTTGGATGATGCCCGCCAGGTGAACTGGGCGGCCTCCGGCGCCCCGGCGAGGGCTTCGCGCGCGTCGAGCAATGCCTGTACGTTGACTCCGTTGTCGATCGTGGTCATCGCGCCTCACTCCTCTCTGTCGTACTCGCGCTTTCTAAAGTAAAGAAATCAGGACAATACACGGAAGTGACTCCACGGAGAACGATGTGACCGCGCCCGCGACGCCGGCCTCGACGGGTGCGGCGGGCTCGGTGGGAACCGTCGAGACGCAGTATCTCGACCTGCCGAACCCGGTGCGGCTCGACTGCGGGCGGGAGCTCCACCCGGTCCGCGTGGCATACGAGACCTACGGCGCGCTCTCACCCCAGCGGGACAACGTGATCCTGGTCTGCCACGCGCTCAGCGGCGACGCCCACGCGGCCGGCTTCTCGACCGAGGCAGCGCAGCAGAGCACCCGCGACGGGTTCGGGGCCGACGACCGCGACGGCACGGCCGGTAAGGGGCTCGGCTGGTGGGACGGGATGATCGGCCCCGGCAAGGCGTTCGACACGGACCGGTACTTCGTCGTCTCCACGAACCTGCTCGGCGGCTGCCGCGGCACGACGGGACCGTCGTCGATCGACCCGGCGACGGGAAGGCCGTACGGTCTCGGACTTCCCGGTGATCACCGTCGCGGACATGGTGCGAACCGAGCGCGCGTTCCTGGACGAGCTCGGAATCGAGCGGCTCGCGGCGGTGGCCGGGGGCTCGCTCGGGGGCATGCAGGCGTTCGAGTGGGCGATCCTGTTCCCCGACCAGGTCGACGCCGTCGTGGCGATCGCCAGCACGCACGCCCTCCACCCGCAGGGCGTGGCCTGGAACGCGATCGCGCGCGAGGCGATCATGCGCGACCCGGCGTGGCGGGGCGGCCACTACTACGGCACGGACGACGCACCGAACGCCGGCATGGGCGTGGCCCGGATGATCGGCCACATCACGTACCTCTCGGCGCCGGCGCTCGAGCGACAAGTTCGGCCGGCGGCTTCAGTTCGCCGACGACATCCGCTACACGGTCACCGAGCCGGAGTTCGAGGTCGAGAGCTACCTGCGCCACCAGGCCGACTCGTTCGTCAGGCGGTTCGACGCCAACACCTACCTCTACACGTCGCGGGCGCTGACGTACTTCGACCTCGCGCGGCAGTACGGCGACGGCTCGCTCGACGCGCGCGCTCGAGGGCGTCTCGGCGCGGACGCTGCTGATCGCCTTCAGCTCGGACTGGCTGTACCCGCCGTCGGCATCGCGGGAGATCGAGGAAGCGCTCCGCGCGCTCGGCAAGCCGGTCGAGCTCCACGTGATCGAGGCGCCGTACGGCCACGACTGCTTCCTGCTCGAAGAGGCGCGGCAGACGCCGATCATCCGCCGCTTCCTCGAAGGGCTGCGATGACCGCCGAGCGCGACCGTACCCGAGCCGGACCGGGCGTTCGGATTCGAGACCCGGCAGCTCCACGCCGGGCAGCGGCCCGACCCGAACACCGGCGCTCGCGCGGTGCCGATCTTCCAGACGACCAGCTACGTGTTCGAGGACCCCGAGTCGGCGGCGGCGTACTTCAACCTGCAGGAGTACGGGAACACGTACTCCCGCATCATGAACCCGACCGTCGCCGTCTTCGAGGAGCGGGTGGCGAACCTCGAGGGCGGCGCCGGCGCGGTGGCGTTCGCCAGCGGGATCGCCGCGCAGGCGGCCGCGCTGTTCACGCTGCTCGAGCCGGGCGACCACGTCGTCTCGTCCTCGGCGCTGTACGGCGGGACGGTGAACCAGTTCAAGCACCTGCTGCGCAAGATGAACGTCGAGCTGACGTGGGTCGATCCCGACGACCCGGACGCGTGGCGGCAGGCGGTGCGCGCGAACACGAAGGCGTTCTTCGGCGAGACGATCGGCAACCCGGCCGGCAACGTGCTGGACATCGAGACGCGTGGCGTCGATCGCGCACGAGCACGAGCTGCCGCTGATCGTGGACAACACGTTCGCGACGCCGTACCTGTGCCGCCCGATCGAGTGGGGCGCCGACATCGTGATCCACTCGGCGACCAAGTTCATCGGCGGGCACGGCACGAGCATCGGCGGCGTCGTCGTCGAGGCCGGCACGTTCAACTGGTCGAACGGGCGGTTCCCGGTGGTCGCGGATCCGTCGCCCGCCTACCACGGCCTGCAGTTCCACGAGACGTTCGGGATCGTACGGCTACCTGATGAAGCTGCGGGCCGAGACGCTGCGCGACCTCGGCGCGGCGCTCGCGCCGTTCAACGCCTTCCTGTTCCTGCAGGGGCTCGAGACGCTGTCGCTGCGGATGGAACGCCACGTCGACAACGCGCGGGCGGTCGCGGCGTTCCTCGAGTCGCACGAGCTGGCCTCGAACGTGACCTACCCGGGCCTGCCGGGAAGCAGATACCGGCCGCTCGTCGAGAAGTACCTGCCGCGCGGCGCGGGCGCGGTGTTCTCGTTCGACTGCGCCGGCGGGCGGACGGCGGGCAGGACCTGATCCGCGGCGTGACGCTCTGGTCCCACCTGGCCAACGTCGGCGACGCGAAGAGCCTGATCATCCATCCCGCCAGCACGACGCACCGCCAGCTGAGCGACGCCGAGCTGGAGGCGGCGGGCGTCGGGCCCGGAACGATCAGGCTGTCGGTCGGCACCGAGTCCGTCGACGACCTGATCTGGGACCTCGAGCAGGGCTTCGCCCACGTGAGATGACCGATCTCGAGCGCTACCAGGATCCGCTGACGATCCAGCGCGTGCTCCACACCGCCAGCACGATCGCGGTCGTCGGGCTGTCCGGCAACGAGCTGCGCGCGAGCAACTTCGTCGGCTACTACCTCAAGCGCCATGGCTACCGGGTGATCCCGGTCAACCCCCGCGAGACCGAGATCCTCGGCGAGACGAGCTACCCGAGCCTGCTCGGACGTGCCGGTGCCGGTGGACATCGTGAACGTCTTCCGCGCGCCGGACGCGCTGCCGGCAATCGCCCGGGAGGCGGTGGCGATCCACGCCGGCGCGCTCTGGTGCCAGTTCGGCGTGATCAACGAGGAGGCAGCGCGGATCGCCGAGGACGGCGGCGTGACGGTCATCATGGACCGCTGCCTCAAGGTCGAGCACGCGCGCTACGTCGGCAGGATGCACTGGCTCGGCTTCAACACCGAGCGGATCACCTCCGTCCGTGGCAGCCTTCAATAGCGCGCTGTCCCAGTTTTAGCCGTTGTCATCCTGACAACAGCTGAACGCCGCTAAGCCGGGCGGCGAACGGCCCGGGTCCCCCCTCTCGGCCGACGGTGTCAACGAAGTTCACGCCCGCGTCGAGCGCGCAGCCGAACTCGAGCGTGAGGCGGCATCTTCATAGGAAGAACAGGATCGCCGCGCAGCCCAACAGTCCGAGCCCCAAGCATGCGATTTCTTCACGGTGGCGCACTACCACGCGTGCCGCGCGGTAGCCGCCGACCCCGGGCTCAGCCGAAAGCGAGCGACGCCTAACAGCATCAAGGACAAGCTCAGCAGTCCCACCAGCAAAGCGTCCCGGAGCAGACCGCTGTCCGCGCCAAGGGGGAAGGCCCCTGCACGCCGCGGGTTCGGCCCAGCCTCTGTTGTTGGCACGTTCGGCCAAGCGGGCGGCTTGAATACTGCAATCCCGGCAACACCGCTGCGTGGAGGCGAGGGAGCAAAACCGAAGATCCCGCCAGGGGCGGAGACGCTGCCAGTGGCGGCATGACCGCAGTTGTGCCGGCCGGCCGGCCCTGAGGGGCGAACCCCCCGTCGATCGACAATGATCCCTATCCTCGGCACGCTGTCCACGGCTTCGCCTTGCGCCCTCGGAACGAGGCGGTAGAGGCCGGGATTGAGCTGGTGCTTTTGGACGTGACCTCGGAAGAGCACTTGATTGAGGCCGCGGTGTGCGGCGACCGTGAACCAGCCAACCAGGTGGCAGTCCCGCCCAGGGCCGAAGACCAGAAACGTGACCCGCGCCGGCGCTGAGAGCACAAAGCTCAGGCGCACGGCGAGCTTTCCGTTCGTGTGCGCCGGATGGAGAGTGAAGCCTTTGGAGACAAGGCCCGGACGTAACGCCACTGATTTCCGTGCGCTCGAGGCCGCTCCAACAGACTGGCCGCCCGCTGAAGAGGGGGATGGGCGAGTCGGCAAACGGGGCCCCTGGGCCCGCCGAAACTGCGGAGAATGCTCCCCCTGCGCCTGACCCGGTGCTCCTCTGTTGATCACCCGGATGCGACGCAGCACCGCCCGCCGACGCGCCCGTAGGTGAGCTCGACGTTGATGCGCTCGTCGTCGTGCCGGCCACCGTGCTGGGTGGCCTCGTCGCCGCGGGAGCCGCGACGGTCGTGGCCACTGTCGGGGCGGTCACGCTTGTACTGCTCGTCGGCACCGAAACGGTCGCGCTCACGGTCGGAGTCGACACGGTGGTGCTTACCGCAGGAGTCGACACCGTGGCGCTCACAGTCGGAGTCGACACCACCGTGGTGCTCACCGGCGTCGACACGGTCGTGCTGATTTCCGGCGACGGAACCGAAACCGACGGCAAAGTCGTCGAGCCGCTCACAGTCGGCAGACCCACAGCGCGGGCGACCGCAGGCAACTGGCCGACGAAATACCCCGCGATCGCGATCGCGCCGAGCGCCACCCCGCGCTTCATGGTGGCGCTCCGAACGAACCGCTTCGCTGCCGCAGATTCCATGCTCGTCCCCGTGGCCAACCGTGTCCCCCATTACGAGTGAGCCAAAACCAGACGCCCTGCAAATGCGAGATTTCCTAGCGGCGGGGTACGTAGTGGGCGGTCAAGTTGGGGGTGCCATCATCCTGCGGCAGATCCTTTTGCACCTCACTTCCTGGTCGAAAGAACACCCCGGCGGCGCATCCTGCTGGTGGCTGCAAACGGACGCGTCCGCGCGACCGGCTTCCTGGCAATCGACACCAGCGGCTGTTAGAACTCGCCTCTCCATGAGCGACGTGAGCTGGATCCCGCGGATCGGCGATGAGTTCGCGGGGTATCGCCTTGTCTCCCTGCTCGGGCACGGGGGGATGAGCATCGTGTACCGGGCGGAACACATCGGCCTTGGAGCGTACGGTCGCGCTGAAGCTCCTCTCACCCCAGCTGAGCGACGACGAGGACTTCCGCGAGCGCTTCCAGCGCGAGTCGAAGGTCGCCGCCTCGCTCGAGCATCCGAACATCATCCCGATCTACGAGGCGGGCGGCGAGAACGGGGTCTTCTACATCGCGATGCGCTACGTCGACGGCGCCGACCTGAAGACGCGGCTGAAGGAGAGCGGCCAGCTGGAGGCGCAGCAGGTCGTCTCCTTCGTCGCGCAGGTCGCGGCTGCGCTCGAGGCGGCTCACGCCAGGGGCCTCATCCACCGAGACGTGAAGCCGGCCAACATCCTCATCGCGCCCGGTGCCGGGGTGGAAGGGTCGGATCACGTCTACCTCTCCGATTTCGGGGTCGCCAAGAACACGGGGGCGGCGGGGCTGACCAAGACGGGATTGTTCGTCGGCACTGCCGAGTACGCCTCTCCCGAGCAGATCGAGGGTAAGGAGCTCGACGGCAGGGCCGACATCTACTCGCTCGGCTGCGTCACGTACGAGGCGCTCACCGGGGCGCCGACGTATGAGAAGGAGTCGGAGGTCGCGATGATGTACGCACACCTCCTCGAGCCCCCGCCGAAGCTCTCGGAGCGCCGTCCCGACCTCGGCTTTCCGGTCGACGAGGTGATCGCGAAGGCGGTGGCGAAATCCAGGGACGACCGGTACGCGCGACCGTCGGAGTTCGCGCTCGCCCTCAGGCAGGCCGTCGGCGCCAACGCACCCGTAGGGCCCGAGACGATCCTCGCCGGCAGCGCCCTCGCCGCTCCGGCCGCTCCGGCCGCTCCGGCCGAGAAGCCGGCCGAGCCGGAGCCGAGGCCGACGGAGCCAGAGCCGACGCCGCAACCGACAGCCGAGGCGGCCGCAGGGGCTTCGAACCGCCGCAAGCTCGTCGTCGGCGGGGGCATTCTCGCGGTCATCGTCGCAGCCGGCGTCCTCATTCCTCTGCTGGCGCTCTCCGGTGGGAAGTCCTCGTCACCCCAGACGGCTGCGGCCAGGTCGACGGGCGCCATCACGGCAGGCACGCCGACCGTCGCGCCCGAGGCGTCGAGCCTGCTGTCAGTCCTGGCGCCGTCGCAGGTCGCGAAGGAGTGCACAGCGCAAAGCGCGCCGGCCAACGGGGCAGTGGAGACCTTCGTCTGCGTGTCGGCGCCGACCGATCCGACATCCGTGCCCAACGCGTTCCGATTCTCGTTCTATCCCAGGGCACAGGCCCTCCTCCGCGCATACGGGCAGGAGTACACCCGGGCTCGCGGTGCCGGCAACACGCTGGTCAAATGCGGATCCGCTCCGGCGGGCGAACGTGCCTGGATCCACCCGACCGGGAAGCGGGGCGGTCGGTTCTTCTGCCACCAGGATGCGAAGGGGAACTTCGTCATCGTCTGGACCCACGAGAAGCTCGGGAGCACGGATCACGTGGACATGCTCGGCACCGCGACCGAGCCCGGCCGCGCGCCGACGATCGTCGGCGGCTGGTGGAATTCGCTCAACGACTCGATCGGCAAGTGCCGTCCGAAGGTCAGCGAGGAGCTTTGCCTCGCCACTATCGCTCGGATCACGGGGACCCCGTGATCGTCTGCGGCGCTCGGGGCGTGAGAATCCGCCCGGGCTAGACTCGCCACTGTGCCCGCGCTGCTGATGAAAGAAGGGCCGCTGGCCGGGCAGCGAATCTCGGTCGAGACTCAACTGGTCGTCGGCCGTGTCGTTGGCGACCTCACCATCGACGATCCGCTCATCTCCCGGCGGCATGCCGTGATCCGCGTCGCCGCGGGCGTGCTGGAAGTCGAGGACCTCGGCTCGCTCAACGGCACCTGGGTCAACGGCGAGCGGCTCGAGGGGTCGCGGGCGCTGAGCGCAGGCGACTTCGTCCAACTCGGCGGTGTGTCCTTCGAGGTCGAGGGTGAGCCTGTCGAGCCCGGCGGCACCGTCTTCGCCCCGACTCTCCCGCCCGCGCCGGCACCTGCCGGTGAGGACGAGCTCCGGCTCGTCACCGCGTTGTTTGCCGACGTCGTCGGCTCGACGACACTGGGCGAGCGTCTCGGCTCCGAGCAGACCAAGCTGGTGATCGGCGAGTGCGTCAGCCGGATGAGTCATGCGGTCGAGCGGTTCGGCGGAGTCGTCCAGGCGTACATGGGCGATGGGATCGCCGCTTTTTTCGGGATCCCCAGGGCACACGAGGACGATCCCGAGCGCGCTGCGCGAGCGGCGCTGGCGATCGCCGACGAGGTGCAGGAGTACGCCGAGGAGGTGCTGAGGGCCTGGCAGGTCTCGGACTTCAACGTCCGCATCGGGATCAACACCGGCGAGGCCGCGGTCGGCCTCGTCGGCGGCGCCTCGCCCCAGGCGGTGGCGATGGGGGACACGACGAACGTGGCAGCGCGGCTGCAGGGCGTCGCCGCTCCGGGCTCGATCGTCGTCGGTGAGGCCACGGCGAAGGCGCTGATCCGCACGTTCGCCCTCGAGCCGCTGGGCGACGTGGCGGTGAAGGGTCGTCAAGAATCGGTGAACACGTGGCGTCTGATCGGGCCCCAGGCCGGGCTCCGGGCGGCCGGCGCTCGTCCGCTCATCGACCGCGAGGCCGAGATGACTGGGCTTCGGGCAGCCCTCGACGAGCTGGCGGTCGGCCGCGGCCAGATCGTTCTCCTGCTCGGCGAGGCGGGAATCGGAAAGACCCGCCTTCTGGTCGAGCTGCGATCGAATGCATCAGGCCGAGTCACCTGGCTCGAAGGCCACTCCTACTCATACGGAGCCGAGATCGCGTACGGCCCGCTCATTCAGATGCTGAAGGATTGGATCGGGGCCGAGGAAGGAGAGGCTCCCCTCGCCGTCTGGACAAAGCTTCGGGCCAAGCACGGCCTGCTGCCCGTCTCCGAGCTGCCGAGCGTCCTGCCACACCTGGCGCACCTGCTCTCGCTCAGGCTCGATCCGGCCGAGGAGGAGCGCCTGGGCCGCACCTCGCCGTCGGAGCTCGCAGGTGAGATCCGCCGCGCCTACCGCACGTGGGTCGCCAGCCTGGCGGAGCAGGGGCCGGTCGTCCTGGCGATCGAGGACGTCCACTGGGCGGACCCCGCGTCTCTGGAGCTGCTCGAGGAGCTCCTCGAGCTGACCGAACAGGAGGCGCTCCTTGTCTTGATGACCCTCCGCGTCGATCCTTCTTCGGAGGGGTGGCAGATGCGCGTCGGCGCACTCTCCGAACACCCTCACCGGACGACGGAGCTACGCCTGGCGCCGCTCGACGCCGCCGCTGCCAGGCTCTTGCTCCAGGGCCTGCCGCGCAGCGCCGAGCTGGACGAAGCCGATCTCGACCTCATCGTCGCGGGCGCCGAGGGAAACCCCCTTTATCTCGAGGAGCTCGTGAATGCCTTCGCCGACAGCGCGGGTCTCCGCCAGCAGCAGACGTGGGCGCCGACGGTCACCGGTCCGAAGGTGCTGACGCCGACGCTCGAAAGCCTTCTACTCGCCAGGATCGACGCTCTTCCCGAGGAGAGCCGGCGCCTCGCGCAGCTGGCCGCCGTGATCGGGCGAAGCTTCCTTCTGCGCATCCTCCAGCAGGTCTCGGAGAGCGACGACGTCGAGGAAGAGCTGACGGCGCTCGCTCGCGCGGACGTCATTCGAGAGCTGCGCCGCTACCCGGAGCCGGAGTACGTCTTCCGGCATGGTCTGCTCCAGCAGGCGAGCCTTTCGACGCTCCCTCGGACACGACGCCGCGCTCTCCACGGCGCGGTCGCAGCTGCATTCGAGAATGTCTTCGCCGCTTCGCTCGACGATCACCTGGAGGTCATCGCGCATCATTACGCCCGCAGCGACAACCTCGGGAAGGCGCTCGACTACCTGGATCGGGCCGGCGAGCGCGCGGCGACCCTCAACGCCACGCACAGCGCTCGGGAGCTCTGGGGGCAGGCCCTGAAGGTCGCGCAGAAGGTCGGCGACGCGTCGGCGATCGAGCGCGTTCAGACGCGCCTGGCGGGCCTAAGCTGATCCGGAATGTCGCTCGCCTCAATCGGTTTCGCGCAACAGCAAGCGGCATCGACGGAGGAGATCCGAGAGCGTTGCCGGCCTCAGCGTGCCGACCCGGCGTGACGCACGCTCGTGCGACAGAACCCGAAGCTGCTCGGGCATTGCGAAGCTCCGCACGCGGAGGCCACCCTCTGGAGGCGCAACCGCGAGGTGCAGCGCGTTCGAGAAGTCGGTCCGTGTGAAGGGAACGACCAGCGAGATGCCGAGCCCGGCGCGGTTGAGCTGATCGACCGAAACGATCGCGAAGGGCCTCGCCTTCGCCTGCTCGGATCCTCCGGTCGGATCGGGATCCGCCCAGACCACATCGCCCTGCTCGAATCGCGGGGTCGAGCTCAATAGGCGGGCAGCCCGGTGGCACAAAGTTCAGGCGCGATCTCCCGTCAGCGCGCCTCCCTTCTGACAAGCTCCACTATCCGCTTGTCGGCAGCCGACGGGCGTATGCCGTGTCGGCGAACCGACCGATCGAAGGGAGCGTCGATGGTCGCGCGCATGGCTACATATCGCTTCAGAGTTGACCCCTACGAGTTGGCGAAGGAGGCCGAGGCCGGCCTGCTGCCAATCTTCATGAAGCAGCCCGGCTTCCGTGATTGCTCGCTGTTCGCGGACACGAGCGAGGTTCAGCGCGGGCCGCGGGGGATGGGAGCTCCGCACGTGCGGCAAATCATTGCGATCACGCTGTGGGACAGCCTGCGCGAGGCCCAGGCGGGCGTGGCGGCCGCCTGGGAATGGGTGCGCGAGAACATGAGCGACGAGCTCGAGTGGACGGAAACCGAGTTCGTCGATGTTCTGCTCAGCACCTCTTTCGGCGTAAGTCCTTCGTGGGAAGATCCCAAATAGCCTCCGGCTGTACCGCCCACCCCTGACCGCCTCTGCCTCGAACTCCGGCGGATGCGGAAGATCTCGACCGAAGCCGGCTCGACAAACTTGCGCCGGCGTTCACGATCGGCATACGCTTCGGGAACGTTCCCACAAGACTCCAGTAGGCGATTGGCGGAGATGGCCTCGACACACGGCACAACGGGGGGGAAAGGCACCGAACCGACGATTCTGGACCTTGCCCGCGCGGCGAACGTCTCGAAGACCACTGCATCGCGGGTTCTGAACGGAGCGCCGAACGTCGCTCCCGAAACGCGGGCTCGCGTGCTCGCGGCGATCGAGCGGATCGACTACCGCGTGAATGTCGCGGCGCGAAGCCTGCGCACGACGAGGTCGTTCCTCGTCGGGTACCTCGTTCCGGCGGTCGCGAACGACGTCTTCGGCCGATTCGCCGAGGTACTCGAAGAGGAACTGCGCCACGAGGGAGTCGGGCTGGTCATCGCAAGCTCCGGCTGGAACGAGGAGGGCGAGCGCCTTGCGCTCGAGTCGCTGCGCGAACGCCGTGTTGATGCACTGGTGCTTTCGCTGGTCAACGACCGGAACCCGGATATCGGCACGATCCTGAAATCGATCAGGCAGCCGATCGTCCTGATCGACCGCGAGGTGAAAGGGGTGAAGGCCGATGTTGTCCTGACGGACGAGCGCAGCGGGTCGCGGGATGCAGTGGAGCACCTGGCTGGGCTCGGCCATACGGCTGTCGGCTTTGCGACGATCAGCACCTCTGTCCGTCCCGGACGCGAGTCTCTTGCCGGCTACCAGAAGGCCATGGACGCGCTGGGCCTCAGATCGATCGGCGAGGTGATCGTCCTCTATGGGCGCGTCGATCGAACGTCGGGACACGAGATCGCCGAGCAGATGGTCGAGAAAGGCGCGACCGCCATCCTGTGCTGCGTCCCCACGACGGTCACCGCCGGGGTGCTGGAGCGCCTCGAGCAGCTGGGCGAGGAGGTGCCACGCGACGTGTCGGTGATCGGATTCGACGACAGTGATCTGGCGTCGGTGATCCGCCCGCAGCTAAGTGTGCTGGCACGGCCGCTCGAGCAGGTCTCACGGCACGCGAGCCGGCTGATCATCTCTCGGCTCATCAACCCGAGCCTGCCACCGCGAGTCGAGGTCGTGCGCATGCGCTTGCTCGATCGCAACTCCACTGCGCCCCCTAAAGATCCCGATCGCGGCCGGACATCGTTGCCGCGGGCGTCAGCGAACATCCAGACCTGACGAGGAGGGACGCGCGATGAATGCAACAGAGCTCTTCGACCTCACCGGCCGCGCGGTAGTCGTGACCGGGGCCGGCGGCGGCCTTGGAGCCGCGATCTGCACGGGTCTCGCCGCCTGGGGCGCCGACGTCGCTCTGCTCGACGTCAACCCCGAAGCGCTGAGCGCCGCTGCGGCAGGTGTCGAGGCGACGGGGCGTCGTGCGCTCGCGATCGAGACGGATGTCTCCGATCTGGCAGCTGTCGAGCGCGCGTTCGCCGAGATCGACAGGGAGCTGGGTAAGGTCGACGGTCTCGTCAACCTCGCGTTCACGCCGACTTTCGGCGCCCCGGAGGAGATCACGCTCGAAGACTGGGAGAAGGCGCTCCGCGTCAACCTGACCAGCTATCTGCTCTGCGCGCAGCAGGCTGCGCGCCGGATGATCGCGCAGGGCACGGGCGGGGCGGTCATGAACATGTGCTCGATCGCGGGCACCTCCGCCTCCGGCCGCGGCAACTTCCCCTACAGCGTCAGCAAGGGCGGCGTCGTGATGATGACGAAGGAGATGGCAGTCGAGTGGGCCCGCTATGGGATCCGGGTCAACGCGATTCAACCCTGCCAGTTCATGACGCCGGGCCTGCGGGTCCGGCTCGACGATCCGGATCTGGGGCCGGGGATTCGCGCCAAGTTCCTCGCGGGCATCCCGCTCAACCGACTCGGCGAGCCGTGGGAGATGGTCGGCCCGGTGCTGTTCCTCGTATCCGACGCCTCGTCGATGGTGACCGGGGTTCTGCTGCCCGTTGACGGCGGCAACCTCGCGTTCAACGCCGGTGGCACCAAGGCGTGACGACGGACGTCTCCGTCGATTTTCGGCTCGACGACCGCTTCGCCGTGGTCACGGGTGCGGCCTCCGGCATCGGCCGCGAGATCGCGCTCACGATCGCGCGAGCGGGCGCCCGGGTCGCCTGCCTCGACATCGACGTCGCCGCCTGCGGGCGAACAGCGGCCGAAATCGAGGCCCGGGGCGGCGAGTGTCTGGCGGTCGAGTGCGACGTCTCGCAGCCGGATGCGGTCGAGACCGCATTTGCTCTGGTGGATGAGCGCTTCGGGCGCGTGGACGTGCTCGTCAACGACGCCTTCGTCCCGAGCCACACCCGGCCGCAGGAGCTCGAACTGGACGAGTGGAGCCGGGTTCTCGACGTAAACGTGACCGGCTACCTCCTCTGCTCTCAGGCGGCGGGGCGGCGGATGATCGAGCAGGGGGCCGGCGGCTCGATCGTCAACCTCAGCTCGATTGCGTCGTCCACGGCTCTCGGCCGCGGCAACTTTGCCTACAGCGTCAGCAAGGGCGCCATCGACTCGCTGACGCGGGAGCTCGCGATCGAGTGGGCGCCCTTCGGAATCCGGGTGAACGGGATCAAACCCTGCCAGGTGCTCACTCCCGGGCTGCAGGCACTGATCGACGACCCGAAGTTCGACTCCAAGACGCTGCTCGCCACCTGGCTGCAGGGCATCCCGCTCGGCCGGCTCGCACAGCCGCAGGACATCGCCGCGGCAGCCCTCTACCTCGCCTCCGACGCGGCGGCCATGGTCACCGGCGTCCTGCTCCCGGTAGACGGAGGAAACCTGGCGATGAACGCCGGGGCAACGGTGGGCTGGTGAACGCATACCGCGTGGTCATGGCGGAAGGCACGTTCGACGGGGTCGACATCGAGCGAGAGCACCTTGCGGGACGGCCGGTCGAGGTGACGATGACGCGGCTGGCGACGGCCGAGGACGTCGAGCGCGAGACCGCGGATGCAGACGCGGTGATCGTCGCCTGGAACCCGCTCCCGGCAGAGCTGATCGATCGCCTCGGGCCGAAGCTCCGGATCATCGGCCGCTGCGGCATCGGGCTCGATGCGATCGACCTGGACGCGGCGCGGGCGCGCGGCCTCGCGGTCTTCCACTGCCCGGACTACGCGACCGAGGAGGTGGCGACGCACACGCTCGCAATGATCCTCGCCTTGAACCGCAAGCTCGTCGGCGCCGATGCCGCTGCGCGACGTGACTGGATGGCGTGGCACCACCTCAAACCCGTGGTGCCGCTCAGCGAACAGACGGCCGGCGTCGTCGGACTGGGGAGGATCGGACAAGCCGTCGCCGCGCGCCTCGGACCGCTCTTCGGCACGGTGCTCGGCTTCGACCCATTCGTCGAGACGCCGCCGGAGGGAGTGCGGCTCGTCGCGACGCTCGACGAGCTGCTCGCAGCCAGCGATGTGCTGACGCTCCACGCCGCGTTGACCGACGAAACGCGCAACCTGCTCGGCCGTCGTGAGCTCGGGCTGCTGAAGCCCGGCGCGACCCTGGTCAATGTCTCACGCGGCGGGCTCGTCGACACGACAGCGCTCATCGACGCACTTCGCGAAGGCCGGCTTGGCGCGGCGGGAATCGACGTTTTGGCCAACGAGCCGCCGCCGCAGGACGACCCGGTCATGGGTGCCCCCAACGTCCTCCTCTCGCCTCACTTTGCGTGGTATTCGGAGACTTCCGAGCGCAGAGCCCGCACGATGACGGTGGACGGGCTGCTCGACTACCTCGAGGGACGCCCGTTGCGCGCCGGGCGGCTGGCCGTCGAGCCCTGAGCCTCAGCCGCGAGAGAGCCTGAGGTTCGCCAGGAAGACGGCGGCCAACAACACGACGCCGTACGAGATCAGCAGGTAGCCGGTGCCGAGCGAGAACAGCACGAGCAGCGCGTTCAGCAGCGTGAGCACGAGCGCGCCTGCAACCGTGCCGATGTAGTGGCCGTTGCCGCCGAGGATGGACGCTCCGCCGACCGCAACGGCCGCCGCTGACGAGAACAAGTACGGGTCACCCATCGTCAGGAACGCCTGTCCGTTGAAGCCCATGTAGAGGATGCCGGCGCACGCACTGCCGACGGCCGAGAAGACGTACGGCACGACGAGCGTTCGCTTGGCGTTGACACCGGCCAGGTAGGCGGCAGGCCGGTTCGTGCCGATCCCGTAGAGCCTGCGGCCGAGCGTGGTGTAGCTGAGAACGATCGTTCCGAAGATGATCACCGCGATCCAGATCCAGAGAAGATTCGGGACGCCGAGAGTGGTCTCCAGCACCCACGTGTTCAGCTCCGGCGGCGGGAACGAGGAGATGCCGCCCTTTGTGTAGACGAGCAGCAGCCCCTGGAGCGCACCGTTCATGCCCAGCGTCATGATGATCGGCGGCACCCCGGCGTACGCGATACCGATCCCATTGATCAACCCGACGCCGACGGCGAGGGCGAAGACGAGCAACAGCACCTGCGGCAGGTTTGAGGACTTGCCGTCGGCGAGGATCGAGGTGAGGATGGCTGCGCCCGTGAAGGTCCAGGGCACCGAGAGGTCGATCCCGCCCGTGAGGATGCACATCGTCTGGCCGAGGCCGATGATCCCGATGAACGAGGCCTGCAGCGCCAGGATCCTGATGTTGTTGCCGGTGCCGAAACCGCTCGACTTTGTCGTCCCCGCGATGAAGAGCAGGACGACGATCCCGTAGCTGAGCAGGATCGGAACGTTCCGCTTGAGCAGGTCGAACGCGCCGCTCAGTGCGTCTTCCACCCGGTCCTGTTGCGTGGCCACGGCTACCCGGACCTCGACTCGCGGTAGGTGATCACGAGCGAGCTGATCGTCACCGTCACGATCAGCAGGAAGCCCTGGAAGAAGACGCTCCAGAACGACGTCAGGTTCAGTGCGAACACGAGGTCGGGGATCATCAGCAGCACGATCGCCCCGATGATCGAGCTCGCCGCCGAGCCCGTCCCCCCGTAGATGCTTGCCCCGCCGATGACGACGGCGGCGACCGAGTTGAGGATGAACTGGTCCCCGGCAGTCGGCGACCCGGAGGCGGTCTGAGCGGAGACCCAGATGCCTGCGAGCGAGGCCAGCATGGCGGAGAGCACGTAGACCTGGATCTTCCGGCGCACGAGCCGAACCCCGATCAGACGCGCCCGCGTCTCGTCGCTGCCGATCGCCTTCAGGTCGACCACGAACCGTGTGTCCCTGACCCAGAACCAGATCGCGAACAGGACGACGACCCCGATGACGGACTTCGGGATCCCGAAGACCGTGCCGAGGAGAGCGTCGACGAGCGGCTGTGGCGTCGAACCGCCCTCGACCGGGAGGATCACGAAGGCGATCCCTCCCCAGATCGACCAGGTCGCGAGCGTGACGATGAACGGCTGGAGCCGGGTGAACGAGAGGACGAGCCCGTTGACGAGGCCTCCGACCGCAGCGAGCCCGACGACGCCCGCGAGCAACACGAAAAGCGAGAAGCCGCTCGCGCCTGAATGGGACGCGATGATTGCAGTCGTCGTGCTGAGAATCCCGCCGACCGAGAGGTCGATCCCGCGTGTGTAGATGGCGAGCGTCTGGCCGAAGGCAACGAGCGCAAGAGGCAGCACCGCGGTCGCGCGGACGTCCAGCGAG
>CAWJZI010000024.1:0-122878 GCA_963847305.1 uncultured Actinomycetes bacterium | reverse complement strand
AGATCGAGGAGTGGCCCGACTCGCTGGTTGGCCTGGGCGACGTGGCGCATCGCTGCCCTCGGTTGACGAGGTAGTGGTTGCGGCGGCCGACACGGCGGCGATCGATGATCTCTGCCTCGACGAGGTCAGCGACGATTCGCTGCGCGGCCCGCTCGGTGATTCCGACCTTGATCGCGACGTCCCTGAGCGTGATGTCGACGTCCTGGGCGATGCAGATGAGCACCTGGGTGTGGTTCGTCAGGAAAGTCCAGGAAGCTAGGTGACCGTTACTTGACATACGACCCCGCTTTCGTATATTTTCCTTCGCGTCAACGTTTGCGTATCTTTTATGTCGCGGTCTACGTTTCGGAGATTAGCAGAGAGACTCGACGGACTTAGACGGAAGGGAGGGAGAGTCAGATGCAGCTTGTCCGGGTTGCGACAAAGGATCCCGAGAGCGCGAATTTCCTCGTCGTTCACCTGGCGGGCCTCTTCGGGGGCAAGCAGGTCTCGCTTCAGGCCGACGGAGAGGTTCAGGTACAGCTCCCCGAGCTCAACGGGGAACTCGTGAAGACGTTGAAGGCGGTCGAGTCCTGGCTCGAGCAGAGTGGCAACGCCTCGGCCGAGGTCAGCGTGAACGAGCACTCGTACACGGTCGAACATCCTGAAGGCGCGACAATGAGCATGGCGTCCTCAAGATCAAATCGGCCGGCGCGACGCGTCGCGGTAGACGACTGGGACGGCTCGCGCGAGGCGGTTGGGCAGCGATGAGTACCGCCGCTGTCACCGCCGGTATCGAGCAAGACACCCCTCGGCTTCTTTTCTTCTACGACCAACGCTCAGGCAAGTCACGTCGTGTAGACGGGTTTCTCGCCCAAGTCCTACAGCACGGCGGCAACCATCAGACCTTCATCATCCACCGTGTCGAGGTCGGGCAACGACCCGATCTCGCACAGAGATTCAAGGTCACGGCGACCCCGACACTCCTAGTTGTCCAAGACAAGAAAGTGCAGGCGCGTCTGGAGTCCCCGACCGGCTGCAAAGAGATCGAGCTGCTCCTTCGGCCATGGCTGCGCTCCGGAACGACGCGCAACCTCGTCCAACTCCCTCGACATCCGCCTGACCACCATCAGCGCCGCTAGAAGCATTCGGCGCGCCCTGTTCGATCGCCGCCTGACTCCCTCGCTCTCGGTGACCCTTGTGCTGCCACAGTCCTCCGGTGGGGCCGGACGGCAAGGTCAGCCTAAGTAACGCGCCCGGACGCAAGCACCCTCGTTCGTTACAGCCGGTTCGCGCCGGCACGCTCCCCGCCGGTGAAGCCCGTCCCGCCGGCAGCCTGAGCTACCTGCCTAGCTCCCCGGCGAGACCAGTCAACGCGCGCTCCCTCGACTGACGAACCCGCCCGCCGCCGCTTGCCGCCCTCTGCACACTGTCGAACGCCACACCAGCCCTCCTGGCGATCTCACGATACGACAGGCCCGCCGCCCGCAAAGCCGCCACCGCACGCGAAGCCTCCTCGCCGTCGACCAACGGGTCACGGGCCAGCGGGCGCAAAGCCGTGCTCGGCAGCCACATACTCCCAGCGGGAATCAAGGCGGTGAGTCGGGGCCGAACGTGCGCTCGGCGATCTCCGAATAGAGATACACCTGCCCATCGACAAACCGCGTCGAATCAGACAACACTCGGCTCCTTTCGGCTTGGCGTTCTGTCATTCACCGAAACCCGCAACGGCGACCGCGGGGTACCGAGGGTGCACGCGGCTTAAAGAATGGCAGTCGCGGGATCACGGGCTCGAAGCCTCTGCCGACCTTCGCCTTACGTGTCTTCACTGATTCCCCCATGGCCGCGGAGTGACACGCTCACTGAGGAAAGGAGGTGTCCGATGATTGACGCCCCGACGATCTCAACCACTCGGTTCGAGTATCTCGTCGCGCCGCTTAAGGAGGCGAAGAGCGTCAAGAAGGAGGAAGACGTCTTCGCCCCCCCAGCACCTGAACGAGCTCGGAGAAGAGGGCTGGGAAGCGGTTGGCATTTCGCTGAAATACGGCGACTTCGTGGCTTGGCCCGTGGTGTTGCTGAAGCGGCCGCTGGACTAAGCACTGCACGGTCGGCGCAAGGGTGCCGGCTGCAAGTGCGGGTGCCCTTGCGCCGCGTGCTGCCCAAGGTCGGCGCAGACCCATTGGCGGATGGCCCTGTCTGTCACTGGTGCTCTTGCCGACGATGCGTCCGGCCGTCGATCGTGCGACGTAGCCTGTGCTGACGCTCGTGCTCGTCGTCGGCGAGTTTCGGCGCTCACGAGCGAGGGGCGCAAGCGCCGAGGGTTGGCCGCAGAACCAGGCGAGCACCGCTGTCGCCGGGATGCCGCGTCTGTTGCCGGGGCCGAGGTCATGTCGGCTGATGGGCGCGAGTGGGTGCGCGGTCTCGACGCGGGCGGGTGTCTGCCTGTCGATCGAGGAGTTGTACGGGTCGCTCAATGGATGTGGATGCTGCCTCGGTCTTTGCTGAGTCGCGTCTCCTGCTCGGCCGCAAGGCCGGCGTCGAGCGCGACTCTGACTCGGTGATCGCTCGCTGCCTCTTGCTCGAGCATCCTTCGGAGTCGGCGTGAGCGCGGTAACGACGGCGGCGCCACCGGAACGCCGAGCTTCATCACCCGGCCGTGGTCGCGTAGGAAGGCGAACCAGCGATCCAGTTCCAGCGCGTAGTTCGTGCGCATTACAGGTCGGCGCTCGTTACCCAGGATGGAAGGTCAGTCCAGACGCTCGGCCGCTCGCGGTCGTCGTCGAGCTTCGGCCCGCGGATCACGACGACTTCGCTGACGCTGCCGACGTGCGTGGTGACATCCGGCGCGGTGGTCGCCGGCCCGAGGGAGCGCTTGGGAACCAGGCGACCGGATCGGGCGAAGCAAGGCAAGGACATGGTCATCACCGCCGTGATCGAACCGGAGGACGACGTAGGCTTCCGCGCCTACTCGTCGTCGTCCCGGCCGAGCGCGAAAGCTTTGCGTAGCCCGTGCTGCTATCGGCGCAACCGCCCAGCCGGTTCAGCGTTTCCAGCCCTTTGATGGAACGTTGGTGGGGTCTAGTGCGTCTGGCCGGGCAAAGGCGGCGTTTCAAGCGTTCCGCCGGGCGTTTGCTCGTCTACAGCCTTAGGGATTGCCTCGGCGAGCTTGTCGGCTGCCTCGTCCGGAGCAATGCCGAGCTTCGTAGCGATGCCGGCCACGGCGTCGTTGCCGAGCACCTTCTTGATCTGGTCTCCGGCAATCGGCAAGTTCTCTCCTTTGGAGATCCAGCTCGACACCTGCTCGTCGAGACCGCTGTCCTTGAATTTCTGTACTAGACCGGAGAGATCTCCCCCGATCAAGTTCTTTGCCTCGTCTGTCACACTCATTTTCGGCTCCTCAGATCGCTGAACCACCCAGTTTAGTTGCTCGGACTACGGCCGGTCGTCGATACTTCTCCCTGTGAGTTTCGTCGACCAGGCACACGAGCGAGGGGCGGTGTGGGCGAAACGCGCCCTCATCGTCATCCTCGTCTTCGCCTGCCTGGTCGGCGCAGGGCTGCTCGGCGCTGCGTTCCTGCCGCGCTGGTGGTCCCACCGGATCGCTGACCAGGCGAACGGGAGCTTCACCGGCGGCATCCTTGTCGGCCTTTTCTACGGCTTCGTGTTCACCATGCTCCCGCTCGCAGCGCTCTGGTTTGCCTTCCACAAGCGCCGGCCGTGGAAGTTCTGGGCCGGGATGTTCGGCGTCGCAGTCCTGCTGGCGCTGCCGAACCTCCTGACGTTGGGGATCGTCCTCGGCAGCGGCAAGGGGTCTCATGCCGGGCAGCGGACGCTGGATGTCGACGCGCCCGGCTTCCGCGGAGCCGTCCTGGCCGGCGTGATCGCGGCGGTCGTCGTGTTCGTGCTCTGGGAATACCTGAGGTATTCGCGTCGCCGTGCCCGTGACCAGGTGGAGCGCCTTCGCGTCGAGTTGAAGGAACGTGACCAGGCGGCCGAGGCGACTTCGGAGCCCGGGCCGAGCACGCCCCAGTCCACCTGATTAGGACAGAGGCCAGCCAATGTCGATTCGGCGGTCGGGTGAAGTGACGGTATTACTAGCCGTGAAGAGCGTTCTCTGACTGGGCGATGCCACTAAGCGTGTCTCTGTTGTCAGAGTGCGACTAAGAGAAGCAAGGAGACTTGGGCGGCGATGTCCGAGACCGGGCGCGCGCGGAAGAGACGGAGTATCGCGACCTAATCCGGTCGATGTGCGAGGAGCGGATCTTCCTCGCCGCGGAGGAGCTCGAGCACTACGACGCGGCGCGAACCGTCCGTGTGCGCGCCGGCAGCCTGACCGTGTCCGACGGTCCCGGTGAAGGCCGATGAGTTCCTCACTGGCTACTTCGTGATCGGGGTGGAGTCGCTAGAAACCGCCATCGACTGGGCCGCGCGCGTTCCGAACCCGCGAACTGGATCTGTCGAAGTGCGACCGGTCATGGATATCGGCGGTTCGACCGCTCGTTCCGACCAGGTCGAGGCACGACTCTCACGGCTGGGCCAGCGCTCTCGAACGGCTTAACCGGCGCCGCCCGGAGGAGCCGGCCGAAATCGGTGTTGGGCAAGCGTTTCTCAACGATGCGGGTCAGGCGTGCACTAATTCGGCGAGCGGTCGACGGGTCGACGAAGGAAAGAGACACCGCCGGCTGGCTCGAGTCTTTGATGCCATTCCGCCGAACCGCCTTCCCGCGTTCGGCCGCGCCGAATACGGCATCAGGATCCTCGGCCCACCCGGCATCCCCGCCTAGATCAGCTGCCCACTTCGGTCTCCCGAGCCCGAGCGTGAAGGCCCTAGCCGATGTGCTCCCAGACGGCGATGCCGACGGCGAGGGCGAAGCCGAACGTCGTCAGCAGGCCGACCGGGCGGCCGCCGTACGCGAACGCCTCCGGCATCATCGTGTCGGCCAGCATGGTCAGGATCGCGCCGGCGGCGAAGGCGTCGACCACCGCGACCGCGGTTCCGGAAGCGTCCTGGAGCAGCCCGTAGCCGGCGAGGGCGGCGAGGCCGCTGACGAGGACGATCGCGACCCAGAGGCCGATCACCCAGCGGTTCGAGCGGCCGGCCTTCTGGAAGCCGCTCGTCGCGGCGATCGACTCCGGGAGGTTCGACAGGAAGACGGCGGCGAGAAACGCCGCGCTGACGCCCTCGCCGCCGAGCAGCGTCAGGCCGAGGGCGATCGACTCCGGGATTCCGTCGAGGACGATCCCGAGCGTGAGCGCGAGAGCCGAGCCGCCGCTGCCCTTCGAGCTCTTGCGGTCGTCCCCGCCCAGGTGGTCGATGTACGCGTCGCCGAGGTAGAAGGTCAGCGCGCCTGCACCGAGGCCGAGCGCGACCTTTCCGTGGCCGCCGTCCTCGACCTGGGTGAGCGCGGGCACGATCAGCTCGAACGCGACTCCGCTGATCAGCACGCCCGCCCCGAAGGCCATCACGAGCCCGATCGGCCGCTGCCCGATCGGCCGCCACATGACGAGCAGGCCTCCGATCAGCAGCGAGGAGGCCGCGACGGCACCCCAGAGGAACGCGGCGGCGATTGCGCAATTCTCCCCCATCGTTAGGCTCACGCGCATGAGCCTCGAGTCGGTCGAAGTCGTCGTCCGCGGGTACCGCGCCTTCATCGACGGCGATTTCGAGGCGATCGCCGAGCTGCTCGACCCGGAGGTCGAATGGTTCCCGCTCGACCCGGGGCCGCTGTCCTTCGTCGACCACGAGGACGCACTCGCCGTCGTCGCCGAGCGCTACCGCGAGCAGTACCGCGTCGAGCTCGAGCGCTGCGTCGGGGTCGGCGACCAGGTCGTCGTCGGCTTCCGAGCGTCGAAGGAGGAGCGCGACGAGACCGACACGCGGCCGCTCCAGTCACGGCGGAAGTTCAGCGTCGAGCGCTACTCGGCGGTCGTGACGATCCGCGACGGGCGCGTCATCCGCGTGCAGGACTTCCCGCACCTCGAGGCGGCGTTCGAGGCGGCCGGGATCGAGAGCGAGGGCTAGTCGCGCAGGAACCAGAGCAACCGGCGCCTCGGCGTCGGCTCCGGCTCGGGCTCGGGTCGGGATCGGGCTCGGCGCTGGCCTCCTCGGGCTCGGGCTCCAAAGTGTCAGACACCGGCACGACCACGTCCGACGCCTCGTCAGGAGTGTCTGACACCTCGGCCTGCGGCTCCGGCTCGGGTTCCGGCCTCCGGCTCCGCTCCGGCTCGAGGCTCCGGCTCGCGGTCGAGCAGCGTCTCCCCGCGGCGCTCGCGGGCCCGCTCCAGGTCGCCGCGCAGCGCGGCGCGCATGTCGTCGAGCTGACTCCTGTCCTTCATCGGCGGCTTCTTCTCCGCCGCCGCGGAGAGTCCTACGCGCCGATCTCGTGCAGCAGCGGGCCGGTGTCGAGCGGGTCGAAGCCGAGCCGGCCGGCGATTTCCTCGCTCGAGGGCTTCGTGCCCTCCCAGAACAGCGCGCGGAGGCGCTCACCGGTCTGCGGGCTCCGCCACCAGTCCGAGCCGACCTCCTCGACGAGGCGGGCGCGCAGCTGGGCCGACCGTATCCATGCCCGCAGGTAGTCGGCGGAGTAGAAGCCGGAATCCATGTCCGAGAGGTAGCCGTCGCGCCGGTAGCGGACACCGATCGCCGCGTTCAGCCGCTCGGCGTATCCCTCCGGCGTCCCGCCGTCCTCGCGGAACCGCCCCCAGAACTCGAGCTCGAACTCGAGCTTCGCCCAGTAGCGCCTGAAGAGCAGCGCCTGGAGGAAGGTCGTCGCCTCCGCGTTCTCGACCGCCTCCTCGTCGGAGAGCCCGAAGTGGAGCGCGTGCCAGCCCGGCTCACGCGAGATCGCCTCGACGATGTACGAGTAGATCTCCGTCAGCGCGTGGTCGCGGGCCAGGCGGCGGAACGTGTACGGCAGCGCCGGGTCGCAGCCCGCGTAGTGGAGCGCGTGGCCGGCCTCGTGCAGGAACGCCTGGTAGTCGTGCAACCCGCCCTGCGCGCGCGTGATCAGGTGGACGACCTTCGGCGGATCGGACGCGATCACGCAGGCGCGCGGCGCCTTCTGCGGCCGGTCGTCGAGGTCGGGCCGGATGTTCGGATCGCCGGCGAGATCGAAGCCGAGCGCCTTCAGCGTCTCGAGGCAGACGTCGGTCGCCCGCTCCTTGCTGTAGATCGACTCGAGCGGCGAGAGCCTGCGAACGTAGGACATGTGGTACGACCACGGCTGGTCGTCGCGTTCCGGCCCGAGCACGCGCTCGAACCACTTCTCGCGCAGGCGCAGGAATGCCTCAACCCCTGCCTCGCCTGCCCGTCCGAGCGCGTCGGCCAGCGGGCGTAGCGGGATTCCCTTCTCCTCCTCGTTGCGCGCGACCGGGTCCGGCTCCTGCGAGAGCTCCGCGGAGAGCTCCTCGGCCTCCCGGATCAGCTCCAGCGTCTCGTCGTTGAAGACGTCGTTCGCCTCCGCCTGTAGCACCCCGAGCTCCTCGCGCTCGCGGTAGTCGTCGGTCACGGCGAGCCGCGCCTGCGCCGCGCGCAGCGGCAGCTCCTCGCCGCGGAAGCTCACGCGCGCCGCGAGCTGCTTGTTCTCGAGCGCGTCCTCTCGCTCGACGAGCTCGGCGGAGACGATCCCGCCCTCGCACACCTTCCGCAAGCGGTAGAGCTGCTCGCGCTCTTCGCCGGACTGCAGCCGCGCTCGGCGGCCAGCAGCGCCTCGAGCTGCGCGCGCGAGAAGAGGTCGGCGTAGCGCGCGACGATCTCCGCCTGCTCGGAGACCTCCTTCTCCCCGACCCGCACCGCCCTGCCCTCCTCGGAGCGCTCGAACAGGTAGCTGCGCAACCGATCCTCGTAGTCGAGCGGCGTGTAGACACCGGTCGTGCTCACGGCGCGAGACTACCTGCGCGGCCTGCGTCCTCGATCAGACGCCCGACCGTCTCCGCGAGCAGGTCGATTCCGAACGGCTTGACGAGCACCGCGTCGGCGAGCGCGCGCAGCTCCGCCCCGATCGCCTCCGAGCCGGTGAACAGCGCGACCGGCGGACGCGGACGTGCCGAGGCTCGCGATCAGCTGGCGTCCGTCGCCCTGGCCGACGTGCAGGTCGAGGAGGATCGCGTCGACGGGGCCGGCCGCGAGCACCTCTTGCGCGCGTTCGATCGACGACGCTTCGACCACCGAGTACCCCTCCAGCTCGAGGTTGATGCGGCAGAGCATGCGGAGCGAGTCGTCGTCGTCCACGACGAGCACGGTCTTCCCCCCACTTGCATCGATTGCCGCCATCGAGCGGTGGCGAGTCTATCGGGCCGGGCGGAGATATCATCGCCTCCTTGAGGCCTACCCCCGGAACGAGCACCGCCCGCGAATACGCCGGCACGATGGCGGGCTTCTGGAGCGGGCTCTCTCGGACCCTCCGCGGTCTCGAGTCGCTCGCCGCCGACCCGCACCGCCTGGACGCGGACGTGGTCGACGCTCTGCGGTCGCTCCAGTACCGGTTGCACTGGTCGAGCGAGTTCCTCGCCGGGGTCGAGCCGCCGCCGGGCGCGCGCAACGCGCACGCCGAGCTCGCGGATGCGCTCGTCGACGCGCGCGACGCAACCGGCGAGTTCGCCGACGCGCTCGAGTGCGATGACGGCGCAGCCTCGACCATGCTGCTCGAGTGGCGTGGCGCGCTGTTCCGTGTCCGCCTCGCCCGCGTCCGGCTCTCGATCCGCCCGCCGCGGCCGGCGGTGGCCGAGCCGGGAACCGGCTTTCCCGTTGCCGCCGCGATCGCCACCGCGCTCACCGTCACCGGCGTTGCCGCGTTCACCGCGGGCGCCGTGCTCGTGCTCTGGCCGGTATGGGCAATCGGGCTTGCGCTCGTCGCGGCCGGCTACCTTGCGTACCGTCCGTAACCAGGGCCCCCTCCGGGCCGTTCTTACTTTGAAGTGAGAAACGTAGGCGAGGAGGCATCCAAGCTGGACATCCAACTCCCACGGCCGACACCCCGCTTCAGGCGGCGCGCCTGGAGGGAGTTCCAGCGTGCCCTGGATCCGCTGGCGCGGCCTAGGCCGCTGCCGCGTGGGCGCTCCTGATCCGCACGAGCGTTTCCTCGCGCCCCAGCAGCTCGATGCTCTCGAACAGTCCGGGTGAGACCTTCGATCCGGTGACGGCGATCCGGATCGGCTGAAATGCCTGCCGCGGCTTCTGGCCCAGGCGGTCGGCGAGCGCCCGCAGCGCCGCCTCGATCGCCTCCGCGGTGAACGGCTCGACCTCGGCGAGCGTGTCGGCGGCCCCCGCGAGCACCTCCGGGTCGAGCTCCGCGGCGTCGTACCGCCGTTCCGGCGTTCGAACAGAAAGCCCGCGAACTCGGGGAACTGTCCGAGCCGCTCGATCTTCTCCTGGACGAGCGGCGCCGCGGCGCGGACCCGCTCCTCGGGCCACTCGATCCCCTGCTCACGGAGGTAGGCGATCAGCCGCTCGGCGTAGTCCTCCTGCGGCAGCGCGCGCAGGTAGACGCCGTTCATCCAGTCGAGCTTCTCGTAGTCGAAAGTCGCCGGGCTCGAGCCGACGCGATCGAGGGTGAAGCGCTCCACCAGCTCGTCCGGGCTCATGATCGTGGTCTCGCCGTCAGGTGCCCAACCGAGGAGCGCGATGAAGTTCATCAGCGCCTCGGGGAGATACCCGG
The DNA here is from genome assembly GCA_963847305.1 of uncultured Actinomycetes bacterium. Taxonomy (GTDB): domain Bacteria; phylum Actinomycetota; class Thermoleophilia; order Gaiellales; family Gaiellaceae; genus DATBLE01. The sequence goes on along the minus strand of CAWJZI010000024.1, from coordinate 113,243 downwards.
CGATGCGGAAGTCGTCGACGGCGGTGGCCCCGTGGCGCTTCGAGAGCTTCTTGCCGTCGCTGCCGAGGACGTCCGGGACGTGGGCGTAGACCGGCGGCTCGTGGCCGAGTGCCTCCAGGATCCGGAGCTGCTTGGGCGTGTTCGAGACATGATCGGAGCCGCGGATCACGTGTGTGATCCCGTCGTCCATGTCCTCGACCGGGTTCGCGAAGTTGTAGGTCGCCCGCCCGTCGGAGCGGATGATCACGAGGTCCTCGAGCTGCTCGTTCGGGAACTCGATCCGGCCGCGGACGGCGTCCTCCCACGCGGTCACGCCCTCGTCCGGCATGCGGAAGCGGATCGCGCCCTCGTCCTCGTAGGCCTTCCCCTCCTCCACGAGGCGCGTCGCCAGGTCGCCGCAGCGCCCCATTGCATCGAGCTGGAACGTGACCGGCCCGTCCCAGTCGATCCCGAGCCACTGAAGCGAGTGCTGGATCTGCTCGGTCGCGTCCGCGACTTCCCGGCTGACGTCGGTGTTCTCGATCCGCAGCAGGCACTCGCCTCCGCGGCCGCGCGCGAACAGCCAGTTGAAGAGGAACGTGCGCACGCCGCCGATGTGCAGAAATCCCGTCGGGCTGGGCGCCATACGCACGCGAACACTCATGCTCCGCTCCGGCGCCGGCAAAGCCGGCACCTGCGCTCTCTGTTGAGCTCCGTCGAGCCTACGCTCATGCAGCAAGCGTAGTGGCCGCATCGCCCATCGACCGGGCGCGAAGCGCTCGCGCAGAGGACACTCGGGACTCCCTCGGTAGCGTACGACGCGTGCTCCTCGGCGCTCATTGCTCGGGCGGGGTCAAGAAGGCGCTCGACCGCGCAGCCGAGCTCGAGCTCGATTCGCTCCAGCTGTTCGTGCAGAGCCCGCGGGCGTGGCGGTTCCCCGATCACGATCCGAAGGACCTGGCCGCATTCAGGGAGCGGCGGCAGGAGCTCGGGATCGGCGGTGTGCTCGTGCACTCGCTCTACCTCGTCAACCTCGCGAGCCCGAACGACGAGTTCTACGAGAAGAGCGTGACGACGATGCGCTCGACCGTCGACACCGCGTGCGAGCTCGAGGCCGACGTGGTGTTCCACGTCGGCTCCCACCAGGGCGCCGGCTTCGAGGCCGGGCTCGAGCGCGTGGTTCCGGCGCTGGCGCAGGTCGTCGAGCGGTGCTCCGACACGACCTGGCTCCTGCTCGAGAACTCGGCCGGCGCCGGCGGAACGATCGGGCGCTCGGTCGAGGAGCTCGCGGCTCTGTTCGACGCGCTCGGGCGCCACCCACGGCTCGGCGTCTGCCTCGACTCGTGCCACCTGTGGGTGTCCGGCTACGACGTCACCGACCGGGCCGCCCTCGACGCGCTGCTCGACGAGCTCGACGACCGGATCGGCCTCGACCGCCTACGCGCGCTGCACGTCAACGACGCGCAGGCGCCGCTCGGCTCGAACCGCGACCGCCACGCGAACGTCCTCGAGGGCCTGATGGGCGAGAAGCTCGGCGTCTTCCTTGGCCACCCGAAGCTTCAGGGACTGCCCGCGGTGCTGGAGGTTCCCGGCGCCGACAACCACGGGCCGGACGAAGCGGAGATGACGAAGGTGCGCGAGCTGCACGCCCGCTGGGCCGGCTAGCGGACCTGGGCGAAAACCCGGAACGTCGGGCGGCCGACCGGCAGCTCGGAAAACTCGGGGTTGACGCAGCCGAGCTCGTCGCCGCGCTGGTGATAGGTCTCCTCGACCTCGACGCGGCACATCGGCAGCGGCTGCCGCTTCGAGCGGATCGCGCCGAAGCCGCTCGCGCCGCCGCTCGGCCTCCCGCAGCAGGTCGATGTCGATCTCGACGTCGTAGACCTTCTGCATGCACCCGATGTAGGTGTGCCCGAACTCCTCGTACGCGTAGACGAACGGGCACGCGCGATCGATGCAGGCGGCCGGGTAGACGATCTTGTCGCAGTGGACTCCGCAGCGCCGGCACTCGACCTCGTCCTGAGGACGAAGCGGCAACTCCTGTGCCGCGGCGCGACGTTGCTCCATACCGGGATTGTGGGGACCTGCTTCTCCGCTGCGCAAGTCTTGACAAGGAGGCGGCGGATAGGCTAGGGGCCCGTGGCGCGCAGGCTCCTGTGGGCATCCCTCGGCCTCGCGCCGATCACCATGATCGTGTACTTCGTCGGCCAGGCCGACGACTTCACGCTGTTCGTGATGGCCGCCGCCTCGCTCGTTCCACTGGCGTGGCTGATCGGCGAGGCGACCGAGCATGCGGCGCATCACACCGGCCCCGGGATCGGCGGCCTCCTCAATGCCACCTTCGGCAACGCACCCGAGCTGATCATCTCGCTGTTCGCGATCAACAAGGGCCTGTTCGAGGTCGTCCGTGGCTCGCTGACGGGCAGCGTTGTCGGAAACCTCCTGCTCGTGCTCGGTTTTTCCCTGCTCTTCGGACCGGCGAAGCCGATCGACCGCCGGTCCGCGATGACCTCACTCGGCCTGGTCGCCGCCGCCGTGCTGCTCTTCCTCGTGGTCGCGATCCCGGGGTGGAGCGGTGACACGACTCGCCACTCGCTCCAGGTGCTGTCGATCCCGGTCTCGATCGTCCTGCTCCTGATCTACGTGGTCGTCCAGCGCGTGCAGCTGAAGCGCTTTCGGGCCTTGCACGCCGCCGCTACCGAGGGCGGGGGCTGGAGTCTCCGCAGGTCGCTCCTCGTGCTCGGCGTCACGACCGCCGCCACCGCCGTCGTCGCCGAGATCCTCGTCCACTCGATCGAGGCCTTCGCCGAGAAGGCCCACCTCAGCGACTTCTTCGTCGCTGCCGTGATCGTCGCGATCGTCGGGAACGCAGCGGAGCACGGCGGCGCCATCGTCGTCGCCAAACGCGGCCGGGTCAAGCTCGCCACCGAGATCGCGCTCTCGTCGGGTGCGCAGGTCGCCGTCTTCCTGATCCCGGCGGTCGTGATCCTCTCCTGGGCGATCAATCCGATCGCGCTCGCCTTCCGCCAGGTCGAGATCGCGGCGATGGGCGGCTCGGCGATCCTGGCTGCAGCCCTGCTCGCGCACGGCAAGGCGAGCTCCTGGCGAGGCGCCGTGCTCGTCGCCGCCTACGTGGTGGCGGCGGCGGTGTTCTACAAGGCCGGCGGGCGCTAGGCAGCGACGGGCGCGAGCGCGCGCGGGATCAGCTCGCCCGCGCGGTCGACGTCCTCGTCGGTGACCCCGAGGTGCAGCGCGACGCGCAGCACGCCGGGGCGGAGGAGGCCGACCAGGACGCCCTGCTCGGCGATCCGCGCTCTCGCTTCCGCCGCCTCGAAACCGACGGAGGCGACGTCGATGCCGATGAAGTTCGTCTCGGTTGCGTCGACGTCGACGGGGAGGCCCGCGCCGGCAAGCGCCGCGGCGAGGCGACGCGCCCGCGCGTGGTCATCGGCGAGCCGCTCGACGTTGTGGTCGAGCGCGTAGAGCATCGCCGCCGCGACCACGCCGGCCTGGCGCAGCGCTCCGCCGAAGAGGAACTTCAGCGGCCAGGCCGCGGCGATCCGCTCCTTCGAGCCGGCGAGGATCGCGCCCATCGGGCAGCCGAGCCCCTTCGAAAAGCAGATCTGGACCATGTCGGCGAGCCGTCCGTACTCGGCGGCCGGGATCCCACTCGCGACCGACGCGTTGATCAGGCGCGCGCCGTCGAGGTGGACGGCCAACCCGAGCTCGCGCGCGGTGTCGGTCACCTCCGTGAGCTCGTCGAGCGGCCAGACGCGGCCGCCGGCGCTGCGGTGGGTCTGTTCGAGGACGACGATCCCGGCGGGCTGAAACTCGTCGGCGGTCTCGACCACGGTGCGCACCTGCTGCGGCGTGATCCGCCCGGCCACCCCCGGGAGCGGCCGCGCGAGCAGGCCGGAGTGCACGGCGGGCCCGCCGGCCTCGTAGACGAGGATGTGCGTCCGCTCCTCCGCGATCAGCTGCGTACCCGGCCGCGTCAGCACGCGCAGCGCGATCTGGTTCGACATCGTCGCGGTCGGCAGGAAGAGCGCCGCCTCGTGCCCGAGCAGCTCGGCCGCGCGCCTCTGGAGCTCGTTGACGGTCGGATCCTCGCGTGCCTGCTCGTCGCCGAGCTCTGCCGAGGCCATCGCCGCGAGCATCTCCGGAGTGGGCTTCGTTGCCGTGTCGGAACGAAGATCGATCACGGAGGGAGCCTAGCCGCGTGGTGTGGGCGATCGCGAGCCGGCGCCCGCACCCCCACCCTCATTGGGTGGGGATCGACCCGCCACCCACGTCTCCGACGCTAGCGGGAATCCCGTGCCGTGTCAGTGCCCGAACCGTGCCGATTCGGTGCCGAGTTCTCCCCGGCCTCGTGCCGCGCGCTCCGACCGCCGGGGTCGCGCGGCGCGCTCCGGCCGGCGCACCCGGCGGTACCGTGCTCACGTGGACAGCGCTGCCCTCGAATCGTTTCTCGCCGAGCGAGGCGAGCCCGCGTACCGCGCCGGCCAGGTCTGGCGCTGGGCCGCCGGCGGCGCGTCCGGGTACGACGAGATGACGAACGTCCCCGCCGGCCTGCGCGCGCAACTCGCCGAGCACGTTCCGTTCTCGACCCTCGAGGTCGGGCGCGAGGCGGAGTCGCGCGACGGAACGGTGAAGACGCTCTTCCACACCTCCGACGGCAAGCCGGTCGAGGCCGTCCTGATGCGCTACAGGGACGGGCGCCGCTCGATCTGTCTGTCGTCCCAGTCCGGCTGCCCGCTCACGTGTACGTTCTGCGCGACCGGCCAGATGCGCTTCGGCCGGAACCTGACCGCCTCGGAGATCCTCGACCAGGCGCTCCACTTCCGGCGCATCGAGCCCGTCGACCACTGCGTCTTCATGGGCATGGGCGAGCCGATGCTGAACCTCGACGCCGTCCTCGAGGCTGCCGGGCGCCTTCCCGACCTCGGCATCACCCACCGGCGCACGACGATCTCCACGGTCGGCTGGCTTCCGGGCCTGACGAGCTTCGTGGACGAGGTCGAAGAGCCGATCCGCCTCGCCCTCTCCCTCCATGCCGCCGAGCCGGCTCTCCGCTCGCGGCTGATGCCGGTGAACGACCGCTACCCGCTGGAGGACGTCCTCGCCGAGTGCCGCCGGTACGTCGAGAAGCGCCGCCGCAAAGTGTTCGTCGAGTACGTGATGCTCGCAGGCGTCAACGATCGAGTCGAGCAAGCTGCGGAACTGGCCCGCGTCCTCGACTCGAAGGCGTTCAAGGTCAACCTGATCCCGTACAACCCGACGGGTGCCTACGACGGATCGGGCCGAGCGACGATCGCCGCGTTCAAGTCGGTCCTCGATCGGGCGGGAATCCCGGCGACCGTGCGCCTCACCCGCGGCCGCGACATCGACGCGGCCTGCGGCCAGCTGGCGGCAAGGGCCGCCGCCTAGCCGTAGAGGGGCATCGAGGCGACCCAGGCGCGGTCCGAGACCAGCTCCCCTGCCTCCTCGACCTGCCCCCGGGCGAGCAACGCCGAGACCGGGTAGCAGAGCTCACCGCCGACGATCGGGAAGAGCCGGAGCTCCTCCTCGGCCCTCGGTGCGGGCAGCGCAGGCACCGCCTCGACGAATCCGCTCTGCATCCAGAGTGCACGCCAGGTCATGCCCGAGAGGATCGGGGCAGCGGCCCTTTCGGTCAATGGGCCATTCGGCTCATCGTGCGCGCGGCGGGGCCTACTCCTTTCGGAGGCCTCCTTCAGGCCGCGACGCTGCCGGGCCGCCCGGGCGGGAACCGCTCGAGGATCCAGCCGGCGTCGAGCGGGCGGATCCAGTACGGACGCCCGCCGACCAGGACGAAGTCACGTGTGCGCGGGTCCATCGCCAGCCGCGCCTCGGCCGGGTAGAACAGGTTGTGGCGCTCGATCAGCTCGTTGACGGCGTCGAAGCGCCAGCGTCCGGCCAGCGCACGCCACGCGCGTGCGAACCCCTGGGCGTCGTCGCCGTGCTGCTCGACCAGTTCGACCCACGCTTGCGCGAGCCGCTCCTCGTGCGCCGCGATCTCCTCCTCGATCTCCCGCAGGCGCCGGGAGTGCGCGGGCGGCCCCGCGAGCGAGAGGGCGTACCGGTCGGCCGAGAGCGAGAAGTTGCGCATCCGCCGCTCTAGCGGCTTCCCACGCACCGGACTGCCCTGGAGGTCCTCGTCGAGCTTGTCGGCGAGCCGCCGTTCGAGCAGCGTGTGCTCCCGCGGTGCGTGCTCGCCGAGGATCCGCTCGCGCTCGCGGCGATCCAGCGCTAGACCCCCTTCGGCGCCTCGACCGGCGCGGCTGCGGGCTCCGAGAGGTTCGGGTGGTCCTCGAACCCGTAGCGGACGACCGCGCGCTTGGCCGCCTTCACCTCGTCGAGCCGCCCGACCGGACGGCTGTGCGGCGCCGCATGGACGACCTCCGGGTTCGCGGCCGCCTCGTGCGCGATCGCCAGCATCGCCTCGACGAACTCGTCCAGCCGCTCCTTCGGCTCGGTCTCGGTCGGCTCGATCATCAGCGCCTCCGGCACGATCAGCGGGAAGTACACGGTCGGCGGATGGATGCCGTAGTCCATCAGTCGCTTGGCCACGTCCAGCGCAGAGACGCCGTGGTCGCGCTTCAACGAGCGAGCCGAGAGGACGAACTCGTGCATGCAGAGCCGGTCGAAGGGCAGGTCGTAGGCGTCCTTCAGCCGGGCAAGCAGGTAGTTGGCGTTCAGCACGGCCGCCTCCGACATCTCCCGCAGCGCCGGACCGTAGGCACGGATGTACGCGTACGAGCGGACGAAGACTCCGAACGGGCCGGTGAACCCGCGCACCTTGCCGATCGACTTCGGGCGGTCGAAGTCGAGCCCGAACCCACCGTCGTCCCGGCGGACGACCGCCGGCACGGGCAGGAACGGCTCGAGCCGCTTGCCGACCGCGATCGGGCCGCCGCCCGGGCCGCCGCCGCCGTGTGGCTGCGAGAACGTCTTGTGCAGGTTGATGTGGACGATGTCGAAGCCCATGTCGCCCGGCCGCGCGATCCCGCAGACGGCGTTCAGGTTCGCGCCGTCGTAGTACATGAGCGCGCCGGCGTCGCCGAGGATCTTCCCGATCTCGACGATGTTCTCGTCGAAGAGGCCGAGCGTGGACGGGTTCGTCAGCATCAGGCCGGCCGTCTGTGGGCCGACCCGGCCGCGGAAGTCCTCGACGTCGATGTTCCCGCGCGCGTCCGTCTTCACGCCGACCAGCTGGTAGCCGGCCATCGTCACCGAAGCGGGATTCGTGCCGTGCGCGGTGTCGGGGATGACGATCTCGCGGCGCTGCTCGCCCTCGCCGAGATCGTCGAAGTAGGCCCGCATCAGCATCAGGCCGGTCAGCTCGCCCTGGCTGCCGGCGGCCGGTTGCAGCGAGACCGCATCGAGGCCCGAGACCTCGGCGAGGATCTCCTGGAGCCGCCACATCAGCTCGAGCGCGCCCTGCGCCCCGTCCTCCTCCTGCAGGGGATGCAGGTCCTTGAAGCCCGGCAGCCCGACCAGCCGCTCGTTCACGCGCGGGTTGTGCTTCATCGTGCAGGAGCCGAGCGGGTAGAAGCCCGTGTCGATTCCGAAGTTCCGGGTCGAGAGCTCGGTGAAGTGCCGGACGAGCTCCGGCTCGGCGACCTCGGGCAGGCGCGGCGGGTTCGCGCGCGCGAGCTGTGCAGGCACCTCCGGAACCGGCAGGTCCTGCGGCGGCAGGGACGAGGCGCGGCGGCCCGCCTGCGAGCGCTCGTAGATCAGCTTCGTCATGAGAGGACCTCCGCGAGGCGGTCGATGTCCGCGGTCGTTCGCTTCTCGGTCACGGCGACGAGCAGCGCGTCGTCCATGCCCTCGTAGTCGCGGCCGAGCGCGTAGCCCGGGTGGACTCCCTGCGCCCGGGCGGCGCTGATCGCCTCGCGGGCGTTCCGTCCGGCCCGGACCGCAAACTCCTTGAACGTTGCCTTGTCGGGAAACAGCAGCTCCAGCCCCGCAGCCGTCAGGCGCTCCTTCGCGTACTGAGAGAGCGCCATGCAGGTCTCCCCCACCTCTCTGAGCCCCTGCGGGCCGAGCCACGTCAGGTGGACGAGGCCGGCGAGCGCGAGCAGCGTCTGGTTCGTCGTGATGTTCGAGGTGGCCTTCTCGCGGCGAATGTGCTGCTCGCGGGTCTGGAGGGTGAGGACATAGCCGCGCTTGCCCGCGGTGTCGGTGGTCTCGCCGACGATCCGTCCCGGCATCCGTCGGATGTAGTCGGCGCGGGCGGCGATGAAGCCGTAGTGCGGGCCGCCGAACGACTGGTAGTTGCCCGCGCCCTGCCCTTCGCCGATTGCGATCGCGCAGCCGTAGTTGCCGGGCGCCTCCAGGACGCCGAGCGAGACCGGATCGACGTGCGCGATCGGAAGCGCCTGCGCGTCGTTCGCGGCGGCGGCGAGGTCGGGCGCCGCCTCGAGGCAGCCGAAGAAGTTGGGCTGCTGGAAGATCACGGCGGCAGCGTCCTGCGCAGCGGCAGCCACCTCGTCGGGGTCGGTCGTCCCGCCCCGGTGCGGTACCTCGACGATCTCCAGCCCGAAGCCCGGCGCGTAGGTCTTCACGACCTGCCGCACCTGCGGGTTGACCGCCTCGGCGAGCACGATCTTCGAGCGTCCGGTCGCGTGCTTCGCGATGAAGCACGCGTCGGCGGCGACCGTCGTCCCGTCGTACCCGGAGGCGTTCGTGACGTCCATGCCCGTCAGCTCGCAGATCGCGGTCTGGTACTCGAAGATCGTCTGGAGCACGCCCTGGCTCATCTCGGGCTGGTACGGCGTGTAGGCGGTCAGGAACTCCCCGCGCTGGAGCACCGCGTCGCAGACCGCCGGCACGTAGTGGTCGTAGATCCCCGCGCCGAGGAACGAGAGCTCCGAGCCCGTGTGGGCGTTGCGCGAGGCGAGCTCCTCGAGGTGCGCGACGAGCTCCGGCTCGGAGAGCGCGGGCTCGAGGTCGAGCCGTCCCTGGAACCGCACCGCCTCCGGGATGTCGCGGAAGAGGTCCTCGACCGACGAGACGCCGATCGCCGCCAGCATCTCCTCGCGGTCGGCGTCGGTGAGCGAGAGATGACTCAAAGTCCGCTCCGACACCGGCAAAGCCGGTACCTCTGCTCCTGGATGAGCTCCTCGAGCCGACGCTCACAGCGTCTCGAGGTGCGCCTTGTACGCCGCCGCGTCCATCAGGGCATCGGCCTCGGCCGGGTCGGAGACCCGGATCCGCACGAGCCACCCCTCTCCGTACGGATCGGCGTTGACCGTCTCGGGCTCGTCCACCACCTTCTGGTTGACCTCGAGCACCTCTCCGGAGAGCGGCGCGATCAGATCGGACACGGCCTTGACCGATTCGACCTCGCCGTACGCGCCGTCCTTGGAGATCGTCGCGCCGGCGTCCGGCGGCTCGTAGTGGACGAGCTCGCCGAGCGCGTCCTGGCCGTACCAGGTGATGCCCAGCGTCGCGGTGTCGCCCTCGATGCGGGCCCAGTCGTGCTCGGGGTGGTAGCGAAGCTCGTCGGGATAGCTCTCGGCCGACACCGTCACTCCTCTCGTCGATAGATCGGCTTCTTGACCGTGCGGGCCTTGCGGTGCCGCCCGCGCACGTCAATGGTCAGCTCGGTTCCGGGCTGGGCGAGGCCGGCAGGGACGTAGCCCATCCCGATGCCCTGGTCGAGCATCGGTGAGTGCGTCCCGGAGGTGACCTCACCGCCCTCGAGGATCGGCATCCCCTGGCGCGGCACGGCGCGCTCCTCCATCACGAAGGCCGCGAGTTTCTGCTCCGGGCCGGTCTCCTTGATCCGACGCAGCTCCTCGACGCCGGTGAACTCCTTGTCGAGCGCGCAGACCCAGCCGAGCCCGGCGGAGATCGCGTCGGTGTCCGGGCCGATGTCGTTGCCGTGCAGCGGGTAGCAGACCTCGAGCCTGAGCGAGTCGCGCGCGCCGAGACCGCAGGGCGTGACCCCGCGCTCGAGCACGGCGTCCCAGAGCTCGCCGGCCTCGTCGGCCATCACCATCAGCTCGACGCCCTCCTCGCCGGTGTAGCCGGTGCGGTTGATCATGCACGTGACGCCGCCGACGTCGCCCTCGGCGAAGGTGAAGGCCGGCGCCGGCGGCAACTCGAGCCGCTCGAGCGCGCGCGGGCCCTGTACCGCGATCAGCCCGTAGTCGTCGGAGACGTCACGGACGTCGGACCCGCGCACCTCGCGCTCCTTCAACCACGTGTAGTCGGACTCGCGGTTCGAGGCGTTGACGATCAGGAGGTAGTGGAACCGCTCGAGCTCGTAGACGATCAGGTCGTCGATGATCCCGCCGCGCTCGTTCGTCAGGAGCGTGTACTGGGCGCCGCCCGGCTCGATCCGGCCGAGGTCGTTCGAGAGCAGCCCCTGCAGCAGTTCGGGCGCCCTGGGGCCGTCGACCTCGAGCTCGCCCATGTGCGAGACGTCGAACGCGCCGGCGTCCTCGCGCACCGCCCGGTGCTCCTGGATCACGCCCTCGTACTGGACGGGCATCTCCCAGCCGGCGAACGGCACCATCCGCGCCCCGAGGGCGACGTGGCGGTCGTGCAGCGGCGTGCGGCGGAGCGTCTGCACCGCGGCGGATGCTACTGCGGGTGCGCGGGCTGCCGGAGCGCTAGCCGTCGCGGAGGAACGACGGCACGTCGAGCATCTCCGCGGGGATATCGAAGCCCTCGCCCCGCTCACGCTCGCGCGAGATCGGCGGCTCCGGCACGGCGACCCGCGCGCGCTCCGGCCGGCGCTGGCGCTTCTGGCGCTGGCCGAACCCGGTGGCGATCACGGTGACGCGAACCTCGTCGCCCATCGATGCGTCGATCACTGCGCCGAAGATCACCATCGCGTTCGCGTCCGCGGCGGCAGTGACGACCTCCGCCGCTTCGTTGACCTCGAACAGGCCGACGTCGGGGCCCGCGGTGACGTTCAGCAGGATCCCGGTCGCGCCCTCGATCGACGACTCGAGCAGCGGCGAGGAGACGGCGACCCGGGCAGCCTCGGCCGCGCGGTTCTCGCCGGCGGCGCTCCCGATCCCCATCAGCGCCGAGCCCGCCTCGCGCATGATCGTGCGCACGTCGGCGAAGTCGAGATTGACGAGGCCGGGGACGGTGATCAGGTCGGTGATCCCCTGCACACCCTGCCGGAGCACGTCGTCGGCGAGCCGGAATGCCTCGACCACCGACGTCTTGCGCTCGACGACCTGGAGCAGGCGATCGTTCTCGATCACGATCAGCGTGTCCACCCAATCGCGCAACTGGTTGATCCCGACCTCTGCGCGTTCGGAGCGCACGCGGCCCTCGAACGCGAACGGCTTCGTGACGACGCCGACGGTGAGGGCGCCGATCTCCTGGCCGAGCTCAGCGACGGCCGGCGCGGCGCCGGTGCCGGTGCCGCCGCCCTCGCCTGCGGTGACGAAGATCATGTCCGCGCCCTTGAGGGCGTCCTTCAACTCGTCGCGCGTCTCCGCCGCAGCGGCGCGCCCGACCTCGGGGTCCGCGCCCGCGCCGAGACCACGGGTCACCTTCGAGCCGATGTGGATCTTCACGTCGGCGTCGCTCATCAGCAGCGCCTGCGCGTCGGTGTTGATCGCGATGAACTCGACGCCGGTCAGGCCGGCATCGATCATGCGATTGACTGCGTTGGTGCCACCGCCGCCGACCCCGATCACCTTCAGGACGGCGAGATAGCTTCCGGTCTGATCACGTGTGCTCATGGGGCGAGACCTCGATGTCTACTTCAGCATTGGGCGGCGGATGCCTTCTTCGCCCCCGCAGGGTAGGGGCAGCGAACTCCGATGTCAACGCGGTTTGCAGGGACAAAGCCTCAACCTCAACCTGCGACTCGAGGGTTATAGCCGGCCACAGGCCGCTCCGGGACGCTGACATCCACGTACGCCGCACCGCTGGTGAGGGGGATCAGCTGCTTGGCGATCGACAGCTTCAGTCGCAGGTCGCCGCTGTCCCCGAGGCGCAATTCGGTCCCGGAGGCGAGGACGAGAGTCAGCTCGCCGTCCGCTGTCAGCACCTGGCGCACGTCCGCGCCCACCCTGAGCGGCCGCAGAGGCGCGACGGCGGCGACCCCACGCGCGCCGGGCCCGCCGAGCGTCGAGTTGACCGCGATGTCGACCGAGCGCTGCACCCAGATCCGCGGCAGGCGCGGGTAGGGCCGCTCGATCTTGCCCAGGACGCGCGCGCTGGCGGAGACGAGCCACGCGTCGGCGCCCTGCCTGAGCACCGCGACGGGCCGCTCCAGGCGCACCCGCACCTTCAGCGTGTGCGGGAAAGCACGGTCGAACCGCGCCTGGGCGATCTCCGCGACGGTCGAGAGGCGCCGCGATGCCCCGCTCGAGTCGAACTTGACCAGGCTCCGCCCGCGGTAGGTCTCGAGCGACGACCGGACCTCGGCGGCGACGGCGGGCGGCGCTCCTTCGACCTCGATGCGCTCGAGAGCGAACAAGGAGCTCTGCCGCGCAAGCACGTAGGCGCCGACACCGGCGCCGACGAACGCCACAGCGGCCAGCGCCACGACGAAAGAGCGATGCGTCATGGGACTGACCGGTTCGGCGCGCGGCGCCGTGGTCCTGCGTCCTAGATCGGCGGCAGCTCGAGGTCGCCGAGGAGCTCGACCTCGCGCTCGAGCGCGACCCCGAACTGGTCGTTCGCGCGGCGGCGCGCCTCGACCATCAATGCCAGCGCGTCCTGCGCCGTTGCCCCACCGGCGTTCTCGATGAAGTTCGCGTGGCGGGGCGAGATCACCGCGCCGCCGATCCGGTGGCCCTTCAGCCCGCAGGCCTCGATCATCCGCCCCGCCCCGAGCTCGTGGTCGGGATTCTTGAAGACGCTGCCGAAGGTGCGCTTGTTCGTCGGCTGGGCCGCTTTGCGCCGCGCCTGCAGCTCGGCGACCGTCGCGCGGATCTCCTCCACGGGTCGCGGGGCCAGCCGGAACTCGACCGTCGCGACGACCTGGCCCGTTCCGAGAGCGGAGTGGCGGTAGGAGAGTTCGAGCGCTTCGTTCGAGCGCCACTCGGCGCCACCCGCGTCGACCACGAGCGCGCGCGCCAGGATCAGCTTCCAGTCCCCGCCGTAGGCGCCCGCGTTCATCCGCACGCCGCCGCCGGCGGTCCCCGGGATCGCGCAGGCGAATTCGAGCCCGCCGAGGCCGGCGTCCCGGGCACGATGAAGACAGACGGCGTTCGCCGCGCCCCCGCCGGCCACGAGCAGGTCGTCGCGGATCTCGACCGCCGCGAGCTCACCCTCGAGCCGCACGACCAGCGCCTCGACGCCTTCGTCGGCAGCGACCAAGTTCGAGCCGAGCCCCACCGGACGTACCGGCAAGTCGTGCTCCGCCGCCCACGCCAGCGAATCCTGGAGCTCTGCCAGCGTCCGAGGCCGGGCAAACGCCCGAGCCGGCCCGCCGATCCCGACCGTCGTCAGGCGCTCGAGCCGCACGCCCCCCTCGATCTTCACGCCGCGGCCCTTTCGGCCGTGTCGTCTTCGGGACGCCTGTGGGAGCGCCCCACCTCCCCGTCCCATGGCGCGAGCCTAACTGCCGAAATCCGACCGGTGGGCAACGGCAATGCGCCCAGATCGTGGCGAGTTGTCCCCATCAGCGACCGAGCTCGTCGAGGATCAGGCGCGCGGCGCGGTCGACGTCTCCCGCGCCGACCGTGAGCACGAGGTCGCCGGGACGCGCCCGTCGCGCGACGAACCTCGCGCCGTCCTCGAGCAGCGGCGTCCAGCCCGGCGCGAAGCCGGGCCGGGCCTCGGACAGCGCGTCGACGACCAGCTTCCCGGTAACGCCCTCGACAGGCTGCTCGCGAGCCGGGTAGACGTCGGCGACCGCGACCATGTCGGCGGCAGCGAGCTCGCGCCCGAGCTCCGAGGCGACGTGGCGCGTGCGGGAGTAGAGGTGGGGCTGGAAGAGGACGAGCACGCGGCCTTCCGTACGCTCACGGGCAGTCGCGATTGCCGCCGCGACCTTGGCCGGATTGTGCGCGTAGTCGTCGTACACGGAGACGCCGCCCGCCTCGCCGACCCGCTCGAAGCGCCGGCTGACCCCCTCGAATCCCGAGAGCGCGGCCGCCGCCTCGTCCTCCGGCACTCCCGCGAGCGAGAGCGCCGCCAGCGCCGCCGCCGCGTTGCGGCGGTTGTGCTCGCCCGGCACACCGAGCTCCACCTCCACCGGAGCGAGCTCCCACCCCCGCACCGCCTCCGGCACCTCGGCGAGCCAGCGCTCGAAGAGCTCCGCGACCTCCGCTCTCGAGCCGAACTCCGCATGGTGGTCGAGGTCGAGGTTGGTGACGACCGCCACGCGCGGCCGTAGCGCGGCGACCGAGCGGTCGGACTCGTCCCCCTCGACGACCAGCCAACCCTCCCCGGCGCCGGCGTTCGCGCCGAGTTGCGGCACCTCGCCGCCGACGATCCAGCTCGGGTCGCGGCCCGTCTCGCGGAGGCCGAACGCGATCATCGCCGCGGTCGTCGTCTTGCCGTGCGCCCCGGCCACGACGATCGAGTCGCGCAGCGACACGAGCTCCGCGAGGAGGTCGGCGCGGGGCCGGCCCTCCACCGACCGATACGCACTCGACACGAACACCTCCCAGCCCCCGGGGACCTCCGGACTCGGGGACACGCGCGCCTCGATCCCTGCCTCGCGGACGGCCGTGAGGTAGGGCGTCTCGTTCCGATCCCAGCCGCCGACCTCGGCACCCCACGCATGCGCCAGGAGCCCATATGCCGAGAGCCCGGCGCCGCCGATGCCGACGAGCCAGATCTTGCGGCCCTCAAGCGGAGGCAAGCGTGATCAGCTCCTCGGCGATGACGTCCGCCGCGTCCGGCCTGGCAGCCCGCCGCATCGCCTCGCCCATCGCGGCGAGGCGCACGTCGTCGGCGAGCAGCTTCGTCACGACCGCAGGCACCCGCGCCAGATCCGGCTCCGCGACGACGACGGCGCCGCCGGCGGCCTCGAAATGGCGGGCGTTCTTCGTCTGGTGGTCTGCGGTCACGTTCGGCGAGGGGACGAGCACGGCCGGCTTCCCCGCGGCCGCGACCTCCCATACCGATCCGCCGGAGCGCGCCACCACCAGGTCGGACGCAGCGAGCGCCGCGGCGAAGTCCTCCGTCCACGGCAGGAGCCGGTAGTCGGGCCGCAAGTCACGGCGCATCAGCTCCTCCGCGTAGCGCTCGCCGCACAGATGGAGCACCGCCGGCCCCTCGGCGCCCCACGCGTCGACGGCGAGATCGTTCAGGGCCTGCGCCCCCTGGCTCCCGCCGAAGACGAGCACCACCGGCCCCTCTTCGGGCAGGTCGAACCGGTGGCGCGCCTCTGCCTGCTCGATCTCGTCGACCGGCCGCGCCGGCCGCCCGACGACCCGATACCTCGACCCGTCGCGCCCGGACACCGGGTACGCGAGAAACACCCGTCGCGCGAACGGAGCCGCGATCCGGTTCGCCAGCCCGAGATGAGCATCCGCCTCCGTCAGGGCCGCCGGGATCCGCTTCCTCCACGCCGCGTAGACCATCGGCCCCGCCACGTAGCCGCCGCCGCCGAGGACGACGTCCGGCCTTCGCGCGGCAAGGATTTGCGCGCACGCGCGCGGCGCGCGCCCGGCGAGCAGCACGGCCCGCAGCTGCGCGCGCCCCGGCCGGCGCGGCAGGCCCGAGATCCGGAACGGGTCGAACTCGTACCCGGCCTCGGGGACGAGCCTCGCCTCGATCCGGTCAGGCGAGCCTGCGAAGCTGACGCTGACGCCGCGGTTCCGCAGCGCTTCGGCGATCGCGAGGGACGGCAGGACGTGGCCGGCGGTCCCGCCGGCCGCGATCACGCACCGGAGCTGCGAGCTCGAGGCCATCGCTCCGCTCGATGTTAAGGAGGATCCCGACGGAGGCGAGGATGACGACGAGGCTGGTACCTCCATAGGACACCAGGGGCAGCGGGATCCCGGTCAGCGGCGCGAGCCCGACGACCGCAGCGAGGTTCAGCGCCGCCTGGCCGCAGATCAGCGACGTGATCCCGACCGCGAGCGCCTTCCCGAACGGATCGCGGCAGCGAATCGCGATCCGCAGCCCCGCCCAGCCGAACGCCGCATAGGCCGCGATCACGAGCGTGACGCCGACGAGGCCGAGCTCCTCGCCGATGATCGCGAAGATCATGTCGGTGTGGGCCTCCGGGAGGTAGAAGACCTTCTGGACACCCTGGCCGAGCCCGACGCCGAAGATCCCGCCGGAGCCGAGCCCGATCATCGCCTGCACCGTCTGGAATCCCGCCCCCTGCGCGTCGTGCCAGGGATCGATGAAGCTGAAGATGCGTGTGCGCCGGTAGGGCTCGAGCCAGATCGAGAACAGGACGACCGCGCCGGCGATCGCCGTGGCCGCGCCGAGCACTCGCACGGGCGCGCCGGCGATGAGCAGCATCGCCCCGATCATCACGCCGATCGCGATCACCGTCCCGAGGTCGGGCTCCGCGAGCACGAGCCCGCAGAACACGACCGCGACGAGCCCGATCGGCTTCATCAACGCGCCGAGTGACTGTGGCACGGGCCGGCGCGCGAGGTACAGCGCGGTCCAGATGCACAGCGTGAGCTTCGCGAGCTCGGAAGGCTGGAACGTCGCCGGGCCCAGTTCGACCCACCGCCGGGCGCCGTTCACGTTCTGGCCGGCGACGAGCGCGAACAGCAGCAGGCAGAGCGAGACGATCAGCAGCGACGGCGCCAGATTGCGCAGGCGCCGGTAGTGCCAGCGTCGCGCGACCACCAGCGCCACGAGTCCGAGCAGCGCGAACAGCCCCTGGCGCTTGAGGAAATACGTGGAGTTCCCTCCGCCGATCGCGGCCGACGCCGACGTCGCGCTGTAGACCATCACCATCCCGAAGGCGACGAGGGCGAGCGTGACGAGAACAAGGACGTTCGACTCGAGATGTCCGCGCTTCACCCGGACAGGTTCTGCACCAGCCTCCTGAATTCCTCGCCGCGCTGCTCGAAGTCGCGGAACTGGTCGTAGCTCGCGCACGCGGGCGAGAGCAGGACGATCTCCCCCGGGCCGGCAGCTGCGGCCGCCGCGGTCAACGCCGTCGGCCAGGTCGCCGCACTGCTCGAAGGGAACGCCTGCGCGCCCGAGCGCGCCCGCGAGCTCGCCGGCGGTCTCACCGATCAGGTACGCGCGGCCGTGTACCTCGCGCGCGAGCTCGTCGAAAGACTCGCCCTTGCGGGAGCCGCCGAGGATCACGTGCAGCGGCTCGGCTGTAGGCGGCGAGCGCGCGCCGCGCGGCGGCCGTGTTCGTCGCCTTCGAGTCGTTGACGAACCGGACGCCGTCCCGTTCGGCGACGAGCTCGAGCCGATGCGCGACACCCGCGGAACGAGCGCAGCGCCTCGGCGATCGCGTCGTCGGGGAGCCCGGCCGCGCGCGCGGCGGCGGTCGCGGCCGCGGCGTTCTCCCGGTTGTGGCCGCCGGGCAGGCCCGGCTCGGCAGGAAGGGCGTCGGCGGCGGAGAACTCGACGCGTCGGCCCTCGCCCGGCACCTCGCCGAACCCGCGCGGCACGACCGCGGTGTCCTCCGCGACCTGGTTCTCGAAGATCCGCAGCTTCGCGTCGCGGTACGCCTCGAAGCTGCCGTGGCGGTCGAGGTGGTCGGGCTCGAGGTTGATCAGCACGGCGACGTGGGGCCGGAGCTCGTGAACGTCTTCGAGCTGGAAGCTCGAGAGCTCGCAGACGATCCACGCGTCCGGCGGCGCCTCGACGCCCGCGATCGCCCGCCCGACGTTGCCCGCAACCGCCACCTCTCGCCCCGCCGCGCGGAACATCGCGCCGAGCCACTCGACGGTCGTCGTCTTTCCGTTCGTCCCGGTCACGCCGAGGATGGGATTCGGCAGGTAGTGCGCTGCGAGCTCGACCTCGCTCCAGATCGGAATGCGCGCAGCCGCCACGATCGCGTTCGAGCGCGGCACGCCGGGGCTCTTGACCAGCACGTCGGCGCCCTCGAGGAGCGAGACGTCCTCGTCGTTCCCCAGCTCACGGTCGACGCGCACGACCTCGACGCCGTTCCGCTCCAGCAGCGCAGCCGCGGCCTGCCCCGAGCGGGCCATGCCGAGGACGACGGCGCGCTTCACGCCCTCAGCAACGCGGCTGATCTCCGCCGCCGAGCCTTCGCCGACCACCTTGTCGACCGAGCCGTCGGGCACCGGATCACGATCCCGTCGCCGATCAGGAACGAGATGCGCGGGTCGGGATAGCGGCGCAGCAGCTCTTCCAGCCGCTCGGCCGAGCGGGTCGACGGCGATCAGCAACTCCTCGTCGCCGAGCTCCTCGAGCGCGTCCGGGCAGCAGGTCGCAGTCGAGCACGAGCACCGTCATCCGTGGCCCCGGAAGAAGCGGAAGTAGTAGCGGTAGTAGAGCGCGAACCCGCAGGCGCAGAGGATCGCGGTGAAGATCCAGAAGCGGACCATGATCTTGGTCTCGGACCAGGCCTTCATCTCGAAGTGGTGGTGGATCGGGGTCATCAGGAACACGCGTCTACCCCAGTACTTGAAGCTGCCGACCTGCACGATCACCGAGAGCGCCTCGAGCAGGAAGATCCCGCCCACGAGCAGGAGCAGGAACTCCGTCTTGGTCATGATCGCGAACCCGGCGAGCGCGCCGCCGATCGCCATCGAGCCGGTGTCGCCCATGAAGACCTCGGCGGGGAAGGCGTTGTACCAGAGGAATCCGACCAGGGCTCCGATCAGGCCGGCGCCGATGATCGAGAGGTCGAGGTAGATCGTCGAGCGGTGCCCGGGTGGGCCCGACCGAATGAACGCGATCACGGTCATCGCGGTGAACGTGAAGATCGCGATGATCCCCGTGCCGGCGGCGAGCCCGTCGATGCCGTCGGTCAGGTTCACGCCGTTCGCGGCGCCGGCGATGATCAGGAACAGGAACGGGTACCACGCCCAGGAAAGCGGGATCTTCCCGTCGATCACCGGCAGGTAGAGGTCGGTCGAGAAGTGGCGGTGATGCGCGACCCAGCCGACGACCGCGGTCAGGATCGCGAGCAGCAGGAGCTTCCAGCGGCCGCTCAGCCCGAGCGAGCGCTGGTGCGTGAGCTTGATGTAGTCGTCCAGGAACCCGATCGACGCGCAGCCGACGACCAGGGTGAAGACGCACAGCGCCGGGGTCGAGTACTTGCTCAGGATCAGGAACGGGATCGCGGCCGCGAAGACGACGAGCAGCCCGCCCATCGTCGGGGTCCCTTGCTTGACGAAGTGGCCGGCGGGACCGTGCTCGCGAATCGGCTGCCCGTACTCGCGCAGGCGGAGAAAGCGGATGAAGCGCGGCCCGGCGGCGATCGAGATCACCATCGCGACGATCCCGGCGATGAGGACGTCGACCATTACGCGCGCACGCTCGTGAGCGCCTCGGCGATGTGCTCGAGGCCGAGAACGCGGGCACCCTTGACCAGGACGCAGTCGCCGGGCCGGAGCAGCTCGTCGAGCACGGTGAGCGCCTCGTCGCGATCCGCCGCCCAGCGCCCGCCGTACGCTCGCGCGTGCGGCCCGATCGCGATCACCTCGTCGATTCCGAGCTCCTGGACGGCGCGTCCCACCTCGGCGTGGCCCTCCTCGGTGTAGGCACCGAGCTCAGCCATCTCCCCCAGCACGGCGACCGTTCGGCGCCCGTCGGCGAGTGCGACCAGATGGACGAGCGCCGCGCGCACGGACACCGGGTTCGCGTTCCACGCGTCGTTGACGAGCACGCCGCCACCGGGAAGCGGCAGCTCCTGATTCCGCCACTCGGCGAACTCGACGCGCAGTCGCTCCGGGGCCTCGAGACCGAGCGCGTGCGCGGTCGCGAGCGCGGTCAGCGCGTTCTCCGCGAGGTGCCGGGCCGTGAAGCCGACCTCGACGACGCCGAGCGAGGTGACGAGTGTCGGCGGCTCGAAGGACACGAGCCGCACGTCCTCGCCGACCCGCACGACCTCGAGATCATCGCGCCCGACAGCGAAACCAGAGGGGACGACGGCGGTGCCGCCCGGCGGGAGCGCTGCGACGAGCTCGCCCTTGGCGCGCGCGACACCTTCGAGATCGCCGACCTTCTCCAGGTGCACAGGCCCGATATTCGTGATCACGCCGACGTGCGGCCGGGCGAAAGAGCACAGCTCGGCGATCTGCCCGAACCCGCGCATCGCGAGCTCGAGGATGCAGAGCTCGGTGTCCGGCCCGACGCGGCCGATCGTGAGCGGCACGCCGATCTCGGCGTTGTAGCTGCGCTCGGCGGCGACCGTTCGGCGCTGCGGCGAGCAGATCGCGCTGAGAATGTCCTTGGTCGAGGTCTTGCCCATCGAGCCGGTGATCGCGACGAATCGCGCGCCGCTCCGTTCACGGACACGCCCGGCGAGCGCCGCCAGGGCGGCGTGGGCGTCTCCGGGGACGAGGGCGGCTGCGGCTCCGTGCGCGAGCGCGTCCTCGACGTACTCGACCCCGCCGCGCACCGCGACGAACAGGTCGCCGTCCGCGACCCGACGCGAGTCGGTCTGGAGGCCGGTCACCCGGGAGGCGCCCGGCGCGACCTGCAGCTGCCCCGGAGCGAGCTCCGCGACCTCGTCGAGCGTGAGCTGGATCACGCGGTCGCCCGCAGCGCGCGCAGCGCCTCGCCCGCGACCTCGCGGTCGTCGAACGGGACGATGCGGCCCGCGATCTCCTGGCCTCGCTCGTGCCCCTTGCCCGCGATCACGACGACGTCCCCCGGCTCGGCGAGCTCGATCGCGCGGGCGATCGCCGCGCGACGGTCGAGCTCGACTTGCGGCTCGCCGCTCATTCCGGCCAGCACCTGGTCGGCGATCGCGGCAGGGTCCTCGCTGCGCGGGTTGTCGGAGGTGAGGATCGGGACGTCGGCCAGCTCGGACGCGATCCGCCCCATCTGCGGCCGCTTGCCGGCGTCCCGTTCGCCGCCGGCTCCGAACACGCACAGCACGCGGCCGCTCGCAAGCTCGCGGGCGGCGCGAAGGACGTTCTCGAGCGCGCCCGGCTTGTGGGCGTAGTCGACCACGACCGTGAACGGCTGTCCCTCGTCGACGATCTCGAACCTGCCGGGCACGCCGCCGACCGACTCCACCCCGGCGGCGACCGCATCGTCCGGGATCCGAAGCAGTTGGGCTGCTGCAACGACCCCGAGCACGTTCTCGACGTTGAACCGCCCGCGGAGACGGGTGCGGAGGGGGATCCCGGCCGCGGTGAACGTGGTCACCGCGCCGGAGAGGTCGAGGCCCTCGGGGCGGATGTCGGCGTCCTCGGCGAAGCCGAAGGTGACGAGCGGCGTCCCGGCGGCGCCGAGCTCGTCCGCGAGGCGCCTGCCGTGCTCGTCACCGACGTTGACGGCCGCGGGCGGCGGCGCGTCGCCGAAGAAGAGCCGCCGCTTGGCCTGGAAGTAGTCCTCCATCGTCGGGTGGAAGTCGAGGTGGTCCTGGCTCAGGTTGGTGAAGACCAGCGCGGCGAACCGGACCCCGTCCAGGCGCCCGAGTGCCGAGCCGTGCGAGGTCGCCTCCATCGCGCAACTCCTGTCGCCCGCGTCGAGCATCTCGCGGAAGAGCCGCTGGAGGTCGATCGCCTCGGCGGTCGTCCGCGTCGCCGGGCGGCGCTCGCCGTCGACCCGGGTCTCGACCGTCCCGAGCAACCCCGGCCTGCGGCCCGCGGCAGCGAGCACCGCGTAGAGCAGGAAGGCGGTCGTCGTCTTCCCACTCGTGCCCGTCACCCCCGCCACCTGCAGCTCCGTGGTCGGCCGCTCGAAGAACTCCTCCGCCGCCGCCGCCATCGCCGCACGCGAGTCCGCGACCACGAGTTGCGGCACGGGCAGATCGAGCGGCCGCTCGACGACGAGCGCGACCGCTCCGTTCTCGACCGCCTGCGGGGCGAAGTCGTGCCCGTCCGCCCGCATTCCCCGGCACGCAGAAGAAGAGCGCCCCCGGCCCGGCGTCGCGCGCGTCGTAGGCCAGGTCGCGAATTTCCGTCGGCGCGAGCGCGACCACCTGCGCCGGCGCGAGCGCGGCGATCAGGCGCTCGATATCCACGACGGTCGAGTCTAACAGGGGCATCCGCGGCCCCCAGGTGACCGAAATGCGCCCGAAACCGCTCGAATGCGGGACTTTTCCGCAACGGACAATGGCGGCCAAACCGCCGCGAAATTAGGATCGCCGCAGGGGAGGAGGCTGGGAACGCCTACAGGGCCAATCCGCGACTCAGCCCGTCTGCGGAGCGCCCGCGTTCGCGTTCGAGAGCGACGAGACGTCGTCCGGCGGGACGTCGAGGTACTGGAGCGCGAACCGCGCGATGTCGCGGAACGCCGGCGCCGCGACGACGCCGCCGAAGATCTGGCCCTGCGGCTCGTTGATCGAGACCAACACGACCAGCCGCGGCGCGCTCGCGGGGACGATCCCGACGAACGAGGCGACGTAGCGTGTGTCGGAGTAGCCGCCGCTCGCGTCGGGCTTCGCGGCCGTGCCGGTCTTGCCGGCGACGAGGTAGCCGGGCACGGCGGCCTCCTCGCCCGTCCCGCCGGAGACGACGCCCTGGAGCATCGAGATCACCTCCTGCGCAGACGGGGGCAGACAGCACCCGGTGCCGCATCGGGCGCCTGATGCGCCGCCCACGGACGTGGTCGACGAGGTGCGGCTCGACCCAGACGCCGTGGTTGGCGAGCGCGCCGTACATCGCGGCCATCTGGATCGGTGTCACCGCGATCCCCTGGCCGATCGGGACGTTGCCGATCGTCGACCCCGACCAGTGCCGCAACGGCAGGACGATCCCGGGGCTCTCGCCGGGGAAGTCGATCCCGGTCGGGCGCCCGAAGCCGAACCGCGTGATCCACGCGGCCAGCCGCTTCGAGCCGAGCAGCTGGGCGAGCATCACCGTGCCGACGTTCGACGACCGGGCCAGCATCTCCGCGACCGTCATCGTCTCGGTCGGCCGCGGCTCCGCCTCGTCGATCGTGCGGTCGGCGACCTCGATGCTCGGCGGGAGCGAGAAGGACGAGTTCGGGTTGACGATCCCGTCCGTCAGCGCAGCCGCGTAGGTCACGACCTTGAACGTCGAGCCCGGCTCGTAGGTGTCGGTGACCGCGCGGTTCCGCTGCATCGAGCTCGGCACCTGGGAGAAGTCGTTGGCGTCGAAGCCCGGCGCGACCGCCATTGCCAGCACGCCGCCGGTCCGTGGATCGAGCACGATCGCGGTGCCGTCGAGCGCGTGCCACCTGGCGACCGTCGTCCGCAGCACCGACTCGACCTTCGCCTGGAGCGTGTGGTCGAGTGTGAGGAAGACGTCCCGCCCCGGCTGTTCCGGCGTCGAGCTGACGACGTCGATCGTCCGCCCGAACGGGTCGCGCACGATCGTCTCCTTCCCGGGCTTGCCCGCGAGGTCGCGGTCGAGGCCGACTTCCAGCCCGGCGAGGCCGTTGTTGTCGACGCCGGCGTACCCGAGCACCTGTGACGCGACGGTGTGCTGCGGGTAGAAGCGCCGTTCCTCGGAGTAGAAGTCGATGCCGGCGAGGCCGCGCCGCTGGAGAGCGGCGGCGCGCTCCGGGTCGGCCTTCCGCGCGACGTACACGAAGCTCTGCTTCTTGTCGCGCAGCTGCGGGTAGAGCTTGTTCGGGTCGATGTTCAGTGCCCGGCCCGCCTCGACCGCGACCCTCTGGGCGTTTCGAACCTGGCGCGGGTCGGCGTAGACGGTGGTCGCCTGCTCGCCGATCGCGAGCTGCACGCCCATGCGGTCGAAGATCGTCCCGCGGCCGGCGGGCGTGGTCACCGTCTCGTGGTGTTGCTGGGCGGCGAGACGCTCGAGCTCCGGCGCGCGCACGACCTGGAGCCAGACCGCGCGGCCGAAGGTGACGACGGCGGCGAGTGTCAGCAGCGCCAGGAGCAGGCGAATCCGCCGGTTCGCCAGCTTCGGGCTCACGCTAGGGCCTCAGATCGACGTAGACGGTCTCGCTCGGGTCGGCCGGAACGACGCCGAGATCCTTGCGAGCCTGGGCCTGGATCCTCGCGGCGGCGAGGGCGCTCGACAGCGTCGAGCCGAGCTCCGCGTTTTCGGCGCGCAGCCGCGCTCGGTCGCGGCCGAGGTGGTCGAGACGGATGTTCATCCGCAGGACGACCACGTTCATGAACACCACCCCCGCGAGCAGGGCGCCGATCAGCGCGATCCAGACGATGCCGCGGGCGACGCGTGGCTGGCGGTCCACACGCGGCCGCGGACGCGCGACCGGCTCGGCGGGAACATGGGGCGCGACAGCCGCCATCTACTCCGTCTTCTCGGCCACCCTGAGGCGAGCGGATGCGGCCCGTGGGTTGAGCGCCGTCTCGCGGGCGCTCGGACGCACGGGCCGCTGAGTGAGCACACGCAGCACCGGATTGCGGCCGCAGACGCAGATCGGGAAGTCGGGCGGGCACGTGCAGCCCCGCGCCTCCTCCCGGAAGTAGTGCTTGACGATGCGGTCCTCGAGCGAGTGGAAGCTGATCACCGCGATCCGGCCGCCCGGCCGCAGCATCTCGACGGCCGCCGGAAGCGCCGCCTCGAGTGCGTCGAGCTCCTCGTTGACCGCGATCCGCAGCGCCTGGAAGACGCGCCTGGCGGGATGCCCGTCCCCGAACCGCGCGGGCGCGGGAATCGCCGCCTTGATCGTGTCGACGAGCTCGGCCGTCCGCTCGAACGGCTGCTGCCGCCGCCGGCGGACGATCGCGCGGGCGATCTGGCGGGCGAAGCGCTCCTCGCCGTAGCGGCGGAAGATCTGTTCCAGCTCGCGCTCGCTGGCCTCGTTGACGAGCTCGCGCGCCGAGTACTCGGCGGACGGGTCCATCCGCATGTCGAGCGGCGCGTCGGCGGCGTACGAGAAGCCGCGCTCGGGGCGGTCGAGCTGCATGCTCGAGACGCCGAGGTCGAGCAGGACCGCGTCGGCGCGCACGCCGTTCTCTGCGAGCTGGTCGAGGATGATCGAGAAGTCGCCGCGGAGGAAGCGGGTGTTCACGCCTGCGGTGCGCCGAAAACGCTCGAAGTACGGCCGCGCGGACGGATCGCGGTCGATCGCGATCACCTTGCCCTCGCCCTTCAGGTCACGCACGAGCAGCGAGGCGTGCCCGCCCGCGCCGAAAGTGCCGTCGACCAGCGTATGCCCCGGCTCGAGCGCGAGCAGCTCGCGCACCTCGTCCGCGAGAACGGGGACGTGGTCAGTCGTGTTGGGCTGCAAGACGTTCGGCAACATGCTCTGCACTCCCCATTACCTCCTTCAGCTGAGCGCGCCACGCGGCGCGATCCCAGATCTCGAGCCGGTCGCGCATCCCGACCACGACCACCTCGCGGCCCAGCCCTGCGTGCTCGATCAGCGCGGGCGGCAGCATCACGCGACCCTGCTTGTCCGGCGTCGACTCGACGGCGCCGGTGTAGTAGAAGCGCTCCAGCACACGGGTCTCGTGGCTGAGCGAATTGAGCCCCGCGAGGCGTGACTCGACCAGTTGCTGCCAACCGTCCGCGGGGTAGGCCTCGACGCAGGCATCGAGCCCACGGGTGAGCACGACGCCGCCTGCCAGCGCCTGGCGAAACCTCGCCGGCAGCGTGAGGCGGTTCTTGTCATCGATCGTGTGGTCGTGTTCGCCGAGGAGCATGGTTCCACGCTGCCCCACTTTACCCCACAACCCCCCACAACACAACCCCAATTTCCCACTTTCACCCTTTCGAGTGACGGCGGATCGGCAGGCGCTGCCGCAAGGGCGCGGAGCACGTGCGTGTCACCGACGGTGGGCGCGAGACGGTCCTGATCTTCGACCGCGGCCTCGACCTTCCTTGCAGCCGCCGTGCTCGCGACTGGCAAACGCCTAGCGCCCGGCGGCGCGAATCTCTTCGATCACCGGCGCCCTGGCCAGCTGCGCAGCCCGTTCGGGCGCGAGCGTGGCCGAGAACTCGTCGACGAGCCGCCCGGCCTCGGCGTACGCCGCGCGCAGCGCGCTCGTCGTCGCCGAGGGCATAGGCCGACCGGCCGAGCGAGGCCTGCGCCTGCCAGCGAAGCGGCTGGCCGATCAACTCGTCGGCGATGCTTGCCGCGGCCATGAGCTCGGCGAGCGCCTCTTCGCGCCGGCCCAGCTTCGTGAGCGCCTCTCCGAGCGCGATCCGCCCGCCGAGCCTCGTACTTGCGACGGCGTGTTCGGGCGGCGACGTCGATCGTCTGCCTGGCCCACTCGATCGCCGACTCCGAGCTCGTCGGCCGCCAGAGCGATCTCCGCGCGCGCAGCCAACAGCCGGCCGTAGATCAGCCACCTGGTCCACGCGGTCGCGTTCTCGACGTTGCGCCACATGGTCTCGAAGCCGGCCTTCGCGGCACCGATGTTACCGGCGAGCAGGTCGGTGAGGACGAGATCGGCGCCGGCGAACGAGCGCGGCATGCTGAAGGCCATGCCCTCGGAGAGCTCCAGTGCCTCGGCGCTGCGTCGGCGAGCCTCTGCGAGGTCGTTGCAGCTCGCGGAACACGAGCGACGAGTAGTTGAGGACGACTCGGGGGTTGCGACCGAGGTCGCGCGAGATCGAGAAGATCTCGTCGAAGATCCGGAGTGCCTCTTCGAGCCGGCCGAGTCCCGCGAGGGCCACCGCTTCCCCCGCCGCCGCCGCGCAGCACGAGCTCCGCGCCGCGAACGTCGGCGGCCGACTTTGCGTCCTTCGCGCGCGAGCTCGACGGCGCGCTCGTAGGCGCCGGTCCAGCACAGTCGTGTCGTGATAGAGGTACAGCGCCTCTGACCGGTCGACGGGCCGAGCGCCGGGCACCCACTCGCGGAGCGCCCTGTCGCCGAGGTCGATCGCCCGGTCGAGATCGCCCTCCGCTCCGCGCATCTGCACTGCCCTGGCGAGAGCAACGCAAGAGCGGCGGGAATCGCCTCCTCGTCCACGAGTTCCTCCGCCAGCGCGAGTGCCTGCTCCGCCATCTCGATCGTCTCGAGGTCCCGCTCCGACCAGTGCGTGGCCCGGCCACGGGCAAGCAATGCCTCCAGCCGGTCCTTCCCCTCGAGCTCCGGGAGCAGCTGGCCGAGCTCGTCGGCCGCACGCGCGTAGTCCTCGAGCGCGACCAGGGCAAGGGCGCGCTTCATTCGAATCTCCTGGCGCAGCTCGTCGTCCTCGGCCAGCTCGAAGGCCTTCGTGTAGAAGTCGACAGCGGCGTCCTTCGCCCAGCCGTTCTGCGCCGCGTCGGCGGCCGCGAGCAGGTACGGGATCGCCTTTGCCTGCTCGCCCGCCTCCCGCCAGTGGTGGCCGAGGATCCAGGCCAGCGTCTCGCGTCGAGCCCTCGACGGTGCTCTCGATGTGGCGCGCAACCGCCGCGTGTCGCTCACGCCGGACCGCCCGTGGCAGCGTCGCGTAAGCGACCTCACGGATCAGGATGTGCTTGAACGTGAACTGGGCGTCGTCGGCGACCTGACTCGTCGGATCCCTCCGGACGAGGTTTCGTTCTTCGAGGACGCCAGGCCGCGTCGAGGTCGTCCACGACACCCATCGCCTCGAGCGGCCCGCGCCAGAACGTCTTTCCGATCACCGCTGCCCCGAGCAGTGCCGCGCGGGCACCGGCGGGCATCGCGTCGATGCGCGCGGCGATCGCCGCCCTCACCGTGACCGGTAGTTCGCCGGATTCCGCTCGGCGAGCGAAGCAGCGAGCTCCTCGAGGAAGAGCGGGTTGCCCTCGGCGACCTCCACCAGGCGCTCGACGGCCGCGGCGCCGTCGCCTGCGGCCGACAGCAGGTGCGCGGCGAGACGGCCGGCGTCTTCGGGAGAGAGCGGCTCGAGCGGAATCGTCGTCTGCGCGAGGAGGCCGCTTCCCCACGTTGGGTGCGCATCGAGCAGCTCCGGCCGGGCGAGGGCGAGCATCATCGGCCGAGGTGTCCTGGACATGCTTGGCGAGGTACTCGAGCAGCCCGAGCTCGCTCGGCTTCGCCCAGTGGATGTCCTCGAAGACGACGAGCGTCGGCTGTGCGAGCCCGAGGCACTCGACCAGGCGCCGCGCGGCGAGAAACAGCAGCCCGGCTTCCTGGGCGCGGTCCTCGCCTCCGAGACCGAGGATCAGGCCCAGGTAGCGGGTCGTGTCCTCGGCCTCGTCGGCGGGTAGTAGCTCGGCCACCGCGTGCTGGAGCTTCTGCCGGGCGACGATGGACGGGTCGGACTCGAGGATCCCGCTCGCGTTCTTGACCAAGGATGCGAATGCCTGGTAGCCGGCCTGCTCCTCGTACGGCAGGCAGCGTCCGCCCACGATCCGCCCCCCGTTCGCCGTGACGAAGCTCGACACCTCGCGGCTGAAGCGCGTCTTGCCGATCCCGGGTGGGCCGAACACCGTGACCAGGTGGGCACGGCGCTCATCGACCGCCCGGTTCCACAGCGACTGGACGAGCTCGAGCTCGCGATCGCGCCCGACGAGCGGGTGTGTGGCGATCGGGCGCTGCGCGGGCTCGACGGCCGACGCCACCGCCAGCCACGCCCCGAGCGGCTCTGCCTTTCCCTTTGCGTTTACCGCCGCCAGCGGCTCGTACCCGAACGCGTGCCGGGTGGCACGGTGCGTTTCCTCGCCGACGATCAGGCCGCCAACCGGCGCGGCGGATTGCAGCCGCGACGCGATATTGACGACGTCCCCGGTCGCCAGCGGCTCCCCGGCGGCGCCGCCCAGTGTCACGACCGCCTCACCCGTGTTCACGGCCGCGCGCGCCGCCAGCCCGAGATCATGCGCCGCGTTCAGCTCCTCGATCCCCTCCAACACCCGAAAGCCCGCGCGCACGGCGCGCTCCGCGTCATCGCCGTGCGAGATCGGGCGCCCCGAACACGGCCATCACCGCGTCGCCGATGAACTTCTCGACGACTCCGCCGTACTCCTCGACCCGGCCTCTGACCATCGCGTGGTACAGCTCGAGCCTGTCGCGGATGTCCTCCGGGTCGGCGCGGTCGGATTGCGCCGTGAACTCGACGAGATCGACGAACAGCACGGAGACGAGCTTCCGTTCCTCCTGGACCGTTGGCACCGCGAGTTCGGCCCCGCAGCGGTTACAGAACAGCGCCCCCGCCGGGTTCTCTTCGCCACAGCGGGAACAGACCGCGAATGACTCCGCGGTTGGCGGCATGGCGGCATTCTCACGTATCGACGCTCCGCGTGCGTTTACCTCGATGATGGAAGCCGCCGTGATCCCGCCCTTCGAGCGCTTCTACGCGGAGCACCAGGACGAGGTGTTCGGCGTGCTCGTCAAGCGGCTCGGCCGCCAGCGCGCGGAAGACGCATTCCAGGAGACGTTCCTGCGCGCGCTGCGCGCGTACAGCGCGCTCAGGCACGGCGAGCACCTGCGCGCGTGGGTGCTGACGATCGCGCGCAACGTGGCCGTCGACGCCTTCCGGCGCGAGAAGCCGACGTTCGAGCTAGAGGAGCCGATCGATCTTCCGCGCCGGCCCGCCTACGCGGAGCTCGAGCATCTGACCGGCGAGCTGCCGCCCACCGAGCGCGCGGCCGTCGTTCTCCGCTACGCCTACGACCTTCCCTACGCCGCGATCGGCGCCGCGCTCGGCTCGTCCGAGGAGGCCGCGCGCCAGGCCGCTTCGACCGGCGTCCGCCGCATTCGCAGTGCTTCCAAAACCAAAGGAGCACGCATGACGATCCCCACCGATCTCGATCGCCGGTTCCGCGAGGCCGCGGAGCGCGAAGGCCTCGTCGACGTCGCCTACGACGTCGCCGACTCGCCGATCGGCGACCTGCTCGTCGCCGCGACCGACCGCGGGCTCTGCCGGATCGCCTTCCGGCCGGACGCCGCGCTCGACGAGCTCGCCACCGACTTCGGCACGCGCGTGCTGAAGCTCCCGAAGCGGCTCGACCGCGTCCGCCGGGAGCTGGACGAGTACTTCGCGGGCCGCCGGCACGAGTTCGATCTGGAGACCGACCTCTCCCCCGTGCCGGCGTTCCACCAGCAGGTGCTGCACGAGCTCGCGCGTGTCCCGTTCGGCCAGGTGACGACCTACGGCGCCCTCGCCGCCAAGGTCGGCCGGCCGCACGCCGCGCGCGCGATCGGCGGCGCGATGAACCGCAACCCGATCCCGATCGTGCTGCCGTGCCACCGCGTGATCGGCTCGAACGGCAGCCTCACCGGCTATGCCGGGGGCCTGGACAAGAAGGAAGCCCTGCTGCGGCTGGAGGGCGTGACCTTCTGACTTGACGCCGCCTCTCCGTAAGCACTAGCTTACGGTAAGTCATGGCTTACGCAGTGGCATTGGAGGCGCTGGGCGACGGCACCCGGCGGGAGATCATGGAGCAGCTCCGCCGCGGGCCCCGGCCGGTCGGCGAGATCGCCGCCGCGCTGCCCGTCTCCCGCCCCGCCGTCTCCCAGCACCTCCGCGTCCTCAAGGAGGCGGGGCTGGTGACGGAGCGGAAGGAAGGCACGCGCAGGATCTACGGCGTCGAGCAGAAGGCGATCGCCGACCTGCGCGCGTACTTCGACAGTTTCTGGGAGCAGGCGCTGGCCGGCTACAAGGCGGCAGCCGAGCGGAAAGGGAGGAGAGAATGAGCAGCATGCAGACGAGCATCGAAGCCGTCCGCAAGAGCCTCGTCGTCGAGTGCAGCCCCGAGCGTGCGTTCGAGGTCTTCACGCGCGAGGTCGGCAGCTGGTGGCCTCTGCACGAGCACTCGATCGGCGGCAAGGAGATCACCGAGGTGATCTGGGAGGAGCGAGTCGGCGGGCGGATCTACGAGCGCCACGCCGACGGCGGCGAGGGCGAGTGGGGCCGCGTCCTCGCGTGGGACCCGCCTGCCCGGTTCGTCGATGAGCTGGTACCCGGGCAAGGACGACTCGAAGGCGACCGAGCTGGAGGTGCGCTTCACGGCGAAGGGCAGCGGGACGCGCGTCGACCTCGAGCACCGCGGCTGGGAGATCTTCGCCGAGGAGGGCTCAGGAGACCCGCGACAACTACGACAACGGCTGGCCCGACCGTGCTCGGCTACTTCGAGAGTACGCTGAACGGCTGATGGGCTACTCGATCGTCAACGTCGACGAGATCGAAGGCGCCGGCCCGAGCGGCGCCGTCCGGTTCGTGCGCCGCGAGCTCGGTGCCGAGGCGTTCGGGATCAACTGGTTCGAGCTGGCGCCCGGTGCGGAGGGGCTCGAGCACGACGAGACCGCCACCGGCCAGGAGGAGGTCAGCGTCGTGATCGCCGGCTCCGGCGTCTGGAGAATCGACGGGAAGGAGGTGCCGGTTCGCACCGGCACCTTCCTCCGGTTCGATTCGGACACCGTCCGCTGCCCGGTCGCCGGACCGGACGGGATGACGTTCGTCAGCGTCGGCGCGCGCCGCGGCAGCTACGAGCCGCACGGCCCGTTCTAGGCGGCGCGTAGCGCGGCGCCACGGCGCCGCTGTCTTCGGGTCGTCGCGAAGACCACGGCGATCGCCGCGGCGGAGGCGACGATCCCGAGAGCGTCACTGGCGATCAGGACGTTGGCGGCGTCCGCGCGCTCTTCGAGGGTCGGCGCATTGTTGAACGCCTGCGCCGCCACCCGCGCGAAGATCCCGTCCGCGAGGAAGAGCGCCCACCACAGGTGGTGCCACCAGGGAACGGGTCCCGACGGCTGGTCGAGCTGCGGAGGGAGGTCGGGACCGCTTCCGCGCCAGATGTCGTTCGCGATCGACTTCGGCCTGACGAAGTTCAGGAACGGCACGAACCAGCCCCCGACCGCCCACCCGGTGCCCCAGCGCAGGCTCTCGACGCCCAGCGCGCGCAGGTTCTCGTACGCGCGGTAGAACCAGACGACGAAGGCGAGCGCCGTCAGCGCGAAGACGGCGAGCTCCGCGTCGGCGATCCTGAACTGGCGGTCGTCCGCGGCCTGCGCATCCGCGAGCGAGACGTCGCCGCCGCTGACGAGCCGGTGAATCAGGTCGTGGTACGAGACGTCCGAGACAAGCGCGACCACGTTCAGGACGAGCGCCGCCCCCAGCGCGCCGAGCGCGAGCCGCGTCGGCCAGATGAGCGGGTCGAAGCGACGGCGCTCCATCGGCCTAGTTCTACAGGCCGTTCCCGGGCGCACATCCACCGGTAGCGTTGCCGGCATGCGCGTTCCGGTGCGCCTCGGCCTTCAGCTTCCGAGCTTCGAGCTCGGCGTCGCCCCGGAGGCGCTGTTCGCGAAGCTCGTCGAGATCGCCGAGACCGCTGGATCGTCCGGCTTCGACTCGGTGTTCGTGATGGACCATCTGCACCAGATCCCGGGCGTCGGCCCGCCGGAGCACCGCATGCTCGAAGGCAACACGGCGCTCGCGGCGCTCGCGGCGCGGACCGAGCGGGTGCAGCTCGGCCTGATGGTCGGCAGCGTGACGTACCGCAACCCGGCCCTGCACGCGAAGATCACGACGACCCTCGACGTCGTCTCCGGCGGGCGGGCGATCCACTCGCTGGGCGCGGGGTGGTACGAGGAGGAGCACCGAGCCTACGGCTACGAGTTCCCGCCGCTGAAGGAGCGGTTCGAGCGGCTCGAGGATGCGCTGCGGATCTCGCGGGCGATGTTCACGCAGGAGTCCGCGACGGTCGAGGGCCGTCACCACCACGTCGAGGAGGTGCTGGTCAACCCACGGCCGCTACGCGGCGACATCCCGATCCTCGTCGGCGGCAGCGGCGAGCGGAAGACCCTCCGCCTCGTCGCGCAGTACGCAGACGGCTGCA
The DNA here is from genome assembly GCA_963847305.1 of uncultured Actinomycetes bacterium. Classification (GTDB taxonomy): domain Bacteria; phylum Actinomycetota; class Thermoleophilia; order Gaiellales; family Gaiellaceae; genus DATBLE01. The sequence continues at coordinate 80,591 of CAWJZI010000024.1, read as the reverse complement.
ACGTCTTCGGCGACCCCGAGCGGGCCCGGCACCTGATGGGCGTCCTCGACGCCCACTGTGAGGACGTCGGCCGCGATCCGGCCGAGATCACCCGCACGCGCCTCGGGACGCTCGCGATCGCCGGGACGCACGAGGAGGCCGAGCAGCAGCTCGCGGCCTGGCCCGACCGGTTGAAGATCGATCCGGAACGCCTGAAGCACGTGCTGACCGTGGGCGACCCGGACGAGGTCGGCGAGCGGATCCAGGCGCTCGTCGACGCGGGCATCGAGGGGTTCGTCTTCAACATGCCGAACCCGCAGGACCCGGACGCGCTCGCGCTGGCCGGCGAGACCGTGTCGCGCGCCCTCGGCTAGCGGCCGAGCGAGAAGTACTCGCGGTTCGGCACCCAGCCGAGCCCGCTGGCGAGCCGGTTCGTGAAGTTGAACATCGCCGCGACCTGCGCGATGTCCATGATCTCCTCGTCGTTCCAGCCGGCGTCCCGCAGAGCCTGGACGTCTTCGTCGGTGCAGCGGTCGGACGCCTCGGTGAGCTTGACCGCGAAGTCGAGCATCGCCCGGTCGCGCGGCTCGAGCTCGGCGTACTTGTAGCCCGTCGCGAGCCGGTCGACGAAGTCCGGATCCTTGGTCAGCTTCCGCAGCGCTGCGGTGTGGGAGACGATGCAGTAGTGGCAGCGGTTGGCGACGGAGACGACGACCGCGATCATCTCGCGCTGCGCCTTCGTCAGCCCGGACTCACCGCGCAGGAGCTCGTCGTAGTAGGCCCACCAGCCGAGCAGATGCTTCGGGCGGAGCGCGAACACGCGCAGGACGTTCGGCACGAAGCCGAGCTTCTCCAGGGGCAGCGCCCAGAGCTCCTTCACCTCGGCCGGAACGTCCTCCTCGTCCGGCACGTGGAGCCGCGCGATGCGTTCGGCGTCGGTCGCCTTCGCCACGCTCGCGAGTTTACGGAAGCATCAGCCGGTAGCCCACCCCCCACTCGTTGATGACGTACGGCGTCTCCGTGAACGCCGCGATCTTGCGGCGCACGCGCGAGGCATGGGAGTCGAGGGTCCTGGTGCGCCCCATCGCCCTGAATCCCCACACCTCGCGCAGCAGCTCGTCCTTGGTGAACACGCGCGTCGGGTGTTCTGCCAGTCGTAGGAGCAGCTCGTACTCGCGCGCGGCCAGCATCAGGCGCTGGCCGAGCACGCGGGCCACCCGCGTGACGCGGTCGATCTCGAGCTCGCCGGCGCGGACGATCTCCCCGTTCCGCGGGGACGTGCGGCGGAGCACGGCGCGGATGCGCGCGAGCAGCTCTTCATAGGAGAACGGCCGGCCGAGGTAGTCGTCGGCGCCGCGCTCGAGCGCGCGCACGCGGTCGACGACGTCGGAGTCGTGGCGGCCGAGCAGGATCACCGGCACGTTGCGGTCCCAGAAGCGGCCGGGCTCGCCCTCGCGCAAGCGGCGGCAGAGCTCGAGCTCGGTGCCGACGACGAGGTCGGGCCGCAGCCGCTCGGCGAGGTCGAGCACCTCCGGGATCTCGCCCGCGCCGAGCACCTCGAAGCCGTCGTCGGCCAGCTGGCGCTCGAGGTAGCCGCGGGCGCCTGTCTCGGGCTCGGCGACGATCACGGCGGACATGCAGCGACGGTAGCGCCGGCGGCGCTGCCCGCCTAGATGTCCTTTCACGCGAGTGTGCGACGAGGTTTCTACAGTCGTCCCGAGCGGACGGCGAGAATCCCGACGTGGACGTCGACGCCTATCTCGAGCGGATCGGAACCGAGCGCCCGGCCGCGCCGACGCTCGACGCCCTCGCCGAGCTCGCTCTCGCCCACCTGTACAGCGTCCCGTTCGAGAATCTCGACATCGCCGCCGGGCGGCGGCTCTCGGTCGAGCTCGAGGCGATCCACGACAAGGTGGTCACGCGCCGCCGCGGCGGGTTCTGTTACGAGCTGAACGGCCTCTTCGCCGGGCTCCTGCGCGAGCTCGGCTACGACGTCACGCTCCTCGCCGCGGAAGTGCCGGAGCCGCGGGACGGCGGCCCACGCCACGACCGCGCGCACCTCGTGCTCCTCGTCGACCTCGACGGCCCCCGGCTCGTGGACGTCGGCTGGGGCGAGGCGTACCGCCGCCCGTTCGCGCTGCGCGCCGGGAACGAGCACGCCGACCCGCACCTCGGCACCTACCGCCTCGAGGAACAGGACGGCCGCTGGCAGGTGCGCGAGTGGCAGGACGGACCTCGAGCCGCGCGTCGCCTATCGCTTCGACCTCACGCCCTACGAGCTCGCCGACTTCGCATGAGGCGTGCCGCTGGCAGGAGACCGAGTCGCCGTTCTTCACGCGCCACCGGTTCTGCTCGATCGCGACACCCGGCGGGCGCACGACCCTGATGGACGACCGCCTGATCGTCAGCGCGGCGGGGCGACGCACCGAGCGGGAGGTCGACGCCGACGAGATTCCAGGCCTACTCGCCGAGCACTTCGGGGTCGTGCTCTAGGGCCAGCGCGGCGGCGACGGCTCACCCCGTTCGAGCGCGTCCCAGTCCGCCCGCGGCGGCGTGAAGATCTCGATCGCGACGGCGCCCTCGGGGCCGGCGGTCACCGTGTGCGGCACGTTGGACGGGATGTTCCAGGTTCCGCCGGGCCGCAGCTCGCGTTCCTCGTCGCCGATCCTGAACCGCATCGAGCCGGCGGCCAGCACCCCGATCTGCTCGTTGTCGTGCGCGTGCTCGGGAACGACCGTCCCCGGCTCGAGCTCGATGACGACGAACGTCGTCCGCTCGCCGGCGACGACGCGGCCGACCACGCCCTCCCAGATCCTGTGCGGCGCGGTCCCGCCGAGGTCGCCGAACCGGCTCACAGCCGCCCCGACTTCACGACGCCGATCAAGAGCCACACGCCGAGGATCCCCGAGAGCAGGAACCCGATGAACGAGATCACGTGCAGCCCCATCACGTGCGGGCCGTTCTTGGCGAAGATCCCGATCAGGCTCGACCCGATCAGGCCGCCGGCCACGACCACGGCAACCACGAGCCGGTTGAAGACGACGTCCAGCTTGTGGGCGAGCTCGTCCAGCCCCTTGTGCCGGAAGACCAGCTCGAGCTGCCCGTGCCGCGCCTGCTCGAGCACGTCGTGCCACTGGTACGGCGTCTCGCGGATCACCTGCGCGAGCGCGCGCGTCTCCTTGGTCGCCCGGCGGAGCATCCGGTGCGGCGTGTACCGGTGCATCATCAGGTCGCGCGCGTACGGCTTCGCGACCTCGAAGACGTTGAAGTCCGGATGGAGCTCCGTGGTCACGGACGCGAGCGTCGCGATCGCCTTGTCGAGGATCACGAACCGCGTCGGCAGGCGGAGGTTCTGCGAGTAGATCAGCGCGAACGCCTCCCGCACGACCTGCATCGGGTCGATCTCGGCGAGCCGGGCGCCGTAGTACTTGTAGTAGAGCTCGCGCAGCTCGGCCTGGAGCTCCGCCTCGCGCGAGCGCTCGTAGCGCACGCCGAGTTCGCCGAGTCGCTTGGCGAGCACGTCGACGTTCTCGGACGCGGCGTCGATGAAGAGCGCCGTCATCTTCGAGATGTCGTCGTCGGAGAGCTTCCCGGCCTGACCGAAGTCGACGAGGCCGATCTGCTCGGGGCCGATGACGAGGATGTTCGCCGGGTGCGGGTCGCCGTGGAAGAACCCGTTCCGGAAGATCATCGTCATCCACGTCTCGGTCAGCAGCGTCGCCAGGCGGTTGCGCTCCTCGAGCGTGTAGTCGTCGAGCTCGATGTCGGCGAGCTGTGTTCCCTCGAGCATCTCCAGCGTCAGCACGCGCTGGCGCGAGTAGCTCCAGTAGACGCGCGGGATGCGGACGTGCGGGTGGCCGGCGAAGTGGCGGTGGAACGCCTGCGCGTTGCGCCCCTCCTGCCGGTAGTCGAGCTCGTGGCGGATCGACCGCGCGAACTCGTCGACGAGCTCGCGCGCGTCGATGAAGTCGAGCGCACGCACGCGTTCCTTCGCGAGGCGCGCCGCCTGGTAGAGGAGCGCGAGATCGGCCTCGATCTTCCGCGGCGCGTCCGGCCGCTGCACCTTGACCGCGACGCGCCGCCCGTTCGGGAGCACCGCGCGATGCACCTGGCCGATCGACGCCGCCGCCATCGGCTGCTCCTCGAACTCGAGGAAGAGCTTCTCGAGCGGCAGCTCCAGCTCCTCGGCGATCATGCGCTCGACCTCCGAGAACGGAAACGGCTTGACGTCGTCCTGGAGCGCCCGCAGCTCGGTGATGATGTCCGGCGGGACGATGTCCGGGCGCGTCGAGAGCAGTTGCCCGAACTTGACGAACGTCGGCCCCAGCTCGTCGAGCATCTCGCGCAGGTGCTGGCCGCGCGCGGTCGAGCTCAACTCGGTGTCGAGCGCCGCCGGCCGGCGGGGCCACGGCAGCAGGTGGGTCAGCTTGTGGGTCTCGAGGAAGTACCCGAACCCGTGCCGGACCGCGACCTGCGCGATCTCCGACATGCGCCCGAGATTACGTTGCTGCGCCGGCTGCGCCATGCGCTCATTTTGCACGCTCTTCCGCAGTCCTGCCGGGCAAAGCCCGGCAGGACGCAAAGAGCATTCTGCAGGGAAAAGCCTGCTACGACACGGCGCGCGGCTTCTCGAGCAGCCGCAGACGGTGCTCCAGCTGCGCGACGCGAAGCTCGAGCTCTTCGAAGTCCTCGCGTGTGACGACGCCGAGCTGGGTCAGCAGCGCCGAGAAGCTCTCGCTCGCGCGCTCGCCGATCCGCGTCGTGTCCCCGCGCCAGCGGCTGACCGCCGAGTCGAGCAGCGCGCGGGCCTCGTCGCGGCGCATGCCGCCCCGCTCCGCGAGCTCCGAGGCGAGCTCCTCGATCCGGTCCGCGGTCAGCGCGACGACGCCGACGGCGGCGAGCGCGAGGCGCTCGAGGCTGTTATCTGGCGCGGCCATGCGGGCGAGTCCGCCGCCGCTGCCGGCGTTGCTCCCGCTTCGACTGTGACTTCGAGACCGCGCCGTCGCCGCCCTTCGGTGCGGCGGCCGCACCAGCGGGAACCGGCTCGCCGACTGTCGCGACCGGCGCCTCTTCGACGGCGACCGGCTCCGGTTCGACTTCGCCCGCCGCGACGAGCCCGAGCTTCTCCGCCTCCGCGACCGTCACGCCGCTGACGCCCTTGACCACCGTCTCGCCCTCGGTGCGGCGCTTGAAGTCGGGCGCCCGCTCCATCAGCACGGTCAGGAACGGCGTGGCGACGAAGAACGTCGAGATCGCGCCGAGGCCGATGCCGATGAAGAGCGCGAACGCGAAGTCCTTCAGCGTCGCGCCGCCGAACAGCAGCAGCGAGCCAACGGGCAGGAGCGTGATGAACGTCGTCGCCAGCGACCGGCGCATGGTCTCCCAGAGCGAGACGTTCGCGATCGTCGCGAACTTCGCCTTCGGCATCAAGGGCATGTTCTCGCGCACCCGGTCGAAGACGATGATCGTGTCGTAGATCGAGTAACCAAGGACGGTGAGCACCGCGGCGACGGTCGCGGTCGTCACCTCCCGGCCGCTGAGGGCGTAGACGCCCAGCGTGATCAGGATGTCGTTGAAGAGGGTGCGCAGGATCGGGATCGCGAACCGCCACTGGAAGCGGAACGTGATGTAGAGCGCGATCAGCAGGAACGAGACGAGGACCGAGAAGATCGCCCCGCGCGCGATCTGGCGGCTGAAGCTCGAGGAGACGTTCTTGACGCCGGTCGAGGTCGCTCCGAGGTCGTCGTTGAGGACGGTCTGGAGCTTGTCCTGCTGTGCCGCGGTCAGCGACTTCGTCCGGATCTGGAAGCTCGTGTACCGGTCGCCGCCGGGGGAGGAGCCCCGCCCCTGGACGACCGCGTCCGACTTGCCGATCTTGCCCATCTCGTCCCGCACCTTCGAGAGAGCGGTCGGCGTCGTCGTCTTGAACGTGACCTGCGTGCCGCCCTTGAAGTCGATGCCGAGGTTCAGGCCCTTGACGGCGATCACGACGACGCTGAGCACGATCGCGATCGTCGCCGCGGTCAGCCAGATCCGCCGCCGCTTCGGCCCGCAGACGTCGATCCGCTGCCAGTCCGAGATCGTCTGCCCGGTCGCGCCCATGAAGCGCGGGTTGTCGAACCAGCGGAATCCGGCGAGCAGGCCGAGCATCGCGCGCGTCGCCGCGACCGCGGTGACGAGCGAGATCACGGTGCCGAGCAGCAGCATCAGCGCAAAGCCCTTCACCTGGGCGGTCGCAGCGGCGAAGAGGACGAACGCGGTGATGCAGGTGACGACGTTTGCATCGACGATCGTGTGGAAGCCGCGCTGGTAGCCCGCGGAGATCGCAGCCCGGATCGAGCGGCCGGACCGCACCTCTTCCTTGATGCGTTCGAATATGACCACGTTCGCGTCCGCGGCGACGCCGATCGTCAGGATCAGGCCGGCGAAGCCGGGCAGGGTCAGCGTCACGTTCAGGAGCAGGATCGCCGCGTAGAGCAAGGCCGAGTAGATCGCGAGGCCGGCGACCGCGATCAGGCCGAGGAAGCGGTAGAAGATGAGCAGGAAGAGCGCGACGACGAGCAGGCCGATCAGCGCCGCCTTCTTCGCCTGCTTCAGCGAGTCCTTACCGAGCGTCGCCGAGACGTCCGTTCGCTCGATCTGCTTGAACTCGACCGGGAGAGCACCGGTCTGGAGCACGAGCGCGAGGTCCTTCGCCTCCCCGGCGCTGCGGATGCCGGTGATCCGCGCGCCCTGGACGGGGTCGATCCCGCCGGGGAACTCGTTGAAGTCGATCGACGGGAAGGACTTGATGTCGCGGTCGAGGACGATCGCGAAGTGCTGGTTGAAGTTGTTCGGGTCGGCGCCCTGGCCGAAGCGCGCGTAGGCCGTGCGCCCGCGCACCGCCTCCGCCTTCGTGATCTCGTGGAAGCGCTTTCGGCCGTTGCCGGTGAAGGCCAGCAGCACCTCCGGCTGGGACGTCTGGGGGTCGAAGTCCTGGCGCGTACCGGAGAGCTTCAGGTCGCCGCCCGTCATCTCCGGGACCGGGTTCGCCTGGTCGCCCGGCTTGTACTTCATCAGGTAGTAGTAGGTGCGGGTCGGCGGCGACTCGTTCACGCCGGGGCAGACGACCGCGCTCGTCCCGCACGTGATCACGATGACGCCCGCCGGAGCGGCGAAGAGCTTGTACTTGCTCGGGTCGGTCGAGCGCTTGATCCTGGTCTGGCCCGGCGTCGCCGGCGCCTTCGCGGCCTTGATCGCGCTGTCGCGCGCCTGGATCGCCGCCGCGCGCGTCTGGACCGGCCCCGCGACGAGCCGCTTCTTGTCGTCGAAGACGTACCAGCCGGTCGGCGTGCCGGTCTTCGCCTGCGCCTGCTGCGTCGCGAGCAGGTCGTAGAGACTCGCCGCGGCGGTCGGGATGCCCTGGGAGCTGATCGACGGGCCGGTCAGGTCGGCCTCGAGGTCGAAGAGCTCGAGCTGGGCGGTCTTGCCGATCAGCTCGGCCGCCTTCTTCGGATCGTGCACACCGGCGAGCTGGATGACGATCTGGTCGGAGCCCTGCTTGCGGAGCTCGGGCTCGGCCACGCCCAGCTTGTCGATTCGGTTCCGCATGATCGACACCGAGCGGTCGAGGTCCTCGGGAGTGATCTTGTGGTTCTTCGGAGGCACCGCCTTCAGGACGACCTCGAGGCCGCCCTGGAGGTCGAGGCCCAGATGGGCCTTCTTGTGGGCCGGCGAGCCGGGCACGATCAGCAGGACCGCGCCGACCACCGCGGCCACGATCAGGCCCATCAGAATCAGGTAGTTCCGGCGGTCACGCACGGTCGATCAGCTTAGCGCCGAGCTTCCTCGGTTGGTTCCGGCACGGCCTCCGGCTCGACGGCGTCTTCCGGCGGCAGCACGGCTGCGATCGCGCGCTTCGCGAGGCGGGCCTCGTTCCCCGGGCTGAGCTCGACGACCACCTCGTCCTCGGTGACCGAGCGGACGGTCGCGAAGAACCCGCCGGCGGTGAGCACCTCGTCGCCGACGCGGAGCTCGTCGACCATCGCCTCGTGGGCCTGGTGACGCCGTCTCTGCGGCCGGACCAGGAACAGCCACACGAGGAACAGCACGAGGATGATCAGGATGAAAAAGCCGCTGTTCACAGTGGTTCACGCGCGACGCCTGCCAGCGCGTTCGCAATGAAGTCTGCCAGTCGGCCCGCCTGGATCGCAGCGCGTGCGCCTGCGGTCAGGTCGAGAAGATGACGCAAATTGTGCAGGCTGAGGAGCCGGAGCCCGAGGAGCTCCTGCTGGTTGACGAGGTGGCGGATGTACGCGCGCGAGAAGCGAGTACACGCGGGACAGCCGCAGCGATCGTCGAGCGGTCGCGGGTCGCGCATGAACTGCGCGTTCCGGAGGTTGAGGCGGCCGTGCGAGGTCAGGGCCGTGCCGGTGCGTCCGAGCCGGGTCGGAAGCACGCAGTCGAACATGTCGATCCCACGCGCGATCACCTCGAGGATGCCCTCGGGATCTCCGATCCCCATGAAGTAGCGCGGTCTCTCCGCCGGCAGCAGCGGCGCGGCCCAGCCGACCGTGTCGAGCAGCTCGGGCCTCGGCTCGCCGACGGAGAGACCGCCGAGCGCGTAGCCGTCGAAGTCGAGCTCGGTCAGCTCGGCGATCGAGCGAGTACGGAGCTCCCGGTCGGAGCCTCCCTGCGCGATCCCGAAGACGAGCTGGCCGGGAGCGCGCGGGGCCTCACGCTGGCGCCTCGCCCAGCTCGTCGTCAGGCGGACGGCTTCTTCGGCCTCGGCAGGCGAGACGCCGGCAGGCGGGCAGACGTCGAGGCACATCGCGATGTCGGAGCCGAGCTGCGCCTGGATGCGCGCGACCGACTCCGGTGTGAACCGGGCCGCCGTCCCGTCGTAGATCGACCGGAACGTGACGCCCTCGTCGTCGACGGCGGCGATCGTGTCGCGGAGCGAGAAGACCTGGAAGCCGCCGGAGTCGGTCAGGATCGGCCCGTTCCAGCCCATGAACGCGTGCAGTCCGCCGAGCTCCGCGACCAGCTCCTCCCCCGGCCGGAAGTGCAGGTGGTAGGTGTTGCCGAGCAGGATGTGCGCCCCTGCCTCGCGCACCTCGTCCGGGTGGAGGCTCTTGACGGTCGCCTTCGTCCCGACCGGCATGAAGGCAGGGGTGGGGACGTCGCCGTGGGCAGTGCGGAGCACGCCGGCGCGGGCAGCCCCGTCGGTTGCTGTCACCTCGAAGTGCACGCCTGGAGCCTAGAAGGGCAGCGGGCGCATGTCCAGCCGCCGACTTCGGCCGGCCGCCTCTCCTGGCACCCGGCCCACCACGCGACGCCGCCTCCCTCTGGGGCACCCCGGCCCACCACCCACTGCGAGCCTAGCCCGGAAACCGTGACGCGTGTGAAACGCGACCGCGCCGAGAGCGTGACACTCCCTTCACAGGACGAGCATCGCGTCCCCGAACGAGTAGAACCGGTACCGCTCGGCGATCGCGGTCCGGTACAGCGCCCGCGTCTCCTCCACCCCCGCGAATGCCATCACCAGCGCGAGCAGCGTCGAGCGCGGCAGGTGGAAGTTCGTCAGCAGCGCGTCGACCCGGCGGAACTCGAAGCCGGGCGTGATGAAGAGGTCGGTGCGCCCGGCGAGCTCCCCGCCTCGGGCGAGCGTCTCGAGCACGCGCACGCTCGTCGTCCCGACGGCGAGCACGCGCGGTGCCGAGGAGATCCGCCGCCACGCTTCCTCCGACACCGAGTAGCGCTCCCCGTGCAGCCGATGCTCGGCGAGGTCGTCGGCGGCGACCACGCGGAACGTGTCCAGCCCGACGTGCAGGGTCACGCGCTCGACCTCGAGCGACGAGAGCAGCTCGGGCGTGAAGTGCAGCCCTGCCGTCGGCGCCGCGGCCGAGCCCGCCGAACGCGCGTACACCGTCTGGTACCGGTCCGGGTCGTCCAGGGGCTCCGTGATGTACGGAGGCAGGGGCGCCTCCCCCGCCGGCTCGCCGAGGAGCCGCACGCGCCAGCGACCCTCGCCGAGGTGCTCGAGCAGCTCGACCGGCCCGTACCGGCGGCCGGCCCGCAGTCGGCGGGTCGGGCGCGCGAGCGCCTCCCACACCCCGTCCTCCACCTGTTCCACCAGCAGAACCTCGCCGCGCGGCTGCTCGATCGCGATCCGCCCCGGCACGACACGTGTGTCGTTGACGACGACGAGCGCGTCGCCGGCCTCCCCGACGAGATCGCCGAACACCTCGTGGCGCACCGCCCCGCTCGCCCGGTCGTAGACCAGCAGCCGCGACTCGTCGCGCCGCTCGAGCGGGTGCTGGGCGATCAACTCGGGCGGCAGGTCGTAGTCGAGCTCGGATGACTTCATCCGGCGGACACGCTATCGTCGCTCCCGTGGACGAAGGCGCCCTCGATCGCGCCCGCGAGCGGCTCGCTGAGGCGGCCGAAGGAAAGCCGCAGCCCGGCGACGTCGAGGCCGCTCTCGAGCGAGCCAGAGCGCAGGTCGAGGCGCTCGCGGCGACCGCGGCCGAGCTCGAAGCGGGCCTTCCCGACCGGGTCGGCGAAGCCGTGCGCGACGGGATCCGCGTCGAGGCCAGACCGGTCTCCCGGCAGCTGGCGGAGGTCCGGGGCCTCGCGAACCAGACGATCCGGCGGCTCGAGCGGATCGAAACGGAACTGCTCGCCGAGCGCGGCTCGCGCGTGGACGATCTCGGACTGCTCGTCGACCTGATCGACTCGGGCTGGCGCGCCGTCGACGATCGGCTCCGTCGCATCGAGGAGGCGCTTCAGCAGCCTCGCGGCGCGACCGTCTACCGCATCGGCGAAGCCGGCTGACTCCTCAGCCGAGGGATTCGGCAGCTAGGTCACTGCGAGCACGATCGCGCAGGTGAGCGCCCAGGCGGCGATCGTCAGCAGCAGCGGCACGTCGGTGAGCAGCACGTTCTCCGGCTCCTCGCCCAGCTCGCGGCGCTGGAGCAGCAGCAGGTAGCGAAAGACGCCGTAGACGACGAACGGCACCGTCACCATCATCGCCTTCGAGTCACGGGCGGTGAACGTGTAGAGCGAGTAGGCGATCACCGTCGAGGCGGCGACGACCGAGACGAGCTGGTCGACCAGGGCGAGCGAGTAGCCCTCGAGCACCGGCCGGCCGGGCGTCTCATCCGCCCCGACCAGGACGAGCTCCGCGCGCCGCTTGCCGAGGGCGAGGAACAGCGCGAGCAGCCCCGTGCAGATCAGCAGCCACGGGGAGATGCGCACGTCGACCGCCTCCGCCCCGGCGCTCGCGCGGATCACGAACAGCCCCGCGATCGCGAGCACGTCGATCAGGACGAGGTGCTTGAGCCCGGCGGTGTAGGCGACCTGGAGGACGATGAACCCGGCGAGAAACGCCACCGAGCCCCAGCCGAGCACTGCCGCGCCTCCGAACGCGAGCACGACGAGCACCGCGGCGATGCCGAGCGCCGTCCGGGCCGGCAGCTCGCCGCTTGCGACCGGCCGCAGGCGCTTGACGGGGTGCGCCCGGTCGTGCGGCGCGTCGCGCACGTCGTTGACGAGGTACGCGGCGCTGGACGCCGCGCAGTACACCCAGAAGGCGAGGAACGCCTCCAGCCAGCGCGTGGCGTCGCCCGAGCTTGGCGGCAAAGAGCAGCCCGGCGAAGAGCAGCAGGTTCTTCGTCCACTGCCGCGGCCGGAGGGCCGCGAAAGCCGCACGCGCGCGAGAGCGCGGCGAGTCGAGAGCGGCGACGGCCACGGCGGGACGCTACCTAGGAAGGCGGTGTCGCGGGCAGCAAGAGGTCGAAGCGGCTGCCCTCGCCGGGCTCGCTGTCGAGCTCGATCCGGCCGCCGAGCGCCACGGCCAGCTCGCGCGCGATCGCGAGCCCGAGCCCGGTGCCGCCGCCGTCGCGCGACCAGAACGGGCGGAAGATCCGCTCCTGCTCGGCCGGGCGGATCCCCGGCCCCGTGTCGGCGACCGAGACCGAGATCGTCCCGTTGTCCTGGGCGAGCGCGAGCGACACGCGGCCGCCGTCGGGCGTCCAGCGGAACGCGTTCGAGACGAGGTTGGAGACGATCTGGAACACGCGGTCGCCGTCCGTGACGATCACCGGTCCCGTATGCGCGTCGCATGCGTAGTCGATCCCGCGTCGCCGCGCCTCCTCGCCGAAGGCCACGTAGACCTGGTCGACCAGGCGGCCCATGTCCACCTCCTCCTTCAGCACCGTGAACCGGTGCGCGTCGAGCTTCGCGAGGTCGAGCACGTCGCCGACGAGCCGCTCGAGCCGGTCGGCCTCGGCGCCGATCACGTCGAGGGACGCCGCCCGCAGATCCGGATCCTCGACGACGCCCTCGCGCAATGCGTCCGCGTGGCCGCGGATCGCGGTCAGCGGCGTACGCAGCTCGTGCGAGACCGACATCAGGAAGTTCCGCTCCTGCTCCTCGGCCTCGGCAAGGCGCGAGGCCATCTGCTTGAAGCGCTCGGCCAGGTGTCCGACCTCGTCGCCGCCGGCCTTTGGCACGTCGACGTCGTACCTGCCCTCCGCGACCTGGTCGGCCGCCTTCGCGAGGGCGAGCACCGGATTGGCGATCCGCCGGGACAGGTACCAGGCGAGCACCGTCGAGACCACGAGGCCGATCCCGATCGCGACGAACAGCAGCTCGATGAGCGACAGCCAGCCGTGCGTCAGGTCGGTCTTTGGCTTCGCGACGATCAGGGCGCCGAAGGTGGGGCTCTTCTTGTCGCCCCCGGCCCCGGAGAGCTGGAGGGGCTGCCCCACGGCGAGGAAGCTCTTGTGCTCGCCCGGCGGCGTGAAATCGAACGTGATCACGCGCCCGTCCTGCAGCGCGTCCCAGTCGACCGACGACTGCGGCAGCTCGCGCAGCCCCGAGGCCTGGCCCGGGAAGATCGGGACGCCGACGTAGAACAGGCGCGCGCCGGTCGCCTTCTCGAGCTCGGCCGCGGCGAAGTCCGGCGCCGAGCGGCCCTCGTCGCTCGAGCGGATCGCCTGCTGGGCGTAGAGCTCGGTCAGCCCGCGCGCCTCGCGCTTGAGCTGGGAGAGGTTCTGCGAGCGGATGTGCTGCTGGAACAGCCGGCCCGCGACTGCGATCGAGATCAACCCTGCGATCACGACGCCGGCCAGGAAGAACGCCGGCAACCGGAAACGCAGCGAGCTGAACATGGGTCGAGCCCTAGGCCGCGGCTTCCTTCGCCGGCGCGACCTTGTACCCGACGCCCCACACGGTCACGATCGGGGAGGCGTCGCCGAGCTTGCGGCGGAGCTGGCGCACGTGCACGTCGACCGTGCGCGTGTCACCGGCGAAGGTGTAGCCCCAGACGCGCTCGAGCAGCTGGTCGCGCGTCAGCACGAGGCCGCGATGGTCGAGCAGCTCCCAGAGCAGGTCGAACTCCTTCGGGGCGAGCTGGATCTCCTCGTCGCCGACGTGCACTTCGCGGCGGCCGGCGTCGATGAGGAGGTCGCCGTGCTGGAGCTGTTTGCTCTCGATCTGGCGGCGCTCCGGCGCCGAGCGGCGCAGGATCGACTTCACGCGGGCGACGAGCTCCCGCGGGTTGAAGGGCTTGGTCAGGTAGTCGTCGGCGCCGACCTCGAGCCCGATGATCTTGTCGACGTCCTCGTCGCGCGCGGTCAGCATCAGGATCGGGACGTCCGAGCTCTTGCGGATGCGCCGGCAGACCTCGATCCCGTCGATGTCCGGGAGCATCAGGTCGAGCACGATCAGCGCGGGCATCTCCGCGGCCACGTCCGAGAGCGCCTCGCCGCCGGTCGCGGCGGTCTTCACCCCGTAGCCGGCGTTCTTCAGGTAGAGGGCGACAAAGGACGCGATCGAGCTTTCGTCCTCGACGACGAGCACGGTCTGGGTACCGGCTGCGCTCACTGGCTACTCAGTATTACTGCCCGTGCGGAATGGACGGGCCCGGCTTCTCCTTGTCGGAGCCCTTGTCGGGCGCGGCGACCGGCGCGGGCGCGAGCCCGGTGCCGAGCGTGTACCGCGTTGCGTCGTCCGGCATCGGCTGCCAGCCGCTGCCGTTGATCTGGAAGCGGCCGGGCTGCTCGGCGAAGCCGCTGCCGTCGAGCGTGACGGAGCCGCGGCCGACCGCGCTGACGTCTGCGCCGACGGCCTGGATCTGTCACGCGGTAGGCACCGCCGATCAGGCGGAAGCGGATGTCCTCGCCGATGTACAGCGTGGTGTGCGGCCCGAGCTCGCGGATCCGGTCGTCGCCGTAGACGATCGGCCCGCTGCCGTCGCCCTCGATCGGGGAGTACGCGATGAGCCGGCCGGAGTCGAAGCGGCCGATGATGCCGCCGCGCGCGCGCACGACCACGAGGCCTCGCGCGTTGTCGACGACGAGGGTGCCGTCGCCGGGAAGCTCCCGCACGGCGAGACGCCCCGGCGGGGAGGCCGAGGCCGATTGCGAGCACGATGAGTACGAGGCGCCGCATGGGCTCAGGTCAGTATCGCCATCCCTTGGGTGAAGGGTCTAATCGGCATGTAAGGAGACTGTAAAAGGGCTGCATTCTCCTTTCAACAGTGCGGGTCGACCGGACGCGCGGGCGGCCCCAGGAGGACGCCGTAGCGGCGGACGAGCGCCGCGAGTTTCCTGGCGGTACACCTTCATATCCCCGTTTGTCCAATCTCCATGCGTCTGGCAGCGCCAGGCGGTGACCAGCTCGTGGTGATACGGGCTCGTCAGGCTCTCGTTGTGCCCGATCACGTTGCGGAGCTGGATCCCGTACCGGGCCATCAGCCACGCGGTCAGCGCGAGCGAGGCGCGCAGCTGCCGTGGATTGGCCAGGATCTGGGCGTCGCTCGTGCCGACGTGCTCGATCCCGATCGCCGTGTAGTTGAGCCCGACCGTGTGGCGGCAGATGATCGAAGTCGGGACGAGCTGGTAGATCGTGCCGTCCGTGTCGACCACGAAGTGCGCGCACGTGCCGGGCAGCTCGTGCAGCTCCGAGTCGGGCGCGTCGCTCGAGAACGCGGAGTAGGTCGAGGAGAACGTGTTCGCCGCCGTGTAGTGCTCGACGATCACGCGCGGGTGCACGAGCCGCCAGGTGCTCTTGCCGTAGTGCCGGCGGGAGTATGCGGCCGTCTCCGCGCGCCGTGCCGCGCCGAAGGGGATCGGCTTCACGACGATCGCCGGTTTCGGAGGAGAGCCCGCGGGAGCAGCGAGCACGAGCGCCAGCAGCAGGCTCCGCATCGCGGCACACCGTAGCGGCGGTTCATCGGGACCGGCCGCAGGCCTGTCCCTACCCGAGGCTCTCGACCCGCTCCAGCGTGGCTTTCGCGATCCTCCCGGCCAGCATGTCCGAGGCGACTCCCACCCCGCTCCCGGTCGTCAGCACCGCGGCGACGAAGACGCCGCCCGGCCAGTAGACGAGTCCCGCGTCGTGGCGCGCATACGAGATCCAGCCTGCTTTGTGCATCAGCGCATATGGGCCGCCGGCGATGAAGCGGCCGAGCTTCCCGCGGTCGGGGACGTGGGCGAGCAGGTAGAGCAGGTGCCGGGCATCCGACGGCGTGAAGGCCGACCCGTAGACGTCGATCAGCGGCCCACGCCCGCCGGCGGCGAGATGGACGTAGGCGAGCAGGCGCGCCAGGTCGTACGCGGTCGTGTACTTGCAGCAGGGGAACGACGGCTGGCTCTCCACCCGCGCCGGGATCGGCGGCCCGAGCGCCGTGCCGTGGACGTACCCCCCGCCCATCCACGTGTCGCCGAACCCGATCCCGCGCAGCAGGGCATCGACCTGGTCGCCGCCGCCGAAGAGCGACTCGACCTGGTTCGCGGCGTCGTTGTCGGACTCGATCAGCATCCGCCGGAGCAGCGACTCGAGGTACGAGCCTGGTGCGGGCTTGCCCGCGAAGGCCCGGAGCGCCTCGACCGCGATCGCGAGCTTCAGCGTCGAGGCGGCGGGGAACCGCGCGCGCGCGTTCCAGGCCGCGCCGTGCCCGCTGACGAGATCCTCCACGTAGACGCCGGTCGTACCGGGGAAGCCGCGCGCCAGCGTCCCCACGACACGCTGGAGCGCGCCGTCGTTCGATCCCGCAACCGCCGCCGGCTCCGCCGAGCGCGGCAGCCCGAACACGTGCCGGATCGTCGCCGTCACCTGCCGTTTCCCGTACGGCCCGTAGAGGCTCACGCGCACGGTCGTGTCCCGGCGCGGGAGAGCGACCACGAAGTCGAAGCTGCCGCCCTCGACGCGCTTGACCGCGAGCAGCTTCTCGTCCGCTCGGACGACGATCGCCCAGTCGCCCGGCTGGACGCGCCCTGCGACGTGCCCGAAGGAGACCTCGCGCTCGGCCGGGGCGGTGACGACGAGCGGCGGCGGCGGAGGCGCGGCCGCAAGCACTAGTTCGTGAGCGCCTCCTGGGTGTACACGCCCTCCGGGTTCCAGAGCAGGAAGCCCCGCGCGTGCTGCCGCCTGGCCGCGGCGATCTGGTCGGTGACCTCGATCAGCCCGTACTGGTGAGCGAGCGAGAAGTCCTGGAGCCACGGGATCAGGGCGGTCTTGGTGCCCTTCACCTGCCGGCGGAAGTCGAAGAGGGCACGGGCGACCGTGCGGCCCGGGTACGCGTCCGGATCCGGGATCCCGTACTCGCCGGACGAGAAGTGCGACGGGTAGACCATCGGGTAGAGCGCGTCCACGTACTTGGCGGCCCGCCGCGGCACCTGGCCGATGCCGAGGTCGTGCGTCGCCGCGAGCCCGAAGACGTCGGCCGAGACGCGGACGCCGAGCGGGTGAAGCTGAGCGCCCGCGTAGCGCAGGAAGCGCGCGATCGTCGTCCCCTTCGGCTCGCGCACCTTGTGGCGGAAGACGATCTGCGAGACGTCGCCGTCGCTCGGGAAGCGGACGTAGTCGAACTGGATCTCGTCGAACCCGGCCTTCGCCGCCGCCTTGCCGACCCCGACCACGTAGCGCCAGACCCGATCGTCGTACGGGTTCACCCAGCCGAGCCCCCCGTTGTTCAGCCAGCGGGAGCCATCCGGCCGGAGCAGCGCCAGGTCGGGCCGGGCGGCGGACAGCGTCGGGTCCTCCATCACGACGACGCGGCCGATCAGGTACATGCCGGCCGCGTGCACCGTGCGAACGACCTTGCCCACGTCGTAGTAGGGCTGCGCCGCGCCGACCTCGCGGGCCAGCTTCGGCATCGCCGCGGAGACGAACCCGATCTTCCCGTTCTCGTCCTTGACGTCGACCTCGAGCGTGTTCAGCCCGTACGCCTTGAGCGCGACGTACTCGTCGACCTTCCCCTCGAGCCCGGCGAGGGCCATCGTCACGTGAACGCCGCGCACCTCCCTGGGCCAGGCAACCCGACCGGCCGGCTGCTCGACGCGCGCCGGCGCCTCCCTGATCGCCGGGGTCGAGGACACGTCCTCGTGCTTCTTGCCGCCGATCACGGTCGCGCCGGCGCCGAGCCCCGCGCCGAGCGCGAGCAGGATCGTCACCGCGGCGAGGCGCCTGCGCCGCCGCCTGACGATCGACTGGCGGCGCCGCTCCCGGAACCGGTCGTTCGGGTCGAGGCGCGGATGGACGTAGTTGCCCGGCAAGCCCCTAACCGTACGACTGATCGCCTACGCGTGCAACCATCGAAACCCGGTCTTTTCGGGCGCCGGCGGCAGCGGGCTGCCGGGGAGGCCCGCGGCCGACTCCGGGCGGTTGTACTCGGAGGGGGCGACGTCGTTCGGAGCGTCCGGGTGGAACAGCGACGCGAGGTACTGGATCTGCCCGCGGCCCGGCCCGAGCTCGAACTGGCCGCCGCCGTAGAGGGCGATCCCGCGCTCGGCACAGGTGTCGTAGAAATCGAGGAGCCCGCGCAGCGACCCGAACCGGGACGGCTTCGAGTTCAGTGTCCGCGGCGCGAACGGGAGCGCGTCCACGTCGGCGACCGAGTGGATCGGCGCATCCCAGGTGATCCGCTCGCGGTGCGGTTCGAGGATCGCCGACTTCTGGGGGTCGTTCAGCCCGGGATCCTCGATCAGCGCGTCCGGCAGTGCAGCGACGATCCAACGGTAGAGGTCGGTCCCGGCGGAGAGGCTCGCCTCCCGCCAGGTGTACGTCTCCTTGAAGTCGACGACGTCCACGCCGTCGAGCTCGGCGAGCCACTGCACGAGCGCCTCGTCCCACTCGCTCGTCGGGTCGAGCTTGAAGCGCATGTCCGGATGGGCCTCGCGGATGTGGCCGATTCGCTGCGGGCCGGTGGAGACGACGAAGCGCACCGGCTGCGGCTCGCGGCCGAGCACCTCGTGGAGCGGCACGCCCCGCTGCCGCAGCGCCAGGTCGAGCGCCGCCGCCTCGAAGCCCCAGCGCCGGAGCTCCGGCAGGCTCTCGAGCAGCGTCGAGAAGGAGGCGAGCGTGTGCTCGCCGGCGAGGCCCGGAGGCGGGCCGGCGGCTTGAAAGCGCTCCTGGTCGTCGGCCTCGTAGACCACGTCCTCGCCGACGCCCTCCTCCCCGCCTCCCTCGAGCCGGACCACCGTCGTCCGCCGCAGGAACTGCGGCGTGACCGCGAGCTCGAGTCCTTCGAGCGTCACGCGCTGGACGACGAGCGGCAGGTCGGCGAACAGGGAGTACGAGCTCACTGGGACTGCGAGAGTATCGAGCGTGACCGAGCTGACCGATTTCGGTCTGATCGTCCTCCTCGTTGCCGGGACGTTCTCGCTCGCGATCGGGGCGTACAAGGTCACCGAGCTCTTCCCGATCCCCGCCCCCGCGCTCTTCCTCGTCATCGCCGCGGTCGCCTCGGAGATCTGGCCGGGCCTCGACCGCCTCTCGACCGTGGACGTCGAGCGGATCGCCGCAGTCGCGCTGATCGCGATCCTCTTCGACGGCGGCATGGAGGTCGGGTGGCACCGCTTCCGGGCCGCCGCCCTGCCGATCACCGCGCTCGGCCTGCTCGGCACCTTCGCGACCGCGGGCCTGATCGCGCTCGCCGCGCACTGGCTCTTCGATTTCGGCTGGATCACCGCCGGGATCCTCGGAGCCGCGCTCGCGCCGACGGATCCCGCAGTGATGTTCTCCGTGCTCGGACGGCGCGAGATCGGCGGCCGCACCGGCACGATCCTCGAGGGCGAGTCGGGCGCCAACGACCCGGTCGGGATCGCGCTGATGATCGGAATGCTCGAGTACGCCACGCACGACGATGCGAGCTTCTGGACCGTCGTCCGCGAGCTCGCGATCGAGATGTCGGTCGGGCTCGCGATCGGCGTCGCAGGGGCGCTCGTCCTCCTCCCCCTGCTGCGCCGGGTCGCGCTCCCGAACGAGGCGCTCT
The DNA here is from genome assembly GCA_963847305.1 of uncultured Actinomycetes bacterium. Lineage (GTDB taxonomy): Bacteria > Actinomycetota > Thermoleophilia > Gaiellales > Gaiellaceae > DATBLE01. The sequence goes on along the minus strand of CAWJZI010000024.1, from coordinate 61,351 downwards.
ATCCGATCCTCACGCTCGGGATCGCCGGCGTGATCTACGGCGTCGCATCCGTCGCGCACGGCTCGGGCTTCCTGGCCGTGTTCATCGCGGGGCTCGTGGTCGGCTCGGCTCGCGCGCCGTACAAGGGAGAGATCGAGCGCTTCCACACCTCGCTCGCCAGCCTGGCGGAGATCATCGTCTTCGTCGCACTCGGGCTCACCATCCACCTCGGCGGCCTGCCGGGCCGCTCCGTGTGGGTCGACGGGCTGCTGCTGGCCCTGATCCTCGCGTTCGTCGCCCGGCCCCTCGCTGCCGGCGTCCTGCTCCTTCCCGTGAAGCTCGACCTCGGCGAGCGGGTCTTCATCCTCTGGGGCGGGCTGAAGGGTGCCGTGCCGATCCTCCTCGCCGCGTTCGCGGTGATCGCGAAGGTGGACGGCGCAGGCCGGATCTACGGGATCGTCTTCGTCGTCGTCCTCTTCTCCGTGGTCGTGCAGGGGACGTCGATCCCGTTCGTCGCGCCGCGGCTCGGCGTGCCGATGGGCATGCGCGAGCCCGGCGGCCAGACGAAGGTGCAGGTCGAGCCCGGGTCGCGAGCCGCCGGCCGCAGGGTCGTCGAGCTCCCGCTCGCGGACCGCACGTGGGTGGCAACGGTCTCACGGGACGGCAAGGCCTTCGCCGCGCACGGGTCGACGGTGCTGGAGGCGGGGGACGAGGTGACCGTGATCGCCGACGTCGGCGATCTCGACGCGCTCCGTAAGCTCTTCGGAGATCGCGGTTGAAGGTCCTCGCTCACATCGGCTACCACAAGACGGGGTCGAGCTGGCTGCAGCATTTTGTCTTCGAAGACCCGGCGAGCGGATACAGGTCGATCGGGCACGAGACGCCGAGCCATCCGTTGCGGCGCATCGTCTCGGAGCACCCGTTTCGGTACGACGCCGCCGCAGTCCGGCGGGAGCTCGAGACGCTGATCGGGGCGGTCGAGGAGCGCAGCCTCCATCCGGTCGTCTCATTGGAACGGCTCTCCGGTCACCCCTTCACGGGCGGAAGCGACAGCTGCCAGATCGCCGACCGGCTCCGGGAGGCGCTCGACGACGCCGGCGTCCTGGTCGTCATCCGGGAGCAGCGATCCATGATCGTCGCGGTCTACAAGCAGTACGTGAAGGCGGGCGGCACCGCGTCGGTCTCGCAGTTCCTCCAACCGAGCCGCGACCGGGCCGCCCGCGCGAACCTCTTCGACCTGAGCTTCTTCGAGTACGAGCACCTGCTGAGGTACTACCGCGGGCTGTTCGGCTCCGAGCGCGTGCTCGTCCTGCCCTTCGAGGCCTTCGCGCGCGACGGCCGTGCGTTCGTCGAGCGGATCGGCGCGTTCACCGGGCGCCCGTTCCCGGACGCGTTTCTCTCCGGACTCGCCTACGGAACACGCGACAACGAGTCGATCTCCGCCCTCTCGATCGCAACGCTGCGACAGGTAAACCGGTTCGCTCCGCGCACCGAGCTCAACCCCGGGCCCGCACTCGAGTCACGGACGGCCGCGTGGCTGTCGAAGCGGCTGAAGAAGCCGAACGTGCTCGAGCGCCCCTTCGCGGAGCGGCTCGCGACCGGGGCGGACGCAAGGCTCCGCCGCGTCGTCGAAGCGACCGTCGGCGACCGCTACGTCGAGAGCAACCGGGCGACGGCCGAGCTGACCGGGCTCGACCTGGCCTCGTACGGCTGGCCGACCTAGCGCGCTCCGAGGGCGTCGCGCACGCGCGCCGGCCAGCTGCTCGTACAGTGGCATCGCCTCTTCGTCGATCAAGCTCTGCGCGGCCTTCGGTATCTCTCTGCCGCGTACCACCTCCGCGCTGATCCCGTACCCGGGCATCGCGAACGAGGAGTTGGGGAGTACCGGGCGGCCTGCGTACGACGGCTCCAGCAGGCGATCGTCGAACTCGATCCCGATGAACGCGGCAACCTTGCGCATCGTCTCCTCGGGTTCGAGCACGAGGTCTTCGAACAGCAGCCCCATCGTCGGAACCGGGGCGGAATCGAGCAGCTCGTCGAACCGCCTCGCCCAACCGACCCACTCCGCGATCGCCTCCGGAAGCTTCGACGCCTTGTGGTAATGGACAACCTTGCTCGACGCGTACCACGACCGCGGGTCGCGCAGGATCGTGATCAGGCGTCCGTCCGGGTAGTCGGTCGCGAAGCGCTGGACGCTGTCCGCGCGCGTCGCGAACCTCGGGATGAACGCCGTGATCGCGACCTCGCGCCCGGTCGGGCTCCACTCGCCCCAGCCGGCGAAGAAGGACGTGAAGTAGCAGTTGAGGACGTCTCGCGAGGAGGCCACGGGGTGAATGGCGGCGAGCTCCGTGAACCGCGCCCGCTGTGCCTCTGCGGAGTACGTGAACGGATGCCGCTGCTCCTTCGCGAAGGGGTTCCGGCCCGCTTTCGCGAAACCCTCCGCGGCGATCTTCTCCCACTTCGAGTCGTGCAACGCCTCGAACCATTCGCCGGGCTCGGCCCGGGGGTCGAGAGCCGGCCAGTCCCAGTGCTCCGAGAAGGCGATCCGCAGCTCCCACGGGTGCGCGTAGAGCTGCGGATGGCTGTCGAAGAGCTGGGCGAGGAGGCTCCCGCCGGAGCGCGAGATCTGGCTGACCAGAACGAGCGGCGCCTCGATGAAGATCGAGCGCGAGCCGCTATGCAGCGCCAAGGGCGAGCGTCTCGAGCTCGGACGAGGCCGACGTCGCGAGGTGGCGGAAGGGCGCCTTCTCGGTGTGGTCGTTCTCGAACTTGAACGAGTACGGCGTGACGAACTTCGCGAAGAACACGCGCCGCACCTCGCAGCCCTCCTCCGCGCGGCTGCCCATGTGGAAGCAGCGGCTCGTGTCGCAGAAGTCGACCTGGCCGCGCGGCCCGTCGAACGTCACGAGGTCGTCGTCCGTGATGAACGCGCCGATCTTCTCGTCCGGGATCCGATACTCGACCGAGGAGTCGTACTCGGTGTGCTCGGCGAAGTCCTCGGAGAGCGACGCGTCGAGCGCGGTCAGCGGCCCCGCCTCCGGGACGACGTCGTTCAGGTGGATCCAGACCTTCATCTGAGTCGAGTCGTCGCCGTCGAGGTGCCAGAGGGACGCGTTGATCGGCCCCTTCTTGCTCGGCGGCGCGTACGCGTACCAGATGTCGATGTTGAGCAGGATCGGGACGACGCCGAGGTACGCGGACGCAGCGGCGACGACGTCCTCGCTCAGCGCGAAGCGCATGTACGGCGACTCCAGCTCGAAGGCGTCCTCCGGCAGGAAGCCGCGCGACATCGTGTCGTTGCGCGGGTTGAACTCCGCCAGCAGGCGGTCGTGCCCGATCGAGTCCACCACCTGATTGCCGGCCCCGATCACCGCCTCGGCCTCGGAGATCGAGCCGGGCGGCAGAATCAGGTAGCCCTTCTCGTCCGGGATCGTGATCCGCGAGCGCTCGGCGAGCTCGCCCGCCAGCTGGAAGCGCTGGTCGTCGCGCTCGCGCGCGGCCTCGCGGCGGGAGGAGGTCCGTGCTCGGAGCTCCTCGAGTGTTCCTCTGTTCAGTGCTGACTTGGCCATGGCCCGAGTCTAGCCGCGTGCTTGCGCGTACAGGTCACCTGCGAGCTCCTCCACCCGCGCGACCGCCTCCGGGTCGAGCACGTCGCGCCAGGCATCCGCCCGTTTCTGGAGCACGCCGTAGCTCTCGACCGGATCACTGGAGTTGGCGCGCACCGGCCGTCCGTTGAAGGTCGGCACGAGCAGGACGGGATCCCACGAGATGCCGAACTGCCCGGCGAGCGTGCGAATCGTCCCCTCCGTGTCCTTCACCAGATCCTCGTAGGTGAGGACGACGACGCGGTCGCCGTAGCGTTCCCGGTTCTGGATCGCCGCGAGCGCGGAGTCGCGCCAGAGCTCGAGCGCGGCGTCGAGGTCGTGGTACTCGGTGCGGTGCCGTGACGCCGACGCGTACCAGGCGCGCGGCTCGCGGACGATCGTCACGAGCCAGCCATCGGGGTAGTCGCGGAAGAACCGCTTGACGCTCTTCGGGTCGAGGTTCGTCCGCGGCGTGAAGGCCGTCACGAGCCTCTTCGGCCCCGAGTAGAGGTTCTGGTTGTCGACCCAGGCGTTGAAGTACGCCGTGAAGTAGGCGTCGAGCACCTCGCGCTGGCGCTCGACCGTTTCCTCCGCGATGCACGCGTCGAAGAGCTGCTTCTGCAGCCGCGGCAGGAAGAGGAACGGGAAGACGTCCACCTCGGTCTCCTTCAGCCCCGGCTTGCTCCAGCCGGAGACGAGGTGCTGCGCGACCTTGTGCTCGTAGAGCGCCTCGAACCAGGACTCGGGCGCATTCAGGTCGAGCTTCGGCCAGCGGGCCTTGTGCCCGATCTTCAGCTCGTACGGATGCGCGTGGCACTCGGGGTGGCCGTCGAAGAGCCGGCTGAGCAGCGTCCCGCCCGAGCGCTGGATCTGGGAGACGAGCACCATCGGCTCGCGCACCCGCACCACGTGGTCGGTGCGCACGCGGCCGAGCTGGCGGTACTCGCCCAGCTCGTCCAGCTGCTCCCAGAGCGGGCGTTCCATCAGCGCCTCCGATTGTGCACGGCGTTCAGGCCCGCCTCGACCGAGAGGAGCCCGCGGAGCAGATAGGTGCCGGGCTTCGTCCCGTTCCGGGCGGGAAGGCTCGCCAGCTCCTCGATCGCCTCGGCGCCGATCGGCGCGGCGGGCCGGTCGAGCCCGCGCGGCCGGACGAACGACTCGACGAACGCGCGCCGGCGCGCTGCTCCTTCCTCGTCCTCGTCGAGGACGCCGGCGAGCTGGCGGGTGTGCTCGTCGAGGTCGGACGCGACGTGCAGGAAGCCCCCGTTCTCGCTCAACAGGTAGTGGAAGTGGAGCGTCGTCTCCTGCGCGAACTCCGGCACGAGCACCGTCAGCACGCTCTTGCCGAGAATCGCCGCCTCGATCATCGCGGTCGTGTTCATGCCGACGACGGCCTCGCTGTGGAAGAGCGTGTCGAAGAAGTCGTCGCGCGCGCCCGCCGCCACCGGATACGCGCCCTCCGGCGGCCAGACGACGGCGCGGTCGTCGCCGAGCTCGGTCGGCCGGTTGCGGACGTTCGGGTGCGGGCGGACGACGACGTTCACGTTCCGCAGCCGCTCGTCCTCGCTCGCGCGGAGCGAGGCGATCCAGCGCTGGACGAACTCCGGCTCGTCGTTACGGGCGATGTTGCCGCTGGAGCAGAGGTAGACGACATACGGCTGGGCGGGGTCGAGGCCGAGCTGTTCCAGCAGCTGCTCGCGCGTGCGGGTCGGCGTGCGCGCGAACCACTCGTCGAAGACGTGCGCGCCGGTCAGCACGACCCGGCCGCGCGGGATCCGGTGCAGCTCGACCGCGTCGCGCGCCTGCACCTCGTTCCAGACGAACACCCGCTCGGGCACGAACTTCAGCGAGCCCTTGTTGGTCAGGTTGTCCCAGCTCGTCACGAAGATCCCGGCCGGAATCCCGAGCGCCCGCGCGCTCTTCAGCAGCTCCACCTCGCTCGACACGTGCCGGAACGTCCCCGTCACCACGACGACGTCCGGCGCCAACTCGCGGACGAAGCGGTCGACCTCGGGCCGCGAGGGCACGGCGTCCTCGAGCGCCGCGGTGACGCCGAGCACCTTCCGGGAGAGATCGGCGTCGGTGCGCTTCGCGAGCTTGCTGCCGACCCGCACTGCCAGCGCGCGCCCGAGCGGCTCGAATTCCTCGCCCTTCTCCATCCGGCCGAGGACGCGCTGCTTGGTGCGTTTCCGGAGCACCGACGCCTTCTTGTAGCGCGGGTTCGCGTTGTGGGCGAGGTCGGCCAGGCCGCGAACGAGCCACGCGGTGTCGCTCCAACCGCCCTGTCGCGCGGTCCGGCACCGGCCCGTACTCGATCGAGCCGGGGAATCTCTCCTGGAGCTCGGCGAGCAGGTCGAGCGTGCGCTGCGGCGGGTCGCTCGTCTCGGAGCCCTTTCCAGTCGCCGCCCGGCGGGAACGCGATCTGGATCTCGTGGCCCCGCTCCGCAAGCGCCGGGATCAGCAGCGCGAAGCGCAGCAGCGCCCCGTGCTGGACGACGAACAGGATCCGCAGCTTCCGGCTCACGTGCGGGCGCGCCGGTAGGCGCCGTACGCCACGTTCAGGCCCGCGTCGACGGCGAGCACGCCGCGGAGCGCCAAGCGTCCGCGCGCCCGTGCCGCCCTCGACCGGGACGTCCGCCAGCTCCTCGATCGCAGCTGCACCGATCGGCGCAGCGGGGCGGTCGACACCGCCGGGCCGGACGAACGACTCGACGAATGCGCGCCGCCGCTCCGCGCCCGCCTCGTCCTCGGCCAGCACGCTCCCGAGCTGGTCGACGTGCTCGCCGAGGTCGGCGGCGACGTGCAGGAAGCCGCCGCTCTCGACCTTCAGGTTGTGGAAGTGGAGCGTCGTCTCCTGCGCGAACGCCGGCACGAGCACCGTCAGCACGGTCTTGCCGAGGATCGCCGCCTCGATCATCGCCGTGGTGTTGATCCCGACGACCGCCGCGCTGTGCGCGAGCGTGTCGAAGAAGTCCGCGCGCGCCTGCTGCGCGACCGGGTGCGCGCCCGTCCGCGGCCAGACGACGGCGTTGGGGCCGGGTAGCTCGACGCCCTGCCACTGCTGGTCGGCGTTCGGGTGGGGCCGCACGACGATCCCGATCCGGCTGAGGCGCTCGTCCTCGCTCGAGCGGATCGCCTGGAGCCACGACTGGACGAACTCGACCTCACTCGGCCTCGCGACGTTGCGGCTCGAGCACAGGTAGACCAGGTACGGCTCGGCCGGGTCGAGCCCGATCTCGGCGAGCAACTCCTCGCGCGTCCGCGTCGGCTGCCGCTCGAACCACTCGTCGAAGACGTGCGCGCCGGTCAGCACGACCCGGCCGCGCGGGATCCGGTGCAGCTCGACAGCGTCGCGCGCCTGCACCTCGTTCCACACGAACACCCGCTCGGGCACGAACTTCAACGAGCCCTTGTTGGTCAGGTTGTCCCAGCTCGTCACGAAGATCCCGGCCGGAATCCCGAGCGCCCGCGCGCTCTTCAGCAGCTCCACCTCGCTCGACACGTGCCGGAACGTCCCCGTCACCACGACGACGTCCGGCGCCAACTCGCGGACGAACCGGTCGACCTCGGCGCTCGACGGGACGGCGTCCTCGAGTCGAGCCGCCACCTCGAGCATGCGCGCGGAGCGCTCCGCGTCCGTCTTCTTCGTCAGCTGCGAAGCGGAGCGGAGGAACAGCCGCCGGGAGACGGGCTCGAAGTCGCCGCCCTTCTCCAGCCGGCCGAGGATCCGCTTCTTCGTGCGGCGGCGCAGGACGTCCGCGCCCGTGTAGCGCGGGTCGGCGTTGTGCGCGAGGTCGGCGAGCGCGCGCGAGAGCCAGGCGACGCGGTACCACCCGCCGCCAGCGCGCTGCGGGGCGTAGGTCCAGTGGACGTTCGGGTACCGCTCGCAGAGCTCGTCGACGAGGCGCTGCGTGCGGGGCGGCAGCTCGGGCGGGCGCTCGGTGCGCCACTCCCCGCCGAGCACGAAGGCGATGTGGACCTCGTGCCCGCGCTCGGCGAGAGCCGGAATCAGGAGCGGGAACCGGAGCAGCGCCCCGCGCTCGACGACGAAGAGAATTCGGAGCCGGCGAGGCGATTCCGGATGCTCGGGGCTCGCAGGCGGGGTCTCGTGCGCGGTCGCAGCAGGCACGCGCCAACGATAGCCGCGCCCGTCGCAAGCTACAGTTGGCGCCCGGCATGGCGGCCCCCCTGATCCACATCGGCTACCACAAGACCGGCACGAAGTGGCTGCGCGGCGGGCTCTTCCTGAACAAGAACGCCGGCTACCACTGGATCGACAAGGACACGCCGCCGGTGCGCCGGATCGTGCGCGCGCACCCGCTCGAGTTCGACCCCGAGGAGAGCCGCCGCGAGTTCGAGCCGCTGCTCGCCGAGGCCGACGAGAAGAGCCTGATGCCGGTGATCTGCTGGGGCCGGCTCGCGGGCCAGGCGTTCTCCGGCGGCTACGACACCAAGGAGATCGCCGACCGGCTGAAGGCGGTGTTCCCGGACGGCCGGATCGTGGTCGTCGTGCGCGAGCAGCGCAGCATGATCGTCTCCACCTACAAGCAGTACCTCAAGGCGGGCGGCCCGTCCGGGATCGAGGCCTTCCTCCAGCCGGGCTCCGACCAGGGCTGGCGGATCCCGCTGTTCGACTTCGACTACTTCCAGTACCACCTGCTGATCGGCTACTACAACAAGCTCTTCGGCGCCGACAACGTCCTCGCGCTGCCGTACGAGGAGCTCGTCCGCGACCGGCGGAGCTTCCTGACGAAGATCGGCGAGTTCTCGGGCAAACCGGTGCCCGAAGAGGTGCTCGCGGAGATGACCGACGCGAAGCGGCGGAACCCGGCGCAGTCGGCGCTCGTGCTCGGCGCGACGCGGGTGCTGAACCGCTTCGGCCCGCGCAGTGAGCTCAACCCTGCTCCCCTGATGGAGTCGATGCTCGTTCACGGCGCGGCGACGAAGATGCGCAAGAAGCTGGATCCGGCGAACCTGCGCGCGACCCGCGGGCTCGCCCAGCGGAGCGAGCAGTCCCTGAAGCAGGCGGTCGCGGAGGCGGTCGGCGACCGGTACGTCGAGAGCAACCGGATCACCGCCGAGCTGCTCGGAGTCGACCTGGCCGCGTACGGTTGGATGCTCTGACGCCACCGCTCGTCCACGTCGGCTACCACAAGACCGGCACGAACTGGCTCCAGGAGGAGCTCTTCGGCAACCCGCGCACCGGCTACCGCTGGCTCGGCAAGCAGCCGCTGACCCACCCGGTGCACACGCTCGTGCGGGCGCGGCCGTTCGACTTCGACGCGGCGGCCGTCCGGGCGGAGTTCGAGCCGATGCTCCGCGACGCGGAGGGCGCCGGCCTCCTCCCGGTGGTCTCCTTCCCCCGCCTCTCCGGCCACCCCTACTCGGGCGGCTACGACAGCCGGATGATCGCCGACCGGGTCGCGGAGGTCTTTCCCGAGGCGCGCATCCTGATCGTGATCCGCGAGCAGCGGAGCATGATCGTCTCCACCTACAAGCAGTACGTGAACGCCGGCGGCGAGGCGAGGCTCGAGCACTTCCTCCAGCCGGCGAAGCAGCGCGAGTGGCGCGTGCCCGGGTTCGACTACCGCCACTTCGCGTATGACCGCCTGATCGGCCACTACAGCTCCCTGTTCGGCGGCGACAACGTGCTCGTGCTGCCGTACGAGCAGTTCGTCCGGGACGCCCGCGGGTTCGTCGAGGCGATTGCGCGATTCGCCGGGCGCGAGCTACCGGCGGAGGTGCTCGAGGAGCTGCCCTTCGCCCGGCGCTCGAACGCCGCGCAGTCGGCGCTGGCGGTCGGCGTCGCGCGGCCGCTGAATCGGTTCCGGCAGCGCAGCGACCTGAACCTGGAGCCGCTGTTCGAGTCGCGGCTGCTGTCGAGGACGGGGACGCGGATCCGCCGCGCCGACCTGCTCGGCTCGCCGTTGACACGGCGGGCGGCGGTGCGCAGCGAGACGCGGCTGCGCGAGACCGTCGCCGCCGCGGTCGGCAACCGCTACGTCGCCAGCAACGGCGACACTATGCGGATGACGGGACTCGACCTGGGAGCGTTCGGATGGCAGGTCTGACCCGCGAGGAGACCCGCGCGGACACGCAGACCGCGGAGGTTCCGTACCCCCTCGCCAAGCTGGTCTTCGACCGGGTCGTCGCAGCGATTCTGGTCTTCGCGGCAACACCGGTGCTCCTCGTCGCAGTCCTGCTGATGGGGCTGGACATGCTCTTCGTCCGCCGTGATCGCGGGCCGTGGTTCTACCGCGAGCGGCGCATCTCGCGCGGCCGCGAGTTCGACGTGCTCAAGTTCCGCGTCCTGCGCACCTCGGCACTCGCCGACCTCGCCGGGAACCCCGGGTCCTACGCCCGGCAGTACGAACAGGACACGTCGAACCTGACCTGGGCCGGCTCGATCATCAAGCGGATCTACGCGGACGAGCTGCCGCAGCTCTTCAGCGTGCTGCGCGGACAGCTGAGCCTCGTCGGGCCTCGCCCCTGGCCCGTCTCGATGGTCGAGAAGCAGGTCGCCGACGGCTACGACTACAGACTGCGGATCACCGCCGGCTGGACCGGCCCTGCGCAGGTCCGGAAGGACCTCGGCAAGAAGGGCGAGTCGACCCGGCTCGACCTCCAGTACGTCGACCTCTGCCGGACGCTCGGCGGCCTGAAGCTCGTGCGCTACGACCTCGGCATTCTCCGCCAGTCGATCGCGACGATGCTCCGCGGACGCGGGCTGCAGTTCTAGCGACGAGTACTAAGCGACTTTTCTGGCGTGCCAGGTCTGGCTCATGGTCGTCCGGCGCTCGGGCGGCCGGTCGATCCGGGCCCAGCCGCGGCGCTCCGCGGCCTCCTCGCACAGCCGGCACACGGGGACTTCCGTCCCCGAGCCGTCGGCGCGCCAGTGCCCGAACCTCTCGCCCAGGAGCATGGTGCGCTCACAGATCGCGCACGTGACCATGCGCACAGGGTACGACCCCGACCTGACAGACCCTTCTTACTCGTACGAGTAGAAGCCGCGGCCCGACTTGCGGCCGAGGAGGCCTGCCTTCGCCATCGCGTGGAGACGGGGCGGCGCCACCATCCGCGGCTCGCGTAGCGCCTGCCAGAGCGCATCGGACGCGTGGACGTGGACGTCGATGCCGATCAGGTCGATCAGCGCGCAGGGGCCGATCGGCCAGTTCGCGCCGTAGCGGAGCGCGCGATCGAGGTCGTCGGGCGAGACGCGAGCCTCGTCCAGGACGCGCACGCAGTCGTTCAACAACGGGATCAGGACGCGGTTGGCGACGAAGCCCGGCGTGTCGTTGCAGCGGACGGGCTCCTTGCCCAGCGCGGCCGCGAACGCGTAGGCGTCCTCGTACACCTCGTCCGCGGTCAGCTCGGCGCGGACGACCTCGACGAGCGGCATCACCGGGGCCGGGTTGAAGAAGTGCAGGCCGACGACGCGCTCCGGCGCGGCGGCGGCCGACGCGATCTCCGTCACGGAGAGCGCGGACGTGTTCGTGGCCAGGATCGCCTCGGGCGCGATCGAGGACAGCTCGGCGAACAGGGCCCGCTTTGCCTCCGGCTCCTCGACGATCGCCTCGATCACGAGGTCGCACCCGGCGAGATCCGCGAGCTCGGTCGTCGTGGTCAGCCGCCCGAGCGCCGCCGCCTTTTCCTCCTCGGTCAGCCGGCCCTTCTCGACGCCGCGCGCGAGGTAGTGCTCGATCGTCGCGCGGGCGCGGTCGCCGAGCTCGCCCGACACCTCGCGCCCGATCGTCTCGAAGCCGGCCTGGATGCAGACCTGGGCGATCCCGGCGCCCATCGTGCCGAGCCCCACCACTCCCACCGTGCGAATCTCCACGGCCGCGATCCTATCTTGATTGCGTACGCTATCTACGCTATCTTGGCACCGTGAGCAACGACGAGACCTTCGACATCCCGGTCCCGCCGCCTCCGTTGCCGCATCACGACGTCGTCTTCTTCCGCGGCCCCGGCCCGGAGGGCCCGGGCGACCGGGAGCACGAGGACATCCTCCTGCGGCGCGTTCCTCGCGACACGGCCGCCCGCTTCCGCGCAGGCGCCGGTGGCCGGAGCTTCACGCACGCCCAGTACCTGGCAGCCCTGGTCGAGCTGCACCGTCGTCTCCGCGAAGCCGCCGACGGCGGCGACGAGCGGATCGCAAAAGAGCTCGAGGCGCTGGGCCTCTCTAGCGTCAGCGTCTGACAGCATCTGCCATGACCCTGCGCCGGAAGTGTTCGCACTTGCCGTGAGTAGGGACAGGCCTCAGGCCTGTCCCTGGTGTTCGGCGCGCGTAACGAGCTCGCGCGCGGTGTCGAACTGCTCTTCGGAGAGCCGGATGTACGAGTGGCGCCAGATGCTCGACGGGAAGATCCCCGCCTCCTCGACCGCCGGCGCCACGTCGAGGTCGGGCACGACCACGAGCGGCCGGATCGGGAACCGCCACGCCCAACGCGCCTTCTCCGGATCGTGCACAGGCGACGCCGGCCACCTCCACGACGCCGAAGATCGCCTGCCAGACCGAGGCGTAGAGGATCGCGAGCTCGCCCGGCTCGAGCGAAGGCCGGCGCGAGGACGCGTGCGCGCCGATCTGCTTCGGATCGACCTCCCGCGCGAGCGGCCGGTCGGCCCGGCCGCGGACGAGCAGCCAGCGCGTCAGAGCCGCTCGATCACCGCCGCGATCGCCTGGCCCTGGCCGATGCACATCGTCGCCAGGCCGTAACGCTCGCTCCGCCGGTCGAGCTCGCCGAGCAGCGTCGCCGTGATCCGGGCCCCGGTCGCGCCGAGCGGATGGCCCAGCGAGATCCCGCCCCCGTTCGGGTTCACGTCCCCTGCCCGCCAGCGCTCCTCGAGGCCGGTGTCGGCGAGCGTCTGGAGGACGACCGAGGCGAACGCCTCGTTGATCTCGACCACGGCGACGTCGTCCCACCCGAGCCCCGCCTTCGCGAGCGCCCGCTCGGCCGCCTGCGGGTTCCCGTGCAGCATCCGGTACGGGTCGACGCCCGCGAGCCCGAAGGAGACGAACCGGGCACGCGGCTCGAGGCCGAGTTCGCCCGCCCGCTCCTCACTCGTCACCAGCATCGCCGCCGCGCCGTCGACGATCTGGCTCGATCCGCCCGCCGTGACCACGCCGTCCTCCTTGAACGCCGGCGCCAGTGCCGCCAGTTTCTCGCGCGAAGTGTCGCGCCGGGGAGTCTCGTCGACCGCGAACTGCAACCCTGCGTGTGGGTTGGAGACCTCGATCGGGACGATCTCCCGCTCGAAACGGCCCTCGTCGATCGCGCGGATCGCCCGCTGGTGCGACTCGAACGAATACTCGTCGAGCCGCTCACGCGAGAGCCCCCACTCCTCGGCGATCACCTCCGCGGAGATCCCCTGCGGGACGATCTGCCACTGGTCGAGCAGCTTGTCGGAGAAGCCTTCCCAGCCGGCCTCGCCGAGGTTCGACCCCATCGGCACGCGCGACATCGACTCGACCCCCGCCGCGACGACCACGTCGAGGTGGCCGGCCTGGATCGCCGCTGCCGCGTTCATCGCCGCCTGCATCGACGAGCCGCACTGGCGGTCGATCGTGGATGCGCACACGGTCTCGGGCCACCCCGCGACGAGCGACGCGATCCGCCCCACGTTCAGCGCCTGCTCGCCGATCTGCGTGACGCAGCCCATCTCGACGTCTTCGATCGCGCTCGGGTCGAGGTCGAGCCGCGTCCCGAGTGCCACGAGCACCTGCGCGGCGAGCTCGTCGGCGCGGACCGATGCGAGCGTGCCGTTCCGCTTTCCGATCGGGCTCCGGACGGCGTCGATGATCACGGCGTCACGCATGAGCTCCGTTCGACTCTACACCGCGTTTGCGACCGGGCTGGACCGGGCATCTACGACCACCATGATCGGAGCCGCACTCGCTCTTGTCGTGATCGGGGTCATTCTGCTCTTCCTCTATCCCGTGGGCCGGCCTCGTGGTCGGCGCGGTGGGAGTGCTCCTGATGGTGCTGTTCCTCGTCGGCTTCGGCCGGCGTGCGGAGACCGGCCGCCCGTAGACCCGTAAACTCGGCGGGGCGTGGCCCTGCTCGACCGCTTCCGCCGATCCGCGCATTCCGCCGCGCCGCGCCGTGCATTGCCGCCGCCGGGCGTGATCCGCCGCGAACGGCGCGCGGTCCAGCGCGCCCGCGACGAGCGGTTGCGCGATCTCGGCGGCCTGATGCTCGAGATGTACCGGCAGGACCGCTTCCGGGAGGACCTGCTCGCCGAGCGCTGCAACGAGCTGCTCGGCCTGGACGCGAGGCTGCACGAGCTCGACGAGATGCTTGCGGCAACGCGGGGGCGCATCCCGGCTCGGACGCTGCGAGTGCGGCGCGCCGCTGCCCTGGGGCTCGCACTTCTGCCCCAACTGCGGCCGGCCGGCGGGCGACAGCCCCGTACTGGCCTGCGCCGAGTGCGGCCATCCCCTGCCGGCCGACGCGCTCTTCTGCGCGAACTGCGGGGCCGCCGCCGGGGCCGAGGAAGAACGAAGCGGAACCCGCGGAGCCCGCAGAGGAGACCGCCGGTGGGACTCTCGCCTGACTCCTGCGCCGCCTGCGGAGCCGGCGCCGAGCCCGGCCAGGAGTACTGCCTCGAGTGCGGCGCGCGCCTCGTGCCGCCGCGCCGCCTGGGCGCAGTCGGCCGCACCTGGGAACGCCGCTTCGGGCGCTACCCCGGGGACTGGGTCTTCACGTCCCTGCTGCTCCTGCTGATCGCGGCAGGCTCGGCGACGGCCGGAATCGTCGCGGGACGCGACACCAGGAGCTCCATCGGTCAGGGCACGATCGTCGCGACCTCGCCTCTCGTCACCGCTCCGCCCGCGCCGCCGGTCGTCCCGACGACCACCACCGCCCCGGCGACCCCGCCCCCGGTCCGCGGCCGAAGCCGGCGCCGAAGCCGTCCGGTCCGATCGCCTGGCCCGCCCGGAACGGCTTCACGGTCGTCCTCGCGTCGATCCCCGCACGCGGCACCGGGCAGAAGGACGCGGCGGCGAAGGCGAAGCTCGCGATCTCCCGCGGCCTCCGCAAGGTCGGCATCCTCGCCTCCGGGAAGTTCTCGTCCCTCCACCCCGGCTACTTCGTCGTCTTCTCGGGGGTCTATGACACCCTCGAGGAGGCGCAGACGGCGGCGACGCGCGCACTCGGCAGATTTCCGAATGCCTATGCACGCGAGATCGCGCGCTGACGAAGGTGTAAAGCAGGCCTCGGGCGGGCACGGCTCGGTCGGGGCATTCCGCACGTGTCCGTTAGCGCCAATGGCAACAAAGCCCGCGACTTTGTAACACGCCCCGGAAAGGAGTAGACTGCGCGCGGGATCCGAGCAGAGAGACGGTTAACAGGCGCGTAACAAAGCTTTTCCGCGACTTAACAGGAGATCGGAATACTGCTTATGGACGAGTTGAGCGCCCAGATTCGTAACTGCATGTATCAGTACTCGCGGGCCATCTACCGCTCGATCAAGGACCTGATCGACCCGTACGCAGACCCCGAGGCACAGCTCGAGTATCGGAGGGCCGTGCTCGAGGCGTGCGAGGAGACGATGGAGCGCCTCGCGAGCGATCCGCACTACTTCGCGAACCCGGACAAGTCGCTGTTCCAGGACATCCGGCGCTATTTCCCGATCACGCAGCAGGCGCAGGTCGCCTGGGCGGTGCAGGAGGGTGTCGGCGCGGCGGTCGCGTTCGTGCAGACACAGATCGAGGCCGGTGCATTCGACGGCGGGGTTGCCCGCTGCCGGGCGACGACGCGGAAGGGGAAGCCGTGCCAGCGCACGCCTCTCCCGGAGCGCGACTACTGCCCGTCGCACCAGCACCTCGAGCGCTCGAAAGTCGCGGCCTAGATTTTTTCCACAGCCTCTCCCCAGCCCCTGACCGATAAGCTCGGACAGGGTTGAGTCACGACACCGACAAGCTGATCCGCCAGCTCTCGCTGGTGGCATTCCTGATGGCCGAGCGCCGGGCGCTGACGGCGCGGGACGTGAAGGGCAACGTCGAGGGCTATTCGGAGATGTCGGACGAGGCATTCGCGCGCCGGTTCTACTCCGACCGGGCGGAACTGCGCGACCTCGGCGTCCCGCTCCAGTCCCAGCGTGACGAGTTCACCGGCGAGGAGCTGTACACGCTCCGCTCCGAGCGCTACTTCCTGCCGCCGCTCGACCTGACCGACGACGAGCTGGCTGCGCTCCAGACGTGCTTCTACCTCCTCGAGGGGAAATTCGCGTACGCGGAGCCGCTTCGGCTCGCGCTCCAGAACCTCGCGCTCGGCCGGCCCGGGCTCTCCGACGAGGCGCCGTCCGCAACGGCCGTCCGCGTCGAGATGCGCGACCCCGACTACTCCGCGGAGATGCCCGGCCGCCTCGCGAAGCTCGAGACCGCGATCTCCAAGCAGCGCACGGTGAAGTTCGGCTACCGGGCGATGACGAGCGGCAAGGAGGTCGAGCGCACGCTCAACCCCTACGGACTGCTTCACGACCGCGGGGTCTGGTACGTCGTCGGCGCCGATCTCGATCGAGATGCGATCCGGACGTTCCGTGTCTCGCGGATTCGCGGCGACATCCGCTTCGCGACCAGGCGCGAGCGCGACTTCCGTTCGCCCGCCGAGTTCGACATCGACAACTTCCGTGGCCGCGCCTCGTGGCAGTTCGGCGAGGCCGCCGGCGAGGCGCGGATCGAGGTCCGCCCCGAGACGGCGTGGTGGGTGGAGCGCGCCTTCGCCGACAGCGGCCGGGTCGAGGAAGGGGTCTTCGTCACCGAGTACGCGAGCCTGCCGATGCTCGCCTCCTGGGTGCTGCGCCAGGACGGCCGTGCCAACCCGCTCGAGCCCGCCGATCTCCGGCGCGAGGTGGCGGACAGCCTGCGGCGTGTGCGCACGATCCACGAAGGGCCGCCCAGCAAGCCCGCCCGCGAGTCCAGCGCACGCGAGCCGGATGCGACCGCCGAGCGGTCGTCCGGGCCGGTCACGCCCGAGCGCTTCGGACTGCTCCAGGCTCTCCTCGCCTACCTGCTCGCAGCGTGCGGCGAGGACAAGGACGCGGTCATCCCGGCCGCCGACCTCGTCGAGCGATTCCAGATCCCGTACGAGGAGCTCGAGGATCACCTGTCCTTGCTCAACCTCGTCAACTTCGGCGGGGGCTGCTACGCGGTCTACGCGGAACTGCACGACGACGAGGTCCACGTCGACAAGGAGCTCTGGGGCGACACCTTCCGCTCGGCGCCGCGGCTGACGCCGCTGGAAGCGCGTGCGATCCGGCTCGCGCTCGAGTTCGTCGGGCCGCTGATCGCTGCCGAGGCGCACCGCCCTCTCGACCGCGTGCGCAAGAAGCTCGAGGAGACCTTCGGCGAGTTCGAGCTCTCCCAGACCCCGCAGCCGCACATCGGCGGCGCCGAGGAGGGCCTCGTCGCGACGCTGACCGAGGCGATCCGCCGCCGCCGGCTCGTCGAGCTCGAGTACCTGAAGGAAGAGGAGGACGCACCTACCAAGCACCTCGTCGAGCCCTATTCGATCGAGCGGCGGCTCCCGCACTGGTACGTGCACACGTGGGACCGCACGCGCGACGACGAGCGCAGCTTCCGACTCGACCGGATGCGCAGCGCGACCCTGACCGACTCGGAGTTCGAGCTCCGCGAGGGATTCGAGCCCGGCCACCTCGGCGGCGCCCTCGTCGCGAAGGTGCTCTACTCGTCCGCCGTCGCCCGGTGGGAGGTCGAGCGCGGCGCGCGCGCGCTGACCGACGGCTCGGCGATCAACGAGCAGACGGTCGGCAGCCCCGAGTGGCTGATCGGCGAGATCCTCCGCTACCGCGGCGAGGCCGAGCTGATCGAGCCGCCGGAGCTCCGCCGCCGCATCGCCGAGCGCGCGAAGACGCTCGCGCGCGAGCTCGGCGTCACTCGCCTGCGGGCGCCTGCCTCGGCGTAAGGACGACCCTACGGAGTCGGACCTAGCCCACGAGCGGCAGCTC
The DNA here is from genome assembly GCA_963847305.1 of uncultured Actinomycetes bacterium. Taxonomy (GTDB): domain Bacteria; phylum Actinomycetota; class Thermoleophilia; order Gaiellales; family Gaiellaceae; genus DATBLE01. The sequence goes on along the minus strand of CAWJZI010000024.1, from coordinate 43,820 downwards.
CAGCGTGAAGGTCGAGCCCTGGCCGGGCGCCGACCGCACCTTCAGCGACCCGCCGTGCGCCTCCGCGATCGAGCGCGCGATGAAGAGCCCGAGGCCCGACCCCGGCTTGCCGCCGCCGACGTTCGCGCGGCCGAACTTCTCGAAGATCAGGCCCTGCTGCTCGCGCGGAATGCCCGGCCCCTGATCCTCGACCGCGACCAGCACGAGCCCGTTTTCTGCCCACGCGCGGACGTCCACCTCTCCTCCGGCCGGTGAGTACTTGACCGCGTTCTCGACCAGATTCATCAGTACCTGCTTCAGGCGCTCGCGGTCCGCGCGCACCGCGGGGACGGTGTCCGGCGCCTGTGCGACGACCGAGACCTCGTCCTGGCCGAGGGCCATTGCCGCGACGGTCTCGCGGACGAGGTCGGCGAGATCGACGTCGGTGAAGGAGTAGGTGAAGGTGCCGGCCTCGATCCGCGAGGTATCGAGAACGTCGCCGATCAGCGTCGCGAGGCGGGCGGTCTCGTCGCTGATCAGCGCGAGGAAGGAGGCACGCTGCTCGGGAGAGAGCTCGCGCCAGCGCTGCTGGAGCGTCCTGGCGGCGCCGATCACGGCCGCCATCGGGCTACGCAGCTCGTGAGAGACCAGCGAGACGAAGTCGGCGCGCAGCGCTGAGAGCCGCCGCAACTCCTCGACCGTCTCCCGCTCGGCTGAGTACGCGCGGATGTTCTGCACCCCGGTCGCGACCAGTCGGCCGAGCAGGGTGGCGAGCTCGATCTCGTCGGGACCGAACGCCTCGGGCTCCCGCCGGAGGATCGCGAGCATCCCGATCGGCCGCACGCCGAGCAGCAGCGGTGCAGCGATCCGCGAGTGCAGGCCGATCTCCGTCAGCGTGACCTCCTCGGGGTACTTGTGGTCGCTCATGTCGCGCCGGTACACCGTCTCGCCGGTGCTCATCACCGTCTCGATCAGCGCGCCGGAGGGGAGCGCCTCGCCCGGTCGGAGCACCTCGTCGTGCTTGTGCCCCGCGGTCGCCATCACGCGGATGTGACCTTGCTCGGAAAGGATGATCGCCGTTCGGTCGAACGGGATCAGACCGCGCAGCTCGCGGATGAACGCACCGAATGCCTCCTCGATCTCGAGCGAGGAGCCGAGCGCGCGCGCGCAGCGGTTCGCCGCGTCGAGTAGGTCCGCGCGCCGCCCGAGCTCGTCGCGGAAGTGCTCCGCCTCGTGCGCCCGCTCCATCGCCGCCGACGTCTCGCCGCGCAGCCGCTCGACGAGCCAGCCGACGATCAGGGCGATCATCACCTCGACGCCGATCTGGAGCGTGATGTTCTCGTAGTGATAGTGCTCGTGGAAGTAGTCGGCGCGCAGCCGCTCGTACGCGATCAACGTCGGCACGCTGGCCACGACGAAGCCGAGGCCGCCGACGAGCCCGTAGCGGAACGCGGCCTCGATCAGCACGAGGATCAGGACCTGCCGGATCGGCGTCGCGCGCACGAAGGTCAGCGCGAGGACGAACGACGAGACGATCAGGAAGTCGAAGGCGAGCGCCCCGAACCCCAGGCGCGCCAGCGCGCGTGGCGGGAGGTCCCGCTGGGCGAGCCACCAGATCACCGCCGCCCCGACCGCGAGCACTCCGGTCGTGACCCAGGTCCACGCCTCGTGGCCGGACGGATAGCCGGTGGTGATCGCAGCCTGGAAGGCGGCGAACGGGACCGCGCCCACGCGGACCCACGCCAGCCAGCGTTCTGCGCGGAGCCGCTGCTCGTAGGTCACGTTTCCCGCTCCGCTCTCTGGTCGCCTCCGCCGAGCAGCTTCTGAAGCGCCCACTCTGCGTGCTCGCGCAGCAGCTCGTCGTCCCCGTGCGCGTACGGCTCGGCGAGCGCAGCATCCTCGGGCCGGCCGCCGTTGCCAAGCGCGACGAGCGCGTTCCGGCGCAGCCAGCGCGGGTCGTTCTTCGGCACGTAGAGTCGCTCGTAGCGACGGACCAGCTCCTCGCCGTCGCCCTCGAGCCACTCCGCGAGCGACACCGACGGGCCGCCGCCGTGCGGCGCCTCCTCCCCACGCCGGCGCTTCTCGACGCCGCGGTTCCAGGGGCAGACGTCCTGGCAGATGTCGCAGCCGTAGACCATCGAGCCGAGGCTTTCGCGGTACTCCTCGGGTATCGGCGCCGGCGCCTGCGTCCAGTAGGAGAGACAGCGACCCGCGTCGAGCACCCCCGGCTCGTCGAGCGCGCCGGTCGGGCAAGCGTCGATGCACAACCGGCACTCGCCGCAGTCCAGGCCGAGCGGCGGGCTCGCCTCGAGCTCCACGTCCGTGATCAGCGTCCCGAGCACGACCCACGACCCGTGCCTGCGCGTGATCAGCATCGTGTTCTTGCCGTAGAACCCGATTCCGGCCCGCGCAGCGCCCTCGCGGTCGACGTGCTGGTTCGCGTCGACGAGAACGCGATAGACGCCGCCGAGCCGGCGGCCGAGCGCGTCCAGCTTCTCGCGGAGCTCCGCGTAGGCGTCGTACCACGTGTACCGGGGAAGCCGGCCCTCGCCCGGAGCGGGCGGGTCGGCCGGCGCGTAGTAGCAGAGCGCCGCGGAGACGACGGTTCGCGCGCCCGGCAGAAGCCTCTCCGGATGGCAGGACTCCTCGGGCCGCGTGATCGTGAAGCGCAGGTCGGCGAAGAGGCCCCGCTCGCGCCGTTCGACGATGTGCCGCTCGGTCTCCTCGTACGGCGCCGCAGGCGCAGCTCCGATCGCGTCGATGCCGAGCTCCCCTGCGACGCTCGCGAGCTCCTCGCCCGTCACGGCGGCATTGTGCCGATTGCGCGCTTCGCGCAGGTGGTCGCTCCGAGCCGGCGCGCGTAGCCTGCGATCTTCCCCGCAGCAACCGTCCTGCCCACGCCCGGATCGAACAGCGGCTCCTTCGGCTCGACCTTCAGCGGCTTCTCCGCCTCGAGCGCGTCACGTTCGGCCTTCAGCCATCGGGCGTAGAGCTCCTTGCCCGCCTCGGGCGGGCGGAGCGCGTGCAGCCGCGCCAGCAGGCCGGTGCGCGTTTTCGCCCGGGCGCAGATCCGGTTCGCCTGTGCGATGAAGGCGCTCTGGGACAGCGGCGGCTTGCGCGTCGTCCCTCCGCCGCAGCCGGCGACCAGTGCGAGCACCAGCACTGGGAGGACGAGTCGAGCCACGCCTCGACTATACGATCGGTCGACATGAAGGCGATCGTCATCCACGAGGACGGCGGGCCGGAAGTCCTACGCTACGAGGACGTCCCCGACCCCGAGCCGGCCGCGGGCGAGGTGCTCGTGCGGATGCGGTTCGCCTCGCTCAACCACCTCGACGTCTGGACGCGGAAGGGCATGCCCTCCGTGCCGAAGCCGCGCATTCTCGGCGCGGACGGCTCGGGCTTCGTCGAGTCACTGGGACCCGACGTCGAGGGCCTCGAGCCTGGACAGCCGGTCGTGATCAACCCCGGCCTCGAGCACGGCGCGACGATCCACGTGATCGGCGAGCACACGCAGGGCGTCCACGCCGAGCTCGCCGCGATCCCTGCGACGAACGTCGTGCCGCTCCGCGAGGGTGTCTCGTTCGAGGACGCCGCCGCGTTCCCGCTCGTCTACGAGACCGCCTACCGGATGCTCGTCACGCGTGCCCGACTACAGGCCGGCGAGTGGGTGCTCGTGTGGGGGATCGGCGGCGGCGTCGCGACGGCGGCGTTCCGGATCGCCCAGGCGCTCGGCGCAAAGACCATCGTCACCTCGTCGAGCGGTGACAAGCTGGCGAAGGCGAAGGCGCTCGGCGCAGACGTGACGCTCAACCACGACTCCGACGACGTCGTCGCGGCCGTGAAGGAGGCGGCCGGCGGCGGAGCCGACGTGATCGTCGAAACCGTCGGCGAAGCAACCTGGAAGCGGTCGCTGGACGCCGCCCGGCCGGGCGGCCGCATCACCGTCTGCGGCGCGACGACCGGCCCCAACCCGCCCGCGGCGCTGCACCGCGTCTGGTGGAAGCAACTCGACATCCTCGGCTCGACGATGGGCACGCGCGCCGACTTCGAAGGCGCCTACGACCTCGTCGCCGCCGGCGCCACGCCGGTGATCGACACGGTGTTCCCGCTCGCCGAGGCGCGCGCCGCCCACGAGCGGCTCGAGGCCGGCGAGCAGTTCGGGAAGATCCTCCTGGAGATCTAGCCGAAGCCGAGGATGAACTTGGCGTCTTCGGACATCCGCTCGGGCGTCCAGGGCGGGTCCCAGGTCAGCTCGATCTCGACGTCCTCCACGCCGGGGAGCTCCGAGACCACGCGGTGGATGTCCTCCTGGATCATCGGGCCGGCCGGACATCCCATCGAAGTCAGGCTGTGGATCACCTTCACCTTCGGACCTTCGATCTCGGCGTCGTAGAGCAGCCCGAGCTCCACGATGTCCATCCCGAGCTCCGGATCCTCGACCTGGTGCAGCGCCTCGAAGACTTCGTCCTTGGTGACCATTCCGCGAGTCTAGTCGTGGCCTAGTACCCCAGGAGGCGCACTTCCTCGCGGCGCTCGCGCGCGAAGAAGTGGATGCCGTCCACGAACCGCACCCAGTTGCAGCGCGTGCACATCACGAGCGAGTGCGTCCGCGCGCTGTCGGCCAGGTAGCGGACACCGCGGAGCAGGTCGCCGTTCGAAACGCCGGTCGCGGCGACGATCACCTCGCCGGAGACGAGATCCTCGGTCGTGAACACCTGCTCGACGTCCTCGATCCCGTGCTCCCGCGCCGCCTCGATCTCGCGCCGCGAGGTCGGCCAGAGCTGCGCCTGGATCTCGCCGCCGAGACAGCGGAGCGCGCCCGCGGTCAGCACGGCCTGCCGCGTGCCGCCGATGCCGATCGCCAGGTGGTCGTTCGTGCCGCGGATCGCCGCGGAGATCGCCGCGGTGACGGTGCCGTCCTGGATCAGCTTGATCCGAGCGCCTGCCGCCCTGATCTCCTCGATCAGGTCGTGGTGGCGCGTCCGGTCGAGAACGATCGTCGTGATGTCGCCGACGTTGCGTCCGAAGGCCTCGGCGATGTTCCGGACGTTCTCCTCGACCGGCTGCAGGAGGCTGATCCGGCCGCGCGCGCGCGGGCCGACGGCGATCGAGCGCATGTACATGTCCGGTAGGTGGCGCAGCTTGCCCGGCTCGCCCACGACGATCATCGAGATCGCGCCGTTGCCGCCGCGCGCCACGACTCCACGCCCCTCGAGCGGGTCGAGCGCGAGGTCGACGTGCTCGCCTCCGGCGCCGACCGTGCCGCTCAGCGCGCTTCCGGCCTCGACGTCGCCGGCGCCGATCACGACCGAGCCGCTGATCGGCAGCTGGGCGAGCGCCGCCTCCATCCCCGAGAAAGCAGACTCCTCCGCGCTCTCCTGGTCGGCGCGGCCGAGCCAGCGCGCCCCGGCGAGCGCCGCGCGCTCGGTCGCGCGCACGTACGACTCGCACATGCACATCGGCCGCGTCGCCATCAGACCCGCGCGAACCGTTCTGCCCTGCTCAGCACCAGCTCCATCACCGTGGCGATCGAGAGCTCGATGCTGCTGTTCTCGACGACCGGCACGCTCGCCCGCCGCGCCTGCTCGACCACGAACTCCTGGATCAGGCGGATGTCGGGCAGCGCATCGAGGTACTTCTCGCACGGGGCGGAGGCCGTCGGAGCTCGCGTCCCGCACCCAGAAGTGCGCCGCGTGCGTCTCCTCGCTCTCGATCGCGAGGACGCAATGGATCACGAGCGCGCCCTCGACCTTCGGGAGCATCCCGGGAACGAGATGGACGCCCTCGAGCACGAGTGACCAGCCCTCCTGGAGCGCCCGGTCGATCACCGCGCGAACGCCGATCAGGACGTTCTGGGTCTGGTCGACGAACGCGCCGAGCACGTCGCGCAACTCGTCCTCGTCCGGGAGGTCGAAGCTCGACCGGTGGATCGACGGCATGAACTGCGGCGAGAGGAACGCGCGCATCGTCTGGCGGACGAAGTCGGTCGAGCTGACCCGCGTGATCCCGAGCCGGTAGGCGACCTCGGTCGCGACCGTCGACTTTCCGGTGCCGGTCGCGCCGCCGATCAGGAGGATGATCGGCAGGTCGAGCTCGCGCAGCGTCTCGTGCCGTCGCAGGCGGCGGAGCGCCTGCGCACCCTCGTTCTCGCCGAGCACCTCGATCGCGAGCTCTTCGAGGCGCGCGAGGTCGACGGCGGCCTCGCCGCGGGAAAGGAGATCGCCCTCCACGCGGGCAGCGAGCTCGTATGCGCGCACCGCTGGGACACCGGTCGCCATCAGCGCGCGCGCCATCAGGCCCTTCGAGTACGGCAGTCCGTCGTCGCCGCCGAGCGGCAGTGGATCGGAGCGTCGGCGTTCGGTCATCTGGCGAGATTTTCCCTTTCCCGCGCTCCGTTGGCCAGCTCCGCGAGCTCGAGCAGCGCATCGTCCAGGCCCGGCGCACTCGACGTCGTAGGCGGCGAGCATGACCTCGACGCCGCGTTCTGCCGCCGCCTCGGCGACGACGTCGATCGCCGCCGCCTTCAGCTCGACGAGAAACACCTCGGCGTCGACGCTTTCCAGGTCGCGTCGCAGGGCCGTCCGGTCGGCGAGGTTCTGCGAGGCGAAGACGACCTCGTCGACATGGTCGAACACCGCCGGCCCCGTCGTGAACAGCGCCGTCCGCCGGCCGGCCAGCGGCTCGACCGGCCGCAGGTGGAGGTCGAAGCGCAGGGCGCGGCGGCCGAGTGCGTCCGCCTGTGCCACGACCTCGCCGCTCGTCGAGAGCACGAGGTCGCTGATCAGGGCGCGGTACGGGTTCAGGCCCGACACGAGGTCGTGCGCGACCAGAATCCGGCGGTCGGTCGCGACCGGCGGAATCGCAGCGCCGCTGCCGTCGAACACCACGACGTCCGCTCCGCGCTCGACGGCGAGCTCGACCCCTGCCGGGACATTGGACACGAACGTCGCGCCGGCGAGCCCGCCGCCGCAACGCCGGCAGCCGATCGTCGGCACGCCGGCGAGCGCCGCGGTCTCGAGATGATCCGAGGCGGCGTGACGCCCCGCGCGGGAGCGCTCGAGCAGGTCGGCGACCGTCGGCGCGACCTCGACCACCTCCGGCTCGGGCGGGCCGCCGCGGCCCATCGCGACGACGAGGACGTCGCGGTCGCGCGCGAGCAGCCGCGCGAGGTGGCCGGTGACCGCCGTCTTGCCGACCCGCTTGCCCGTCCCGAAGACCGCGAGCGAGGGCAGCGGGAACGGCTCGAGAGCCGGCGGCTCGAAGCGAAAGTCGGCGCCGACATACGGCACGCCGCACGCGAGCGAGCGCGACGCGAGCAGCAGCCGCGCGGACGGGCTGAGCACCGGCTCGTCGGACAGGTCGACCACGACCTCCGGCCCGTGCAGCGCCACGCCTTCCTCGATGCCGGTGACGAGAGGCACGCCGTAGTCCTCCCTGCCGGCAGGTTCGCGGAGCTTCTCGGTGCCGCCCGCGACGAGCGCGGCGACGAACTCGTAGGGCAGCTCGGCGAGCGCGGCGCGGACGACAGGGACGTAGTGCTCCCCGTCGATCACCGCGAGCGCCCTCAACTTCGCGACGAGAGCTCTCCCTCGATCCGCGCGGTGTACTTCTCGAAGTCGAGCGTCTCGGTCGAGAACTGGATGATCCGCTCCTGCCCGTGGAACGGGTAGCGGCGCCAGACCGAGACGTGGGCGCCCTCGACCTCGATCACGTTGTAACAGGGCCGCGTGTTCCCCCGGAGACGCAGCGACGAGACGGTGCCCGCGTTGAGGATGAACATGTTCTCCAGGCGCCAGGCATACGGAACGTGCTTGTGTCCGGAGAGCACCATCTGCACACGCGCGCGCTGGAGGCACTCGAGCGCGTCGCCGGCGTCGTAGACGACGTTCCGCTCGCGGCCCGTGCCGGGCACCGGCAACAGGTGGTGGTGGAGGACGAAGATCCGCAGCTCCGAGTCGTCGGCGAACTGCTCCTCGATCCAGGCGTAGCGCCCGCGTCCGATCTGGCCGTGGTCGAGGTCGGGCTCGGTCGAGTCGACGGCGACGACGGTCACGCCGCCGAGCCGGAGCACGGAGCTACGCTCGCCGAAGAGCTCCTCGAAGTGGATGTACCCGACGTTGCGCGCGTCGTGGTTCCCGGGGATGACCACGAACGACTCGCACTCGAGCCGGTCGAGGTACTCCTTGGCCTGCATGTACTCCGGCTTGAACCCGAACGTCGTCAGGTCGCCCGAGCAGACGACGAGATCCGGCTTCGAGGTCGTTCACCTCCGCGATCGCACGCTCCATCAGGTTCGGCACGAAGTAGGGCCCGCCGCAGTGCAGATCGGAGATGTGCGCGATCGTGAAGTGGTCCCCGGCTGCCACCCCCGGAGTGTAAGGCGTCCGGGCACCTGGGTATCCTGGTTCCAGTTGGTTTCGGAAATCCCCGATTTCCAGGCATATCGTGGTACCGCGCCGCCCCAGTTCGCAAACGAGGCAGAACTGGAGTGCGCCAAGGTCCTCGACTACTACGGCCTCCCCTGGCTGTACGAGCCGACCACGTTCGTCCTCGAGGAGGACGACGAGGGCCGGGTCCTGGAGGCGTTCTCGCCCGACTTCTACCTCCCCGAGCAGGATCTCTACCTCGAGATCACGGTGATGAAGCAGTCGCTCGTCACCCGCAAGAACCGGAAGCTGCGCAAGCTGCGCGAGCGGTACCCCGACGTGAACATCAAGCTCTTCTACAAGCGCGACATCGAGCGCCTGGGTCAGAGATACGGTCTGAAGCTCGCGTCCTAGACGGTTCCGACGGGGACCAGTTGGGCGTCGGAGAGGTCTACCTCTCGGCGGAGCAGATCGCGACCCGCGTCGCGGAGCTCGGCGAGGAGATCACCGCCGACTACGCCGGCAACGAGCCGTTGCTCGTCGGCGCGCTGAAGGCGTCCTTCGTCTTCCTGGCCGACCTGACGCGCGCGCTGCCGTTCCTGCACCACGTCGATTTCGTCGAGCTCGCCGGGTACACCTCCGACGAGACCGGCGGCACGCCCGCCGTGCGGCTGATCAAGGACCTGGACGCGAGCATCGAGGGCCGCGACGTCCTCATCGTCGAGGACATCGTCGACACGGGCCTGACGCTGCACTACCTCGTGCGGACGTTCCGTTTGCGCTCCCCGCGCTCGCTCGAGGTCGTGACGCTGCTCGACCGGCCCTACCGGCGGCTCGTCGAGGACCTACCGGTGCGCTACGTCGGCTTCACCGTCCCGGACGAGTTCTTCGTCGGATACGGATTCGACGTCGAAGAGCGATACCGGAACCTGCCCGATCTCCACGTGTATCGGGGGTAGGGCGCCCGCGACGAGCGGGCGCCCACCCGATCACCATCGATACCAGGCGGCGTCGGCGCTCCTGGCGACGAAGCCGATCAGCCAGACGACCAGCACGATGGCCGCAATGATCCACAGGAAGTGGAGCGCAAAGCCGACTCCGAAGAGGAGGGCTGCGAGCAGCAGGATTGCGATCAGAGCAAGCACGTTTTCATCGACCCCCTCGGTCGCTTTCAGTGGTGAAACGGCCGAGGGGCCGGCGAGATACGGGTCTAGAGATAGCCGAGCGGATCCACGGCCTGGCCGTTGACGCGCACCTCGAAGTGGAGATGCGGCCCGGTCGAGTGGCCGGTGGAGCCGACGTAGCCGATCGTCTCGCCCTGGGAGACGCTCTGGCCGACCGAGACGGCGATCCGCGACTGGTGGCCGTACGCAGTCGCGAGCCCGCCTCCGTGATCGATCACGACCAGGTTCCCGTAGCCGCTCTCCCAGCCCGCGTAGATGACGACACCGGCTGCGGCGGCGGCGATCGGAGACCCGTACGCGGCGCCGAGGTCGATGCCTTCGTGCAGGCGGCCCCAGCGCCAGCCGAACGGGCTCGTGATCGGGGCGTTGACCGGCCAGATGAACCCCGCGCCGGAGACGTGCTGGACGGTCGAGTTCGCCTGTGCGGCGCGGATCTTCGCGGCCAGGTCGGCGCTCGCCGCCTGGAGGCCGTCGATCTCCTCCGCGTCCGCGCGCTCCTGGGCGCTCAGCGAGTCGAGGCTGACCTTCTTCTGCTCGCGCGCGGCCTCGAGCTCGCCCTTGTTCGCGACCAGCTCGTCGCGCAGCACCCGCACCTGGTGCACGCGCACGGCGACGATCTCCGCCTGGCGCCGGACTCTCCGCCTGAAGAGCCGCGTCTGCCACCGCGCGACCGCGACCTCGTGCTTGGAGGCGTCCACCTCGGAGACGATCTGCCGGTCGCGGCGCACGACCAGACGGACGTAGTCGAGCCCGTCGATCAGGTCGGAGAAGCTGTGCGCGGCGAGCAGGACGGACAGCTCGTCCGGCGCGTCCGACTCGTAGCTGGCCACGAGCCTCCGGTTCAGGCGGTCGAGCGCGATCCGGTGCTGCTCCTGGAGGAACTCGAGGCGCTCGGTCTGGAGCTGGAAGAGCGCGTTCAGCCGGTTCAACTTCAGCTCCCGTAGCTCGAGCTCGTGCTCGAGCGGCGCCAGGCGCTCGGAGACGACCCCGACCTGCTGCTCGAGCGAGCGGATGTTCCCGGAGACGTCGTCGATCTCCTGCTGGAGTTCCGCCTCCTTGTCCTTGGTCGCCTGGACCCGATCCTGGAGTCCAGCGATCTTCGCGTCGATCGACTGCTTCTTCTCGACGATGTCGGCGAGCGCTGGCGTCGCAGCCGCGAGCAGAACCAGAACGCCGATGAGGATCCGGCGGGTCATCAGGCGAGGTTCGGCGGGAAGCCCGCCGCCCCTGCCCGCTATTCCGTCGGCGGCTGCGGCTCGGGAACGATCACCGGCCCCGGCTGCTCGTGCGGCACGGGCTCCGGCTCGGGGACGATCACCGGCCCGGGCGGCTCACTCGGCACGGGCGTGGGCTCCGGAACCGGCTCCGGCTCGACCACGCTCGTCGGGCCGCTCTCCATTCGTGCCAGCGCGATCTGCTCGGTCGCCCGGCGCTCGATGCGCTGTAGCTCTGCCTGGGTCTCTTCCATCCTCCGCTCCAGTTCCCCGATCTGCGAGCGGATATGCGCCGTCTCTTCGCTGCGCGTTCCGGTAGACGGCGTCGCCGAGCGCAAGCAGCCGGCGTGCCCGCTCGTGCTCGAGTCGGGACTGCTCGCGCTGCAGGCGGAAGCGCTCGACGGCCGCTCCGGAGCGGGAGACGATGACGGCGGCGGCGTACCGGATGCTGCTGCGCGCGATCGCGAAGAGCCTGGCCAGACGGGTGCGCACGCCGGTTACGAGGCTCCTCGCGGGCACCACGCCGAAATAACGGCGTTCGGAGGCCGACCAGGTGACCGGGCCGGCGGCGGTCGTCCGGGCGCCGCAGGAGGCACAGAACCGCGCACCGACGGGCAGATCGCTTCCGCAGGACGGGCAGTTATGGGCGATCGCGGACATCGGTCCGCGGTGTTCCCGAATCCAGCGCTCGTAACGCATCCGCAGCGGCGCGTCTGAGCTCGCCGACCATGCTGCGGTAGTCCTCGTCCGACACCTTCCCCGTGCGGTGGTCGAACTCGAGCTCCTTCAGCGCCGCGAGCGCGCGGTCGCGCTCCTCGGCGAGCTCGAGCCGGCGCGGCTCCGGCGTCTCGAGCGTCTCCTCGGGGCCTTCGCGCAGGAGCGGGCGGGCTACGAACACCACCGCGGCGACAGCGAGCAGCGCCCCCAGGACGAGCGCCGCAGTCAGCATCTAGGCCTCGGCTTCCTGCGGAAGGCGGCCGTACCGGACCGCGAGGCGGCGCTCCTCGCGTGCGTCCGGCCAGAGGGCGATCGCCGAGCCGAGCAGGAAGACGAGCCCCGCGGCCCAGATCAGGTTGACGAGCGGGTTGATGATCGCCTTGAAGTCGATCGTCCCGTTCTGGTTCACCTGTTCGGTGATCAGGAACAGATCCTCGCCGGTGAGCCAGTCGGAGCGGATCGAGACCTCGTTCGAGACCTGCTGCTCGACGGGGTAGTCGTTCTTGCCGGGGTGCATCGTCGCGATCCGGTCGCCGCCGCGATAGACGTCGATCGCCGCGCGAGTCTCGATCGCGTTCTGGCTGCGCTTGCTGTTCAGCCCGCGGTAGACGAGCGTGTAGTTCCGCAGCTTCATCGAGTCGCCGGGCGCGAGCCGGGCGCTGTGGGACGTGTCGTAGGCGCTCGAGCCGGCGATCCCGATCGCGAGCATCAGGATCGCGGCGTGGACGATGTAGCCCCCGTAGCGCCGGCGGTTACGCGCGATCAACTGGCCGAACGCGCGGGGAACGGCCTCGCCCGAGAGCGCGCGCCGGGCCTGCGTGCCTCGGATGAACTCGAGCGCGATCGTCGCAGCGACGAACGCGGAGAACGTGTACGCGATCAGGCCCGGGATCGACGTTCCCGCGCCGGCCGCGATCAGACCGGCTCCGGCCACCAGGGCGGTGACGAACGGCCACAGGAACGTCCGGCCGAGCGAGCGCAGCGACGCGCGCCGCCACGCGATCAGCGGCCCGATTCCCATCAGTAACAGCAGCGGCAGGCCGAAGGCGCGCAGGAAGAAGTCGTAGTACGGCCGCCCGACCGTGACCGACTCGCCGCGCACGGCCTCCGAGAGGATCGGGAACGTGACGCCCCAGAGGATCGTCAGGCAGAGCGCTACGAGCAGCAGGTTGTTGTAGAGGAACGTCGCCTCGCGGGAGGCGAGCGACTCGAGCTTGGTCTTCGAGCGCAGCAGCGGCAAGCGCGTGAAGACGAGCAGCAGCGAGCCGGCGACGACGAAGCAGATGAAGCCGAGGAACCACGGCCCGATCGAGCCTTCGGTGAACGAGTGGATCGAGTTCAGCACGCCGCTGCGGGTCAGGAACGTCCCGAACAGCGAGAGCGAGAACGCGAGGATGACGAGGAGCATGTTCCAGACCTTCAGCATCCCCTTGCGCTCCTGCACCATCACCGAGTGCAGGAATGCAGTGGCGGCGAGCCAGGGCATCAGCGCCGCGTTCTCGACCGGATCCCACGCGTAGTAGCCGCCCCAGCCGACCTCCTCGTATGCCCACTTGGCGCCGAGCAGCTGGCCGATCCCGAGGAACGCCCAGGCAAGCAGCGTCCAGCGGCGGGTGGCGACGATCCAGCGCTCGTCGGTGCGCCCGGAGAGGAGCGCCCCCATCGCGAACGCGAACGGCACCGTCAGCCCGACGTAGCCGAGGTAGAGGAGCGGCGGGTGGATCTGGAAGTAGAAGCTCTGCAGGCTCGGATTCAGCCCGGCCCCGTCGGCCGACGCCAGCTGTGTGTGGAACGGGCTGGCGACGAAGACGACCAGCATCGAGAAGAACGTCGCCACGATTCCGAGCACCGGCACGACCCAGGCGGTCAGCTCCCGGCCCGCCTTCCGGTCGAGGAGGATTGCGGCGGCGCCGTACCCGGTCAGGATGAGCAGCCAGAGCAGGAGCGATCCCTCCTGCCCGCCCCAGAACGACGCCAGCTTGTACGGCGTCGGCAGCTCACGGCTCGTGTGCTGCGCGACATAGCTGAAGGAGAAGTCGCTTCTCGCGAGCGCGACGAGCAGGACGACCGACGCGACGACTGTCGCCCCGAACGTGGCCAGGAGCGCGTTCTGGGCCGATTGGGCGAGCCTGCGGCGACGCAGGTGCGCCCCCGCGAACCCGGCGACGACCGCATAGAGCGCGAGTCCGAAGCAGACGACGAGCGCTGCCCGCCCCAGCTCAGGCATGGCGCATCAGCTCTGCTTCGGCGTGTACTTCGACGGGCACTTCGTCACGAGCGTGCCCGGGATCGCGACGAAGACGCCGTTCACCAGGCGCCCCTGGACGACGACGTCGCGGCCGGCGCGGAACAGGTCAGGGACGGAGCCCTTGTAGACGACCGGCACCGACGCAGTGCCCTTGACGTCGCGCAGGCGGAAGTGGAGCCCGGCCCCGTGCGCGTCGCCCGTGACCGGCTTCAGCACCCGCCCCGCGACGGAGACCTTGGCGGTGTGCCCGGCGAGCGTGCTCGGCCGCAGCGACGGCGTGCCGCCGCCGGCGATCGACGTGTAGAGCAGGAAGACGGCCAGTGCAGCCGCGACGGAGAGCGCGATCACGAGCCGCGCAGGACTCGGCCTCCGGGACACGCCGGAAGTGTAGGGCGTCGAGCGCTGCTAGCGCTCTTCGACCGGCGCCGGCGCTTGGCGCTCGGGGATGCGGTAGCCGTGCTCGACGCAGAGTGACCCCGGGTCGTCTTCGGTGAGGGCGTCGCAGTAGCCCTTGCCGTAGGCGGCCCGGATGAAGGCCCCCATGACCTCGAGGTTCCACTCCTCGATCTCGTTCGCCTCGCGCCAGAGATCGGCGAGGCGGACGTCGATGTCGAGCTCGAGCAGGTCGATGCGTGTCGGTCGGCGCGGCATGGATCTCACCATACGGACCCTCCCGGACGGAACACCGCCGTAGGCTCGACGGAGGCGGGAAAGAGCGAAGGTGTCGGCTTTGCCGGCACCGGGAGCGGGAAAAGCCTAGGCTCGTGACCATGGGGACGATCCGTTTCGGGCCTGCGCGCGTGCCCTCCAGGAAGAGCCCGGAGGAGGCCGTCGAGCGGCTCCTGGAGCGCGGATACAGCGCCTGCGAGATCGACTTCGAGGGCGGGTTCTGGATGGACTACCCGTGGGCGGAGCGCTTCGGCGAGCTCGCCCGCGACAACAAGATCGTCCTCTCCGTGCACGCGCCGCTCGCCGGGTTCATGGGCCACGTCGAGCGCGACAAGAAGCAGCGGATGGCGATCGGCATGCTCGACCACTCTGCCGGCGTTGCGGTCGCGGCCGGCGCGAAGCTCGTCGTCCTCCACCCCGGCTTCCTGCTCGGGCGCACGCGAGAGAAAGCTCTGGCCGACGTCGTCGAACAGCTCGCCGAGCTGCGGGAGCGCCTCGAAGGGAAGGGACGCGCGGTGCCCTTCGGGGTCGAGATGATGGGCCGTGTCCGTGAGCTCGGCACGGCCGAGGACGTCTTCGCGATCGCCGCGCAGCTCCCGTGGGTGCGGCCGGTGATCGATTTCGCCCACCTGCACGCGGTCACGGACGGCGGCTTCACCGACGTGGACGCGTTCCACGGCGTGCTCGAGGTCGCCGACTCGCTGCTGGAGAAAGGCGCGCCGTTCCATATCCACTTCAGCGACATCGCGTTCGCGAACCGGAACGAGACGAAGCACCTGCCCTACGGCGAGGGAACGCTGCGTGCGGAGCCGCTGAAGAAGGCGCTCCGGAAGTTCAGGCGCCCGGCGACCGTGATCTCGGAGTCGCCGGACGAGGCCTCGTCTCAGGCGATCTCGCTCGATCCTTCTCGCGAAGGCGTCGCCGAGGGCGGGGGCCGGCGCGACCTCGGCGCGGCGCTCGGCGTAGGCGTCCGCCTCCTCGTTGCGGTCGCGCGAGCGGAGGAACTCCTCCAGCCGCGTCAGGATCCAGACCTCCAGGCCGCGGAACCCGGTCGATTCGACGAGCGAGAGCGCGTGCAGGAGCTGCGCCTCCGCCTCGGCGTCCTTGCCCTGCGCCGCCCGGACGAGCCCGAGCGACATCGTCGTCGTCGCCTGCGAGGAGATGTCGTGCTCGGCGACGGTCTCGATCGCCTCCAGTGCGAGCCGCTCGGCCTCGTCGAGGCGGCCGCGCCGGACGAGCACCTCGGCGAGGGCGCGCTGGCTCTCGCAGAGGGCGCCGCGGTCCTCGAGCGGCTTCAGCATCCGGATCGCCTCGCGGAGCAGCCGCTCGGCCGCTGCGTCGTCACCCTCGAGCTCCGCCGCCCAGGCAAGTGAGTTGAACGTTCGCCCGAGCATCCACGCATCGCCGACCTCGGCGAAGAGGGATTTCGCCTCCTCGAGTTGCTCCTTGCCGATTCCCGTCTCGCGCCGCTCGAGCCGGAGGGCGCCGAGCGAGTGGAGCGCCTGCGCGCGCGCGACGATGCTGCCGCTCTCCTCGGCGAGCTCGAGCCCGCGCCGGAGCGTTTGCTCGGCCTCGTCCAGCCGGCCGAGGTGGCGATGGACGCCGGCGAGCTGCTCCAGCGCGTGCGCCTCCAGGTCCTTGCGCTCGAGCCGGTGGGCGATCTCCAGCTCCTCGGCGACCAAGCGCTCCTGCGTCTCGAAGTCGCCCGTCCACCACGCGATCCGGCCGCGCACTTCCAGCGCTCCGAAGCGACCTTCCTCCGGCAGCGCCTCGAGCGCGGCGTCGACGAGCTCCGTCGCCTTCGTCAGGTCGCCCTCGCGGAGCATCGCGACCTCGGCGAGGGCGGTCAGCGCCTTGCCTTCGACCGTCGAGTCGCCTGCTGCGCGTGCCCCTTCGAGCACCGACGTCATCTCCACCGAAACGGTGGGTAGCTCGCTCATGCGCCACGCCGCGCGGGCGGCGTGGTAGCGCCGCTCGAGCGTCGGCTCGAGCTCGCAGGCCCGGAGGAGCAGCTTCCGCGCCGCGCGGTTCGACTCGCGCGCGAGCGCACGGCGGCCGGCCTCCTCGAGCGCAGCCGCAGCCTCGCTCGCGAGCTCCGCAGGCGCGGCGCCGTCGAGCTCGGCCTGCAGCTGGGCCGCGTGGTCGAGGTGGTAGGCCCGGATCTCGAGCAGCTCCTCGCCCGCGCGCTCGTGCAGCCATTCGGCGAACCGCTCGTGCAGCTTCGCCCGCTCGGCCTTCGTCAGCCCGCCGTAGCCGACCTCGCGGATCAGCACGTGCTTGAAGCGGAAGGCCCGCTCGCCGACGATCGTCGACCTCGGCTCGGCAATGATGAAGTCGCGGAGCAGGAGGTTGTCGAGCAGCGCTTCCACGTCGAGCTCCGGCGAGAGATGCTCGAGCGCGCCGCGCCAGAAGATGCGGCCGATCACGGCGCTGCGGTGGAGCAGGGCCTTCTCCTCCGCGGGCAGGTGGTCGATGCGGGCGGCGATCATCGCCTGAAGCGTGTCGGGGATCCGCGGCGAGGGAGTCTCGCCGTCGCTCTCGAGCAGCATCCGGATCGTCTCCTCGACGAACAGCGGGTTGCCCTCGGTCTTCGCGAGCACGTCCTGCCGCGCGTCGGCCGTGAGCGCGTCGTGGGGAAGCAGCGCTCTGAGCAGCTGCTCGCTCTCGTCATGGCGAAGCGGGTCGAGCTCGATCGACGCCGCGCGCATGCGGCCTCCGCCCCATCCGGGGCGAACGTCGAGCAGCTCGGGCCGGGCGAGGCAGACGAGCAGGAGCGGCGACTCGCGCACCCAGGTGGCCAGGTGCTCGACGAGCTCGAACAGCGGCTCCTCGGCCCAGTGGATGTCCTCGAAGACGAGCACGAGCGGCTGAACGTCGGCGAGCTGGTCGGCCCAGGCACGGGCTGCCCAGGCGATCTCCTGCGCGCTGCGCTCCTGCTCGACGGCGTCGAGGACGCCGGAGGCGAGCGCGAGCAGGTCGGCGACGGCCTCGTCCTCACAGCACTTGCGCAGCTTCTCGACCGCCTCGCGAACGGGGTCGTTGTCGGTGATCCCGGCGGACGACTTCACCATCTCGGCGAGCGGCCAGTAGGTGATCCCCTCGCCGTAGGGCAGGCAGCGGCCGGCCAGCACGGTCGCGCCCTCGAGCGAGCCGACGAACTCACGGACAAGGCGGCTCTTGCCGACTCCCGGCTCGCCGTAGACGGTGACGAGGTGCGCGCGCCGGTCGCGCGAGGCACGCTCGAAGGTGTTGGCGAGCAGCTCGAGCTCGGATTCGCGGCCGATCAGCGGCGCGACGACGGCCGAGCGCGTGGGGACCTCCGAGCGGTCGACGGCGCAGACCACGCGCCAGGCGGCGAGCTCCCCGGCGCGGCCCTTGATCTCGATCGGCTCGACCTCCTCGACCTCGACCGCGTCGAGCGCGAGCCGCCGCGCGGCCGGACCGACCAGGATCTCCATCGGGCCGGCGGCCTGCTGGAGCCGTGCCGCGAGGTTGACCGCCTCGCCGGTCGCGAACGTCGAGTCCGCCGTGTCGACGACGACCTCACCGGACTCGATCCCGACCCGCGCCTCGAGCCCGAGCTTCTTCACGCCGTCGAGGATCCCGATCGCGGCGCGGATCGCGCGCTCGGCGTCGTCCTCGTGTGCCTGGGCGACTCCGAAGGCGGCCAGCACGGCGTCGCCGGCGAACTTCTCGACGATGCCGCCGTGCGTCGTCACGCAGTGCGAGACGTCCTCGAAGAACTGCGTCACGCGGCGACGCACGACCTCCGGATCGGAGGTCGAGACGAGCGCGGTCGAGCCGACCAGGTCGACGAACAGCACGGTTGCGAGCTTGCGTTCCACCTCTGAAGTGTAGAAACGAACAAGGGCGCCGATACCATCCTGCAGTTTTCCGCTCCGGCACCGGCAAAGCCGGCACCTCCGCTATCGGCTGCCTCCGTCTAGCCTACGGCAGCTGTGCTCGATCCGAAGGTCTTCAAAGCGTACGACGTTCGGGGCCTCTATCCGGGTGAACTGGACGAGGAGGGCGCCTACGCGATCGGGCGTGCGTACGTCGAGCAGTTCGAGCCGTCGCGGATCGCCGTCGGGCGCGACATGCGGCTCTCCTCGCCGACGATGGCGAAGGCGCTGATCGACGGCGCGACCGCCGCCGGCGCCGAGGTGCTGGACATCGGCCTCGTCGGAACGGAGATGGTCTACTTCGCGGTCGGCGAGCTCGGGCTGGACGGCGGCGTGATGGTCACCGCCTCGCACAACCCGAAGGACTACACCGGGATGAAGATCGTGCGGGCGGGGGCGCTGCCGGTCGGGGGCGATTCGGGGCTGCTCGACGTTCGGGATCGTGCGATCGGCATCGGGACCGGCATCGGGACAGGCCGGAGGCCGGTCCCTCCGCAGCCGTACGACATCTGGCCGGCGTACGTCGATCGGCTGATGTCGTTCGTGGACGTGTCCGAGCTGCGGCCGCTGAAGGTCGTGATCGACGCGGCGAACGGGATGGCCGGGACGATGCTGCCGCCCGTGCTCGAGCGTCTGCCGATCGAGGCCGTCCCCTGCTACTTCGAGCCCGACGGGAGCTTTCCGAACCACGAGCCGAACCCGCTGCTGCCCGAGAACCGCGAGTTCATCGTCCGGAAGACGCTCGAGGTGGGCGCGGACTTCGGGGTCGCGTTCGACGGCGACGCCGACCGGTGCTTCTTCGTCGACGACACCGGCGAGTTCGTCGCCGGCGACTTCGCGACCGCGCTCTTCGCCCAGGGCGTACTCGAGAAGGAGCCCGGGGCGAAGGTGATCTACGACGTGCGCGCGAGCTGGGCCGTGCCGGAGACGATCGAGGCGGCGGGCGGTGAGCCGGTCGTCAGCCGGGTCGGGCACGCGTTCATCAAGCTGCTGATGCGCGAGATCGACGCCGCCTTCGCGGGCGAGGTCTCGGGGCACTACTACTTCCGCGACTTCTCGCAGGCCGACTCCGGAGTCGTCCCGTTCCTGCTCATGCTCGAGCGGATCTCGAAGGGCGCGGCGAAGCTCTCGGAGCTGCTGCGGCCGTTCCGCGAGCGCTACTGCATCACCGGCGAGATCAATACGCCCGTCGCGGACGTCCCTGCGAAGCTGACGGAGCTCGAGGAGCGCTTCGGACCGGAGGGCAAGGTCTCGCACCTCGACGGGCTCTCGGTCGAGGCGGAGGACTGGCAGTTCAACGTCAGGCCCTCGAACACCGAGCCCCTGCTGCGGCTCAACCTCGAGGCGCGCTCGCCGGAGCTGATGGAGCGCAAGCGCGACGAGGTGCTCGCGGTGATCCATGAGCCCTAGGCCGCCGTTCAAGTTCAGCGCCTGGACGCGGGTCGGCTTCTCCGACACCGACGCCCAGGGGATCGTCTACTACGGCCGGTACATGCCCTACTTCGACCTCGCGCGGGTCGAGTATCACCGTGCGCTCGACATGCTCCGCACCGGCCCCGAGGGCGAGCAGTTCGTCGCGCGGGCGCTGCACGTCGAGTACCTCGCGCCGGCGCGGTTCGACGACGAGATCGAGGTCGACGTCCGGATCTCGCGGATCGGCACGTCCAGCGTCACCTACGAGTTCGCCGCGTACCTCCCCGGCGAGGTACTGGCCGCCAATGCGACCCAGACCGTGGTGCTGGTCGATCTCGCCAAGCGCGAGCCGTGCCGCGTGCCGGACTGGTGGCGCGAGAAGATCAGAGGGATCGAAGGGGACGATCTGGAGGCGTAAGTGGCAGCGCGCCCATCCGTTCCCCCCGGAACGAATGGGCGCTGCTGCCTGTCGCAACCTCTCCCGTCTGCCCCTGTAGCTCGAGTTGTACGCCCGACCGCGGGTCGGTGCCATCCCCCGTTCGAGGTAGCCGTCGAATTCGGGCGATGATCCCCCGAACGAGTGAATTCCCCTGACGCCGGCTACGGCGTGACGCGATACGCGTCGAACACTGCCTCGATGTTGCGCAGGGCGGTCAGCAGCGCCCGCAGCGAGCCGACGTCGCCGATCTCGGCCGTGTACCAGTTCTTCGCCAGCTGGTCCTCGACGCCGCCGCCGTAGGCGACGATGTTCGCGCCGTGCTCGGCGAACGTCCGCGCAACGTCCTCGAGGAGACGCGGGCGGTCCCAGGCGTCGATCGCGATCTTGACGCGGAAGCTCTGCGCCGAACCGCCCTCCCACTCGACCGGCGTGAACCGCTCCGCGTTCTTGCGCAGGGCGCGCACGTTCGGGCAGTCCTCGCGGTGGATCGTGATCCCCTTGCCGAGCGAGATGTAGCCGACGATCTGATCGCCGGGCACCGGCGTGCAGCACTTCGCCAACCGGACGAGCACGTCCTCGATCCCTGAGACGTGGATCCCGTAGCTCTGGCTCCCCGCCGTGTCCTTCGCGCGCGGCGGCTTGAGCGTGACCGCGTCCTCCTCGACGACCTCGGCCGTCTTCAGGCGCTGGATCACCTTGTTGACGATCTGGCTTGCCGGCAGCTTCCCCGAGCCGAGCGCAACGTAGAAGTCGTCCGCCTTCTTGAAGCCGGTCTCGCGGATCACCTGCGCGAGCACCGCCGAGCCGGCGATCTTCCGGTACGGCAGGTTCTGCGCCTTCAGCGCCTGCTCGAGCGCATCGCGTCCCTTCTGCTCTGCGTCCGCGCGCGTCTCGCGCGAGAACCACTGCCGGATCTTGTTGCGGGCGCGCGAGGACTTCGCGAGCGACATCCAGTCGCGCGACGGGCCGCGGCCGGACTTCGAGGTCATGATCTCGACGATGTCGCCGCTCTTCAGGTGGTAGTGGAGCGGGACGATCCGGCCGTTCGCCTTCGCGCCGACCGTGCGGTGGCCGACGTCGGTGTGCACCGAGTAGGCGAAGTCGATCGGCGTCGAGCCCGCCGGCAAGGTCTTCACCTCGCCCTTCGGCGTGAAGACGTAGACCTCGTCGTCGAACAGGTCGGTGCGGAGCGTCTTGATGAACTCGCGCGGGTCGGTCTCGTCCTGCTGCCAGTCCATCAGCTGCTTCATCCATGCGTTCCAGTCCGCGTCCGTCGCCCTTCTTCGGCTTGCCGCGCTTGTAGACCCAGTGGGCGGCGATCCCGAACTCGGCGGTCTCGTGCATGTCCTGCGTGCGCACCTGGATCTCGAGCGGCCGGCCCTGCGGCCCGATCACGGTCGTGTGCAGAGCCCGGTAGCGGTTCAGCTTCGGCATCGCGACGTAGTCCTTGAACCGGCCGGGCATCGGCTTCCAGAGCGAGTGGATCAGGCCGAGCGCGCCGTAGCAGTCGCGCGTTCCCTCCTCGCCGGTGCGCTCGACGAGCACGCGCATCGCGGTCAGGTCGTAGATCTCGTTGAACTCGCGACCCTTCTTCACCATCTTGTCGTAGATGGAGTAGAAGTGCTTCGCGCGGCCGGAGATCTGCGCGGGGATGTTCGCCTTCTCGAGCTCCTTCTGGAGGACGAGCCCCGCCTCGCGGACGTGCTCCTCGCGGTCGGCCCGGCGCTCGGCGACCATCGCCTTGATCTCGGCGTACTTGCGGGGGTGCAGGGTCTCGAACGAGAGGTCCTCGAGCTCCCACTTGAGGGCGTGGATACCGAGCCGGTGTGCGAGCGGCGCGTAGACCTCGAGCGCCTCGCGCGCCTTCTGCACCTGCTTCTGCTTGCCGAGGTACTCGATCGTGCGGAGGTTGTGGAGGCGGTCGGCGAGCTTGATCAGGATCACGCGCACGTCCTCGGCCATCGCGACGATCAGCTTCCGGTAGTTCTCGGCCTCGGCCTGCTCGCGGCTCTGGAACTGGATCCGCGTCAGCTTGGTGACGCCGTCGACGAGCTGGGCGATCTCGTCGCCGAACTCGTCCTTGACCGCCTTCAGGTCCGGCGTCGGTGTCCTCGACGACGTCGTGGAGGAGCGCGGCCGCGATCGTGGGCTCGTCCATGCGGAGCTCGGCGAGGATCTTGGCGACGCCGAACGGGTGGTTGATGAACTCCTCGCCCGACCGGCGCTGCTGGCCGTCGTGCGCCTTGGCCGCGAACGAGAACGCTCGGGTGAGCAGATCGCGGTCGAGATCGGGCTTGTAGCCCTCGACCGTCTCGATCAGCTCATCGACGAGCTCCTGATGACGCTCGGATACCTCGAGTACGGCCATATTCACAGTGTACTTCGGGCCTCTGGCGCCAAACCTTCAGCCGCGGCGTACCCCCGCCGAAGGAAGAACCGTTGTGACAAAGAAGATGGATGTCTTGCGCAGAAGGCTTCTATTCCGAAGAAAGCGGGCCGACGTTCTGGCTGCCCTGCTCGCCGAGCTGATCGCCGCGAAGCACTAAGCGGCGCGTTGTAGCTCGTACGGCTCCTCCAGCAGCGCCCTGAACGTGCCCGACTCGAGCAAGCTGCGCCACGGGCCGCCCGGCTCGAGGCCGAGCTCCTCGGCGATCTGCTCCGCCTCCGGGCTGAGCTCACCGCTCCGCCACTCGGCAGCGAAGCGCTCACGCAGGTCGAGATAGCGGTCGGGGGTGTCGAAGACCCGCCGGACGACGAGCTGTGGGGAGGTCGTGCCGTTCCACGTGTTCTCCTGGAGGCGGAAGGCGACGTCGTAGTACCCGACACGTCCCAGTCGGTCGAGGTGCGAGCCGAGGCCGAAGGCGATCGCGGTCCCGGCGGGTCCGCGGGAGTCGCTGACGCGGAACCGGAGGTGCTTGCCCTCGCCCACCGTCGTCAGGTCGTTCAGCTCGCAGCCGGCCGCGAGCAGTGTGACGCCCGGGTTGCCGAGACCGAACGGGGCGAGTCGGCGCAGCTCGGCGCAGAGGCCAAGCGTGAGCGCCGCGCCTGGAACGATCGCGTCCACCACGGTGACCGACCGAAGGTCGTCGTCGGCCAGGTTCGCGTCGGCATGGGCGGCGAAGGCCTGCGCCAGCGCGTCGACGTTCTCGGGGCGGATCGAGAGGCCGGCGGCGGCGCGGTGCCCGCCGAAGCGCTCGAGGTGCTCCGAACAGGCGGCGAGGCCGGCGTGCAGGTCGAAGGCGGGAATGGAACGGCCGCTGCCCTTCCAGTCCCCTTCCGTGCCCGCGATCAGGACGACCGGGCGGTGGTAGCGCTCGACCAGGCGCGAGGCGACGATTCCGATCACACCCTCGTGCCAGTCCTCGCCGGCGACGACGTAGCCGCGGCGGCGGCGGCGTGGCTCGGGCCACGCCTCGATCGCGGCGGTCGCCTCGCGCAGGATCCGCTCCTCGACGGCCTGGCGCTCCCGGTTCAGCTCCTCGAGCTCGAGCGCGATCCGGCGCGCCTCCTCCTCGTCATCGGTCAGCAGCAGCTCCAGCGCGGCGATCGGGCGGCCGAGACGGCCGGCGGCGTTGATGCGCGGGGCGAGCCGGAAGCCGACCGCGCCCTCGTCGATGGTCGCGGGGTCGACCCGGGCGGCCTGCATCAGCGCCCGCAGGCCGGGCCTGGTGGTCGTCGCGAGGCGGCGGAGCCCGGCGAGCGCCAGCGCGCGGTTCTCGTCGACGAGCGGGACGACGTCGGCGATCGTCGCGAGCGCGACCAGGTCGAGGTTCCGGGCGAGGCTCGGATGGTCGGGCCCGAGCAGCGCCTCCGCGAGCTTGTAGACGACACCGGTCCCGCAGAGCTCCGGGAACGGGTAATCGGACGGGCGGGTCGCGACGACGGGACAGTCGGGCAGCTCGTCGCCCGGCCGGTGGTGGTCGGTGACGATCACCTCGAGCCCGGCGGCCTTTGCCTCTGCGACCTCGGCGACTGCGGTGATCCCGCAGTCGACCGTCAGGAGGAGACCGCACCCTTCCGCGGCCAGGCGCGAGAGCGTCTCACCTGCGACGCCGTAGCCCTCCTCGAACCGGCTCGGCAGGTGCCACTCGACCTCGGCGCCGAGCTCGCGCAACGTCAGGACGGCCAGCGCGGTCGCGCAGATCCCGTCGACGTCGTAGTCGCCGTGAACGCAGATGCGCCGGCCTGCCTCGATCGCGGCACGCAACCGGTCGCACGCCTCCTGCATCGAGCCGAGCAGAAATGGATCGTGCCCGGGCATCTCTCCGGCGAGGAACGCACCCGCCTGCTCAGCCGTGTCGTATCCGCGCCGCAGCAGCACGCTCGCCGTCGTCTCGCTCACCCCGATCGCCTGCGCCAGCCCCGCCGCCTCTCGCGGTTCGCAGGGCTTGAGCGTCCAGGTGGCGTCGAGCATGGGCTAGCGACGGTACGCCCGCGGTCGGACGGAGTCCTCCGCCGGTATCGGACGCGCGCGCGAAGGTGCGACCGGTGTGTGACGAAGGCCTCAAATCAGGGCGATTTGCAGGGCTTTCACCGCTCAGCGGCGGCGGCGGGTGCGGATCGACTCCCAGAGCACTCGCGACCACAGGACGACCAGGAACGCGGCCGCGCCGAAGACGAGGACGATGATCGGCGAGAGGGTCGCGGCGCGCTGGAAGGACCAGTCGAGGAGCCACGCGGCGAGGGCAGTCAGGGCCGCGCAGACGGCGAACGAGGCGAGCAGGACGGGCCAGCGGAGGCGCATTCGATGCACTCTAGGGGCGCTGTTATCCTGGCCCGGTGGAGAGCAGCGTCGGCCCGACCGGCACCAACTACGCCTCCGGCGACGACTACGTCGTCGAGTTCCTGGGCTACCGCTTCAGCTTCAACGCAGCCGACTTCGAGCAGCGCGTGACGGCGGCGGCGGTCAGGCTCGGCCTCGTCGAGGGGAACGAGCTGGACGAGGACGAGACCGCGGACCTCGTCGAGCTCGCCGCCGAGGGCAGGATCGAGGAGCCGGGCAGCGCGCTCGGCCGCTACCTCGTCCGGCACTGGGAACGCATCTCCCTGGTCGAGGGCGAGTCGCTCGTCTACTGGCTGCGCAAGCTGATCTTCCGCGGCGCCTGGCTCGACCACCGCGTCAAGGAGAACCTGCTCGAGGTCGTCTGGGACGACGAAATCTCGGAGTTCGCCTACCGTGACCCGCGCGGCGGCCGCGCGCTGCTCGAGCTCGCGCCCGTGCCGAGCTGGCACGAGCTCCAGTACCGCGGCTAGGGCCTGGAGGCGGGATCAGCTCGTAACAGACGGCGGGAGCGAGAACCCGAGCCGGCCGCGCTCCTCGGCGGCCTTGCTCAGTTCCACCCGCATGATCGCCCCGACCGGGACGATCACCTCCTGCGGCACGTTCTCGGCCGGGTGCGGCCGCAGCGTGACGAACCCGTACCCGGGCTCGGCGCTGAGCGACTCGATCGTGTAGCGCGTGCCGCCCGCGAGCTCGATCTCGACCGCGGGCTGCTCTACCCCGGACTCCGACGCGAACTGCTCGATCCGCCGGTGAATGCGGTTGACCAGGTCGTCCAGCGGTCCGGCGAAGCCCGGAATCCAGAGCTCGGGCATCAGAACAGGCTGTCGACGCGGGCCGCCTGGCCCTCGGCGACGTGGGCGAGCCCGAGCTCGGTCACCACGCGTCCGCGCGGTGTCCGCTGGATGAAGCCGAGCTGGAGCAGATACGGCTCGTAGACGTCCTCGATCGTATCGGGCTCCTCCCCCAGGGACACGGCGAGGGTGGAGAGCCCCACCGGCCCGCCCCCGAACTTGTGCACGATCGTCTGGAGCAGCTCGCGGTCGGTGCGCTCCAGGCCCTCCTCGTCGACCTCGAGCAGCTCGAGCGCCTCGTCGGCGATCTCGACGGTGATCACTCCGGCGTGGCGCACCTGCGCGACGTCGCGCACCCGCCGCAGGATCCGGTTCGCGACCCGCGGCGTCCCGCGCGAGCGCCGTGAGATCTCGCCGGCGGCATCCGCCGCGATCTCGACTCCGAGGATCCGCGCCGAACGCATGACGATCTCGGCGAGCTCGTTGGGCTCGTAGTAGCCGAGCCGGAAGGTCATCCCGAACCGGTCGCGCAGCGGGGTGGTCAGCAAGCCGGTGCGCGTCGTGGCGCCGACCAGCGTGAACGGCGGCAAGTCGAGCGTCAGGGTGCGCGCCGCCGGGCCCTGCCCGACGATGATGTCGAGGCGGAAGTCCTCGAGCGCCGGGTACAGGATCTCCTCGACCGCCGCGTTCAGCCGGTGGATCTCGTCGACGAAGAGGACGTCGCGCACCTCGAGCGAGGTGAGGATCGCCGCGAGGTCGCCCTTTCGCTCGAGCGACGGCCCGGCGACCGTCCGGATCCCGACCCCGAGCTCCTCGCGAATGATGTAGGCGAGGCTCGTCTTCCCGAGCCCGGGCGGGCCGACCAGCAGCACGTGATCGAGCGCCTCGCCGCGCGCGAGCGCGGCGGTCAGAACCACCTCGAGCTGCGACTTCAGCCGCTCCTGCCCGATGAACTCGGAGAGATGACGCGGCCGCAGGGAGCGGTCGAACTCGTCCTCGGCGCCCTCCTGGAGCGCCGGCGCCAGCAGACGCGCCGCCTCGCTCATGCCCGCTCCCGGCGCCGGCAAAGCCGGCACCTCCGCTCCCTGATGAGCTCCGTCGAGCCTACGCTCATGCCGCCTTCCGCAGGGCGTGGCGGACGCGCTCCTCGGGCGAGAGATCCGGATCGACCTCCGCCAGCGCCCGCTCCGCGTCGAGCATCGTGTAGCCGAGCTCGACCAGCGCATCGCGGGCGGCCAGGTGGTCGCCCAGACCACCAGGATCCAGGGCCGCCTCGTCCACCGGGGCGATCCCGATCTTCTCCTTCAGCTCGAGGACGACCCGCTGCGCCGTCTTCCTGCCGATCCCGGGGATCGCCTCGAACCGCTTCGTGTCCTCGAGCGCGATCGCGCGCCGCAGCTCCGCCGAGGTCGAGCCGGAGACGATCGCGAGCGCCATCTTCGGCCCCACGCCGCTCACCGAGATCAGGTGCTCGAACAGCTCGCGCTCGCTCGCATCGGCGAACCCATACAGCGCGAGCGCGTCCTCGCGCACGACGAGATACGTCTCGACGACGACTTCCTCGGCGCCTTCCGCGCAGCGCAGCACGCCCGGCGTCGCGGCAACGAGATAGCCGACGCCGTTGACGTCGAGCACCAGCCCGTCGGGACGCCGCGCGACTGGCTTCCCGCGCAGACGCGAGATCATCTCGCCTCACTGGCCGCAGTGAACCGAGATTTCACGAGGCGATCACCTTCAGCAGCGGCGGAGCCAATGCGTGGCAGATCGCGACCGCGAGCGCGTCGGCGGCATGTGACGACGACGGCGGCGTGTGCAGCGAGAGAATCGCCTGCACCATCCGCGAGACCTGCGCCTTCTCGGCGCGGCCGTAGCCGCAAACGGCCTGCTTCACCTGTGCGGGCGCATACTCAGCGCACTCGACGCCTGCGAGCGCGGAGGCGACGAGTACGGCGCCTCGCGCCTGCCCGACAGAGAGCGCGATGCGGGCGTCGGCGCCGACGAACGACTCCTCCATTGCGACGGCAGCCGGCTCGAAGGCCTCCACCAGCCCCTGCACGCGCTCGAAGATCGTCTTCAGGCGCAGCTCCGGGCGCTCGCCCGCCGGCGTTTTGAACCACCCGTGGTCCAGTGCCCTGAGGCGGCCGTCGCTTTCGTGGACGATGGCGTATCCGCAAGCAGCAGTCCCTGGATCGATGCCCAGAACTCTCACGACGTGAAGTTACGCACCTGGCCGGACGTTCCTGCCCGGCCGAAACCCGGGGGCTAATCCGGGGCTGCCGATCTGCCGATCTGTCCAGAACTGTGAGACAGACCTTCCTTCTCGGAGAGGTGGTCCGGTGAAACGACACAGGCGCGTAGGACTGATTGCGCTGCCGCTCGTGATCGCGGCGGCGGCCCTGCTCTGCCTTGCCGGCGGGGCGTACGCGCGTGCCAACGCCGACCAGGCTCTCGCCATCGCCGTCGACGGACCGGGCCAGGTCAACGGCAACGGGATCGCCTGCCGCGATGGGAGCGGCGACTGCGTCGAGCTCTACGCCGACGGCACGTCGGTCACCCTGACCGCCATTCCCGACTCGGGCGCGACCTTCACCGGCTGGGGCGGCGACTGCACGGCCGCGGGGACGAACGCCGCCTGCACCGTGACGATGGGCTCGGCCAGGGCGGTGACCGCGACCTTCACCTCCGGCGGCGGAGGCGGCGGCGAAGCCGACCCTGACGGTCAGCCCGGCCGCCAACGGCAAGGTGACCGGCAACGGGATCAACTGCGGCGCCGGCAACACCGACTGCTCCGAGTCGTACAGCTCCGGCACCGTGGTCACGCTCACCGCGACGCCCAACACGGGCGCGACGTTCTCCGGCTGGGACGGCGCGTGCAGCGGCACCTCGACCACCTGCACCGTGACGATGAGCGCGTCGCAGAACGCGACCGCGTCCTTCAGCGGAGCCACGGGCCACGGTCCCGGTGAGCCTCGGCGTCACCGGCAGCGGGCGCGTCACCGGCCCGGGAGTCAACTGCGGCAACGGCAACCTCGACTGCGATGAGCTGTACGCCACGAATACGACGGTCACGCTGACTGCGGTTCCGGCGTCAGGCGCGAGCTTCGCCGGCTGGGGCGGCGCCTGCCACGGCACCGGCCGGACCTGCACCCTGTCGATGACCGCGCCGATGGCCGTTTCGGCAAGCTTCAGCCCGGGCCCGAGGGCGGGCTCGACCTTCGCGGTGCACAGCAACGGCGCCCCACTCGTCGCCAGAACATCGGTCGGCTGGGCCGTCACGCTCCGCTTCTTCACGAGCCGCTCGGCCGGGGCGCTGCTGCGACTCTCGCTGAACGGGCGGGCCATGCAGGCGTTCACCTTCTCGCCGAGGGCCGGCAACGTCCTCGTGGGGCCGTTCAACGTCGCGCGATCGGGCAAGTATCGATTCCGGATGACGCTCAGCGACGGCCGCGGGGGCGCCGCCGGGCTGACCTGGAACCTCCAGGTCCGTAGTCGTCACATCTAGCTAGGCGGCGACTGTCTCGAGGACGCGCTCGGGAATGTCGAAGTTCGCGTAGACGTCCTGCACGTCGTCCAGCTCCTCGAGCGAATCGATCAGCTTCAGCACCTTCCGCGCGGTCGTCTCGTCCTCGATCGAGACGGTCGTCTTCGGCAGCATCGTCGCCTCCGCCTCCGAGATCTCGATCGAGGCCGCCTCGAGCGCCTCGCGCACACCGCGGAGGTCCTCGGGCGCGCAGGTGACCTCGAAGCTCGACCCCTCCCGGACGACGTCCTCGGCGCCCGCGTCGGCCGCGGCGAGGGTCAGCTCGTCCTCGTCGGCGGAGCCGTCGACCAGGATCACGCCCTTCCGTTCGAACAGCCACGCAACCGCGCCGGACTCGGCGAGGTTCCCGTCCGCCCGCGCGAAGACGTGACGCACCTCGCCGGCGGTGCGGTTCCGGTTGTCCGTCAGCACCTCGACGTAGACCGCCACCCCGCCCGGCGCGTAGCCCTCGTACGAGATGTGCTCGTAGTTGGCCGCGTCCGCTCCGGTGCCCGCGCCGCGCGCGATCGCGCGCTCGATGTTGTCCTTCGGCATCGACGCCGCCCGCGCCTTGTCGATCGCGTTCTGGAGCGCGAGGTTCGCAGCCGGATCGGGGCCGCCGTCCTTCGCGGCCACGATCAGCGCGCGCGTCAGCTTCGTGAACAGCTGGCCGCGTTTCGCATCGGCGGCTCCCTTCTTGTGCTTGATCGACGACCACTTGCTATGCCCGGACATCCGTCTCCTCTCGAACCAGTTCCAAGCGTGATCGCGGCTCGAGTTCCACGCACGAGGAGCGGCCTCGCACGCACGTCCCGTCGAGCCCGTCGAGGCTTCGCTCCGGCAGGCGCGTACCGTCGACCACGTCGGCGCCGAGCCGGCGCAGCATCGCCGCGTGCTCGCGGAAGTTCCCCTGGACTGCGAGGACGCCGACCTTCACGGCCTCGATTCTAGATGCGGGCCTCAGCCGAACCGCTCCGCGAGATCCGGTCGGCAGCCGTGCCCCGCCCACCCTGCAGCGTCGCCGTCGATACAGGCCGTCGCGCAGAGTCGGATCGGCGCCGAGCTCGAGCAGGACGTCGACCGCTTCCTCCTGGCCGGCCTGCGCGGCGAGATGGAGCGCGAACACATCCTGGCCGTGATCCGGCCCGCCGAACGTGGTCGGCTGGTTCACGTCTGCGCCGAGCTCGACCAGCCGCCGAATGGCAGCGACGCGGCCGTTCGCAGCCGCCCAGGAGAGCGGCGTGCCGCGGTACGGATCGGCCTCCACGCGTGCGCCGAGCTCGACCAGCCGGTCGATCGCCTCGACCCGGTCGGCCTTCGCCGCCCAGACGAGCGCCTCGTCGAGGATCTCCTGCGGGTCGTCCGAGGGCATCCACGCCGGGAAGCCTCCGTGCGGCCGATAGAAGCCGCGGTGCGCCCCCGCCGCCGGCGTCCCTACGAGCTCGTCGATCATGTCGTCCTTGCCGAGCCCCGCGGCCACCCGCAGGTTCCCGGGCTCCAGGCCGAGCAGCTCCGCGACCTCGCGGTGCCCCCAGAACAGCGCGGCGATCAGCGGCGTGCCGCCGTCGCCCCGCGCGTAGAGGTCGGTCCGTGCGCCCGCGTCCAGCAGCAGCCGCGCCAGCGCGGGATCGTTCCCGTACCCGGCCTGGTGCAGCTTCGTCCAGCCGTAGTCGTTGCCGCGATTCACCTCCGCCCCGCGCTCGAGCAGCAGCCTGGTGATCTCGATGTCGTTGGCCATCCCGAAGAGGTCGTTGCCGTTCGTGCCCCGCAGCTCCACGAGCTCCGGATGCGCGTCGAGCAGCGCGGCCATTCGCTCGCCGGTCACCGGCCTCGAGCGCGCGGTAGGCGAGCACGAACGGCGGCAGCGGCTCCTCCCCGCTCGCGAGCGACGCGACGTGCCGTTCCAGCGCCGCCCAGCTCGAGAAGCCGTGCCGCCCGGCGAGGTCGCGCCGGGCGTCGCCGATCGGGCACCCCGTTCACGGTGGCGATCCCGTCCGCCCGGCCTTCGTAGTACTCGATGTCGTCGTGGAACGGCTGCTCGACCTCCACGCGGACGAGCGCCGGCCAGCTCGGGTAGCCGTGCTCGCGGGCGAGCACGAGCTGCGCGCTCGCCAGCCGCACCGGCAGGTCGCCGAGCCGCGCGAGGGCGCTCGGATCTCCCCCACGCGCAGCGCGCACGAGTTCCTTGGCCTGCTTCCGAAGCTGCTCGACGTTCATGCGGATCTCCTCCCGTGAGGCCCGTGTCCGCGGTCGGGCGAGGAAGAAGATCTGTTCGATGCAGCGCTACTTGCCTTCGAGGTGGGCTCAGCCCTGCCCGCGGACCGGGTGCGCCCTCACGCGCAGCCGGAGGATAGCGTGAGCACCGTGACGTCCCCGCATCTCCCGGTCGGAAAGCTTCCCGGCCAGCTGCTCGCGCGGCTGATCGGCAGTTACGCGACGAGCGATCCAACGGTCGTCGTCGGGCCGGGAATCGGCGGCGACGCGGCCGCCATCGACCTCGGGTCGACGATGCTCGCCGTCAAGTCCGACCCGATCACGTTTGCCAGCGAGAGCCCGGCGCAGTACCTCGTCGACGTCAATGCGAACGACCTGGCCTGCCTCGGTGCCACGCCGCGCTGGATGATGGTGACGGCGCTCCTTCCCGAAGGGACGACGGAGGACGAAGTCGAGACGCACTTCCGCGAGCTCCGGGACGCGTGCGTCCGGCGGGGGATCTCCCTTGTCGGGGGCCACACCGAGATCACGTTCGGGTTGCGCCGGCCGATCCTCGTCGGCGTTCTCCTCGGCGAGGTCGACGCCGACCGGCTGCTCCGTCCGGGGGGCGCCCGGCCCGGCGACCGGCTGCTGCTGACGAAGGCCATTGCGATCGAAGGCACGGCGCTTGTCGCCCGCGAACTCGGTGAGCGTCTCCGAACAGAGCTCGATCCGGCGCTCGTCGCCCGCGCCGCGCACTTTCTCGTCGACCCGGGAATCTCCGTCGCCGGCGAGGCAATCGCCCTGCTCGACGCAGGTGGGATCACCGCGCTCCACGACCCCACCGAAGGCGGCCTCGCGACGGGCGTCCGCGAGCTCGCGCTCGCGGCCGGATGCGGCGCCGTGATCGACCGCGACGCCGTGCCGGTGTATCCCGAGACCGCTGCGATTGCACGCGCCCTCGGCCTCGACCCACTCGGCATGCTTGCCTCGGGCAGTCTGCTCGCAGCGGCCCAGCCCGACGCGGTGGAGCGGCTGGTCGGGCTCGGCCCCGGTGTGACGCCGATCGGCGAGCTGACGGCAGCGAGCCGCTTCGTGCTGCGGGGAGAGGGGGTCGAGCAGGAACTACCCGCCTACGACAGCGACGAGACGACTCGCGTGCTCGGCAACTAGCTAGGCGGCGAGGAACGCAGTGACCTCGTCGCGGAAGCGGTCACGTGCCTCGCGGAGGATGAAGTGGCCGCAGCCTTCGACCAGCACCGTCCGCTGACCGGGGATCGCCGCGAAGTCGGCAGCGCAGGCCGGCCCGGTGATGAAGTCCAGCTCGCCGGTGATCACGAGCGTCGGCGCGGTGATGCTCGAGAGGCCGGGGCGCAGGTCGAAGACGGGCCAGGTCTCGGTATTGAACAGCTGGAGCGCGTCCGGGTTCGGCCTCTCCTCGCCGAGCCACTCGACGTAACGGCGCTCCTCGTCGCCGAAGTGCGCGAAGTAGAACGGCAGCTCGCGCTTGACCAGCTCCTGGAGCTCCTCCTCGCCGGCGAAGTCGCCCGCCTGCTCGCGGTCGATCGCCTCGCGCGCGTCCGCGTACCAGGGCTCGGCGGAGCGTGTCTCCATCATTCTCACCATCGCCGCCTCCTGCTCCTCGGCAAAGCGAGCGACGGTGCTCGCCAGCACGAGCTTCTCGACGCGCCCCGGATGCGCGGCCGCATAGGCGGCCGCGACGACCCCGCCGTGCGAGTGGCCGAGCAGCAGCATCCGCTCGAGCCCGAGGTGCGCGCGCAGCTCGTCGAGGTCGGCGACGTAGTCCGCGGTCTCGTACGCGCGCGCCTCGGCAGGGTGGTCGGAGCCACCGGTTCCGCGCGGGTCGAGCAGGATCAGCGTGAACGACTCGCCGAGACCGGCGAGGTCGCCGAAGTAACGCGACGAGAACCCCGGCCCGCCGGGATGGCAGACGAGCAGCGGCCCCGCGCCCTCGCGCCGGTACGCCAGGGTCCGGCCGTCCGCGGTCCGGAACGACTCCACCGGCCGACTCTACGAACTAGGGGCCGGCGACGTCGCTCGAGGCCGGCTCGCCGCCGCCCCGGCCGGCCGGGCAGCGAGATCCGCACCCCGGGCTGGAGGTACATCAGTTCGTAGAGGACAGCCGCGAGGATGGCGCCGACGGCGGGGCCGGCGTAGTAGATCCAGGTGTAGCTCTCCCAGACGTTGTAGACGAGCTCCGGGCCGAACGCGCGGGCGGGATTCATCGCCGCGCCGGTCAGCGGACCGCCGCAGAGGGCGTCCATCGTCAGCACGAGGCCGATCGCGAACGCGGCGAGGCCCTTGAACGCATTCCGGTCGTCGACGGTGGTCGCGAACTAGGCGAGCACGAGGAAGATGGTCATGATCGCCTCGAGCGCGAAACCCGCTCCCGAGCCGATCGACGGATGCATCAGGGGCGCGCCGAGCCGCGCAGGCGTGATCGCCTCTGCCGGGAAGATCCACCAGAGCAGGAGCGAGGCGACACATGCCCCCGCCGAACTGCATCAGCACATAGACGCCGGCGAATACGGCCGTGATGCGGCGGGTGACGAGGAACGCCGAGCGTGACGGCGGGATTGAAGTGGCCGCCCGAGATGTGCGCGAAGACGGCGATCATCACCGCCAGCGCGAGGCCGTAGCGCAAGCGAGACCCCGATCAGACCGCCGGAGCCGACCATGATCGCTCCCGTGGCGATGAAGACGAGCGTGAACGTGCCGATGAACTCCGCGACGCCGCGCCGCAGCGTAATCGCCTTGCACGGCCGCGAGAGTACGCATCGACATCGGACGGAACCCGGCTCTCGGTCCAAAGAAATTCGCCGAGCCGGAGGCGCTTTCGTCCACCTAGCCGGCCGACCTTCCGCTTCCGCGTACAACCGCCCGGCTGGGCTTCGACCTAATCGCGCTCCGTGCTCGGCGCAAGCAGCAACCTAGAAGGTCACGGCTGCTTTGGCAAGAGACGCCGCCGAACTTTTTCTCGCTCGTTGCGGTGTTTTGGGGAACGGCGTGCTTCGCGCTAGGATCTCGCGCCGAAGGCAGGTTTCTAAATCAACACGGGAGGGGTCTCCTACCATGACACGCCTTGCACGCTGGGCACCGCTGAGCGGTTTCCTCACAGTCGCGCTCTGGATTCTCGGAGTCGCACTCGTCAACCACGACGGTCCCGCCGATCACGCGACGGACGCGCAGATCCTCGACTACTACAAGGCCAACTCGAACTGGATACTGCTCGGCGGCTGGTTCTTCATGCTGGGCTGCCTTGCGTTCCTCTGGTTCGCCGAGCTCCTCCGTGAGCGGTTCGAGGACGCGGGGGCGCCCCGCACGGCGACGCGGCTGACGTTCGCCGGGGCCGTCGCAGCCACCGTGTTCGGGATCATGATCCCGCTGACCGACATCGCGGCGGCGATCAACAAGGACGAGATCAGCGCAGCGACCGCAGGGGCTGCCCATCGCCTCTCCGACGGCTTCTTCGTCGGCGCGGAGATCACCCTCATCCCGGTGTTCCTCGCCGGCGCCGTCGCGGTGCTGTCCACCCGGCTGCTCCCGAAGTGGTGGGCGTGGCTGATGATCCTCGTTGCGATCGTGCTCGTGATCGGTCCGATCGGATGGGCGGCGCTGATCTTCGCCACGCCGATCTGGGTGCTCGGCACGACCGTGATGCTGCTCCGCGCGCGGACGACGCGGGCGGAGGTCGCCGCGGCCTCAGTCTGACCCTGGGCGCTCGTGGGGAGACCTGCGGGTCTCCCCACTGCGCCTGGCGCGTCACCGTCGCCGGAAGCGCGCGCACCCTGCCGCCAGAGACGCCAGCCGCCCCGGACGATCCGCCGCGCGATCCGGGGATCACGCCTCACCCGCCGAGGCAGCAACACGACGAGCACCCTCACTGTGGACGATTATGAGTTCCGTGGCCCTCGGACCGGTCGGAGCCTGGATCGGCGCGTTCACCGTCGCGCCTGCGGCGGAGGCGCGGCCTGCCGCGCGCGAGATCGAGGAGCTCGGCTACGACACGCTCTGGTACCCGGAGGGCCTCGGGACCCGCGAGTCGTTCACGAACGCCGCGGTCCTGCTCGGCGCGACCGAGCGGATCCGGGTCGCGTCCGGGATCGCCAACATCTGGGCCCGCGACCCCGTCGCCGCGGCGAACGCCGCGCGCGTTTTGGCGGACGCGTTCGACGACCGCTTCCTGCTCGGGCTCGGCGTCAGCCACGCGCGGCAGGTCGACCCGCGCGGCCACCGGTACGAGCATCCGGTCGAACGGATGTCGGCCTACCTGGACGCGATGGACGCCGACCCGGTGGTGAGCCCCGACACGGAGGGCGATGCCCGCCCGCCGGTGCCGCGCGTGCTCGCGGCGCTGCGTCCGAAGATGCTTCGGCTCGCCGGCGAGAAGGCGGCGGGAGCTCACACGTACCTCGTGCCCGTCGAGCACACGCGCCGCGCCCGCGAACTGCTCGGCCCGGACAAGCTCCTGATCGTCGAGCAGAAGGTCGCGCTCGGCGACGGTGCGGCCGGGCGGGCGCGCGCCGCGATCGCGTGGTACCTCGACACGCCGAACTACCTGAACAACCTCCGCTGGCTCGGCTTCTCCGACGCCGACTTCGAGGACGGCGGCTCCGATGCGCTCGTCGCTGCGCTCGTCGCCGCCGGAGACGAGGAGGCGATTCGCGCGCGCGTGCAGGAGCACCTGGACGCGGGCGCGACCCAGGTCGCGATTCAGCCGCTCGAGGACGACGACCCGTTCGGCCGCGAGACGCTGCGCCGCCTGGCGCCGGTCCTTACGCCTCGGGCGTCCCGGTGAAGGTGAAGTCGTGGCCGTAGACCAGGATCACTTGGAGGCGATACCAGGGGGAAGTTAGGCTAGGCGCGCTTGCGGGGAATGAGCTTGGCGAGGCTGAGAGCCGCGTAGATCAGGGTATTGACCGCGACGAACGCGGCGAGTGCCTGGAACCAGTGGGAGTGCAGGACTGAGTCGGGGAAGAGGATGCCTGCGAGCGTGATCACTGGGTGAGTGCCCTGCGGGGTGTCGCCTCTCGGGGGACGTCGTTCCAGCCAGCTTCCCGTCCGCTGGCGATTTCGAAGATTGATTTGGCGTAGACGGCCTGGAGGACGAGGTCGTAACCGATCTCGATCACCAGCGGGAGGGCCAGCAGTCTGCCCACGCCAGCCAGCGGGCCAGACCGTGACCACGCGCTCGACCATGAAGATTGTCCCGATCGCCGACCCAGAACCACACGAGCTGGAATCCGTCGGCGGCGAGCAGTGTGATCAGCAGGAGCAGCAGGTACGCGTTCAGCGCGATCGTCCCGTAACCAATGCCGATCTGCTGCAGCCAGTATCGCAGCGTCGCCCGCGTAAGGCCGTAGGCCCCGATGTTCTCCAGTGCGCCTCGCTGCCAGCGCATCCGCTGCCGCCATAGTGCTCTACCACGTCGGCATCAGCTCAGTGGTGACGCGGCACTGCATCGGCGACACCATCTTCGCGCCCAGCGTCTTCAAGGACAGGGTCATCTCGTTGTCCTCGGTCATCGCAAGCGTGTCGTAAACATCGCCCGGGTCGCCCGGGAGCAGGTTCCCGCGCGAAGTCGGCGACCGCCTTGAGTGCGTAGGTGCGGAACAACGAGGCGGTGCCTGTGAGCACGAACACCTTGCCCGAGACGCCGGGAGATGTATCGCTGGTAGCGGGTGTACTCGTTCCGCTGCAGCTGACCGACGAGACCGGAGCCTGCCTCTCCGTAGAAGACGCCGCCGACGGCCATCAGATCGGGATCCGCTTCGAGCCGCTCCATGCGCCGTCTCGCAGGAACTCGGGAACGAGTACCGAGTCCGCGTCCATCACCAGCGACTACCTCGCGAGTCGTCGATGTCTTCGAACATCTCTGACAGCGCCTGGTTGAGCGCACCAGCCTTCTTGTCCGTGTTGGCAACCGTGACGACGACCTCCGCCCCGTGCTCGCCGAGCGATCTCGACAGTATCGTCGGTGCAGTTGTCGGCCACGACCACGACCCGGTCCGGCGGCCTGCGTCTGGCCGTACAACGAGTCCAAGGTCGCTGCGATCGTCAGAGCCTCGTTGTGAGCCGGGACCAGCGCGGTCAGGCGCAACGGCGCTTTCTGCGCCTCGCGATCCGGGTAGCCTGCTCCCTGGAAGCTGAAGCTCGGACTCCGCGGCGAGTCGGGCGATCGATGAGCCCAGCGGAGCCAGCACCCCCGCCCGAAGTCGGCGCAGTTCCGGCGAGAGCGGTGGCGGGATCCGTCGGTCCCGGGCCAACACGCGCATCGCGGCGGCTGCGTGCAGCGCGGCCAGGCCAACGAAGAAGGCGGCTAGAGCAGCTCCAACCGCCACGAGCAACGACACGGCGGGGATCTTGTCGGGACCCAACGGAAGCTGTCCAATGATCTCTTTCGGCGCGACTCGGTGGGCAAGCCACGCGGCCAACCCCAAGACGCCGACCGCCAACGCGAACAGGCCGACACTGAGAAGGCTTAGCCGGGCCACTCGGCGACGAAGCGGGATCTCGTTTTTGACTGCCAATGCAAGCCCCCCAGTTCGCTTGGCGGCGCTGCTGCGACCCCGCTTTGCCTTGCGAGTCGACCTGAGCCTACTTGCAGTTCCTCAACGGATCCAGTACGGGGCAGGCGTCAGAAGGGGAAGGGGGCCGAGCAGGCCCCCTTCCCGTGAAGCGTGTCGGTTTCGGCTTACTTCGTGACGGCGCTGAGGGCGTTGATCTGGCCGTGGCCGTTGAACGAGTTCGAGCCCGTTCCACCCTGGCAGTTCTGCGGTGCGCCGTTGTCCACGGCTGGGAAGAACGCGTAGATCGACATGTCGGGCGGACATCCGATCGGGTCGGCCGTGTTCTGGAGCCCGGACGCGACCGCACCGGGCGACCTGACCCCGGTGCTCACGATCAGTGCCGCCACGCCCGCCGCGTGCGGCGAGGCCATCGACGTGCCTTGCTGGTAGCAGTAGGTGGCACCGCTCGCGTCGACCACTCGCCTCGACGGCAAGACAGGTCACGGTCAGGAGCGAGGCGGGCCAGGTGGACAGGACGCGGCCGTTCGGGGCGGCGGGCGTCAACTGGAGGATCGAGTCGCCACCCGGGGCGATGACGTCGGCAGTCCCGACGCCGTAGCTCGAGTAGAACGACTTGAACCCCTTGTTGCCGTTGGCGGTGACGCCGATCACGCCTGAAACCTCGACGGGCACGACTGCGCACTGGTTGTGGATCTCGCGCAGGACCGGGCTCGTGTCGTCAGGACTGGTCGCATCCTGGGTCGGGTGAGCCAGGTCGTCCGCCTGGTTGCCCTCGGCGGAGACGACGACATCGCCCTGCTGCTGGGCGTACTTGATCGCGCGCCGCTCGGCGTTCCAGATCGCCCGCTGCTCTGCGTCGTTCCGGCAGTTGAAGAGCCACGGGTCGGCGAAGTAGCTGTTGTTGGTCACCGGGATGTGGTGGTCGCCCACCCACATGAACGCGCACACGACCGCCTCGGGGAAGAAGAACCCGGCCGCGTTGCCGGCCTTGATCCCGGCGATTTTCACGTTCGGGGCGACGCCGACGATCCCGATTCCGTTGCTCGCCGCCGCGATCGTGCCCGCGGTGTGGGTGCCGTGCCCGTTGTCGTCCATGGCCGCCACCTTGCCGGGCACCGGCACGCCGCTCACGCAGTTCGCGCTGTTCGCGTCGTCCACGTTCGGCGCGAGGTCCGGATGGGTGTAGTCGAGCCCGGTGTCGATGTCTCCGACGACGACGGAGGGGCTGCCCCCGTTGATTGCCCGTGCCTCGGGCGCATGGATTTGATCCATGTCCCACTGGAGGCCGGACAGGCTGTCGCTTCCGGGCGCCGGGGTTCCGGGGACCGGCGCGTCCGCGCTGTCGGAGCTGTCCGCCTGGTCGGGTAGCTGCGTGGCGAACCCGGCCGTTCCGGCGACGCCCTCGACCTTCGAGTTCGAGCGCAGCTTGCCCGCGAAGGACGATGACGACGACGACGCGACCGCGACGCCGATCTTGCTGTAGCTGTACACGAGTGACCCGCCGGAAGCCTCGATCGCAGAAGCGGCATCGGACGGGACCGACTGTGACTTGTAGACGACGAGGTAGTTGCTGCCTGAGTCGGCGGCGCCGGCCCTACTCGCGAGCGAGAGTCCGGCGGCGAGTGCCACCAGGACAGCGAGTAGCGCCCCGCCGACCAGCATGCGTCCTGTGCGTGACCGCATTTTTCCCCCCTAGATTGGATTACGCACCAGCGTGGCAGTCTGTGCGGGCTGGGCTCCCAGGTCAAGCCGGAAGCGGCGAGCTGCGCATACTCAGCCATTTGGACCAGTCTTTTCGCGCCGGGTCTCGCATTTTCGAACGTCCCCCTTACGGGGGACGCGCGCTCGGGCCTCTCGGCCGATTAGACCGAAGGTGACAGCCTTTCCTGAACACCAGGGCGTCCGTCCCCCGGGGGCAGCATCGGCCGACGCGCCGCCCGCCGAGTCCGCCTCCTCCGCACGGGATGCGCCGCTCCTGGGCAGCCTGCTCATCGAGCACGGCCTGCTGAACGAGGAGCAGCTTGCGGCCGCGCTCGAAGAACAGAAGCGCAGCGGTGCGCCGCTGGGAAAGGTGCTGATCGAGCTCGGCTTCGTCGAGCCGGCAGTCGTGGCCCTGGCGCTGGCAACCCAGTCGGGCGGGGTGCTGAAGACCGAGTACGGTTTCGCAACCGGATTCCGCCCACGGCAGGAGGGCGCGCCGGTGCTCGAGCCGCCGCTGAGCGAACCGGAGGAGGAGAAGGCGGCCGCGTCGGAGCTGCGCATCGCGCAGCCCCCACCCCCCGGCGAGACAGTTGCATCGCAGTCCCCTGCTCAGGCGCCTGCAGAAGCGCCCTTCCCGGACAGTCCCGCCGATTTCGCCGGGCCGCTCGAGGAAGCGCAATCAGACGAGCCGGCGCAGGTCGAGCCGGAGGGCGGAGGGCAGCACGAGGTCGAAGCCGATCCTGTCGAGCTTGCGGCGCCCCCATCGCCCGGCCCCGAGGACCTGACGATCCTTCAGACAATCTCCGACGAGACGGATCTGGCCCTCGCTCCGGAGCCGCCCGAGACCGATCAGCAGGTCGAGACCGATCCTCTCGAGCTTGCGGCGCCCCCAGCGCCGGGCTCCGAGGACCTGGCGGCAACCGCAAGCGGCCTGGCCGCAATCGAGGAGAAGACCGAGACGATCCTCTCCGACCTCCAGACAATCGAAGCCGAGACGGGTCTGGCCCTCGCTGCTGAGCGGCCCGTGCCCGAAGAAGCGCCGAGCGAGACCGGGGCGGTAACCGCCGGACGCGGTGCAGACACAGCACCGGGCGAGCTCGATGCTGCTGCCGCCCGCATCACCGCCCTCGAAGCAGAGCTTGCAGCCGCGGAGGAACACAGTCGGCAGCTGCGATCGCAGGTTGCCGTTCTGGAAGGCGAGCTCGACGCGGCCCGCCTCACAGTCGAGACTGCAACCGCCGAACGAGGTGTGACCGAGGCCACGGCGCGGACCGCGCTCGCCCGCGTCGAGGAACTCGAACGTGAACTCGCCCTGGCTCGCGCCGGCAACGGCGCGATCCGCAGCGAGGACGACGTCCTTCGCGCCGAGGAGGCCTTCGAACGCCTGACCGAGATCGAGCAGCGCCTCGCAACGGTATCCGCGCAGATGGCTGCGCTACGAGAGCCGGGCGGCTGAGCAGCGAGGGCTGAGGGCGTTCGCCCCCAGCCCTCGCCCGCATCGGCTCAGCCCTTGAGGTTGACGCGGATCGACATGAGCCGCCGCGTCGAGATGCCGACCAGCACGTTCTCGCCGGACTTGCGAGCCCGGACGAAAACCGTCAGCTGCCGCTGCTGCTTGCTGGCCGGAAAGCCGCGGCCGCGCTGGAAGGTCAGCGCCCCCCAGCCGTCGGCGCCCGTCGGCTGCTCCGGCGGAATCGCGAACTGGTTGTAGGGCGTGGCAGTCGCGTACACGAGCGCACCCTGCACCGGACCGCCGCACGTCGAGGTGACGTGGAAGCGGACCGTCACCGTCTGGGTGCTCTTCGTGACTACCGACGGGTCGCTCTGGAGCGAGTCGATGAGCAGTCTCGCCGGCGGGTTGATCGCCGCCGCCTGATCGGGGTTCCCGACGGCCGGGCAACCTTGCCCCCGGAACTTGGAGACGACGGCCGTCGCGGCCGACATCGCCGTGTCGCTGCCCGCCGAGTTCGAGGCGACGACGCGGAACCGGATCGCGGCGCCGACGTCCGCCGAGGTCAGCGTGTACGTGTTCTTGATCGCGCCGTTGATCGCGGAGCATGCGCCGCCGTTCTTGTCGCAGCGGAGCCAGGCGTACTCGTACTTGGACGGGCTGTTCGTCCAGGTGCCGTTCGTCCCGGTCAGCGTCGAGTTCTCCTGCGGCGTGCCGGAGATCGCCGGTAGGACCGTGCTGGCGGGCTTGCCGCCGGCCACGACGACCGCAGTCGCCGCCGACGTCGCCGTCGTCGACCCGTCGCCGTTGGTTGCCGTCACGCGGAACCGGACCGTGTGTCCGTCGTCCGCTGCGGTCAACTGGTACTGCGTGCCGTCCGCTCCGTTGATCGTGTCGCAGCTGCCTCCGTTGGCCGCGCAGCGGAGCCAGGCGTACTCGTACTTGGTCGGGTTGCCCGTCCAGGCGCCGCGCTCGCCTGTGAGCACCTGCCCGACGCGGGCGGCGCCGATGGCCCGCGGCGGTGAGGTATTGGACCGGCTTCGCCTTGGCCGCGGCGAAACCGGAGCCGACGGTCGCGACGGCAACGACGAGCGCCGACGCGGCGGCGAGCGCGGCCCAGTAAGGCCAACGACGCCTTCGTTTGAAAACAGTGCGCATCTGTCCCCCCTTCGATCCCCTTGTGAGAGGCGTTCGCGCGCTTTCGTTTCTGCTCGGCGCACGATCAAAACCCCTGCAAATGGAATGCATACACTTCGGCAGGGATCTCCTCATCCCTTTCGCCGTCGTCTGCGGAAGTGAGCCGGGGCCGAGAAGGCGGGAGGCATCGTCTCTTTCAGGATGGGCGGGCGCACCTCGTCCTCGAGGCCCCACGAAGCTCGGGACGAAGCCCGTGGCGCCCGCCCTCCTCCAGTCCGCTAGCTCGCTGCTCGAGCCCTACCTGCCGCTCGTGCTTGCTCCTGCCGCCGCCCGGTCGGATTCGGCGCGCCGTCGCGCCGAGAACATCGGGCCCTGGGCCGGTACGGCGGCTGCGATACGCGACAAGCCGATCGTCTCGCCCGTGTCGACGTACATCGTCTCGATGCCGCCGCGCCGAAAATACGTCTCGTGCCAGAACGAGGTTCCGTCACGGTCACGCAGGTAGTCCGACCACCACGCCTTGTGCGGCAGAGCGAGCGACCAGGCCTCCAGCGCGTCGTAATCACGCCAGTACTGCCGCATGCCAACGTGCAGAGGCTCCTCGGAGTACGTGAGATTCTCATGCAGCAGCAGTCCGTCCGGTCGCTCCTCGACAGCTGCCTGGATCTGCGGACCGAGCCGCTGCAGCGTCGCGAGGCCGCGCGGCTCCTCCACACGCATCCCCAGGTAGATCACGACCAGATCCGGATAGGCGGACAAATCTGGGGTATTGAGTTGGCTGCGTCATGCGACCTTACGCCTCGCGCCCCACAGACATTCTGACGTCGATCCACTATCCGTTTCGGTCATTCCCCGGCCGGCCCCAGCGATCCCGCCTCGAGCAAACACCCAGGAGGCCGCCGATTCGAGTAAAGGGAGTGCGGACTTTCGGCCGAAGACAACTAAAGGGGCGGGCCCTGGTCGGTGGCACCACCCTCTCCCGCTGCCGACCGGTATGCGGCTCGCCCCTCTTTTCGCATCGTCGTCAGGTTCATCGAGAAGTCAACCTAGGCACCGGCGGCAGGTTCAACTAGCGGGCAGCGCCCTGATCGTCACAGTCGCGCCCTGGCCGTCGGAGATCTCTTCGCCGGAGAGATCGGAGACCGAGACCGTCTTGCGGGCCATCCAACCTCCTCTGTAGAACGCCGAAGAGGCATCCCCCACTTCCAGCCCAAATTCCAAAGAAAAACCCCGTATTAGCGGGGCTTTTCTGATGGGCCCGCCTGGACTCGAACCAGGGACCTACGGATTATGAGTTCTGACCGGGGTGCTTCTCGTGGGTGTTCTTGGCTCTGCTGCGTGTTCTTGGGTGCGCTCAGGCACAGTGGATTTGCGCAATTCGGGACACGGTTCGGGACACGATTCGGGCAGAGGTGAAGCGGTGAAGGCGACGTTGGGGGCGAGGGGCTCTCCCCACCCTCGCGAGCCACATTGAACGCGCGGGTTCCTGAGAGGGTTGCTCCCCGCCCTGTTTCATCCGAATCGGATGACTGGATCTGTTCGCAACAAGCGAGGATCCAG
>CAWJZI010000023.1:0-160453 GCA_963847305.1 uncultured Actinomycetes bacterium | reverse complement strand
CGATGAGGAAGAGTTCTGTCAACGAGCGACAAGCGGGGGAGCACGTCTCGTTTATGCACCTGAGGTGCACGTGGCCGCACACGCCGCGCCGCCGTACGCTCGAGGTCGCGCGGAAAGGTTTCAGGCTCGGGTTCGGTCTGGCCGCTCATCGCGACTACACGACGGGACCGCTCGCCTCACATCCGTCGGATCTTCCTCCAGCCTCGGGCGTACTTTCCGGCTCGCCGCATCTCGACGGTCTCTCGCGCGTTACAGCTCAGTATCGGCCGACCCATGGAGAATCGGACGAGGCATGCAACTTCTGCAGTACCTCGTCCGCGGATCGCGGCTGCTCGGCGATGCAGTAGGGGAATTGGTGCATTGGGAAATGCGAAGGGGCGAAGCCGCGAGGTGAGGCTCACGCTCCGCCGGTCGGGTCACCAGAGTCGGCTGCCGCCGAGGCAAGCCAGGGTGCTGAGGCACAAGGCACCCCGGGCTTTCCGGTGGTGGAGTAACCGCCGAGCGGGATGAAGTCCCGTCCCAGCAGCACTGCGACGCCCCGCGCCACGTCGCGCGGTCGGCGGTAACAGAGCCCGATCCGCACGTAGACGCGACAGGCGTCGAGCCGCCGTCCTGCGCGGCGATAACGTGAGGAGAGCCAGCGCAGAAACTCGAGACTGCCAATCGCCTTGGCGCTGCTTGCAGCGGCCACGTCGGGATGTCTTGAGCGCAGGACTCGCAACTCGTCGAGCATGCGGCGAACACTCCCGAGATGGAGATTCCGGCCGTGGACCGTGTAGCCGACGAGGTGAGGCATCGCGGCCGCGAACCCACCCTGCTTGCGAAGGCGAAGCCAGAGATCCCAGTCCGCGAGGATCGAAAGGCCTGTATCGAACCCGCCGGCAGTGCGGAGAGCCTCGGCGCGAACGAGGACGGCAGATGGTGTGCCGACGAGATTCGTCGCTGCTAGTCGTTGCCCGACCTCG
The DNA here is from genome assembly GCA_963847305.1 of uncultured Actinomycetes bacterium. Lineage (GTDB taxonomy): Bacteria > Actinomycetota > Thermoleophilia > Gaiellales > Gaiellaceae > DATBLE01. The sequence continues at coordinate 159,488 of CAWJZI010000023.1, read as the reverse complement.
GCGGGAGTCGGAGTCACGATTTCGACGACTGGGTGCAAAGCCTCGTCTGTCTCGATCACTCCCGCGTAGACGAGGACGTCGCCGTCGTCGGCAGCGTCGAGTTGCCGCAGGAGCTTGTCCGGTGCCCAGACGTCGTCATCATCGAGGAAGGCGACCCCTTCCCCAGTCGCCGCTGCGATCCCTCGATTCCTGGCTTCGGCGACTTTCCCGGTGCCCTCGAGTCGAATCGGCCGCACTCTCGGATCGACGAGTCCGATCAGCCAGTCCCAGGTGTCGTCAGTCGATCCGTCGTCCACGACGATCGCTTCCAGTTGCACTTCCTTCTGTGCGAGGGCGCTCGCCAGCGAGCGTGCGAGCAACCCGCGTCGGTTCCGGGTCGGGAGCACAACGCTGACGTCCGGCCCCGAGCTGGGGTGGTCACTGACGCGCCAGCCATGTGGTGGCCGATAGACGCCGTGCGCCTCGCGCGCCCGATCACGTGTAGGTCGCACGCCTGCGTGTGGAGGTCGTACGCGTACTCCCAATCCGGTGCGTACACGCCGACTTCGATCATGTAGTGACCTGGGAGAAGATCGAGCCGGTCGTACCTGAGCGTGACTGTGGTCTCGGACTCGAGTCGCCCTAGCGAGACGCCGTCGGTCTCGGTATTGGAGTCGCAACACACGACACCGTCAGACGTTCGGAAGATCGAGACGGCGGCGGCGGCGCCATGCACCGGGCCGGCGTGGCCCCTGAGAACGAGAGTCACGACCAGCGGTTCGCCAACGCTGAGCTCGCTGATCGCACCGGCGTCAGCCCCCGAGATGCGCACCTCGTCGATCGTCACCTCCTGGCTCCCGAACCTGTTACGCCGTAACTCGAGCGCCGAGTCATCGCCGTCAGTGACCGACGGGGGCGTGAGCTCCATCGTCGTCGTCGTCATCGCCTCGCGGTAGGACGCGATCACCTCGTCGGCATCGCCCGACGACCGAACGACACCGTTCTGCAACCAGATCGCACGATTGCACTCTGCGGCGATCTGATCGAGATCGTGCGAGGCGAAGAGCAGGGTCATCCCGTCTGCGCGGAGCTCGCGAATTCGTTCGAGGCACTTAGCCTGGAACCGGAGATCGCCGACCGCCATCACCTCGTCGAGCAGCAAGACCTTCGGCTGCAATTGAGCGACGACGCCGAACGCCAGTCGCAGCTTCATCCCGTCGCTGTATGTGCGAACGGGAGCATCGGCGAAGTCCTCGACCTCTGCGAACGCGATAGCCGCCGGCACTACTGCCTTCGCTTTGTCCTTACGGAGGCCGGAGACCATCGCGATCGTCCGTGCGTTCTCTTCGCCCGTCAACTCCGGGTCGAATAGGTCACCGAGGTTGAGCACGGACGCGGTCGACCGCGGGACTTGGATCTCCCCGCGGGTCGGACGTCCGATGCCGGCCGTCAGACGAAGGAGCGTCGACTTCCCCGCGCCGTTCTGCCCGATCACACCGAAGCTCTCACCGGGCGGGATCTCGACCGTGACGTCGCGGAGCGCCCAGCGCCGCTCCCCCCGACGAGCGATCGTGGCGAACCGGCGACTGGCCAGGCCGCGCAGTGTCCGGTGCCCTGCCTGCCAGCGCGGGTACGACTTCCAGACTTCGTGAAGCTCGATACTGCTCATAGCTCGTCCACGAATCCGTCCTCGGACCTGCGGAAGACCGCGTAGCCGAGCGCAGCAGCTCCGATGCTCACGAGGGTGAGAATCGCAAAGGGCTTAGCAGCTGGTAGAGAGCCGTCGAGGAAGATCGAGCGGTACGCCTCGATCAGGGTCGTCATCGGATTCGCCAGCAGCACCCATTGGTATTCGTCGGGGACGCGGCTGCGGTCGTAGAAGACAGGTGTGACATAGAAGAGGACAAGAAGCAGCAACGTCACGAAGTTCTGAACATCCCGTAAGAAGACTTGGGCGGTAGCGAACAACCAGGCGATGCCGGTCATGAGCACCAACTGCACGACCAGGATCACCGGCAGAAAGAGAAACGTCGCGTGCAGCTCGCCGGCCGTCGCGAGCAGCACCGCGAGGACGGGAAGCGCGAAGAAGACGTCGAGCAGAGGCACCGCGACGGCCACCGCCGGCAGGACGGCTAGTGGGAAGCCCGACTGAAAGGCAAGGTTGCGATTCGCCACCACACTGCCCGTCGCTGTTACGAGGCTGGAGGCAAACCAGGCCCATGCGATCAGACCGCTGAACACAAACGCGGGAAAGTTCGGGATCTCCAACTTGACGATGTGCGAGAAGGTGAAGACGAGAACGCCGAGTTGCGCAAGTTGCCGCGCGAGCGGCCAGGTCCAGCCGAGGAGCGTGAACCGATGGCGCGACGATGCCTCGCGCTGCGCGAGGTGAAGAACGAGGTCCCAGAACCGACCCAGGTGATCAAGTCGTCCGACGCTTTCCCGTTCGCGGGTGGGCTGCTCGATCTCCGTCAGCGCGGGCCCGGAGTCGGCCAGCCGCACACTCTGAGGGCTTAGCCATTGTTCAGTGCTTCCACGGTGGGCTCGTGCCGCCGGAGCTCGTAGTCGCTGTGCGCTGCGTTCAACGCGGCCCGAGGGGCGGCGATCAGTCCACGCACGGGCGCCCACAAAAGTGGCAGCGGCAAGACGCCACGACCGAAGAGCCCGCGGATGAACCGCTTCAGCAACCAGGGCACCCAGCGTCGCAGCGCGAATGACAGAACAGCCCGGCGGGGAACGGTCCTCTTCCGCCAGAGGTTGATCAGGTAGACGGTGAACGCGCAGCCGTCGTCGCCGAGCTGTCGCTCGAGCTCATCCATCCCGCGACGATGCCGGTGCCAGACGAGCGCTGCAGGCTGGTAGAGAAGGGTGCGACCAGACGCGACGACCCTGTGAAACATGTCCAGATCGCCACCGCCGCGGGACGGTGTGCCCACGTCGAGCGCGGTGTCGAACAATCCGACGCGTTCGAACACCTCCCGCCGGAATGCCATGTTGGTTCCGACTCCGACTGCCTGGATGCCGATCAACTCGGCGTCGGTGTTTCGGTCGCGATGGAACGTTCGCGGCGCGAAGCCCTTGCCCATGCCGCCATACGTAAATTCGAAAAGCCGCTGTGCGGAGGTCTCGAGCTCGAGAGGCGCGACCAGGCCGGTCATCGCATCGACCTCCGGATCCACGAACGCGGAGGCGATCGCCGCAAGCCAGAGCGAATCCGGTCTCGCGTCGTCATCGACGAACGCGATGATCGAGTGGCGCGTCTCCGCGATGCCGCGGTTGCGCGCCCAGTCCAACCCCGGTCGGTCCTCGCGGACCGAGCGCACACCGAGGCGCGCCGCCACGGTGGCGGTCTCGTCGTTCTGGGAGGCGTTGTCCACGACGAGCACTTCGAAATCCGGATAATCGAGAGCCAGGAAGCGCCCGGAGACACCGCTCGAGATCCTGCGGACGATCGCGCGTGCAGACGACGACGGAGATCGGCGCGGCACCGGCAGGGGCCTCGAGCGGGGCGTCAGGCGCCGGGAAGGTGAAACCGGCGAGATCCCAGCCGATCTGCTCGGTGACCAGATGTCGGATGCGGCTCTCGTCGATCGTGGCCGATCCTTCGGTCGGGACATTCACCCACCCGACGGGATGACCGCGGTAGCGGACGAGCAGTCGCAGCGTCTTGCCCGGACGGTCTAGCGAGGACGTCTGCAGCGCGAAGGGGGAGGCGACCTCGATCTGGCGCAGGACGAAACGGTCGACCGTCAAACTGCCTGCTCCTCGAGCAGCGGAGACTCGACGTCTGGGCTCGCGTGTTCTGACGGCTCTCGACCGAGCCATGACAGCAGCCCGGCCTCCGGATCGACCGCACCGGCGACTGCGAGCGCCGAGATCAGCGAGGCTGAGCTCTCCAGGCAGCGAGTAATCTGCCGTCCCCGCACCGGCTCGGCACCCGCTGCAGGTTGCAGGACCCCGATCTCGATCGTCCCGAACCGAAGCCGCACACCGGATGGGCTCTGTTCGTCGATGAACTGGATGGCGTTCTGCAACCCCGCTGCAAGATCAACGTTGAGCAATGCGCCTTCGAGCGGCTGCTCCGGCGGCGAGGCGGCCACGAAACGGTCGAGCTCGTGAGCGGAGCCGAGCTCGTGCGCCACACCTCGGAAATACCAATACCTGCGAAGAAGGATGTAGCACCGCAGAGCCTTGCGCCGAAAGTGAAGGCGTTCCAGCAGGCTTACGCGAAGGCGCGAGAGCCGCGCCCAGGGGCTGAGCCGTGGTCGGAACGCGCGTGCCTGGCCCTGGCGTAGTGCCCGATCAGCTTCGCGACTCGCCGCCAGCGGCAGGTCGCGGCGTAGCTCCGGATGTTTGCGGCCGATGAGAACGTCGGCCCGCCCTTCCTGGAACGCACGCCGCAACGAGCGATCGAGATCGGACTCCTCGTGGTGCAGGCCCAGGGCGGTGTTCGAGAACGAGAATTCGACATTGCAGGCGAGCAGTCGTGCGCCGAACTCGTAGTCCTCCCCGCCGCAGCCAGGGAAAGCCTCGTCGAACCCGCCGGTCTCGCGATAGAGATCACGCCTGATCGAGAAATTTCCTGCGTGCATGTCGCGGTACGTGTAGCGGTGATCCGTCCGCCGCATCGACAGGATGTGGTCATGCCACCAGCGTCGCAACTCGACGTCGATCAGTGATGCCCCTCGGATCACAGGCGGGCAACATCCGATCACGAGCGACCGGGAATCCCGCCGATGCGCCCGCAGGTGCTCGGAGATGAGCTGCGTCGAGGGCTCGACGTCGTCGTCGAAGAAGATCAAGAGCGCACCGTCGGCGGCGTCCGCTCCGTGATTGCGCGCAGTGGCCGCGCCTCGGCCATCCAGCTCGATCAGGCGGAGCCGATAAGGCGTGGTCTGGCTGGCAACAGCGGACTGAGTCCCGTCGTCGCAGCCGTCGGCAACGACGATCACCTCGAATGAATCCGCCGGGGCGGTCTGTGTGCAGAGGGCTTCCAGCGCCCGCAGAAGCGAGGCCTGGCGATTGTGGGTCGGGATCACGACCGTCGCATCGAAGCGCGGCTGGCTGTCAATCACCGGCGAGCCTCCGGCGCAGGCGACGGCGCGACGACGCGTAAGCGAACGGCCCGACGGCACACCCGGCAAGCTCCGTGAGCGCCAGCCTCAGCTCGAGCGGTCGCAGGCGAACCACGCTGCGGACGATCTTGCGGAGCTGCCCACGCCAGAACCATCGCCACGCCGCGAGCGGCACGGTCAGCTCTCGATCGACGAAGAGAGCACGGGTCCACGCCGCGTACACGCCGACGCCGTAGCCGTACACGGTGTCACGCAATTCCTTCCAGCTCCGGCGGTGGCGGTGCCAGGCAAGCGCACCGGGGTCGTAAACGATCCGATAGCCGCGAGCGAGCACGCGCGTGAAGAGATCGTGGTCGCCGCCCGAGCGCGTCGGGGTCCCTGCGTCGAGCGCAGCGTCGAAGCCCCCGATCTCTTCGAGCACCGCCGTCCGCCGCAGCGCCATGTTGACCCCAGCGCCGATCGGGCCGCCGACCAGCGGGTTCTGGCCCGGCGCCTCGTACAGCCGCCTGCTAAAGCCACGGGCAAACGACGTCGTGCGCTCGAACCATTCCTGAGCCGGTGTCTCGAGCTCGAGCGGCATCGTGAGCCCGGTGACGCAGAGGACGAGCGGGTCCTCGAAATTCAACAGGAGGTTGTGCAGCCATTCTCGGTCGGGCTGGGCATCGTCGTCCGTGAACGCGACGATGTCCCCGCGCGCCTCGTGCAGCGCGCGCTGGCGCGCGACGTTGAGCCCGGGTGTCTCCTCGAGGATGTAGTCGACGTTCGGAAACGCCGAGACCACCTCTACGCGCGGCGTCCGTGCTCGGCGCGCTGTCGACAACCAGCACCTGTTGGCCGTCGTTCCGTAGAGCGGCGAGCGCCTCGAGGCAGGAGCGGAGGTCCTCCGGCCGATCCCGAGTGCAGACGGCGACGGTCGCGCTCGGCAATGGTCCCGTCGGGATCGAGTCACGCGGCAGTTCGAGGGCGTCTGCGAGCCAGCGCTCCCAGAGCGGCCAGCCGCTGGCTTCGACCAGCGCTCGTTTCAGGCTTGCTGCAGCGACTCTTCCGTTTTGAACAGGAAGGTGGGTCGCACCCACGGGGGTGCCGTTCAGGCGCACGAGCGCATATGCCTTGGCATATCCGGGGTCGACTTCCACCACGGCAGGAAGCGAAGCGAAGTCGAGATCTATGACCGCAGTTGCCATGGCTTCTGTGCGTCCGAACCGGACGCAGCTCGCCCGTCTCGCGCCCTTTATACGGTAGTGCGAGGGGCCAGACGGGGTACCTGGCCGGTTGGCTAGTCCGTCGGATTCTGACCGGAGTGCAAGCGCTCGCTCAGCGGTGTCGCCAGCTTCGACGCTTTCGCTCCGGAGCCTCGATGCGTGAGCAGGACGAGGTCCTGTGTCCCGATCCACGCCGGCGTGACACCGGACCAATAGCCCGGATAGGGAGGGCGAACGAGTTCCAGGCCCGCCTGGCCCGCGAGGCGCTCGAGGAGCGAGAGTCGGTACGCAGTCATGCGCTCCGGGTCGTCGGCATGGACTGTCCCGAATCCGGCCTCGTCGGTGTCGTGCTCGACGAAATCGAAATCCGACTGAGCGAACGGCTCGGGTCGTTTCTCACCGGTGCCGAAGTTGTCGAGCAGGAAGAAGCTGAAGAGACAGCGACCGCTCGGTCGTAACACTCGGGCCGCTTCCGCGAAGTAGTGCGCGACGTTCTCCGGCGACATGTGCGTGAAGACGGAAGCAGCGAAGACGACATCGAAGCTGTCATCCCCGTAAGGGAACCGGTACGTGTTCGCCGCGGAAGCTCCCTCTGGGTTGTAGTGAGTGTTGTGCACGTCCGCCCAGGTGAAACGAAACGTCGGGTGCTTCGGTGTGAACACCCGTTGCAGGAAGTCGACCTTCTGGCGCACGATCTCGAAGCCGTCGTAGCTCCCGCTCGTGATCACGTACCGAAGCGGAAATGCGATTCGTCCCAGCCCGCTGCCGATCTCCAGCACCGAGCTCGATGCTTCGAGCCCAGCGAGGGCGCGGAGCAAGACGCTCCACTCCTCGCCCCAGCGAAACCATTCCTCGAGGACATCGATCCCCTCGAACGCCATCAACTCCCGGGGAGGCACGAGTTCCGGCTCGTATGCGACCCAGGCGGGATAGTCGGAGTCTTCGCTCACGAGCCGATGGAGGGTACAGCGTGCCTGACCGCGAAGAGATCGTGCTGATCCGGCACGGCGCGAACACCGGCGAGACGGGGCGGGGGCGATGACGGTGACCTTGCGACGGGCTCGGGAATCCTGCGAGCCCTGAGCAAGCCCAGCTTTCCGGCGGCACGGACGGCGGCTACACTTCGCCGTCGCGGGGCTATAGCTCAGCTGGGAGAGCGCCTGGATCGCACCCAGGAGGTCGCCGGTTCGAGCCCGGCTAGCTCCACTGCAACGTCCCTGCAAATCGAGACCCTTGTGCGACCGCATGCACCGGTCAAGTGTTCTCGATCTACCGCCCTGCTACCAAAGAGGGTTTGGCGATTTACGAGAGGCGCGGGACGTGATGCCCCGCGCCTCTTTGTGCGAGCTAGGCCGCCTTAGTCCGTTCCACAACAACCGGAAGCGGTAGCCGCGTAGAGCCTGGTCAGCTCGACGGCGTACCTGGCGTCCCGAAGTTCGGGATAGACCTCCGACCAGAGAACGGTCTTACCGTTTTCTCGACGCTCTGGTACAGGACACGCCACCCACCAGAGGCTGGCCGAATCTTGAACGGCATGGGGTTCATGGCGGGCCGGGGGGTCCCGCGTAGGAGCTGGCGCTTAGGCCGCTTTGCGCCGGGCAACGCTCGGGGAGGAGCAACGCACTTAGCGGCCGTTGTCATGTCCTAGAATAGTCTAGTGTTGTCAATTCCTGCTGCGGCTCATCCTGCCGGTACGGGAGGGAGCCAATGGGATCGAGGTCAGTGGTGGATCGCGTCGGCGCTCCGGGCGCTGTTATCGGCGGTGCGCGGTGAGTTTTGTCGTGTGACTTTTGTTCGCGGGACTTGTTCGAGGACGAGGAGTGGCGGCAGACACTCAGATGGCGATCTACGCGACCGTGTCAGAACGGGGGCGGTGAGGTCGCGAGCTTTCAAGTTGGAACAACCTCGGCTTCACGAGGTCAATGAGACCGCGACGTACAGCCTTGGCTGTGGATCCGGCTAACCCGAATGTTGTCGATTTCGATCTGACCGGGCCGACGACGTTGACGATTGACGGCTGGACACACGACGACAATTCGTGGCCGGACGCGAAGTGACAACGAGAATCATCTCGGAACGCTGACGCATGTGTTCGATCCGCGCTTCGCCGCGTCACGCTCGGGCTCGTTACTGCTCGGCCCGTCGAATACGGACAATGACGACGCGGGGTACAGCGTCAGCTGCAAACTCGCGGCGATTGCGGCCGCCCAGCCTGCGTCGGTGCGGCTTGCGTCTCGAGAACCTTGTGCTCTACGAGGACGAGGAATGGGGCGATACGCACATGGCGGTTTACGTGCATGCGAAGGCGCCGGCGCAGAACGGTGTCGCGGTCATCGATCAGCAGATATTTAAGTGGAACAACTTCGGGAACAAGGTCGACGAGGTCACGTCGTATCCGTTGTCGAGGGGGACTCGCAGAACATTGTGCGGTTGCAGGTCGGCGGTCCGACGCAGATCTGGGTCGAGGGGTACGCAGACGACGACCTTGACTGGCCGTCAGGGGGCGCGAACGAGAACTCACTCGGTCAGGCGACTATCACGATCGATCCAAACGATCCGTCGACGCTCGGTAGTCGCACGATGGGACCCACCACGACCGATGAGGACGACGTGGGCTACGTGATCAACGCGACGGCGGAGCGGCTGCCGGATGCGCCTGATGCCCCGGCGCTCGCGATCACCGGCATCGAGGTGACGCAGGCGATCCAGCGCTTCGCTTCTGCCACGGGCAGCGGCGAACTCCGCTCCGCTGGTCGAGAACAAGACCACACTTGTCCGTGTTTACCTGGACAGCGGCATCGATCCCTCTGTTCCCGGGGGCGGTGTCGTTGCGAATGTGACGGGGACGCTCGCGCTAACTGGGTCCGGCGACCCAGACGCTGGTGGCCGGCGGCTTCAGCGCTAAGCCAGCAAGCCAGGTGAACCGCGGCACGCTTACCGACACGCTGAACTTCACTCTGCCGGCGAGCATCTGCAAAGGGACGTTGACGCTCATCGTCGAGGCAACCGTTCCGGGCTCGACGTCAAACCCGTCACAGCTAACCGTCGTTTTCAGCCCCGTGGTGGCTCGAAACATCCTCATGCTGAGGATCGGGACGCCGTCAGTGCCGCCGCCGACGATCGCACAGTATTTCGCTGCTGTGAACGCGTTGACGACGATCTACCCAATCCCTACGAACCCGAGCGACGGAATCGTCTACTGGGTCGATCCGGGGAACGAGACGTACATCACTTCTCGCAACCTCAACGCGAAGAACTCCGACGGCAGCGAAAACCTCGACGATTTTGACTCGTTGCTTGAGGACATCGAGGATATCCAGGAGGACGGCGAGGACTGGCAGAAACTGTACGGGCTCGTGCCTGCGATGGTGCCGATGAATCGCGTCGGCGACTCGACGGAGAATCAGGCGTTCGGCTACTCAAGCCTGACCGGGTCTGTCGGCCACGAGCTCGGGCACCTATACGGACTCGATCATGCGCCGTGCAGTCCGCCGGTCGGAGCGAAGCCAGAAAACACTGATGACGACTTCGTTCCCGCGGACGGGACAGATGGGGACGTGGGTGTGGACGTCGTGTCCGGGACAGTCTTCCCAGCGAGCGACGGCGACTTGATGGGTTATTGCTCGCCGGCGTGGATCAGCGCCTATCACTGGACGAAGCTCTTCAACCGCTTTCAAGAGCGATGAGCGATGGCTGACGACCCGAGCTGGATCGAGAGCACCGAGTTCAAAGCTCCCTTCGTGCGTGTGCGCGGCAGGGTGACTCGACGCAACGAAGTGACCTGGTCGCCCTGCATACGGACGTACAAGGGGCCCGACGGGCTCCAGCATGCCAAAGGGAACGGAAAGCCGAAAGACGACGAACGGCAGGCGAGCGACATCCCGATGCAACGCGAGGGGAGCGAACGGGACGTCTACGTGCCAAAAAGCGAAGCGGAGTACTGGCTCGAGTTCCGAACCGAAGACGGAAAGACACTTGAGCGCAGCCCCGTGCACGTTCGCTGGTTCGCGAGCGATCAACAGATCGCCACATTCAGCCGGCGGCTGCCCTATCACCGATCCACACGACACGTCGTGCTCTTGCGTAGTGAAAAGGAAATCGGCATCCTCGATGTGCCACGCTCTCTTCCGAGCTTCGACCTCGCGCATCCCCTGCACGGGCACCAGATCGACACCGAAGGACTCCTCCACTTGCGCTGGCAACCAAGCTCTGGCGCGAAGAAGCACCCGCACACCTACTTCGTTCGCTTCACTTCCGACGGCAAGCGCTTCTACCGCGTTAGCTTCAACCTCACGGCTGACCGCTTCGACCTCGACCTACGAGACATGCCCGGCGGCGACGTCTGCTTCGCACAGGTGCTCGCGACGAACGGTTATCAGACGGCTATGGTTTCGACACCGACTTTCAGGTTGCCGCGGAAGCCGACGCGTCTGCTGCTCGGTCCGCTGGATGGGCCGATGCTCTTCGCGCAGGGCTTCTCGCTTGAGGACGGGCCGATCCTGGGCGAGCGGATCCACTGGGCGGTCGATGGCAACACGGCCGGCTACGGCGGCACGTTCGATGCGCGCGTTGGTGGCGAGCGACATATCGTCACTGTCACGGTGCTCGGCGCTGATCGCGAGCACGTCACGCAGGATCTCGGCTGGTACGACGGCAGAACAGGTCGGGCGCTCGAACCAGAACGGTTGCTGTAGTACGGAGTTCGGAGTCGCTCGACTCGGAGCCCGAGAGCTCATACGAAGTGGACGAGATCGTGCTGTCCGCGTTAGACGAAGCGGACGCGGCGCTGGGTTGGTGATTGCGTACGAGATTGGACGAAGGGATAACGCCTCGCTGCGCGCCATTTCCTTCTTGACGCGCGCCCGGTGCCGCGTTAAGAGTTGCGTACTTCGTGATCTTCGGGATCTGCGGCGGGAGGCAGGATGGCTATCGAATCAGGAATCAAAACAGTTTCCGACGATGAGCTTCAGTCGGTCCGCGGTGGAAAGTCGTTTTGGGACAGGGTCAAAGGCGCGGCGAAGTGGGCGAAGAATCACGTCGTCGGCGGGGGCTCAAGTGGATCGGTCTGAAGTTCAGGTTCTAAGGAGTCAGCTCACGCGGCAGCGTGATCGGAATGACTGCGGTGTCGCCGCTCTCGCGACCGTTGCTGCGTATCACGGTCACCGATTCGATCCTGCCGGGTGCTCAAGCGGGTTGACGCTTGACCGTGACGGCACCGATCTGTTGAGTCTGTCAAAGCTCGCCGAGAGCCTCGGTTTCGAGGCTCTCGGCGTCAGAGCCCCGTCCGCGTCGCCTAAGCACGGAGGTGCGTCCGAGCTTCAAGGGACATTCCCGAACACTGGCGCAGGCGAGGGGTCGCGGCGCTAGTACCAGGACGGCCCGTACTGCTGGTAGGGCGCTTCGAGTTCCTGCACCTCCTCGTCGGTCAGTTCGAGGCCGAGTGCAGCGACTGCCTCCGGTAAGTGGTGTCGGCTTGGTTGCGCCGACGATCGGCGCCGAGACGAGCGGGTTGCGGAGAACCCAGGCCAGCGCGATCTGGGCCATGCTCACGCCGCGTGCCTCGGCGAGCTTCTGCACGGCATTGATCACGGGCTCGTCGTACGGGGAGTCGAACGCCTGGACGACCTTGTCGGTGCTGGAGCGGTGGCTCTGCTCGCCGGCCGGACGGGCGAGGCGGCCCTTGCCGTTCGGGGAGTAGGGCATCAGCCCCACCCCCATGTCACCGCACATCGCCATCAACTCGGGCTCGTCGTGCCGGCGCAGCAGGTTGTACTGATTCTGCATCGACACGAACCGCGTCCAGCCGCCGAGATCCGCGGCGTGCTGGAGCTTCGCGAACTGCCACGCGTACATCGACGAGGCGCCGATGTAGCGCACCTTGCCCGCCTTGATGATGTCGTGCAGCGCCTCCATCGTCTCCTCGACCGGCGTGTCCAGGTCGAAGCGATGGATCTGATAGAGGTCGATGTAGTCCGTGCCGAGCCGGGTAAGCGACGCGTCGACCTGTTCGAGGATGGCCTTGCGCGACAGGCCTTCGCCACCAGGCCCGTCGTGCATCCTTCCCGCGCACCTTCGTCGCGAGCACGATGTCCTCACGGCGGGAGTAGCGGGTGATCGCGCGACCGACGACCTCCTCGGACGTGCCGAGCTGGTAGACGTTCGCGGTGTCCCAGAACGTCACGCCGAGCTCGACCGCCTGCTCGAAGAACGGTTGTGCCTTGTCCTCGGTCAGCGCCCACGGGTGAGCGTCTCGGGTGGTCGGATCGCCGTAGCTCATGCAGCCGAGCGCGAGGCGGCTCACCTTCAAACCGGTGTTTCCCAAGCGGGTGTATTCCATCGTCGCCTTCCTAGCTAGGACGAGTGGCTCTGGCGCGCGAGCAATGCACGATCCTATGTCCGGAGTGGGCGGCATCGCCGCGGCTGTCGTCAGAGGTCATTGCGCAACGCTGGGGCAAGCGACAGCGCTGTGGCAGCGGGGATAGCGTGTCGACGCCGTGGCCGAAGAGACGATCATCCGTGAGTTCCGCAAGGACGACCTCGGGGCGATCGTTGAGTTTTCGCTGCGCGCCTGGGAACCCGTCTTCGCGTCAGTACGGCAGGTCCTGGGCGACGACATCTTCCTCCGCTTGCACCCAGACTGGAAGGAAGACCAGGCTGACGCGGTCCGATCCGCCTGCACGAACGAGGAACGGGACGTGTTCGTCGCGGTGACGGACGGACGGCCGGTCGGTTTCGTCGCGGTCGCCCTGAACGCCTTTCATGAGGGGATGGGCGTGATCGACATCATCGGCGTCGATCCTGACTATCAACGGCGTGGCATCAGCTCGCGGCTCACCGAGTTCGCGACTGAGCACATGCGCAGCCGTGGCATGGACATCGCCGTCGTGGAGACCGGCGGCGACCCGGGACACCAACCTGCGCGGGCGGCGTACGAGGCAGCGGGGTTCACGCTCCTGCCGATCGCCCGATACTTCCGGCTACTCGACTAAGAGGGCCGAGTCGTACGTCGGGGGACATTCCCGAACACTGGCGCAGCCGTCGGCGCAGTCGCCCGAGTTACCCTCGAAGCCGTGATGCCCATAGCTCCGATCTGTCGTATCGCTTTTGGCGCGGTATCGAACCCGTTCGTCGCGCTTGCGCCGTCGGGCAGCTAGCGCCGGGCGCCGCGCACCTTTCGGCTAAAGGGACTCCAACCGCCGGCGTTTCCAGCTCGGGCGGCGTAGTAGTAGGCGTTGCCGCGGGCGCCACGCTTGTCGAGGAAGGTCGTGCGAGTGGTCGTGCCGACTCGAAGGTCTGCGCCAGCGATCCGCGCTAGAGGACGAAGCCGGGGCTCGCGCACTCGTTCCAGACGACCAGGTTACTTCGCCGTAAGGGCGCCTCCGGGCATCTCAGCACCAACATCGGGGCTGAGAGAGCGGCAGGTGCCCGACGCCGTTAGTTCGAGGGCGTGGCGTCGGCCCAGTCGCGCAGACGGCCGGAGCACCGTTGGGCTCAGGGACAACATCGCGCCGGCGACGACCAACCACGAGAAATTCGAGGAGACCTGCGATCTCGCCTACGCCGAACAAGTGCGGCTCGCCGAGATGAGCATCGCGCTCAGCAACAGCTTTGGGTTCGGAGTCCACAACCTTGTCCTCCTCATTAGGAGCTACGAAGCCGAACGAGCGATACGGAACACATAACCGGATGTGCTTCAAGGCCTATCGGCATTCAGTAACTGTTCCAGGGCGCGCGACTCCGCTCGTCGAAGCGTGATTGTCTTTCGTTCGGAAAGCGCACGCGACAGGATCACCGCGAGGTCGTTGAACGTCGTGGACGAGCCGGCTCTGGCAAGGGCTTCTGCATGCAGTTTTCGAACGATGGTCTCTTCGAGTGCGAGCTGCCGCCCGTTTAGGTCGAACTGGATCATCGTCGCAAAGAACCCCGCAAGGACGTTACCTCTATAAGGGCATTAATGCCGAGGCTCAGGGGCGCCCGAGCCCTCCCTACTCGCGGAGCATCGAATCCGGGGGGAGACCGACGTCAGTTGGAAACCTCCCGGACGACCCATCCGTGCTGCTTCGGGATCGGGCATCGGTACGTGCTACAGATCGAGGGCCCGCCAGGCGCGCACGTTAGGGGAGTCGTCCTAGATCATCCTGGGTTGCCCAGCTATCATCCGGTCGACTCGCGCCCTCCGCCAGCTTGCGACCAGCCTGACGCGGACGCAGATATATCGGAACGCCGGCGTCGCGCACCGAGAGCGAGAAGGGATGTCCGATGGCGGTCGAGCAGAACGCGCGGGTCCTGGTCGTAGACGACGATCCACTGTTTGTCGAGGCGATGTTGGTTCTCCTGTCGCAGATGGGCCTTGACCCGGTCGCGTGCGCGTTGGACGGTGCCGAGGCGATCGCTGTCGCAAAGCAGCATGCCCCAGACGTGGTTCTTGTGGATCTGGATATGCCTCTGGTCGACGGTGTTGAGGCGATCAAGGAGATCAGCCGAGCCTTACCGAAGTCGACTGTTGTGGCCGTCACAGGCTCTTTAGAGCCGCAGCGCGCGGCGTCGGCGGTCGCGGCCGGTGCCCTGGCGTGCATCTCGAAGGTTGATGTCCGAAGCCGGCTCGAGGAACTACTCGACCCCACCTGACCCTCGCTCGTACCGTACCCCTTGTCCGACGGATAGCTCATGCGCTTCGAGCCCCATACCCTGAGTGCGAAGGGCGGCGAATGGAAGGGACATGCGGCGGTGGCGAGTTGGACTCGGCGGAAGCACGCGCCAACAGGAGGGTGCGATGCTTGGCATGTGGCGGTCGAATGGAGCCGACGTTATTCATGCCGGTTCGCCCCGATGTTTGGAGTGCCGGCGGGTCGCGCAGCTTGCTAGACCCGTGTTGGTCGAAGCGCAGCGGCGGCGATCGCCTTCGAGGTCGCTCGTCAAAGTGATCGGCCGGCGGCTGCTGCACCACCGGCAGAAGCTCCGCAGGTGACCGGAATCTTTGCGCAGGCGCAGGCGTGCCTGGTTATCAACAGGCTGTGGAAGCTCTATGGAATTGGCTACTCAGCGATCACGGACGCGGCGTAGCCTGGCCCTCAGCCTCGGTTCTCGTCCTGCTCGCACTTGGTCGCCTTCATCACTCTGATCCGCCTGGGTTTGTTCCCGAGTTGTCGCGTTCCACAGGTCGATGTGCAAGCGCTCGATCTCTTCGATCAGCATGAGGATCGCTCTCCCGGTTGCACGGAGATCGTCGCTGCCATTGGCAGCAAGACCCGTGCCCCAAGCGCGGAGCTGTTCAATCTTGCTCTCGTCCAGACGATCGCTCAGAAATCCTCCGACGGTCGAAGACCCAGTGTACGACGGCTTGATCGAAGGAATCGGCTATCGCGAGTTCGGAGTTTGGCGGGGGCGCCGGCATGTAGGGGCGGCCGTCTAAGCTCGAGGGGCACGCTCCGAATGTCGTGCGCCGGCAAGTAGCTCTATTAAGGTTGGCGTGCATTGGACTCTTAGCGCGAGGCGGAGCCCGCAGCTCGTTGAAGGCTTCTAGCCCAGGGCACGCGTGCGCTTCTTGATCTCCGCCTTCCGCGCCGCTGGGAGTCGCTTCCAATAGCGGTATTCCGCCGACGAGGCCGCCGAGTCCTTGTCGTTCGCCTCCCCGCCCTGCTTGTCGTCGTCCTCGCGATCTGACATTGGTTCGCTCAAGTTTCTCTTCTCCACCTTTTCGTTACGGTCGTGCAGAGGCGAGAACGGGCCGACGAACACGCATCGACCCGTTCCCCATTCCGCACCGCCAACTACCTGCTCTTGACCTCTCCTTTTGAAATCTCGCCGCGCCAGGAGCCGCTCTCGCGGCTTCGATCAGCTCTTTGAAACGGTTCGGGTCACCCTCGACGCACGGAATCCGCAACGGAACGTTGACCTCGACGGACTCCTAAACCTCCGCATCGTTGACCCCTTCCCTTGCTCGATGGGGCCAGGCGCAGAGCTGGAAACACCCGGAGTTAGCCGCAGTTGCCGTCGCCCCGGGCGAGGCCCCTCAGGCCTGGCCCCTGGCACAGATCGGCATTTCCGAGAACGGTTAAACCTGCCCCGAGTCGCTCGAAGCGGATTCTGGGATCGTGACTCTGAGCGCGCAGGAGAAGCGGCGCGTTTGCGCAGAGTTCAGCTGGAGAGTTATCCAAATGGAAGCTCGCCTTACTCGACTGGCCAAGAATGAAGCTCTTTTTCGAGAGGTCAACGAGCGGATCTCAGAGATCAGTCAGGAACTCGCGCCGGGAGCTGTCAATCCGGAGCTCATTGACGGTTTGATCTGTGAATGCTCGGACCCACAGTGTCTGGAGAGGGTTGGACCCCTCACGATCGCGGAGTACGAGGCGCTCCGGCAGGACCCGAGACGTTTCATCATCGCCGCTGGTCACCAGGCGGAGGATGTCGAGCGAGTCGTCGATCGCCAGCCGACCTATTGGACCGTGGAAAAACACGAAGGTGCGCCATCCGACGTGGCGCGAGAGCTCGACCCGAGAAGCGAAGAAAACCCAGCGCCGCGGTCAAGGGACCCGGCTTGAGGCGCTCAAGCTCGTGCCCCGGTTACTTCAGGATCAACAGGAAACGCGTTCGCCAGTTCGCTTAGCTTTGCTCATCGCCACTGGAAAGGGGGTGCGTCTTCTCCATCATCCTGCTGATCATCATCATCGTCGTTGTGCTGGCTTTGCTCGGATTCTTCGCCCGCGGTAGGGCCTAGTCCGACCACCCTCGGCGAAAGGAAGGAGGCGGCCCCAATCCCCTGTTGGAGCCGCCTCTCCGCACCTCGTCGCTGCCGCTAAAGAACCCGGTTGCTGGTCCGCAGAAGGCCGTCACTTCTGTAGGCAGCAGGTTCAGGCGACGAAGGCCGTAGCGCTTCTTGCCAGTCAGCGCCCGGCTAAACATGTGGGCCGGCTTCCAGTTCGAGCACGCTGTGTGCCCCATCGTCGCGCCAGCCCTTAGTGGCTGCGCCGCGTCGGAAGCGGAAGTCGCCTTCTTCCTCGTATTTGCGCGAGAATGGCCTCATGAGCTTCGCGGAGCGAGCGGCCCATAACGAGGAGCTGTTTCGCAGGATTAATGAGCGGATTGAGGAAGGTGCGAAACAACACGGCGTCGAGCAGTCGCTGCCTTTCCACTGTGAGTGCTGCGACGAGACTTGTGTCGAGAAGATCGAGCTTGCTCCTGCCGAGTATGACCGGATCGCAGCCCACATCGCCCGCTTCGTCGTGCTTCCCGACCACGAGCAGGCCGATGTCGAGGCTGTGGTGGAACAGCACTCGTCGTACCTAGTCGTCGAGAAGACGGGCGAAGCACGCGCTGAGATCGAGCGCGAACATCCGCGGCTTCGCCATAACGAATAGCTCGCTGATCTACTCGTGGATGAGAGCGGTAAGAAGCAGCTCGATCTCAGTTACTGCCTGGTCACAGGCAGCGGCACAGCGTAGGAGCGGCTCGTCCAAGCCGTAGCGGCGGCACTCAATCGCTGCGCGGCGGCATGCCTCGTGCGCCAGATGCAGGGCAAGCTCGGCCTTCAGTTGTTCATCCAGGACGTCGGCTGCCGTGCGGAGCGTGGCAATCGCGGGAATCAACGCGCGAACCAGTTCGTGTTCGACAGGAACGCCAAAACGGGACACATATTCCTGCAGCGCTAGTTCGCACCTCGCGGCGCACTGAACCAGCCCTCGCCCGACCTCGCGTCGACCAACTCGATTGCCCATACGGGCTCGTGGCCTGTGGAGAGGTCGCCGAAACCTCGCTCGGAAGCCGAGCGACGAAGGCAGAGCGCTCGAGCGTCGGGAAGATCGCTCAAACGGAGACTTGAGTAGGTCGTTGAGTACGCGAATCTTGGGACTGGTCGTGGGCGTTTCGGTATTGCCGCAGTCCGCGGGCGGGAATCGTGTTTCACGGCGGCTGGGCGGGCAAAGAATTGTGCACCTAGCAAGTCGTCAACGATGGAGCGTTTGGCCGCTCTGGAAGGAGGGTCTTTATGACGACGAACGACCTGTGGACGTACGAGAACTCGTCCATGACTGGACAGGAGTTGACGGGTTTCACCGTCGAGGCGCTGGATGGGAGTATCGGCAAGATCGACGAGGCGACGAATGAGGTCGGCGGCAGTTACATCGTTGTCGACACTGGCCCGTGGATCTTTGGCAAGAAGGTGCTACTGCCGGCGGGCGTGCTTCGCGACGTCGACCTCGACGCCGAGACGGTTTTTGTGAACCGCACGAAGGATCAGATCAAGAACGCACCGGAGTTCGACGAGGACCGCTACAAGGACGAGGGCTATCGGAACGAAGTTGGTGGCTATTACGGTAGTGGTGGCGCCGGATTCCGCGACGAGGACGTTCGCTAAACCGGTGACGTTGGTGAGAGCCCCGGCCTTCCGCCGGGGCTCTCACTTCACCCCGGCAGATGTTCGTGTCGAAACTTTTGCCCAAGCTCTTGCCCACTTGAGTTGATCTGAGCTGACTTCAGCCGATTGAGCCACGACCCGCGTGTCCCGCGCCGCCGCAAGCTGCTCCTGCTCGCGCTCGTCGGGTACTTGGCACCGCCGCTCGATCTAGTATCCGACTTCATTCCAGTCGCTGGGCAACTCGACGATGCGATCATCGTCGCGCTCGTCCTCAGAAGCTTCGTCCGCTCTAGCGGCGAGGAGTTGGTCCGCGAGTTTGTGGCCAGAACAACCCGTTCTTGAGCACCCTGGTCGATCAGCTCTGGGTCCGCTAGCACGACGACCTGCGGTGGGTCGTCATCATCATCGTTGTCCTCGCGTTGCTCGGCTTTTTCGCGCGCGGACGCCGCTGAAGCGATGGGTCGGGGGCCATTCGGTGGCCCCGACTATTTCTGCACACTCCCTCTCAATGTTTCGCGTGTCCGCGATGTTTTGCCTGGCTTGCGGCCGGACACGCCTTACGAAACCCCGACTGGAGGGAAAGCGATGCAGATAGACAAACAGTTCGTTGTCGATGAACTGAAGAAGCAGGGTGAAAGCGCGAAGGCGCAAAAAGCTCTCGACGAACTGCCAGCGAAGATCGATCACGAACAGCACGCAGCGTTGCTAGAGAAGTTCGGCATCGATCCAGGGCAACTCGCTGAGAAGGCAGCGAAGAAGGGCCTAGGAAGCCTTTGACAGCTACCAGCGGAATCGGCCTGTAGCGTGCTGAGAGAGACGTTGATGACACTGCCGTTGTCGGGTCGCCTGCCAACGATGCTCAAGACGATCGAACGATTTGACCAGGCGTGCATGCGCTGGGTCGTCGCACATAGACGCGCCAAGCTCGACCCTGTCTTCGTCATCGGGAGCCACAGTGGCCAGGTCGGTATTCCCTGGGCAGCACTTGTGCTTGCACTGCGGTTCGGCAGTTCCAGCGGCGGCCGCATCCTGCCACGACGCGGGCTCATGATCATCTTCGGAAGCTGGGCAACGGCCCACGCGCTGAAGCGGACAAACAATCGCTCACGCCCCTGCCAGAACCATGACGCCCTTCCGCTGATCAAGTGTCCGAAAAGCTCATCCCTGCCCTCCGACGAAGCCGCCAGCGCCTTCGCCGGCGCCGTCTACACCAGCCTCGCCATTCCTCAGCTCACCCTCCCACTCCTCGCCGGAGCAACCTTCACAGCGGCATCCCGCGTATACGTCGGCGCCCACTACCCGACCGACGTCGCCTCAGGAGCACTGCTCGGAGCGGCTACAGCCCTTTCATTAGCTCGTCAGGCAGTTCGCGGTAGCGACCAATGAACCGCCTGTGATTCTCTTGTTTGGATGCCCGAGCGATAGCAGCCACCGCCGGACACCGACCGCGTCGGGGACCGTTGCGCAATCGCCGATTACGCAACAGCCGAAGGATCGGGTCAACTTGGATGCTGGCCCCGTACCCCCGCAATGAGCTCGCGCCGCGCGGGACCCAAGTTCGGGTCTGCATCTCCCGGGTTCATGGCCGGCCGATGGAGACAGTCGAGAACGTGACCGCTTTCGATGATCCGCTGGACGTGTCGAAGATGACACGCGAGGAGAGGGACCGGCTCAAGCGTCAGCTGATTGCCCAGCATCCTGACGCGGCGCGCGCACTGGGCCTTGTCCGCGAAGACGCCGCCGCGTAATCGAGCGAATACGCAACCACGCGCGACGGCGTAGGCGTTCAGGCGGGCGACGGCCCAGACGGCACCCCGTACCCCTCGAGGCGATCGAGCGTAACGGACCCTCCCACTGCCCCGATCGACAGCTGGCGGCGTAGCCGCTTCGTTTCAGAGTGCGGGACGAGCCGCAGGCGTTCGGCGCGGATCGACGTAGGTCCGCTCGCCGCGGCAGAGAGTGTTGGGTCAGTTTGTGAGCTGCTTCGGGCGGTCGCGACTGTTGCGAACGTGGCGAAGGAGATCGAGAAGTTCGCCGATTTCGTAGCCCTCTTGGGCTGGGTGGCGCATCTCGGTTTTCTGGTTGATCAGGTAGCGGTTGCGCCGGCCGCGTCGTTCGCGTTCGAGGAATCCGGATTCGACGAGGTCAGCCACAATCCGTTGGGCTGCTCGTTCGGTGATGCCGACTGTCTGGGCGACGTCTCGGAGCCTGATGTCGGGATCGTTGGCGATGCAGAGCAGCACCTGGGCGTGGTTTGTGAGGAACGTCCAGTGGGCTGTTCCATCTCTTGACATAGACGACACAGTTATCCTATATTTTGTGTCGCGTTTCTCTTTACTCGTTTCTTTTATCACGCGTTCTGTGTCGGAGGTTAGCAAACCAGTCGGATCGAGTCACAAGGAGGGAGCGGGAGATGAGCAGCGTCGATCCTCTTTGGATCACAGTCGACAAAGAACTGAACCGCGATTGGGAACGGGACGGGTCGCCCTTCGCCTACGGGATCCGGAGGGAGCGGCCAGGCGAAGACGTTTTCGTTATCTCGCTCGCTGGCGAGCACGACCTCTACACGGCTCCAAAGGTGCAGGGGGCGCTTCGTGGCGTGATCGCGGCCGGCGCCAGGGCCATTGTTGTCGATCTGACCGAGACGACTTTCCTCGACTCGACGATGCTCCATGCGCTTCTAAGCGCGCGCAACGAACTCCGCGACGGTGGGCGGCTTCTGCTCGTGACCAACGACGAGAAAGTCAAGAGGACCTTCGAGATCGCCGGGATCGACCGCTTCTTCGATTTCTATCCCTCACGTCGCGCCGCAGAGGAGGAGGTGCGATCCACATGACCACTACGAAGGAGCAAGTCCGGGACCACGGGAGCGGGACACCTCGAGCTGGTCCCGACAGACCAACCCTCCGCTTCTTCTACTCGCCGACCTCGGGACCGTCACGACGGGTTGAGGCGTTCCTCGCGCAAGTGCTGCAGCGGCGGCAGAACCACCGGACGTTTGAGCTACAACGGGTCAACTGCGACAAACATCCCGAGCACGTCAAACGCTACGCGATCACGCAAATGCCGACTTTGATCGTGATCGAGGGCCGCCGTGTTCTAGGGCGGCTCGAAGGCCCCTGCGGGTGCCGCGAGATCGAGAAGCTGCTCGAGCCGTGGCTCAACCGCGGAGCCCGAGCGCGGGCCAGTCGAGAACTGAACGGGACGGTCTCCGCACACGAGGCCAGCGGTCAGTAGTAAGGCGAGCCCGTTGCGGCCCATGAGCGCGAGCGTCGCGGCGACCAGGGCGACGCGCTTGATCTCGCCTTAGCCGTTGACGACCAGGCTGTCGATCGGTCGCTACGACTTCGATGCCGCGGTTCGTTCCGAGGCGAACAGTCAACGTACCAGCCCTCGAAGGTTGAACCAGCCGACGCAGGAGCTGCGGGACAGCCTCACCGATGTTCTCCGCATCGAGAAGTGGTAACGCGCTTCGACGACGATCTCTACGAGACTCGCTGGCAGCGAATCAGAGTAAGGCCCCAGACAAAGTGGGAGCCAGATTTGGCTACGCCTTGGCCCCCATGACCCCTTTGCAGCAAGTTTGTCGGCGTCCAATGTCGTTGGAAGCACACGAAGTGGCGCAGCGAGGACGACGAGCGCCGCGTGTTGAGTGCTGTGGCCAGACGCGCAAGACGAGCGGCCCGCGCGTAGGCGGGCAGCTCGTCCTGAAACGCGGTCTGAAGGCTGGTCAGAAACCGCAGTAGGGATTGGGCGCATCGAGATTCGTGCGGAACACTCCTCCCACCGGCGCAGTGATCACGCTGATGTCCTGAGCGAGCTGGCCGCTCAGGTTCCGCACGACGTGCCCACTCCCAGTGTCGACGAACGCATTGTTCGGGCGAATCCGCCGACACGACATGTGGCGTGCACGTCGGATCGTCGGACTCGTAATACGTCAGCGTCCCTTTCGTCACCGTGATGAAGATCGGCCCGGGGTGGCTGTGCCAGCCGGTGGTCGATCCCACCGCATAGTCGTGCTGTCGCACGATGATGTCGATCGGTGCCGTGGAATGTGCTCGGAAACCGGCGATCGTCCCGTGCGGATCCGACCGAATGTTGAAGCCGTCGTAGTGTCCACGCGCGAGGATCATCGCCGTCACCCCGCTCGGCCCCTCAGCCTTCGTGACGGCAACAAAGGCAGCTAGCGCGACGAGTGCTAGCGCGGCAGCCGTTGCCGTCAACAAGGATAGGCGTCGCTTCATGTTTCCTCCTTCGGATCGATGCTGTCTTCTCGCGAGGGGATCGTGAGCGGCGGTGTCTCGTCCAGCTCAGCGCGGAAGGCGAGCGCCTTCACTCGCAATGAAGTGGTCCGCGGTTCGAATCCGCGCGTCGGCTCTTTAGGATTTGCAGCGAGCCCGGTCGCGGCGAGGACGCGCTTGCGATGTGCTTCATCTCTCTCCTCTGGGAATGCGTTCGATTGCGTGACGCTCAATCTTGGTGACGGCAGGACGGGATCTCAGCCTCCGCCGGTGCAGTCGGGGACGTGGAGCTCGAGCTCGAGGCGCCCGGCGGCTAGCCGTAAGCGGGTCGGGTGCGTGCACGAGCTCGTGGAGGCGTGCAGGCAGAGTGGCCCGCTGTGCCGGCGTGCGAGCGGCGTCGATGGTGTCGTAGATCTGGACCCACGTTCGCGCATAGATCGACGCGAGTCGGCGTTGTGACGAGATCCAACGGCTGCTCGTGTGCTGGAGCTGGGGTGGGACGGAAAGAGCGGTGACGCGGGCGAGACGTCGAGCGGTCGAGGCTCGGATGTCGCGAGCCACGGAGAGCGCGTCGGCTCGCGTGCCCATGTCATGCGCGTGATCGAAGAGCAATGCCCCGGCGCAGATGCGCGTGACTGCGAGGGAGTATTCAGCGGCGGAGTTGCCCGACGCCGCGCGCCCAGGCGTGGCGGCCAGTGCGGCCGCGGCGAAGGCCGTGGCGACGATGGCCTGCGAATGCGCGCATGGGCCGGATGATGGGGCGAAGCCGCTCCACCGGCGCTCCATCGCGCGCTCCATCGCGTGCTGGAAGCCGCTGTTGCGCCTGTGCGATCCTGGTTCGTACCTTGACGCACGTCACCTTTCGGATTCTCGGCCCGCTCGAGGCGCTGGTCGACGGTCGCCGTGTGGACTTGTCGAGTCGCCGCGAGCGAGCGCTGCTCGGCGTCCTGCTCCTCCAAGTCGGCGAGGTCGTGTCGGTCGACGCGCTGATCGACTCCGTCTGGGGTGAGCAGGCGCCCGCGAGCGCCCGGCACATGGTGCACGAGTACGTGTCGCGGCTCCGAGGCGTGCTTGGCGATGCGTCGGTAATCGTCACCCGCGCGCCCGGGTACACCGTCGAGCGCGACGCCTGCGATTTGGACGCCGCACGCTTCGCCGAGCTCCTTCGCACGGCGCGCTCCGCGGTCGCCGCCGAGCTCGACGAGGCGCTGAAGGCCTTCGACGAGGCGCTCGGCCTCTGGCGAGGCGATGCGCTCGTCCGACGTCGCGCTCGAGGGGGACGCTCGCTCTGCGGCGGCGAGGCTGGACGACGAGCGGCGCGCCGCCCGGGCGGAGCGCGTCGACGTGGCCCTTGCGCTCGGACGCCACAACGAGCTGATCCCCGATCTCGAGCGCGAGATCGCGGCCGAGCCGCTCGACGAGCAGGTGCTAGGGCAGCTGATGCTCGCCCTCTACCGCAACGGTCGACAGGCCGACGCGCTTGCGCGCTACCGCGACGGCCGGCAGACGCTCGTCGAGGAGCTCGGGATCGAGCCCGGCGCGGAGCTGCGAGCGCTCGAGCAGGCGATCCTCCGCCACGACCCGGCGTTGGCGCCACCTCCCACGAGCGAGACGTTTGCGGAGAACGGCGGCGCTCCCGCGGATTCGCCGCCGCGGGCGCCGCGGAGGCGTACGGGGCTGGCGGCGGCGGCTGCCGTCGTCTTCATCGCCGGGGTGGCGACGATTGCCGCTGTCGCCGCGAGAAAGGCCCCGCACAGCGGCCGCGCCCATTCGGGGCGACGCGATCGCGGTGGTCGACGCTGCACACGCGCGCCTCGTCGGCTCGGTGCCTGTCACCGCGCCGCCGGGAGCGATCGCCTACGGCGCCGGCTCGGTCTGGGTCTCGTTTCCCGATTCGCGCTCGGTCGCGCGGATCTCGCCCGGATCGCGGCGGGTCGCCGCCTCGATCCCGCTCGGCGTAGCCGCGCAGAGCCTTGCGGTTGCCGGCTCCGCGCTGTGGGCCGTTGGCTCCGGGCCGACCGACTCCTACCTGACGCTGGAGCGGATCAACCCGACCTTCGGCAGCGTCTCGCGCGCGCGCCGGCTGCCTGTCGTCGTGATGGGCGATACCGGCTCGCTCAGCGGGCGCGGAAAAACCCTCCTGGTCGCGCCGCGCACGGGGCTCCTGACGCGGATCGACGCGCGCAGCGGGCGCACGCTCGGGCAACTGGACCCGAACGCCGCCCCGTCTGCGGCTGCGCTCGGGTTCGGGAGCTCGTGGCTTGCCTACCGCGAGGCCGACCTCGTCGTCCGCGTCGACTCCTCGGGACGCGATCACGCAGATCCCGGTCGGGCGGGCGCCGTCCGCGATCGCCGTCGGGAAGCGCGCCGTCTGGGTCGCGAACGCGCTCGACGGCACCGTCAAGTCGATCGACCCGGCCACCGGCGCGGTGATCACGACGATCCGCGGTCGGGAGCATGCCGACCGCGATCGCGACCGACGGCGACAGCGTCTGGGTGGCAAGCGGCGGGGAAGGCAAGCTCGTCCGGATCGACGAGCGCAGCAGCGATGTCACCGCGACGGTCGCGATCGGCGGGAGCCCGCAGTCCCTGGTCGTCGCCGACGGCAAGGTCTGGGCGAGCGTCCATCAGACACCACCGGCTGCCCAACCGATCGGGGGGACGGCCGTCATCGCCGCCCCGTCGTTCATGACGACGCTCGACCCAGCGGTCGCGTTCAACGGCGCCGCTTCCTGGGTCGGGTACGCAACCTGCGCGATGCTGGTCAACTATCCCGACGAACCGGGCACCGCAGGAACGCGCCTCGTTCCCGACGCCGCCCGCTCCCTCCCTGCGGTGAGCAAGGACGGCCGCTCGTACACGTTCACGATCCGGCCCGGCATGCGCTTCTCGCCGCCTTCGAACCAGCCGGTCACCGCGCAGACCTTCAAGCACACGATCGAGCGCGCCCCAACCCGCGCCTGCACGATGCCGCCCGGCCAGATGTTCCTCGCGGATGTCGTCGGCGCTCCTGCGTACTTCGCCGGCAAGGCCCGCCACATCGCCGGGGTCGAGGCGCACGGCGACCGGCTGACGATCCACCTGACCCACCCGGCACCCGACCTGCCGGCCCGGCTCGCCGTCTCGCAGTTCTGCGCGGTCCCCACCGACACGCCGAACCGGCCCGTTTCCGACCCCGATCCCTTCCGCAGGCCCGTACTACGTCGCCTCGGCGACGCCGGGACGAAGCTTCGTCCTGCTCCGCAATCCCAACTACCACGGCGACCGCCCGCGCCGGCTGCAGCGGATCGAGATCATCGTCGGCGCGTCACACCCGGTCGCCCAGATCGAAGCGTCGAAGCTCGACTACGCGATCGGCGGCGTCCCCGCCGGGCAAAGCGCGCGACTCGACCGCCTTTACGGCGCGCACAGCGCCGCTGCCAGGCGCGGGCGGCAACGCTACTTCACGAACAGCCCGTTCACAGTCGACTACCTCGACCTGAACACCAGGCGCCCGCTCTTCGCGAGCGCACGCATGCGCCGCGCGGCCAGCTACGCCATCGACCGAAGCGCGCTCGCGGCGACCGGCGGCAGCTTCACCACCGCCGCGGCGCCCGCCCAGATGAACCTACCGCCCGGCATGCCGGGCTACCGCGACGCCCACGTCTACCCGCTCGTCCCCGACCTCGCCAGCGCACGACGCCTCGCCGGCAGCGGCCACCACGACGCCGAGCTCTACTGCGTCCTCGAAGCCGGCAGCCCGCGTGCAGCCCAGATCATCAAGAACAACCTCGCCGCGATCGGGATCGACGTCCACGTCCACTGCATGCCCGGCGACCAGCCGTGGACACGCATATCCCGCCCGAACGAACCCTGGGACATCTTCATCGACGGCTACGGCGCCAGCACCAACGACCCCGGCGAGTTCATCAACGGACTCGCAAGAGACGACGAGTTCAACTTCACGCACTACCACGACCCCGGGCTCAGCCAAAGGATCCGCGCCGCCTCGCGCCTCTCCGGCCTCGCGCCGCGCTCAGGCCTACGCCAGGATCGACCTGGCACTCACGCGAGACATCGTGCCCCGGATCAACTTCGCCAACCCGATCCAACAGGACTTCTTCTCCGCCCGCATCGGCTGCCATCTCTACCAGCCGATGGTCGGAATGGATCTCGGCGCCCTCTGCATCCGGACCGGCCACGACGCGATCGCTTCCAAGAGCTCCGTCCCGTAGCGCTCTCGCCGCACCGGATATTCGGGGACACGGTTCGGGACGGGACCGCCGAAAACCTCGTCGGCCTCAACTCGACGCATCCGCTTGACGCACACGCTCGGGCGGACCGGCGTCGGGCCTGAAACCGGCTACAGTAGGGCGGTTGCCCTCTTAGCTCAGTTGGTAGAGCACCTCCATGGTAAGGAGGGGGTCGACGGTTCGAGTCCGTCAGAGGGCTTTACAAAGACTCCGCAAATCGCGGAGTTTTGTTCTCGGAGGAGGCAACTGCCTTCTCGCGAGGGTGCACCGAGGGTGCACCAGCTTCCCGGATTACCTTCGCGCGGGCCTTCCGAATCGCTTCCTCGGCGGGCCGTTGCTTGTCGCCATCGAGCTCGTCGAAGACGTGCCCGTAAGTGTCGAGGGCCATGGACGGTGAGTGACCGGCCTGCCTCGCCACTCGACGCGAGGCGAGGACGGCCGTGATCCCCGTCGTCCTGCTGAGCTCGATCTCGCTCGAGGAGGGCACCGGCTGGCTCGCGGACGGCCGGTTCGCCGGGTACCTGGCGAAGCCGATCGACATCGACGAGTTTTCGGGCCAGGTGCGCCGCTTCTGCCGGCGCGGCGTCGGCTGACGCGCCTCGCCCGGCTGGCCTGCCAACTCCCGCCGTGGTGGCACCCCATCGAAGTGCCTGCTGGCACCGTGGTCGCGCCGCGCTCCTCCTGACACCCTGATGAGACCCCTGCGTTGTTCGCCAGACGGGCAACGCAGACACAAAAGGGACAAGCGCCGACGAATCGACAGGAGCAATGGAGATGAGAGGAACGAGCGTACTCGCACTCGCTGTCGTCGCCGGCCTCACGCTCTCCGGGGGGATCGCCCACGCGACAGGCCTCGACGCAATCCCGGTCGGCGGCTGCACCGTCGCCGCACCGCCGACGGAGGCAACGGTCGAGGCGCGAATCGCCCACGCGGACGAGTTCTGCGAGCTCCTGTCGAAGGCCCTGGCCGGAGACGTCTACCACTCGGCGGTGATCGTTTCCCCGAGCACGCTCTGGCACTACTCCGGCGCGCCCGTGTCCTGCCGCCTCCGGTTCAGGCAGACGGCGGATATGACGATCCGCAACTCACCCGCGGCCTGCCGGTGGTTTGCCCGCCATGCAACCGGTTGGCAGCTCGATGACGAGCCGGCGGCTTCCTGACGCGCAGGGCGGCGACGCACTCTCGGGGGCCCGGCTCGAGTTGCAGCCTTGCGTGAGAGAATCGGTGTCCGATGAGCAGCGCCGCGATCGAGGAGCGCGTCGACGAGCTGCTCGCGCGCATGACGCTCGAGGAAAGGGTCGGGCTGATGTTCCACGCGCCGATCTTCATGAACCCGGACGGGACGCTTCTCGACGACACCGAGAAGCGCATCGCCGGCCGGCACCTCAACCATTTCAACATTTACTCCGCACCCGGGCCGCGGCAGCACGCGGAATGGCACAACCGGCTGCAGGATCTCGCAAAGACGACGCGTCTCGGGATCCCCGTGACGATCTCTTCCGACCCGCGACACAGTCTTGGCGAGAATTTCGCGGCCGCGTGGCCGGCCACGGATTTCTCGCAATGGCCCGAGCCGATCGGCTTCGGCGCGCTCGGCGACGTGGATGCCGTCCGTGAGTTCGGCGACATCGCGCGACGCGAGTACCGCGCGGTCGGCATCCACGTCGCGCTCCACCCGATGGCTGACCTGGCGACGGAACCACGGTGGGCGCGGATCATGCACACATTCGGCGAGGACGGCGAGCTCTCCGCGCGCCTGGTCGCGGCGTACATCCGCGGTTTCCAGGGTGAGGAGCTCGGCCCGCAGTCCGTCGCCTGCATGACCAAGCACTTCCCGGGCGGCGGGCCGCAGCTCGACGGCGAGGATCCGCACTTCGCGTACGGCAAGGATCAGGTGTATCAGGGCGGCATGTTCGAGTACCACATGCGCGTCTTCGAAGCCGCCTTCGAGGCCGGAACGGCGCAGATCATGCCGTACTACGGACGGCCCGTCGGCACGCCGCTCGAGGAGGTCGGCTTTGGCTTCAACCGCGACGTCGTCACCGGCCTCCTGCGCGAGAGGTACGGCTTCGACGGCGTCGTGTGCACGGACTGGGGCCTCGTCACCGACGCACTGCTCCCAGACGGCTCGGTGTTCGCGGCGAAGTGCTGGGGCGTCGAGGAGCTCGGCATCGAGGAGCGGATCGTCAAGATCGTCGAGGCGGGCTGCGACCAGTTCGGCGGCGAGGAGCTGCCGGAGATGCTCGTCGAACTCGTGCACGCGGGGCGCATCGCCGACGAGCGAATCAACGAGTCGGCGCGCCGCCTCCTGCGGGACAAGTTCCGCCTTGGGCTCTTCGACGATCCTTATGTTGATCCCGACGAAGCCGAGCGCACCTGCGGCTCGCCCCCGTTCCGGGCCAGCGGCGAGCGTGCGCAGCGGCGCTCGGCGGTTGTGATCTCGAACGACGGCATCCTGCCGCTGAAGACGGGCGTGCGTGTCTACGCCGAGGGCCTTGCCTACGAGAGTTTCTCGGAGAGCCCCGGCGAGGCGGACGTTGCGATTGTGCGGCGGAACACGCCGTTCGAGCCGCGCACGAACGGGATGATCGAGTCCCTCTTCCACGCGGGTGACCTCGACTTCAAGGAGCCCGAGCTCTCCACGCTGCTCGAGCTCGCGCGAACGGTCCCGATGGTGCTCGTTCTCCACCTCGAGCGGCCTGCGGTGATCCCAGAGCTCGTCGAAGCGTGCGCAGCGATCGTTGCAGTCTTCGGTGCCTCCGACGAGGCGGTGCTCGACGTTCTCTTCGGCCGGACGAGACCCGAGGGCAGGCTGCCGTTCGAGCTGCCGTCGTCGATGGACGCCGTGCGGGCGCAGCTCCCGGATGTGCCAGGCGACTCGCCCGAACCGCTGTTCCGCTTCGGGCACGGGCTCGAGATCTAGCTGTCGAGATCCCCATGCGCCTGAGGTCCGCCCGTCACGGCGCAGGCATGCGAAAGCGCCTCGACGCCCACCGACCTCGGTCATCGACTTCCAGCGTCAGCCTGGAAGCCATCGCCACCAAGCCCCGAAAGGTCGGCGAAAGGTTCAGGAAACGACGCGCTGCGACCATCGCTCCAAGACGACGAAAGGAGGAGCAATGGAATCCAGGAACGTCCAGACCTACCGCGCAGGGCACGAGGCCTTCAACCGCCGGGACTTCGACGCGATGGTGAAGGAGTACGCCGAGAGCATCAGCTGGATCGACCGGGCCCGGGGGATCACGTTCAGGACACCCCAGGAGTTCAAGAACGACTTCCTGGAGGGATGGATCCAGGCCTCCTCGGACTGCCAGGTGACCGACGCCCGGTACACGGACGCCGGCGAGATGGTGGTAGCGCGGTTCACCGGCCGGGGTACGAACGACGGCCCACTCGGACCCTTCCCGGCCTCCGGCAAGGAGTGGACGCTGCCGATCTGCGAGATGTGGCACTTCGACGGCGCCGGTCGAGTCGTCGGCGGTGAGATCTACTACGACCAGGTCTCCCTGCTCACGCAGTTGGAGCTGCTGCCGGAGCCGTCCCGAGCATGAGGCACGAAAGCGCAGCCTCGTTCGTTCGCGCACCTAGGATGGCCTCGTGGAGCGAACCACAATCGTGAAGCGAATCAATTGCGTCTGTGGGAAAGTCGTCGAGGGCAGGGACGACGACGAACTCTGGGAGAAGGCGCAGGCGCACCTGGCCGCTGACCACCCTGGCCTCGTCGGCAAGGTTTCGCGCGAAGACATCCTCGCGCAGGCCGAGGAGATCTAGACGGTCGTCGTCGTTGTTGCCGAGCAGGCGTCGGTAGACGCTCTGTACGGCCGGGCTGGGCGCGATCCCGAGCTCGTCGTGGAGCAGGAGGCGCAGGCGGTCGTAGACGCGCAGCGCCTCTGCGACGTTCCCACCCTCCGCGAGCGCCTTCATCAGGATCAGGTAGCCGGTCTCGCGGAACGGGGCCAACTCGATCAGCTGACGTGCACAATCCGCGGCCTGCGGCAGAGTCGGTCCGCCGAGTCCGAGCCTTGCCTCTGCGAAGCACTCGAGCCCGCGCAACCGAACGTCGTCGAGGCGTCGCCGCCATTCGTCCAACCAGGGCTGGTCGTGGCCCTGGAGCAGAGGCCTGCTGGCGACGTGGTAGGCGATCCCGGCGGGGCCCCACGCTTCCGCCCATTCGCCGGCAGCGACATGCGACTCGGCCCGGTGCAGCCCCTCGAGCGCAGCCTCGACATCGACGAATGCGCCGGCCGGCAGCACGAGCTCGAGCTGGGCTCGTCCGGTCAGGAGCTCGGGCCCGATGACACGGCGCAGCTTCGAGAGCAGCACGCTGAGCCGAGGCTGGTGGTCGGCCGTCGCCTCCTCGCCGTAGACGGCGATCAGCAGCTCGTCGCGGTCGATCCGGCGGAGCCGGTTGAGCACGAGGTAGGCGAAGAGCAGCTGGCCCCTGGCGCCCGGCCAACGCGTCCTCGACCCGCCGTCCGTCCAGCCTCACGACAAACCGGCCGCAGAGCTGGATCCGCGTCTCGCCCGGCTGTGTCATCGCCAGCAAGCTTAGGAAAGATCGGCGAAAGGTTCGCGAAAGCGCCGAGCGCGACCATCGCTCGAGCGACGAGGCGAGCCGTCAGCACCGCAGCCGCGACCTGAAAGGAGCTCAAATGCACGCCGAAAACGAAAAGCCCGCCTCCTTCCATAGCTCGCCGCAGGAGGCGATGCAGGCGCCGGCGGAAGAGTTCCTCTATCTCGCCTGCCTGCACGAGGGCACCGGGGTCGAAGCACCCGACTTCCTCGCCGTGGTCGACGCCGAGCAGGGCCGGATCGTGCACGAGACGCCAATGCCGAATGTCGGCGACGAGCTGCACCACTTCGGCTGGAACCGCTGCTCGTCGGCCTGCCACGGCCCCGACCGCTCGCACCTGATCGTGCCGGGCTTCCGCTCCTCGCGGATCCACATCGTGAACGTCGCCGACGACCCGCGGGCGCCGCGGATCGAGAAGGTGATCGAGCGCGGAGGAGGTCGTCCGCAAGACCGGTTACACCAGGCCGCATACGACGCACTGCATGCCCGGCGGCAACGTGGTCGTCAGCATGCTCGGAGACGCCGAGGGGAACGGGGCTTGCGGATTTGCCGTGCTCGATGCGGAGAGCTTCGAGTTGAAGGGCCGCTGGGAGGACGGCGGCGAGACACCGTCGCTCAACTACGACTTCTGGTATCAGCCGCGCAAGAACGTGCTCCTCTCGTCCGAGTTCGGCGAGCCGAACGCCTACGAGCCGGGGTTCGACCTCGCAGACGTCGAGGCGGGGCGCTACGGGCACCGTCTCCACTTCTGGAATCTGGCCGAGCGGAAGCTCGAGCAGACTGTCGACCTCGGCGAGAGCGGGCTGCTTCCGTTCGAGGTGCGCTGGAAGCACGATCCCGAGGCGGAGGAGGGCTTCGTCGGCGCTGCGCTCTCGAGCACGATGTGGCGCTTCCGGCGCGACAACGGCGGCTGGGCCGCCGACCAGGTGATCGCCGTCGAGCCGGTCGAGCTCGAGGGCTGGCCCTTCCCGGTGCCCGGCGTGATGAGCGACCTCGTCCTCTCGATGGACGACCGCTTCCTCTATTTCTCCGATTGGCTGCACGGCGACCTGCGCCAGTACGACGTCAGCGACCCCGCGAGCCCGAAGCTGACCGGGCGGCTCTGGCTCGGCGGGGTGCTCGGGAAGCCAAGTGACGCCGGCCGCGAGCTGAACGGCGGCCCGCAGATGCTGCAGCTCTCGCTGGACGGTCGCCGGCTCTACGTCAGCAACTCGCTCTTGTCGACCTGGGACAACCAGTTCTACCCGGAGCTGCGCTCCTGGCTCCTGCGCGTGAACTGCGGCCCCGGACGGAGGGATGGAGGTCGACCGTGACTTCTTCGTCGACCTGCACGACCGTCCCGGCGGACCCGCACGCGCGCACGAGGTGCGCCTGCAGAACGGAGACTGCACAACGGAGATCTTCCAGTGATCGTCGCCCACGTCATGGGGATCCCCATCGAGGAGAGCGTCCTGCAGCTCGCGCCGGCAGGCGCGGCGATGGTGACGGCGGTCGCGATCGCCGGTCGGGCGAGCCTCGGCCGGCTACGACGCCGGCTTCGACACCGGTCGCCGGGAGGGTCTCGGTTCGAGTCCGGAAGAGGGCTTCATCCCGGCGGCATGACGGCGGGAGCCGACCGGCGGCGCACAATTCCTCACCGTGACGGCCTCTCAGCCGATCGCGGCGGCTGAGCCCGCCGAGCAGGCCGGCGGCCGCGCGCAGCTCGTTCTCCTGACGCTCGCGTCGGCGCAGTTCCTGATGACGCTGGACAGCAGCGTCATGAACGTCTCGATCGCGACGGTCGCCAAGGACGTCGGAACGACCGTGACCGGGATCCAGGGCGCGATCACCGCCTACACGCTCGTGATGGCGGCGCTGATGATCACCGGCGCCAAGATCGGGGCGATCATCGGCCGCAAGAGGGCGTTCGCGATCGGCTGCGTGATCTACGGCGCGGGGTCGCTGACGACGTCGCTGGCGCCGAGCCTCACCGTCCTGCTGATCGGCTGGTCGTTCCTCGAGGGCGTCGGGGCGGCGTTGATCCTGCCGGCGATCGTCGCGCTCGTCGCCGGCAACTTCCCCCAGGCGCGCCGCCCGGCCGCCTACGGCCTCGTCGCAGCGGCAGGCGCCGTCGCGGTCGCCGTCGGGCCGCTGATCGGCGGCTTCTGCACGACCTACTTCTCCTGGCGCTGGGTGTTCGCGGGCGAGGTCGTGATCGTCGCGATCATCCTCGTCCTCCAGCGCAAGATCGCCGACGCGCCCGCGGACCACCGCCCGCAGCTGGACGTCGTCGGCGCGGTGCTGTCGGCAGCCGGCCTCGGCGCTCTCGTCTTCGGCGTGCTCCGCTCGTCCGTCTGGGGCTGGATCCAGCCGAAGCCCGGCCAGCCGGAGTGGTTCAACCTCTCGCCGACGATCTGGCTGATCCTGATCGGCCTGTTCGTGATCTGGCTGTTCTTCCGCTGGGAGGCGCGCTGCGAGAGCGACCGGCAAGGAGCCGCTCGTCCGTCCGGAGATGCTGCGCAACCGCCAGCTGAGCGGCGGGCTGATCATGTTCTTCTTCCAGTACCTGGTGCAGGCGGGCTTCTTCTTCGTCGTCCCGCTCTACCTCTCCGTCTGCCTCGGCCTCTCCGCGCTCGCCACCGGCGCGCGCCTGCTGCCGCTGTCGATCACCCTGCTCGCCGCGGCGATCGGGATCCCGAAGGTCTGGCCGAACGTGTCACCCCGCCTCGTCGTGCGCTGCGGCCTGCTCGCGATGTGCGCAGGGACGGTCGTCCTGCTCGGCGGGCTCGACGCGGACGCGGGGCCGGAGATCGTCTTCGTGCCGCTGCTCCTGATCGGGCTCGGGATCGGCGCACTCGCCTCGCAGCTCGGCAGCGTGACCGTGTCGGCGGTCCCGGACAAGGAGAGCGCCGAGGTCGGCGGCGTCCAGAACACGATGACGAACCTCGGCGCCTCGCTGGGCACGGCGCTCGCCGGCTCGCTGATGATCGCGGCCGTCTCCGCCGCCTTCCTGACGAACATCCAGCACAACCCGGACATCCCCAGCCGGGTGAAAGAGGACGCCACGGTCAAGCTCGGCGGAGGGGTCCAGTTCATCTCCGACGCCGACTTCAACGCCGCCCTCGACGAGGCGGGAGTCCGGAACAAGACCGCCGAGGCGGCGCTCGCGGACTACCAGGACGCCAGGATCGACGGCCTCAAGACCTCGCTCGGGATCCTCGCCGTGCTCGCGCTCGTCGGGCTCCTCTACTCCGGCCGCATCCCGAGAAAGCAGCCGCAGGGCGGGGGCCAGACGGTCGACGACGAGGACGACCCCTAGGCGGTCTTGACCCGCCGCGGCGAGACGACGAGCGTCAGCCCGTCGACGCCGTTCACGCGCACGGTCTCGCCGCTCCTCGCCCCCTCCGAGCAGCGCGCCGCCCACAGCTCGCCGTTCACCCGGACGGTGCCGACGGGCCGACATTCCTCGACGACCTCGGCCTCGCGGCCGATCATCGCCTCCGACCCCGTCGTCGCCGCCGTCCGCCTGTCGATCCGCTTCGACCAGCGGCGCAGGACGGCGATCTCCCCGACCTCGAGGATGCAGCCGACGACGAGCACGACGATGCTCCAGGGCGAGTCCAGGACGAGGACCGCAAGCAGAATCGCGACGATCAGGATCATTCGGCGCGCACGACCGTGCCGGCGAGGTAGTCGGGCAGCGCTCGGCGCCGGCGGTCGACGAGCACCGGCAGGAATCCGGCGAAGAGCGGGATGATCGCGAGCACGAGCCCGACGAGCCTGACCAGCGAGCGCCAGACCGAAAGCTGCCCACCGTCGGCCCGGACCACGCGCACACGCATGATGCGCATCCCGGGGGTCTGGCCGGTCGCGGTCCAGAACGAGACGAAGTACACCGCGACCACGACTCCCCAGCCGCCGCCGGCGATCGCGCCGTCGACCCAGCCCGGGCTGAGCGAGTCGGCGAGCGAGAGCACGAGCCCGACCGACGCGGCGACGACGAGGAACGTCAACTGCGCGAGAGCAGCGTCGACGACGAGCCCGACCGCCCGGCTGACGAGGCCGCCGAACCGCGTGGCCTCCGCGGCGTGCCGCCCGACCGAGTCGTCGATCCGCGCGTGCACGCCGGCGCAGCGCCGACGCCAGCTCGGAGCCGAAGCTCGTCGTCTGCTGCGCCACCGCCTCGCGCAGCGCGCGACTGAAGGCCTCGCTTTGCGCGATGTGAACTGCGAGCGCCTCGGCAAGCGGGCTGTCGATCGCCCCCGCCAGGGCGCGCTGCACCGCCGGACTGTCGAGGGCGCGGGCGACCGCCTGATCCAGCTCGACGGCCGAGACCATCCGCTCGAGCACCCGGTGCTGGACGATCGAGCGTGCGACCGATTCGGGCAAAGGCCCCGCCAGCATCGCGTCGATCGCGCGCTCGACCTCGTCGCTGAGGACGTTCCGGCCCGACTGGGCGACCGCCCGGGCTGCGCGTCGGCAGTCTCATCGCGCCACCCTAAGCGCGGTAGCGACCCACCCGGCTTCCACCAAAGAGGGTGATGCACACGCAACAAATGAGATGGAATCTCGCACCATGACTACTCAGCGCACCACTTCGGCTGCGCCGCCCGAAGCTCGGCCGGTGGCGCCGATTCTCGATCTGGACGCTCATCGTCGCTCGCGTCCGCTGATCGCTGTTGTCGGGATCTCGACGCTCTGGGTCAAGCGGCAGATGCTGGACAACAAATCCTGGCGCGATGCCAGCGCCGACGTGATCGCCGATCCAGACGTGCGGAACGCGCTCTCGATCTTTCTCGTCAACCAGCTGTACGACAACGTCGACGTCGCCGCGGCGATCGAGAACCGCCTGCCCGAAGGGGCGAAGTCGATCGCCGGGCACGCTCGCCGGCGCGCTTCGCCAGCCCGCCACGAACGCGATCAACCAGCTGCTCGCCAGGCCGCGGGTCCAGCAGCTCTTCATCAACGCCAGCTCGGCTGCGCACGACAAGCTGGTCAACGTGCTCGAGAACAAGACCGGCTTCGGGATCTCGACCGGGGAAGGGCGTGGTCACGCTCGACCTGCACGAGCTCGTCACCGAGCTCGGCCAGCAGACTCGGGCTGTCCGATCGAAGCGCTCGCGAAGATCCCGGCCGACGCCGGCGTGATCACGCTGATGAAGCTCGGACCAGCTCGGGACGCCCTCCAGAAGGGCGTCAAGGCGATCCACGTCCTCAGCGCCTGGCTGCTGATCGCCGTGCTCGCCCTCTACGCGCTCGCGATCTTCCTCGCGCCGCGGTCACCGGCGCGAGACCCTGCGGAACGTCGGCTGGGCTTTCGCGATCGTCGGGCTGTTCGTGCTGCTGATCAGGCGCTCCGTCGGCAACTACGCGATCGACGCGCTCGCGTCGCCGGTGAACAAGAAGCCCGCCCACGACGTCTATCTGATCGAGAGCTCGATCCTCCACCAGATCGGGATCGCGACCGTCGCCTACGGCCTGATCGTCGTCGCGGGAGCCGTGCTCGCCGGGCCGACGAGGTGGGCGACCTCCCTCGCGCCGCCACATGGCCCCGACGCTGAACGACGCTCCAGGCCATCGCCTGGGGCGCGCTCGCGGGACTCGTCGTCCTGCTCGCCGCCTGGGGGCCGACGCACGCGCTCCGGACCTGGTGGGGCGTGCTCCTGTTCGCCGGCCTGCTCGCCGTCGGACTGATCGCGCTCCGCCGTCAGACGCTGAGGGAGTTCCCGTCGGAATCGGCCGAGCCCGACACGCGCGCCGCGCCGCCGAACCGCCCGAAGCGCCGGCCTCGCCGGCAGGGGGCTGACGCCTACCAGTCGCTGCGAACGGAGAAGTAGACCAAGGGCCCGATGATCGGGAAGAACAGCACGAGGACGATCCACATCGTCTTCGTGCTGCCCGAGAGCTCGCGGTCGCGCGAGATGTAGTAGAGCCCGGCGATCGCCAGGACGAGCGCGATCACCCCGAGCGCGGTCAGGCCGCCGGCCAGCTTCGCGGAGCTCAGGACGAACACAGCGTCCAAGGCTACTCCTCTCTCGCGCGGCGAGGGCGGAGGCGTGCGACCAGGAGCGCGACGACGGTGACGAGGTAGATCTGGCCGAAGAGCGCTTCGATGATCGCCAGGGTGTGGCCGAGATTCGACTTCGGGGTGTAGTCGCCGTAGCCGAGCGTCGCGAGCGTGACGTAGCTGAAGTACAGACGGAGCGACCTCGTCCCGTCCGTCCCCTGGGAGAAGAACGTGTCGTCCCCGAACGCCGCGACGGCGCCGTAGATGAACATGAAGATGATCCCGAGCAGTAGGTACACGCAGATCGCCCCGATGATCGACTGCGCGTTGATCTCGCCCTGGACGACGACGCTGGCCACGACCACACCGACGATCCCGAGCGCGAGCAGCGCCGAGACCACCCCGAGCACTCCGGTCAACGCGTCGCCGCCCCAGATCAGGTCGGCCGTCGCCAACCCGATCGCGAGGCACAGGAAGCCGACGTTGATCCAGGAGCCGGCGCTCGCGAGACCCGACGTCCAGAGCGCGATCGATCATCGTGCCGCTCTCGAGCAGGACGAGCGTGCTCGTCGACCACGCGCCGTCCGGCGCCGTGGCCGCGAAGAGGAACGTGACGCCGATCGCGAGCAGGACGTAGCCGAAGCTGTGGCTCGCCCGCCGGGCCGCGAGGTGGCCCAGCACGCGGTGCCGCCGCTTCATCCTGGCTATGGACGACTCGCTGGCTTGCATTCTCGGACGCTTCCGGCGGTGCGCCGTTCTGCTTCCGGACCGGAATCCTGCTTGCGTCAGGCGCTCGCGCCCGCGAGCTCGCCGTGCGGCGTGCCGCCGAGCTCCGCCTGGAGCTCCGCCTCGGCCTCCTTCGAGAGCGAGGTGGCCAGCACCGTGCCGCCGAACCTGCTCAGCGCGTCGACGGCCGCGTCGGGCGTGACGTTCTCGACCACGAGGAACAGCGCGGAGGTTCCGGGCTGGAGCAGCTCCTGCACCTGCCGCTGGAACTCCTTGTCGACCCCGGACTTCTCGATCTTGCCCATCAGCGCGCCCATGCCGGCCCCGACCGCCAGGCCGAAGAACGGAACGAAGAAGAGGAGACCGAACAGCAGCCCCCAGAACATCCCGTACATCGTCCCGCCTGTCACGGGATGCGCCGTCGAGTGCACCTTGAACTTGCCGTCCCTGCGCCGGACGATCGCGGCGATCGCGTCGGGCTGGATCAGCAGATCGTGTGCGAGCCGCTCGGCCTCCTGCTGCGCCTGCGACAGCCGTTGCCTCGTCCGGATACCCAATGGCAATCAGATCCGCCATCAGGGTGCTCCTTTCGGTCGCGTTCCCTCCGTCAGGGCCGGTGCCGAGGGCAGGAGCGTAGGGTCGTCCGAGCCGCGCCCTCCCTGGCATCGCCCGTTCGGGATGAAGAGCCGGCGGTCGGCTCCCGAAGGACGGGGCGGCCTGTGGCCGCCCCTCGAGCATTCGCGTTGTCGCCGATTTTCAGACGGCGGCCAGATCGTCCTTCGGCCTGGCGATCATGTAGACGAGCACGCCGATCAGCGGCACGAAGATCACGAAGAGCTGTCCAGCCCGCCTTCGCCCAGCCCGCTTGATCCTGCCGCCGGAAGTTGTCCAGCGAGCACGAGGACGAGCAGCGAGATCCAGATCAGCCACGCGAAGAAGATGAACATCGTCCACATGATGTCGAGGAACGGATAGTCCGAGGCAAGTGCGAACATCTGTGACC
Organism: uncultured Actinomycetes bacterium; assembly: GCA_963847305.1. Taxonomy (GTDB): domain Bacteria; phylum Actinomycetota; class Thermoleophilia; order Gaiellales; family Gaiellaceae; genus DATBLE01. The sequence continues at coordinate 120,118 of CAWJZI010000023.1, read as the reverse complement.
TCCGAGTCGCTTGGGTTCTCGCCCACGATCCCGTAGTTGGCGGGGGGCAGCGTCATCCTAACGGGATGAGCAGTCGGCGTCACGCCGCTCAGTGGAGCCGCGGGACGCGCCGTTGCGGTCGTCGAGATAGGCGAGCACGGCCAGGACCCGCCGGCTGAGTCCGGCGAGTCGTCGATGCCGAGCTTCGTGAAGATCGATCCGACGTGGCGCTCGACCGCCCGGCTGGAGACCGTCGAGCGACCGGGCGATCGCCGAGTTGCTCCGGCCTTCGGCCATCAGCCCGAGGATCTCGCGCTCGCGCGGCGTCAGGTTGCCCGACGTCGAGGCTCGCCCGTCCGCTCGCGGCGGCGAACAGCTGCTCGACGACCTGGACGTCCACGTGCGACCCGCCGCCGGCGACCGCCCGGACGGTCTCCGCGAAGGCCGGGCCGTCGACCACGCGGTGCTTGAGGAAGTAGGCGCGGCCGGCGGCGCCGCCCTCGAAGAGCGCGGTCGCGTAGCCCAGCTCGACGTCATCGCCCGAGCACGACCACCGCGATCTCGGGACGGAGCTGCCGCAGCTCGACGGCGAAGCGGATGCCTTCGTCGGTGAAGGTCGGCGCCATCGGCACGTCGGTGACGACGACATCCGGATCGTGCGACTCGACAGCAGCCCAGAGGGAGGTCAGGTCCTCCACGGCCTCGACGACCTCGATGCTGTCGACGGTCTCGAAGAGCCGCCGGATGCCCTCGCGGACGAGGACTTCGTCCTCGGCGACGACGACACGGACGGGGGTCAGGGTCCCTGACATCGCTAGCTCCCCTCGCGGTCTTCTCGACACTAACTCGCGGCAGTCGAGAGCGGCGTGGCTGCCTAGGCAGGTGCGACTTGTATGTGGTGTTTACCGAATGGTGCTAACCGAACGCTACCAACGGCGCAAACCACTCTCCCGATCCGGGGAAGCGCGGATGCGTGCCCCACCCCGGAGGCGAAGGATTGAGACCCGAGCGACTCGACTCCGGGAGGCGTGGAGGGTGTCTGCAACCGCGACAACGACACGCCCTGGCGGCGGGGCTGCCGATCACCGGCAGCACGTCCAGCGGACCGCGCTCGCCAACCGGCTGCGCGCGGTCCGCGACTGCCCGCTCGTCACGCTTGTTGCGCCCGCGGGCTACGGAAAGACGACGCTGCTCTCCCAGTGGGCAGAGCGCGACCCGCGCTGCTTCGCGTGGGTCGACGCAGGCCTGGGGCGCCGCACCGCAGGCGCCGCGCGCGAGAGCGTTGCGAGCGTCCTGCGCGAGCTCGGCGCCGGCCCGATCCTCAGCGGCACGGCGACGGTCGACCGCGTCACGGCCGCCTGGGCTGCTGTCGGAAAACCGACCGTGCTCGTCTTCGACGACGCCCATCTCCTCGACGACAGGACGGCAGCCCTCGTTTCGCGGTTGACCGCGGTAACCCCGCCGGGATCGCTCCTGGTGCTCGCCGGCCGCGCGCTCCCGAAGCTCGCCGGCCCTTCGATCTCGCTCTTGCGCGCCACCGGGAGGCTGCACGAGGTCGGTCTCGCCGACCTGGCACTGAGCAGACGCGAAGCGGGCGCGGCCCTCAAGGCCACCGGCGTCTCGATGAGCGACGCCGACCTGACGACCCTGATGGAGGAGACCGAGGGATGGCCGGCCGGGATCCACGAGGCCGCCGCGGTGCTCTCGAACGGCGGCGCAGGCCGTCGGAGCCTCCGCGCGGGTCACGACGAGCTCCTCGAGTTCGTCCGCGAGGAATGTCTGGCAGCGCTCGAGCCGGAACAGCGGGCGTTCCTGCGGCGGACGTCCATTCTCGACCGAATGTGCGGCGCGCTCTGCGACGCGACGCTCGACTCGACCGGCTCTGCGGCGGTGCTCGACTCACTCGCGGCAACAGGCGTCTTCCTCGTCCCGCTCGACCGTCGCGGCGAATGGTTCCGCTACCACCACCTGCTGCGGGACAGCCTCCGGCAAGAGCTCCTCACGCAGGAGCCGGAGCTGGTCGCGGAGCTTCATCACAACGCCGCCGGCTGGCTCGAGCGTCACGGCGACTCGAGCGGTGCGCTGCGCCATGCCCATGAAGCTGGGAACAAGGGAGATTTCGCGCGGATCTTCGGGGCGGCGGCGCTGGCCGAGTACGATCGCGGCCGCTCGTCGACCGTGCAGGAGTGGCTCGCCGACCTCGGCGCCGATGAGCTCGCAGCCGATCGGCAGGCAGCGGTGGTTGCGGCCCGCCTGCACGCGCACTCGGGGCGCCTGGCCGAGTCGGAGCGCTGCCTCGCCGTGGCCTCCCGCGGGCGCGGACGCGACGCCCGCACCGGCACCGCGGTCGCGCTCGTGCGCGCGGCACTCTGCGCAGGCGGCGCCGAGGCGATGGTCGCCGACGCGGACCGGGCGCTCGAGAAGCTGCCGGGCAACGATCCCTGGCGGCCGTACGGCCTCCTCCTGGCAGGGACAGCGCGTGCCCTGCTCGGCGACGACGACGCAGCGACGATCCTCGGCCGTGCGGTCGTCGCCGCCGAGCGCCTCGAGGCACACGATTCGAGGCTGCTGGCGCTCGCGGAGTCCTCCCTCCTCGCAGCGAACCAGGGGTCCTGGGCCGCCGCCGACGCCCACCTGCTGCGCGCTTGCGGCACCGCCGAGGAGCACGGGCTCGAGGAACATCCCGGGTTTGCGCTGGCGCTTGCGCTCTGTGCCCGGATTGATCTCCGCAACGGCCGCTGGAACGATGCGCAGGCGGCGATCGCCAGAGCGCAGCGCCTCCTGCCGGTTCTGACCAGCGCCCTGCCCTGGCTGTCGGTCCAGGCGCGGCTCGAGCTGGCGGCGGCATTCGTGATGCTGCGCGACGCCCCATCGGCCGGCACCCTCCTCGTCGAAGCGGACGAGATTCTCACGACGCGCGAGCTCGGAGGCCTTCGTCGGCGACGCGACCGCCTGGCCGCGGATGTGGCGGCGATCCCGGCCGGCGAAGACGGGCAGACGATCAGGCTCAGCCGCGCGGAGCTCCGTCTCCTGCCGCTGCTGGGGACCCACCTGTCCTTCCGGGAGATCGGTACGCACCTCTTCCTCTCGCGTCACACGGTCAAGACGCAGGCGATCTCCGCGTACCGGAAGCTCGGTGCCTCGAGCCGACGCGAGGCGGTCGTCGAAGCGACCCGCCTGGCGCTGATCGAGGCCCCCACCGACCTGGCGGCCTGAGTGGCCGACATACGGGCAGCGGTTCCGCGGGCGGCGCTGCTCGACACGCTGCGACCGGTCCCTGCACCGACCGTCGTCCTCGTCGCCGCCCCCGCCGGATACGGCAAGACCACGCTGCTCACGCAGGTTGCGGCTGCCACCCGCCGCAAGCCGTTCGCCTCGCTGACGATCGGCGAGCGCGACAACGATCCCCGGCGTCTCGTCGCCGCGCTCGGCGCCGCGCTCGGGATCGAGGCGACGTCCGCGAAGTCGCTCGCCGGCGCAATCGCGCGGCGGCGGCGCGCTCGACCTTTCGATCGACGACCTGCACCTGCTCTCCTCGGAGCGGAGCCTCGACGTGCTCCTCGCGCTGGCCGCGAGTCTCCCGCCGAGGTCGAGGCTGCTGCTCGCCGGCCGGACACGTCCTCCGGACCCTCTGGCCGACGCCCTGAACGGAAGGCGCACGATCGAGCTCGGGCCGGAAGACCTGCGGATGTCGGAGGACGAGGCCGGCGCTCTCCTGCGGAGCGCGGGCGTCGACGTCCCCGACGACGAGCTGCCCGGCCTCGTCCAGCGCATGGAGGGCTGGCCGACCGGGCTCTACCTCGCCGCGCTCGTACTCGAGACCGACGGCAATGCGGCTACGACATTCGACGGCTCGGATCGCTTTGTCGTCGAGTACTTCCGCGAGGAATGCCTGTCCGCCCTCGACGGCGAGGACGTGCGCTTTCTCGAGCGGGTCGCGGCGCTCGACCAGCTTTCCGGTGCGTTGTGCGACACCGCGCTGCGCGTCTCCGGCTCGGCGACGCGGCTGAAGCAACTGGCGGGCTCGCTGCTGTTCGTCATCCCGACGGCCAACGGCCGCTCGCGGACGTATCGCCTCCACGCCGCGCTCCGTGATGCGCTGCGCGGCGAGCTCCTGCGCCGCGAGCCCCGGCTCGCCCAGGCGATCGCCGCCCGCGCAGCCGACTGGGCGCTCCGGCAGGGAGACGACGAGCAGGCGGTCGCCTACGCCTGGGGGGCGGGCCGGGAGGAGCAGTTCGTCACCCTGATCGAGCGGTCGGCGACTGCCGTGTACCACAACGGCGGCCTCTCGACGATCGAGCGGTGGCTGAGCTGGCCAAGGGATTCGCTGTTCGCCGACCACCCGGCGCTGTCTCTCTGGCGTGCGCTCGTCCACTTGCTCCGCGGAGACGAGGACGAGGCCCTGCGCTGGCTCGAGCTGGCCGCGCCGGCGCAGATGGGTTCCCGTGCATCGATCGACGGGACGGCGCTGAGTGCGTGGCGCGCCTTGCTCCTGGCCGCGCTCTGCAGGTCCGGACTGGAGGAGATGCGCGTGGACTCCGCTGCCGCGCTCGAGGCGCTCGGGCGACGACAGCCCGTGGCGGCCGTCGGCGCTGTTGCTGCTCGGCGTCACCCACATGCTCTCGGGCGAGACCACCGCCGCAGGGGAGGCGTTCTCTGCGGCGGAGGCGGCCGCAGCGATCTCGGGCGCGAAGGACACCTTCTGCGTTGCGCTTGCCCAGCGGGCGCTGCTCGAGGCAGCCGAGGGCCGGTGGACGACGGCGGAGGCGTTCGCGACCAGCGCGCGCGGCGCCGTCCAGGAGTCGCACCTCGACGACTACCCGACGACCGCGCTCACCTTTGCCGCGAGCGCCAGATCGGCGGTGCAGCACAGCGACTGGGTGCGCGCGCGAACGGATCTCGAGCGGGCGACCCGGCTGCTTCCACTGCTGACGGGCGCTCTCCCGTGGCTCGCCGTCCAGGTCCGGGTCGAGCTCGCGCGCACGAGGCTCGGGCTCTCGGAGCACGACGCCGCCTCGGCCGTCCTGGCCGAGGCCGAGGAGCTGCTCGCCGAGGGGCTCGACCTGGGCACGCTTCGAGGCCAGGTCGAGGAGCTGCGCCGTGAGCTGTCGAAGGGCGGGCGGCCCGACGACGGCCGGGAACACCTCACTCCCGCGGAGCTGCGCCTGCTGCCGCTCCTGACCACGCACCTGAGCTTCCGCGAGATCGCGGAGATCCTCCACATCTCGCGGAACACCGTGAAGACGCAGGCGATCTGCGTCTACCGCAAGCTGGGCGTCTCCTCTCGCAGCGCTGCGATCGAGCGGGCGAGCAAGCTCGACCTGGTCGAGAAGCCCGAGGTGCTCGAGCTCTCGAGGGGGAACCGTTGAGCGAAACTCGTACCGATCGGACGACGACCGGCGCCGCCGCCCGGGTCACAGTTCGTGGCCCGATGGGTACTCCGATCCGGATCATCGTCGGTGAGCCCGACTACCTGGCGCGGGAAGGGCTCGTTCGGGCACTGGAGGCTGCCGAGGGGCTGGACGTCGTCTCGATCTGCTCGACCATGACGTCGCTGGAGTCCGCGGCCCAGCTCGAGCATCCGGACGTCGTGCTGATGCCGCTGGTCTTCCCGCCGAGCCGTGCGGGTAACGCGATCCACTTCCTCAACGAGCTCCAGGCCGCCGAGCCGGAGACAGGCGTTGTCGTGACCGGCGAGCACTCCGACCTCGTCCATGCACTGCCGCTCTTCGACTCCGGAATCGCCCGCCGGGCGTTCATCGTCCGCTCGCGAATCCGCAACGCCAGCCAGCTCACCCGCGCGATCCGTGAGGTCGCGAGCGGCAACTCGCTCGTCGACCCGGCCGCCGTCGAATCGCTGTTGAACGCCGCCCGGCAGCGGGCCGACTACCCGTTCGGGTCGCTCACGGAGCGCGAGCGGGAGGTGCTGAGCATGATCGCGGACGCCGAGTCGAACAACGCGATCGCCCGGGACCTGCACATCACCACGAGGGCAGTCGAGCGGCACGTCAACTCGATCTTCCGCAAGCTCGGGCTGAGCGGGTCCCGCGACGTCAATCGGCGCGTTCAAGCGGCACTCGCGTTCTCGGCCAGCATGCAGGCCGAGCCGAACGGGAAGGCCGTTCATCCTGTTAGGGCGAGGCACTAGCCGGCGATCGCCCGGATCCTGACCGCCGCGCACTGGGTACGCACTCGCGCGCTACGGAGGCGACACGGCACGTCAGTACGCCGAGTAGCGCTCGACCGGTCGGCGCGGCACCCCGGCCGGGGGGTGCCGCGCCGTCCGCACTTGTCCACCAACGAAAGGGGAGCTCATGAAGCGCACGCCCAGGCCCGCGGCACTCGTCTTCATCGGCGCGATCGTCGCACTGCTCGTCGCGTCAGGGGCGACGGGTAACAGCAAGGCGGCTCCGGAGAACACGAAGGAGCCGTTCATCTCCAGCCAGTACCTGGTCAAGGTCGGCTCGACCGTCCAGGGCAACAAGGGCAACTGGAAGCGGCACGGAACCGATCACATACACGTACCAGTGGCTGCGGTGCAACGTGGACGCGCGAGAACTGCAGGCAAGATCGCGGGCGCGACCAAGACGACGTACAAGGTCGTGCAGGCGGACGTCGGCCACACGCTCAGGTTCCAGGTCACGGCGAAGAACTCCGACGGAAGGCACCAGGCACTGCGAAATCGAACGCGACCGCGCAGATCAGGCGACAAGGCCGGAGCGCCGCAGGCGACCGCGCCGCCGGTGATCACCGGCACGCCGACCGTCGGCCAGCAGCTGAACGCGACCAACGGCAGCTGGAACGGCACGAAGCCGATCACCTACGTGATCACGTGGGAGCGGTGTAACACCGCGGTCACGGAGTGCACCGACATCGGCCACAGCGGCCCGAGCTACCGGCTCGTCAACGGCGACGCCGGCCACCGGATGCGGGTCCAGGTGACCGCGACGAACAGCGACGGGAAGTCGTCCGCGACCTCGGTGCCGACCACGCTCGTCCAGCCGCAGAGCAGCGGCGGGGGAGGCGGCGGCAGCGGGAACGCGATCGACGTCAAGGACGTCGGCCCCGCCGGCGAGCGGCTCATCGTCGACAAGGTGACCTTCAACCCGAACCCGGTGACCTCGAAGAACGTGCCGATCAACGTCACGATCACCGTCAAGGACACGAACGGGAAGCTCGTCAAGGGAGCGCTCGTCTTCTTCCGCTCGACGCCGGTCGTCGCCTCGATCCCGACCGACGCGCCGACGGGAGCCGACGGGATCGTCCGCTACACGATCCACCCCGAGGGGGACTTCCCGATCAAGAACAACTACAGCGTCCAGTTCTTCGTCAAGGCGTACCGCCAGGGCGACCCGAGCCTCGCCGGTATCTCCGGCACCCGGCTCGTGCAGGTCGCAACGCACAAGCCGTAAGCAGACACGCGGCAGGCCCGGCCGCTCAGGCGGCCGGGCCCGCCGAGAGCTCGTCGAGACTCCGGCGAGCAGCCGCCAGAAGCGCGCGACCGTCGGGATGCTGACCCGCTCGTCGGGTGAGTGCGCCCCCTCGATCTGCGGGCCGAACGACGCCATGTCGAGTCCGGGCACCCGCTCGCCGATCACGGCCGTCTCGAGCCAGGCGTGCACCGCAGTGACGGTCGGCGCCTCGCCGAAGAGGCGCTCGTAGACCCGCCGGCAGGCGGCCAGGACGGGCGGAGCCCGAGATCTGGCTGCCATCCGGGATCCGACTGGATCGACCTCGAAGCGTGCCGCCGGCGAGCCGCGCTGCAGCATCGAGCGCGGCGATCACGTCCGGAAGCGCCGAGCGCGTTGGACGAGCGCGACAGGCTGTGCAGCGTGAGCGTCGCCCGCCCTCGGTGACGCGCTTCGTCGAGCGAGGTGCTCGTCTCGACCAGCCCCGGGAAGTCCGGGCTCATCGCGAGCGGCCCGCTCGGGACGATCGCGATCAGGTCGAGCAGGCTCGCGTGTCCCCGCGTCGGTCCAGCGCATCGGCCGCATCGGCTGCGCGCCCCGATCGGTCACGGTCGACGCCGGGATCGGTCCCTGGCACACGCCTCTCTGACCGTCACCGCCGCCGCCTCGACCGCGGCGCGGAACGCGGTCTCGCGCTCGGGGGAGACCGAGCAGCTCGCGGTCGGCGTCCCTGGGAATCGCGTTCGCGCTCGTGCCGCCGTCGAGCGCGATCAGCCGGAACGGCACGGCGGCGAGCGTCTCGCGTAGCGCTCGCCCGAGCATCTTGATCGCGTTCGCGCGGCCGCGGGCGATGTCGATTCCGGAATGTCCTCCGAGCGCCGCCGCTCGACCGACACCGACAGCGTCGACGGCGCCCGCGCTCGCATGGCTTCGCGAGGCTCCTCGACCCGGATCTCGGTATCGGTGCTGCTCGCCGATCCGACGGTCAGCTTACCGTCCTCCTCGCTGTCCAGGTTCAGCAGCGTCGCTCCGGTCACGAGGCGCGGGTCGAGCCCGCTCGCGCCCTCTCCCGGGCCGCCGATCTCCTCGTTCACCGTCATCAGCAGCTCGAGGGGCCCGTGCGGCAGCGAATCATCCTCGGCCAGCGCCATCATCGCCGCGACCCCGATGCCGTCGTCCGCGCCGAGCGTCGTCCCGTCGGCGGTCAGCCAGTCGCCCTCGCGGATGAGGGCGATCCGGCCCTCGGCCGGATCGTTCGGGCTGTCCGGCCGGCGCTCGCAGACCATGTCCAGATGCCCCTGCAGGACGACGACTCGGCGCCGACTCCCGCGCCCCGCTGGCCGGCACGCGCACGACGAGGTTCCGCGCCTCGTCCTGGCGAAGCTCGAAGCCGTTCTCCGCAGCCCAGGCGCGAATGTGCTCGATCACCGACTCCTCGTGCCGCGAGGGCCGCGCGATCCTGGTCAGAGCCTCGAAGTGCCGCCAGCACCCGGCGGGCTCGAGCGCCGGCCAGCGCGCCGGCGTCCGCTCGAGCCGTCAAGGCACGATGTGGACCACGACGACCTTCGTGCCGTGGCTGCCGATCTCGTCACCGCGGTGATGCTTCGGCCCGCGTGCGTAGGCGATCAGACCGACGACCAGCGCGACCGCGGCCGGCGATCAGCAGCCACTCGACGACGCGCCGCATCAGATCGCCGCCGAGATCGCGAGGACGGCGATGGACAGCCCGCTGAGCAGGAGCATCAGCGGCCAGACCCAGCGTAAGTACGTCCCGTAAGGGACACGGGCGATTGCGAGGCCGCCCATCACGACCGCCGAGGTCGGGACGATCATGTTCATGACGCCTGAGGCGCTCTGGTAGGAGGTCACGACCAGGGCCGCAGAGACGCCGAGGAAGCCCGCCAGCGGGATCACGATCGGCATGGCCAGGGTCGCGAGGCCCGAGGTCGAGGGGATCAGGAACGACAGCGGCAGGAAGAGCAGGAACATGATGATCAGGAACGCGACGGCGCCGGTCCCTCCCAGGGCGTTCTCGATCCAGTGCAGGACGGTGTCGGTGATCTTGCCGTTGTTCATGATCACCGTGATTCCACGGGCGATGCCGATGATCAGCGCCACCCCGAGGAGGTCGCGCGCGCCGTCGATGAAGCTGCCGGTCAGCTCGCCCTCGGGCAGCCGCCCGACCAGCCCGATGATGATCGAGAACAGCAGGAAGGAGGCCGTCATCTCCGGGAACCACCACCACCAGGTGGGGAACGGGATGCCGATGTCAGACCAGGGCACGACGCCGTAGACCATTACGAGGAACGCGAGCCCGAACAGCGCGAGGATCACCTTTTGCTTGCCGCTCATCGCGACCGCACCGCCGCCGCCGCCTCCTCCCCGAAGTGGGCCTCGTTGTCGGCCTTCAGGTCGTAGACGAGCGACTTCGAGGGGTCCTTCTTGACCCGGTCGGCATAGCGCATGACGAAGAAGATCCCGATCGCCAGGCCGACGATCAGGATGACCAGCCGCCCGATGATGCCCTCGCTGATCGGGATGCCCGCGATCCCCGACGCGATTCCCGTCGCGAAGGGGTTGACCGTCGAGCCGAGCACTCCGATCCCGCAGCCGAGGAGGAGGATCGCCGCGCCGACGAGCGCGTCGTAGCCGGCGGCGATCATCACGGTGATGACGAGCGCGTAGAAGGCGAGGCTCTCCTCGGCCATCCCGTAGCTCGTCCCCCCGAGCGCGAAGACGCCCATCAGGACCGGGATCAGCCACTTCTCTCGACCCCGCATCCGCTGCACGAGGCTGCCGATGCCGGTCTCGATCGCGCCCGTCCTCATCGTCACCCCGAGGAACCCGCCGATCACGATCACGAACAGGGCGATGTCGATCGCGCCGAAGAGCGAGCCCGAGTTGTAGTAGTTGATGTTCCCGGTCGTATCCTCGATGCCGTAGAGACCGTTGATCGGGGCCGTCAGCGAGTCCCTGAGAATCTTGGCGGGGTGCGACGCCACCTCGTGATACGTCCCGGGAATCGGCTCCCCGGACGCGTTCAGGTTGTACACGCCGGCCGGGATCACCCAGGTCGCGATCGCCGCCAGCACGATCAACGCGAACAGGATCGTGTATGCGGAGGGGAGGCTGAACCGGCCCTTCTTCTTCGGCTCCGGGTCAGGCGCCTCGCTCGTCGCTGCTACGGGCGGGACGGACATCCAATCCGATCGTCTCGCGCGGGTGCGCCTACGGACATCATCCGAAGGGGATGATGGCACGGTAGACGGCGGCGGCAATGATTCCGGCGCACGAATCCGGCACCTGACATTGCTTCTCACACCTTCGAAGGAGACCGCGATGAGCACCGAGGTCGCAACCACCCTCGGCGTCCATTCCGAGGTGGGCCCCCTCCGAACCGTGATCGTTCACCGGCCGGACATCGCGCACGAGCGCCTGTCGCCGACGAACTCCCACGAGCTCCTCTTCGACGACGTGATCTGGGTGCGTCGCGCGCGGCAGGAGCACGATGCCTTCGTCGACCTGATGCGCGAGTACGGCGTCGAGGTGCTCCTCTTCCACGACCTGCTCGCCGAGACGCTCGAAGACAAGAAGGCGCGCGAGTGGATCCTCGAGCGGCGCCTGCGGCCCGAGGAGGTGACGGCGGTCTTCTCGAAGCCGCTGACCGAGTGGGCGAGCGGACTTCCCGCCGAGGACCTCGCGACGATCCTGACGGGCGGCCTGACCGAGCAGGAGCTCCCCGACGACGTCCGCAAGACGATCGGCCCCGCGATGAAGCCGACCGACTTCGTCCTCCCGCCCCTCCCCAACCAGCTCTTCATGCGCGACACGAGCGCCTGGCTGTACGGCGGCGTCTCGATCAACCCGATGTTCTGGCCGGCGCGCCAGCACGAGACGCTGAACCTCGAGGCCGTCTACCGCTTCCACCCGCGCTTCGCCGACGCCGGGTTCGAGATCTGGTACGGCGGCTTCGACCACGACTGGGGCACGGCGTCGATCGAGGGCGGCGACATGATGCCGGCCGGCGACGGGGTCGTCCTCGTCGGCATGGGCGAGCGCTCGACCGCCAAGGCCGTGAGCATCCTCGCGCAGAACATGTTCGCCAAGGACGCGGCGCGGCTCGTGGTCGGGGCGCAGATGCCCCGCGAGCGGGCGGCGATGCACCTCGACACGGTCTTCACGTTCTGCGACCGCGACGTGGTCACGATCTACAAGCCGGTCGTCGACCAGATCCTCCCGATCCTGTTCACCCCCGACGGCGACGGCGGCGTCAAGGCCGAGGTCTCCGAGCGGTCGTTCCTCGACGTCGTCAAGGAGGAGCTCGGCATCGGCCGGCTGACCGTCGTTCCGACGGGGGGAGACGAGTTCGAGGCCGAGCGCGAGCAGTGGGACGACGGCAACAACGTCGTCGCCCTCGGCCCGGGCGTCGTCGTCGGCTACGAACGCAACGAGGCGACGATCCGGAAGATGGAAAAGGCCGGCGTCGAGGTCCGCGCGATCTCCGGCTCGGAGCTCGGCCGCGGCCGCGGCGGCGGCCACTGCATGACCTGCCCGGTCGTTCGCGAGCCCTGAAAGGAGCCCACTGACATGAGCACAGTCGTCGATCTGCGCGGCCGGCACCTCCTCCGGCTGGCCGACTACTCGCCCGACGAGATCCGCTACCTGATCGACCTGGCGGCGGAGCTGAAGGCGGCCAAGAGAGAGGGCCGCGAGGAGCAGAAGCTCGTCGGCAAGGAGATCGTGTTGATCTTCGAGAAGGACTCGACGCGGACCCGCTGCGCCTTCGAGGTCGCGGCCTACGACCAGGGCGCGCACGTCACCTTCATCGGCCCGTCGGCGGTCGCACATGGGCCACAAGGAGACGGCGAAGGACACGGCCCGCGTCCTCGGCCGCATGTACGACGCGATCGAGTTCCGCGGCTTCGCCCAGGACGTCGCCGACGAGCTCGCACAGTGGTCCGGCGTCCCCGTCTACAACGGTCTCACCGACGAGTGGCACCCGACCCAGATGCTCGCCGACTTCCTCACCTTCACCGAGCACTCGGACAAGCCGTTCGAGGAGATCACCTTCTGCTACCTGGGCGACGCCCGCTTCAACATGGCGGACAGCTACCTCGTCGCCGGGGCGAAGCTCGGCATGGACGTCCGGATCGCGAGCCCGAAGAAGCTCTGGCCGCGGCAGGAGATCGTCGACCTCGCGAACGAGGCCGCCGCAGACAGCGGCGGGAAGATCACGCTCACCGAGGACGTCGAGGAGGCGGTGAAGGGCGCCGACTTCCTGCTCACCGACGTGTGGGTCTCGATGGGCGAGCCGGACGACGTCTGGAAGGAGCGGATCGAGCTCCTGATGCCGTACCAGGTGAACGCGAAGGCGATGGAGCTGACCGGCAATCCGGACTGCAAGTTCATGCACTGCCTGCCGGCCTTCCACAACGCGGACACCCAGGTCGGCAAGGAGATCGAGGAGAAGTTCGGCATCACCGCGATGGAGGTGACCGAGGAGGTCTTCGAGTCGCCGGCGTCGATCGTCTTCGACGAGGCCGAGAACCGCATGCACACGATCAAGGCGGTGATGGTCGCGACGCTGGCCGGGTAGACCCCTCCCGGAGCCGGCGCGGCCGGTGAAGACTCGAATCGCCCGGACAGGGTGATGCTCTGCGGACGTCGCGCAATGGAGGATCACCCCATGCCCCCGACGCCCAGGAGCTGAGGCGTGAGGGTCGTCGTCGCCCTCGGCGGAAACGCCTTGCTTCGCCGTGGCGAGCCGCTGACCGCGGAGAACCAGCGGGCCAACGCCCGGGCAGCGTGCGAGGCGCTCGCGCCCGTCGCCTCAGGAGCATGAGCTCGTCGTCTCGCACGGGAACGGGCCGCAGGTCGGTTTGCTCGCGCTCCAGGGCGAGGCCTACAAGGAGGTGCCCGGGTACCCGCTGGACCTGCTCGGCGCGCAGACCGACGGGATGATCGGCTACCTGCTCCAGCAGGAGCTCGGCAACGTGTTGCCGTTCGAGAAGCACCTGGCGACGCTCCTCACCCAGATCGAGGTCGACCCGGATGACCCCGCGTTCGGCAATCCGACGAAGCCGATCGGACCGGTCTACACCGCCGAGGAGGCCGACGAGCTGGCGGCGGACAAGGGCTGGGCCTTCAAGCCCGACGGCGACAGCATGCGGCGCGTCGTTCCTTCGCCGCTTCCGAAGCGGATCTTCGGAGTGGAGACGATCGAGGTGCTGCTGCGGGACGGCGCGCTCGTGATCTGCGCCGGCGGAGGCGGCATCCCCGTCATGTACACGGACGAGCCGGTTCCGGCAGGCCGCCGCCTCGTCGGGATCGAAGCCGTGATCGACAAGGACCTGGCCAGCGCGCTGCTCGCCGCCGACCTGAAGGCGGACGCGCTCGCGATCGTCACCGACGTGGACGGCGTCTACGCCGACTGGGGCACGCCCGACCAGCGCAAGATCGACCGCGCCACCCCGGAAGAGCTCTCCGGCTCGGAGTTCGCCGAGGGCTCGATGGGGCCGAAGGTGAAAGCAGCCTGCCGGTTCGTCGAGCAGACCGGCGGGTCGGCCGTGATCGGGTCGATCACGGAGACCCAGGCGATGCTGCGCGGCGAAGCCGGGACAACAGTCACGAGAGGTGGAGCGACATGACCCCACCGGCCGTTACGTCGGACGCGGCACCGGCTGCGACCGAGGAGTCGAATCGTTTCGGACTGGGCGCTGCGATCGCCCTGATCATGGGCTCGATCATCGGCGTCGGCGTCTTCAACCTGCCGACGTCGCTCGCTCCGTACGGGCCGATCACGATCGTGTCGATGGCCCTGACGACGGTCGGGGCACTCGTCCTCGCGGTCCTCTTCAGCGCACTCTCGCGCCGGATGCCGGCGGACGGCGGCCCGTACGCATACGCCCGCGTCGGCTTCGGCAACCCGCTCGGCTTCATGAACGCGTGGTCGTACTGGATCACCGCCTGGGCCGGCAACGCCGCGATCGCGGTCGGCTGGGTGCTCTACGTCGAGCACTTCATCAACAAGGACCACGCCAAATGGGGCTCGATCCTCCTCGTCCTCGCCGGGTTGTGGGCGGCCGCCTTCGTCAACCTCTCCGGCGCGAAGAACATGGCGTCGATCCAGATGCTGACGACGGTCCTCAAGTTCGCCGCCCTTCTGTTCATGTCGACCGTCGGGCTCTTCTACATCGAGGGCTCGAACTACACGCCGTGGAACGTCAGCACCGAGAGCACCATCGCCGCGATCGGGAGCGGGATGGCGATCGCGCTCTTCAGCTACATCGGCGTGGAGACCGCTTCCGTCGCCGCGGGGAAGGTACGCGACCCGGACCGGAACGTCGGCCGCGCGACGATCCTCGGCACGCTCGCGACCGCCGCCGTCTACATGCTCTCGCTGATCGCGATCTTCGGGATCCTCTCCAACACGCAGCTCCAATCGACGAACGAGCCGTTCTCGACAGCCGCGAACGAGATCTTCGGCGGCTCGTGGGCGGGCGACGTGATGGCGATCCTCGTGATCATCTCGGGGCTCGGCGCCCTGAACGGCTGGACGATGATCTGCGCCGAGATGCCGCTCGCCGCGGCCAACGACGGTCTCTTCCCGGAGCAGTTCAAGCGCGTCAACAAGGCGGGCGCGCCCACCTTCGGGATCATCGCCTCGACCGCGCTCGCCTCGGTCGCCATGGCGCTCAACTACATGGGATCGGGCGGCGCGAACGCGTTCACCACGCTCGTCCTGATGACCGGCATCACCGCGGCGATCCCCTACATCTTCTCAGCGGCGGCGCAGGTGAAGTGGCGCTGGATCGACCGCAAGCAGGGTCAGGGCGCGCGCTTCGTGCGGGACGTGACCGTCGCCGTGCTGGCGATCGTCTTCTCGGTGCTGTTCATCGTCTACTCGCGGAACACGGGAGCGCAGGGCCAGCGGAGCATCGGCCAGATCTTCCACCACGACTGGGGCTCGTGGGCCGAGTGGATGCCGTTCGTGCTCTCCGCGGTCGCGCTCGTGCTCGGCGTTCCGGTGTACAGGCGGCAGAAGAGCAAGATGACCGAGCCCGGCCCGGTTCCCCCGTACCCCACGTCGAAGGACTAGGGATGACAGGAGGCCGCAACCGCAGCCACCCCGGCCGAACGGGAGCGCACCCTCTCGCTCCGCGGCGCAACGGTGCTCGGCATCGGCTCGATGGTCGGCGCCGGCATCTTCGCGCTGCTCGGCGAGGCGGGCGCGGTCGCGGGTGCGGCGGTCTGGATCTCCTTCCTGATCGGCGGCGCGGTCGCCGGCCTCCTGGGCTACGTCTGCGCGAAGCTCGGGATGCGCTATCCGAGCTCCGGCGGCCTGATCACCTACCTGACGGAGGGGTATGGCCTCGGCCGGCTGGTCGGGATCACCGCGTGGCTCGGCTACATCTCGGCGGTCGTCGTCGTCACGGCGATGGTGGCGGTCTCCTTCGGCGGCTACGCCGTCTCGCTCTTCCTCGACCAGGGCGCCTGGGACGGGTGGGACAACGTCTTCATCAGCGCGCTGCTGATCGCCATGTGCGCGCTGAATGTAGTCGGCGCGCGCGCCGTGGCCGCGGCCCAGGCGGCGATCGTCATCGGCGTCCTGGCCGTCTTCGGCGTGTTCATCACCGTCACCGTGCCGCGGATCGACCTCGGCCTGCTCTCGTTCGACGGCTACCCCTCGGTGTCGAAGATCATCGCCAGCGTCGCCCTGACGTTCTTCGCCTTCCTCGGGTTCAACGTGCTCACGTTCACCGCGGGTGACCTGAAGAACCCGCGGCGCAATCTGCCCCTCGCGATGGCGCTGTCGCTCGGGATCACGACGGTCCTCTACGTCCTGATCGCGATCGGCGTGTTCGGCACGCTGACGGTGCCCGAGGTGATCGGCTACGGCGAGACCGCGATCGCGGAGGCCGCCCGGCCCGCGCTCGGCGACGCGGGGTTCACCGCGATGGCGATCGCCGCCCTGCTGGCGACGGCCGGCTGCACCAACGCCACGCTCTACGCGTCGGGGAACCTGACCGAGCAGCTGGCCGAGGTGCGACTCTTCCCGGCCTTCTTCGGCAGCGGCTCTCGGCTGGGCCGGAACGCCGGCCTGCTGATCACGACGGGGCTCGTCCTGCTGATCGCGAACTTCTTCGAGCTCGGCGCGATCGCCTCCGTCGGGAGCGCGGTCTCGCTCGCCGTCTTCCTGCTCGTCGCCGGAGCCGGCTGGGTCCGGCGACACGACACCGGCAGCAACCCCGTGATCATCATCGCCGCGATGGCCGTGATCGGCGTCGTGCTCGGGTTCTTCCTCGCCGACACGATCCGCAACGCACCGGAGACGTTCATCGCGATGATCGGCGTCGGGATCCTCGCGATCGTCCTCGACGCGCTCTGCCGAAGACCCGCTCCGCCACCCACGACCGCCGTCAGCCATCCATAGAGGAGGGACGTCCATGTCCACCGTGACAGCCGACCAGCAGACCGAGCTCGAGGCCTGGTACTCCCTCGACGCCACGGAGACGACCGCGAAGCTCGGCGTCGACGCGGCGCAGGGTCTGGGCGCGACGGAGGTCGAGAGCCGCTCGGCGAAGTACGGGCCGAACAAGTTCGCGGAGACGAAGCCGGAGCCGCGCTGGCGCGCGTTCGTCCGCCAGTACCGCGACGCGATGCAGGTCGTCCTGCTCGTCGTCGGCATCGGCAGCATCTGGCCGCTGCACGAGTACGGCACCGGCATCGTCGTCCTCCTGCTGACGTTCTTCAACGCGATCCTCGGCCTCCACCAGGAAGGCAAGGCGGCGGAGGCGGTCGCCGCGCTCCAGAAGATGATGTTCATCAAGGCGCGCGTGCGCCGCGACGGGCAGCTCGTCGAGCTGCCGGCCGAGCAGCTCGTGCCCGGAGACGTGGTCGCCATCGAGGCCGGGGACATCGTCCCGGCCGACGGCCGCCTGCTCGAGGCGGCGACGCTCGAGATCGCCGAGTCGGCGCTGACCGGCGAGAGCCTGCCGGTGGCGAAGTCGGTCGAGACCCTCGCCGCCGGCGACACGCCGCTCGGCGACCGGACCGACATGGTCTACATGAACACGAACGTGACCCGCGGCTCGGGGCTCTTCGCCGTCACCGCGACCGGGATGTCGACCGAGGTCGGCCACATCTCGAACATGCTCCAGCACCAGGACGAGACCGTCACGCCGCTGACGAGGCAGCTCCAGAAGCTGACGATGCAGATCCTGTTCATCTCCGGCGGGGCGGTGGTGATCTCGATCATCATCAACAGCTCTCGCGGCTACGCGTTCAAGACCGTCTTCACCGCCGCGCTGGCGTTCGCGATCGCCGCGATCCCGACCGGCCTGCCGGCGGTCGTGACGACGATCCTCTCGATGGGGACCCAGCTGCTGGCGAAGGCGAACGCGATCGTCAAGCGCCTGCGCTCGACAGAGACGCTCGGCGCGACCTCGGTGATCAACTCGGACAAGACCGGGACGCTGACGCTGAACCAGATGACCGCGGTCGAGATGACGCTGCCCGGGCGCCGCTACGCGATCACCGGCAGCGGCTACTCGACCGAGGGCCAGATCACGCGCTCGGCCGGCCAGTGTCCGACGTCCCGCTCGACCAGTTCCTGCTGCCGATGATCCTGGCCTCGGACGCGGTCGTCCGCGACGGCGAGATGATCGGCGACCCGACCGAGGGCGCCCTCGTCGTCCTCGGCGCGAAGGGCGGCCTGGACGTCGAGGCGACCCGGGCAGACTTCCCGCGCGTCGCCGAGCTGCCGTTCGACTCCGACTACAAGCTGATGGCGACGTTCCACAAGATGACCGACGACCACGGCGTCGAGGTCGTCCGCTGCTTCGTCAAGGGCGCGCCCGACCAGCTGCTCGACGCGTTCGACCACGAGGCTCGACGACGACCTGAAGCCGGTCGACGTCGACGACGCGCTTCAAGCAGCGCTACCTCGAGGAGAACGAGCGCCTCGGCGAGCAGGGTCTCCGCGTGCTCGCGACGGCGCGCCGGGACTTCCTCCCGGACTCCTTCGACCCGAACGCCGACCTGCTCGGCTACATGCAGGAGCTGACCGTGCTGACGCTCGTCGGCATCGTCGACCCGCCGCGACCGACGGCGAAGGACGCGATCGCCAAGGCGAAGCAGGCGGGGATCAGGGTCCGGATGATCACCGGCGACCACGCGGTCACCGCCGCCGCGATCGCGAGCCAGCTCGGGATCGAGGGCCGAGCGATCACCGGCGCCGATTTCGACGCGATGAGCGACGAGGAGGCCGCGACCCAGATCGACGAGATCGGCGTGCTCGCACGGGTGACGCCCGAGAACAAGGTGCGCCTCGTCGAGACGCTGCGCAGCAAGGGCGCGATCATCGCGATGACCGGCGACGGCGTCAACGACGCGCCCGCGCTGAAGAAGGCCGACATCGGGATCGCGATGGGGATCACCGGCACCGAGGTCTCGAAGGAGGCCGGCGACATGATCCTCACCGACGACAACTTCGCGACGATCGTCAAGGCGGTCGAGATCGGCCGCGGCCTCTACGACAACCTGACGAAGTACATCCGCTTCCAGATCGGCATCCTCGCCGGGATGGTCCTCTCGTTCCTCGGCGCGGCGATCTTCAACGTCGCCGGCGGCGTGCTCTTCATCCCGCTCCAGACCCTGTGGCTGAACTTCACGACGCAGGTGTTCCAGGCGGTCGGCCTCGGCTACGGCAAGTTCGCGGACAATCTGATGGAGCGCAAGCCACGGAACCCGGACGACGAGATCCTCGACAGGCTCCGCTTCGTCTGGATCGCGATCGCCGGCCTCGTGATGGCAATCGGCACGGTCGGGATCGCCTGGTGGGCCGACGACCACCACGGCGCCGACCTCGCCCGGACGATGGCGCTGACGACGTTCTCGATCGCGAACCTGTTCTTCTCCTTCACAGCGCTGGACGAGAAGCGGAGCGTGTTCAGCATGGAGTCCTTCTCCGACCGCAAGTTCCTCTTCGCCACCGGCCTGTCGGTGGTCGCGATCGTCCTCGGCACCGAGATGGACGTGTTCAACCGCTTCATCGGCACGACGGGGCTCACCCGTGGCCAGTGGGGCGTCTGCCTGATCGTGCCCTTCGGCGTCGTGCTCGCCTCGGAAGCGTGGAAGTGGTACCTGCGTAGGCGCGAGCCGGCGGCGGCCTAGCCGGCGCGCACGCGCTCGACGATCGCGAGGAAGGTCTCGTCGTCGACGAGGCCTTTCCTCACGGTCGACTCCTGCTTGACCGCGGCCAGCACCTCGGCCACCTGCTCGCGCGTGAGCTCGATCCCGTGGCGCTCCAGGTGGTGGAGAACCGCGGAGGTGCCGCTGCCGGCGCCGAGCAGGAGCTTGATGTCGCTCTGGCCGACGACCGCGGGCACGAACGTCCGCACCGGCTTGATGCCGGCCGCGCGCAGCTTCTCCGTCGAATGGACGGCGACGCCGGTCTCGAGCTGGAACACGCGCTGCCCGACGATCGGCCCGTTCAGCGGCACCGGCACCTTCGAGACCTGCTCGACCAGGCGTGACACCGAGGTCAGCCGCTCGAGGCGGACGCCGGTGTCGATGCCGAGCAGCATCTCCAGCGCGGCGACGACCTGCTCGGTCGGAGCGTTGCCGGTGCGCTCGCCGAGCCCGTTCATCGAGCTGTGCACGACGGTCGCGCCGCCCTTGACCGCGGCGACGACGCTTCCGACCGCCTGGCCGAAGTCGTCGTGGTTGTGGAACTCGAGCGGCAGCTCGCCGAACCGGGCCGAGAACGCCTCGAACGCCATCTGCACGGCGGGCGGG
Source organism: uncultured Actinomycetes bacterium (assembly GCA_963847305.1). GTDB lineage: Bacteria > Actinomycetota > Thermoleophilia > Gaiellales > Gaiellaceae > DATBLE01. The sequence continues at coordinate 99,932 of CAWJZI010000023.1, read as the reverse complement.
GTCGCGACTCCAAAGGTGTCGACGAGGACGAGGCTGTCCGGGTTGCACCGCTCGACGACCTCGCCGAAGACGTCGAGGCAGTAGTCGAGCGTGCAGCGGAAGAAGTCCCACCCCATGAAGACCGCCCGCAGCCCGGCGTCGCGGGCGGCGGCGAAGCACTCCTCGAGCCGCCTCATCAGCTCCGCGCGGTCGACGTCGTAGACGTACTTGCAGAGGTACGGGTTGACGGTGTGCTCGACGATCACCGTCGGCAAGCCGGTGGCCCTGCACGCCTCGACGTCACCCGGAAGGGCGCGGGCGAACCCGACGAGCTCGGCGGACAGGCCGAGCTCGGCCACGGCTGCGCAGCCCGCTGCGACCTCGGGCGAGACGGCGGGCATCCCGACCTCGATGCGGCGCGACTCCGAGGTCGGACAGCGCCTGCGCGATCGCCACCCGCTCCTCGCGCCGGAACACGACGCCCGGCGTCTGCTCGCCGTCCCGCAGCGTGACGTCGTGGATCTCGACGCGCTCGGGCAGGCCTTCCTGGATCTCCGCAGCGAAGTTCATCGGCGAGACCCACCAGCGCTCCGGGTCGTACCAGGGCGCTCCTTCGAGCGGGAAGGGGTCGTCGGCCACGACCCACTTATATACCGGGCGCTCCTAGCCGGCCCCGTCCGCGGCCTGCTCGAGCTCGGCGATATCGAGCTTCCCCATCCCCAGCATCGCCGCCATGGCGCGTCGCGCCCGCGCCGGGTCGGGATCCCCGAGCAGCTCGCCGAGCCGGGTCGGAACGATCTGCCAGGAGAGGCCGAAGCGGTCCTTCAGCCACCCGCACGGGCCGTGCTCCCCGCCCTCACCGAGCTTGCTCCAGAAGTGGTCGACCTCGTCCTGGTCCTCGCACATCACCTGGAACGAGACCGCCTCGCTGAACGTGAACTCCGGCCCGCCGTTCAGCGCGAGGAACTCCTGCCCGTTCAGCTCGAAGCTGACGGTCATCACGGTTCCCGCCGGCCGCGGACCGGCCTCTCCGTAGTGCGCGATGTCGAGGATCTTCGAGTTCGGGAAGACGGACGTGTAGAGCTCGGCGGCGGCCTCGCCCTCGGTGTCGAACCACAGGCACGGAACGATGTTCTTCATTGCTCCTCCTCTCGGTGGGTGTCGCACGGGTAGACCGCGGCGCCAATGAAAACTCATCGCTCCCCGGTGGGGATCAGGCAGCTAGAACCGCTGCCCGCAGTGGCGTAGCGCGTTCAGGCAGCCGTTGACCAGCCGCTCGAGCGCGGCCTGGTTCCACGCGTTGAAGAAGTCCGCGTGGCCCGAGAACTGGCCGCCGGATGCGAGTGTCAGCCCCGCGCCCCCCGCGCTCGGGTAGCGCACGTTGACCTGGACGGCCGGCACCGCGACCGCGTGCCCGGCCGGGCAGACGCCCCTCACCGAGTAGGCCATGTGGCTCTGGTGGTCGGCGCTGTCGAGGTCGACGCCGTCCCAGCAGTCGGGGAACTGGACGTGCAGCGCGAGCCCCTGACGGTCGGCGTCGGGGCAGGTCGGAATCGTGACCTGCGGCCTGATCTCCGCGATCGGCCCGCAGTTCCAGGAGGTGATGCGCAGACCCTGGGCGGAAGTCGCCTTCGAGTTCCCCGCGATCAGCTTGAAGCCCTGCGGGAAGGCCGTCACGGGCGCAAGGGTGCGCCGCCGGTAGTAGACGGTCGCCGCACGCGGGAGGATCGCCTGCCCGCTCGAGGCGACGAGCGTCGGCACCCAGTAGGCAGCGGTGTCGCCCGGGCGGCGGCAGGAAGACGTCCCGCCCTCGAGCGTGTCGAGGGTCGAGAAGGCGTTCGTCGTCGAGTTTCCGAGGAACGTGTGGTCGTGCGAGAGGCCGGGCTTGCCCGGGAAGACGATCGGGTCGTCGTTGTTGCGGTGGCTGAAGCCGCAGCCGCTGACGAAGTTCACGCCGCGAAGGCGCATCAGGTCGGGCGCGACCCGGCCGGCGGGCGCATTCGGCCGGGCCACGCGCGCAAAGGAGCGCGCGCTGGACTGCGTGCCGAAGGCGGCCGCGCCCGCGCCGGTGGCGACGACCGCGGCGATCCCGATCAGCGTGGACGCGCCGACGATCCAGTGCTTTCTCATCGAGTCCCCCTTCTTCGAGCCGGTCGGGGGAGTGTCGGCGGCGAGCGAAAAGCCTCGGTCAGGTCTTTGTCACGGCTGTGTAATCTCGCTCCGCCCTGTACACCGGCCCGAGCGGCTCCTCGGCCCACTCCTCGGTCGGCCAGCTCGGCAGTTCCGGGTGGATGATCGAGTCCCGCGGTCTCACGGGGCCGTGGCGCCGGAGACCATTCGCCAGCACCTTCGGGAACCCGTCTGCAACGACCTGGGCGGCCTGCCGCCAGAGGTCGATGACGCGCTCCTGGACGACCGCGGTGCCTTCCTTGTAGCCCTTGCCGTTACGCGGCAGGTCGAGCTCGAACGGCTCGCCCCAGACGATGCACGAGCGGCGTCGGTTCCGGAGCGACCACCCGAAGGTGTCGAGGCCCGCAGGCACGATCGGCACGCCTTCCTGGATCGCCAGCATCGCCGCGCCCGCGTGCATCGGGCCGGGGTGGCCCACGCGCTGCCTCGTTCCCTCGGTGAAGACGCCGACGAAGTGGCCGTTCGCCAGGGCCCACCGCGCGACTCGCAACGAGTCGCGATCGCCCGCGCCCCGGCGCACCGCGAAGGCGCCGGTCCAGCGGAGGAGCTCTCCGGCGATCGGCGCCCTGAGCAGCTCGATCTTCGCCATGAAGTAGAGCGTGCGCATGGAGTTCAGGCCGACGATCATTGGATCGATCTCGGAGAAATGGTTGACCGCGACGACGGCAGCGCCGTTCGCGGGCATCCGCTCACGCCCGTAGCCGTAGCTCGGGCAGATCAGCCTCGCGATCGGCTTGACCGTGCCGCGCGCGACCGGCCAGGCCCGCTCCGGGTTCTCGCCGAGAAGCTTGTAGAGACCCAGCTGCGTCAGCATCCCGGGCGAGTCTATTGACGCGTCAGCGGCGGGCCTGCTCCTTCAGCCCCATCGCGCGCTCGAGCAGCTCGAGCGCCTCGTCCTTGCGGCCCTCGGCCTCCAGGAGCTCGGCCATCTTCGCGTAGAGCTCGCGGATGAACGCGTGGTCGCGCTCGGCCATGAGCTCCGCGGAGAGCTCGTACAGCTCGAGCGCCCTGGCGCGATCGCCGGTCTGGGCATAGACATCAGCCGCGACCGCGTACGCGCGGCCGGCGAGGTCGGGGCGGCTCTCGAAGGCGCCGGCCAGCTCCATCGCGCCGGCGATCGCCTCCTCCTCCCGCCCGAGCTGCGCCAGCGCCTGCGCGCGGACGATCTTGAAGTACCCGTCCGCGTCGGCGCCGCCGGCGCGAGCCGCGAGCGCCTGCCCGCGGTCGACCAGGTCGAGCGCCTCCTCGGCGTTGCCCTGCTCCAGCTCGACGTGCGCGAGCAGCTGGTGGGCGCGGGCCGCGTACGAGATGTTCTCGGTCAGCTCGATCGCAGCGAGCGCCATCCGCGCGTATCGCGAGGCCGCCTCGGCGTTCGCCTCGGCCGAATGCAGCCGGGACTGCGACCAGTACAGGCGCGCCTGGAGGATCGGGTCGGTCGACTCCTCCGACTTGGCGAGCGAGTGGCCGAGCAGCTCCCTCGCCGACGCGAGGTTGCCGTTGTCGATCAGCACGTTGGCGAGCAGGATCGAGAACCGCGCCTCGGCGAGGTCGTCGCCGTGGTCGCGCGCGAGCTGGAGCGAGTGCTCGAGCAGCGCGATCGCCTGCTCGAACTCCGAGGCGAGGCCGTAGGCGCGGGCGAGCGCGTCGACGATCCCGGGATAGCCCGCGAGCCCGTCGCCGAGCAGCCGGCGGCTCTCCTCCAGCAGCTCGATCGCCTCGTCGAGCCGGCCGGCGTGCAGGTCGATCTCGCCGAGTCCACCGAGCGCGCGCCCGCGGTTGACGCGGTCGGTCGATGCCTCGAGCGTCTGCGTGTACAGGTGCTCGGCAAGCTCGAGCTGGTCGAGCCGGAGCGCAACGTCCGCCTCGACGAGGCTTTCGGTTTCGTCCACGCGGGCGGCGCCGGCGGCCAGGTAGTTCTCGTCCACGCCCAGCCGGCGCGCCAGCTCACGCAGCAGCTGAAGCGAGGGCACACGGTCGCCCTTCTCGATCCGGCAGATGTACACCGCCGTGCAACCCGGAAAGGAGAGCTCACGCTGGCTCATGCCGGCAGCGAGCCGCGCCTCCTTCAAACGTTTGCCCACAGCCTCCGGGCTGTCGACGTGGGGCCAACCTCGCTTGGACATCATCTCGCTCCCCTGTGCGCTTCTGTAGATCCTGGGCCTCGGACTGCCAAATTCAGAGGAAAAGGACGGCCCTGATCGCGGTTTCTGCCTTTCCTGACCTAACACGAGTCAACCCGAGCCCCGGGGCTGGAGCAATGGCCAATTTGGAGGATCTTCGCTCTGCTACCGTCGTGAGGTGGCCGACGTTCCCGCCCAGGCGACGGTCTATGACGTGGTGTGCCCGCACTGCGGCAAGACCTTCCGTGAAGAGCTCCTGACCGGGCCGGCCGAGCGCTACAACGGCTTCAAGTGCCCGCACTGCAGGCTGTTCGTCCCGTTCGAGCGGGTCACCGAGCAGGACGCTGTCGAGCCGACCGTTTAGTTACACGCAATCCTTGAGGCCCTGGGCCTCGGGAAGCGACTCGAGCTTCTTCAGCGTGTTGTTCTCGATCTGACGGATGCGCTCGCGCGTGACGCCGAAGGCGCGGCCGACCTCCTCGAGCGTGCACGGCTGACCGCCGTTGAGGCCGAAGCGGAGCTCGATCACCCTGCGCTCGCGCTCCGGCAGGGAGTCGAGTGCGCGCTCGATGTCCTCGCGCCGCAGTGAGAGTGAGGCCTGCTCGTCGGGCGACTCGGCCTGCTCGTCCTGGACGAAGTCGCCGAGCTCGGACTCCTCCTCTTCACCGATCGGCTTTTCCAACGAAACGGGGTGCTGCGCCATGCGCAGGATCTCTCTGACCTCGGCGGTCGTCATCTCGAGCTCCTCGGCGATCTCGTCGGGGCGCGGCTCGCGGCCGAGGCGCTGGACGAGCTGCCGCTCGATGTGCACGACCTTGTTCAGCTTCTCGACCATGTGGACGGGAATGCGGATCGTCCGCGCCTTGTCCGCGATCGCGCGCGTGACGGCCTGGCGAATCCACCAGGTCGCGTACGTCGAGAACTTGTAGCCCTTGCGGTAGTCGAACTTCTCCACGGCGCGGATCAGGCCGAGCGAGCCCTCCTGGATCAGATCGAGGAAGCTCAGGCCGCGGCCGAGATACGACTTCGCGATCGAGACGACGAGGCGGAGGTTCGCCTCGATCATCTGCGTCTTCGCGGACATGTCGCCGCGCTCGATCCGCTTCGCCAGGTAGACCTCCTGGTCGGCGGTCAGCAGCGGCACCTTGCCGATCTCGCGCAGGTAGAGGCGCAACGAGTCGAGCGACGGCTCGACGGTCAGGTCGAGCTTCGGGAGCTTCTCCTCCTCCGCGAGGGCCGGCTGCTCGTGCGGCGGGTGCTTGTGCTCCTCGCCCTCCACCAGCTCGACGCCGTGGTCGATGAGGTACGTGTAGAAGTCCTCGACCTGCTCCTTGGTGAGCTCGACCTCCTCGAGGCCCTTGACGATCTCGTCGTAGTTCAGGAAGCCCTTCTCGAGGCCGTCCTGCACGAGCTTCTGGAGCTCTTCGACTTCCGGGAGAGCGATATCGACGGTGAGCACCTGTCCCTCGGCTTTCTCGCGCAACTGGCGGGTTGTCGGTTGGACCTACCTGCGACGCAAAAGAGCCGGGGAAAGAAAGTGCAAGCCCCCGGCTCACCTGTGGACGGGCATCGTAGTACGCGATTGCCGTTTTGGGAAGTGACTCTTTCGCGACGCTTGGATCCTTGGGCCATGTCTGAGGACACCCGCCTTGGCCCCGCAGACGCGGCTCGAGGAGGACGTGGCAAGGCACACCCCACCCATAGGGGGGTCGGAGCGAGCTAGCGCCGGACGCCGAAGTCCGCAGTCAGGATCGTGACGACGCGACCGCCGTAGACGCCGCCCGCGACCGCGCGGACGGCGCCGAGTCCCACGTCGCGCCACGCCGGCGAGAGCAGAGTCGCCCGATGCGGAGGACTCGCGAGCCACAGGTTGAGAACTTCCCGGGCGCTCAACCCCGGCGACGCCCAGACGAGGTTCTCGCCGACGCTCCACCGTCTCGCGCCAGGGGCGTAAGCCGCGACCACCCGTCTTGTGAACGGCGAGCCGTCGAGCGACGAGTGCTCGAAGTACCCATGCTCCGCCATCGAGAGCGAGTGCTCGTCGGCGGCGAGCGACAGTGCACGGCTCAACCGCAGCGGCGCGAGCCCCTGCGCACGCCGCAAGTCGTTGATCGCCGCGAACACCTGAGGCTCGAGCGCATAGAGGCGCCCGACCCCATCCGCTTTGCCCGACGTCCGCGGAGCGCCGGCGGACGCGGCCTGCAGGGCGATCAGGAAAAGCGCGCCGACTGTAAGGGCGGCGGCGGCAAGCCTGAAACGAGGGCGCTGCGGTCGGCCGCTGCGCCGATGCGCTCTTTGGGGCGCCAGCATCCGCGGGAGCATAGAGCATGAGTCCGACAGTTCAAATCGAACGTCACCGCCAGCAGGCATCCGCGAGTTTTTGGCAGCTTCTCGCAGCAGCTTCGGCGAGCTTCGGCTGATGGAGCCGAGCCGCGACGAGACTCCCTGACCGTCGCGATCGAACACTCGAAGGATCAGGCGGACCCGAACGGGCCGGTCCGATGCCCCTACAGCTCGGCCCTACTCAGTCTGCTTGCTGTGCTGTCCCACGACGAACAGCGTGGTGACCAGGATCTTGAGGTCGAGCCAAAGCGACCAGTTCTCGAGATAGTAGTTGTCCCACTCGACGCGGTCGGTGAGGGAGGTCTTCCCCCTGAGCCCATGGATCTGCGCCCAGCCGGTGATGCCCGGCTTGACGCGGTGGCGGTCATCGTAGCGGGAGATCGTGCGCTCGAAGATCTCGACGAATTGCGGCCGCTCGGGCCTGGGCCCGATCAAGCTCATGTCGCCCTTGACCACGTTGATGAGCTGCGGCAGCTCGTCCAGCGACAGTCGACGCATGATGCTTCCGAAGCGCGTGCGACGATCCGCTCCCTCGACGCCCCCCGGCGCGACATTCATCATCAGCACGTCCATCATCGGCGGTGCTTCCGTCGGCATGTGCGTCATCGTCCTGAACTTGTAGATCTCGAACTCGCGCCCACGGAGGCCGACTCTGGTCTGCCGGAACAGAACCGGCCAACCGACTGAGAGGGCGACCCCGACGGCGAGGATCGCGAGCAGCGGAGATAGGAGGACGAGCAGCGTCGCCGCAGCGGCTCGGTCAACTGCGTACTTCACGGTGAACTGCCAGCCCTGCGCGCGGATACGCCGGGGCGAAACCAGCGGCAAGCCGCCGATGTGCTCGATCGTCGCCCGGTCCGTCATGTACTCGTACAGCCGCGGGACCAGGGAGATCCCAACGCCGGCCTCTTCGCACCGCTGCATCTGCCGGAGCAGAACATCGCTGGGAGCCGTCGAGAACGCGACGACGACGTGGTCGACCCCGTGCTCCTCGATCACCTGCTCGAGATCCCAGCTCGCGCCGAGGATGGGAACGGGCGACTCCGCATGGTCGAGAGGCTCCTTGTCGAGAAAGCCGATCGGACGGAGGCCGAATTCCGGATGCTCCAGCAGTCGATTTGCGACGAGATGACCGATCTTGCCGGCCCCGATGATGAGCGTCGATTTCGCATTGTCTCCCTCTCGACGATCCTGGAGCCACAACCATTCGAGGGCGACGCGCCCTGCAGCGAGGTACACCGCCGCGAACGCCCACACACGCAGCGACTGCGCGGCGACGTCGTTGTCCGTCCCGCCCAGCACCACGCGCAGCGAGAGGATCGTCGTGATCGCCAGCAGGGTCACGGTCACGACTCCCCGCAGATCGTCGAGCACCTGGACCCGCACGCGCCAGTCGTAGAGGCCCTTTTTGTAGAGAAACACCAGCGCGAGTCCGCCGAACGCGACGAACCAGAAGAACGGCTCACGTCCGGCCCCCGTCAAGAGCTTGGCCGTGACGACGGCCGCCGCGATCATCACGACGTCGACGACCAGGGCGGTCCAGAGCACCGAACGCGCCGAGCCTCCGAGACCTGGGAGCGGCGGCGACTGTGCCGCCGCGCGTCCCGGAATCAGCCGTGGCGAACGCCGTTCCGCCGTGCACGAGATCGTGGGCCATCAGATCCTTACTCCGCGCGTGGCCGGTCTTGTGCATGCGCCATCGCGTCGCTCTCCCGAGTCACCATTGCCGCAAACCCCTCTCCCTGGGTATCGATTAACGCAGACCTCTCCCTGGCGTGTCGGTTTTGCCTGCTACCCGCCCTCTCCGATACGCACTCTAGTCAAGTCGCGAAGAAAAGCTAGGGTGCGCAGGAAACTCTCCAGGAAATTCCTCGCCAAGCTTACCAAGAGTTCTAAAACCTCGGAGCGGGGTGGTCATCGTGCACTGATTCGCCTACGCTGCGGAACGATGGTCGAGCTCTCCGCTCGTCGGGTACGGATCCCAACCGTGCGAGCTGCCCGTCGCAGCGGCCTCGCGAGACACCTGCCCGTCTTCGTCACGGCCGGCCTGGTCATCGGCGGCCTCTCGTTCGCGAACGGCGGCTACTTTCCGGTGTCCTGGGGCTGGAGCGCGTTGGGCCTCCTGTGGCTGGCTGCAATCGCGCTCGCGCTCGGCCTCGCGATCGAGGCAGGCGGCCTCGACTTCGTCTTCCTCGGAGCGCTGACCGGACTCACGGCATGGACCTTCCTGTCCGCGCTGTGGACCTCCACCGTTCCGGAGACGGTGCTCGAGGGCGAGCGGATCCTCCTCTATCTGTCAGCCGCCTTCGCGGGCTTGTTGCTGCTACGGCGAGCATCCGTGTCGGCGCTGCTCGTCGGGGTGGTGGCGGCGATCACCGCGGTGTCGACGTATGCCCTGGTGACCAGACTGTTCCCGGACCGGATCGGCGTCTTCGACCCCATCTCCGGCTACCGTCTCTCCGATCCGGTGGGCTACTGGAACGCCTTCGGGATCCTCGCAGCGATGGGGACGCTCATCGCACTCGGCCTCGCAGCGCGCAGCGGACCGGCGGCCCGATGCTTCGCCGCCGGGTCGGGCGTACTCCTCTTGCTGACGGTGTACTTCACGTACAGCCGCGGGGGCTGGATCGCGTTCTTCGTCGGTTTGGCTGCCGCGATCGCAGTCGATCGCAGGCGGCTGCAGCTGATCACGACCACACTGGTCCTCGCCCCCTGGCCGGCGCTCGCGATCTGGGTCGCCTCCACCTCGCCTGCCCTCACACACGAGGGCGCAGGGCTCGCAGCTGCCAGCCGCGACGGCCACGGCCTCGCCGTGATCACGATCGGTCTGGTCGTTGCGGCCGCGCTTGCGGTGCTCGCCCTGGACTGGGCAGAGACGGCTATCTCGATCCCCCACGGGCTGCGGCGGGCCTACGCCGGCACGCTGATCTTCCTTCTGGCCGCGTTCCTCATCGTCGTCTTCGGCCGCTACGGCTTCCCGCCGACACTCGCCCGGAAGACCTACGACGCGTTCAACGCGCCCGCTCCCGCTGTCGCGACGGACCTGAACAGCCGCCTGTTCAGCCTATCCGGCAACGGGCGGACGGAGCAGTTCCACACTGCGTGGCAGCAGGTGACGGATCACCCAGTGCTCGGAGGAGGCTCGGGCAGCTACGGCGAGTACTGGTTCCAGCACCGGCGGGTCCCCGCAACCGTGCACGACGCACACAACCTCTACCTCGAGACGCTTGCCGAGCTCGGACCGATCGGGTTGGCGATGCTCGCGCTCGCCCTCGCAGTCCCGCTCGCCGCCATCCGACGAGCCCGGTCCTCCCCGCTCGCGGCCGTCGCCGCAGGTGCATATGTCGCGTACCTCGCTCACGCGTTCGTCGACTGGGACTGGGAGATGCCGGCAGTCACGCTCACGGCGCTCGCGTGCGGGCTTGCGCTCCTCACCCTCGCTCGCGGCCAACGCCCCGCGCGTCCGCTTCGGCCAAAGGTGCGCATGACTGCTCTCGGGGGAACCGCTGTCCTCGTCGCGATTCGTCCTGCTCGGGCTGCTCGGCAACAGCGCGATCTCCGCCAGCTCGAAGTCCGCCGGCGCGGGGCACTTGGCGCGGGCGGAGTCACAGGCCCGGCGGGCGATGAACTTCGCACCCTGGTCGGCGGAGCCGTGGCGGAGGCTGGGCGAGGCGCAGGTTCTCGCCGGTAAGTCCGCGGCGGCGCGCGCGAGCTTCCGCAAGGCGATCACGAAGGATCGCCGCGACTGGACGCTCTGGTTCGAGCTCGCCCAGGCGAGCCGCGGCCGTGAGCGGGCACTCGCGCTCCACCAGGCCTCGCGCCTCAACCCACTCAGTCCTGAAATCGCCGCAGCCGAGCCCCAGGAGGGGCGATGAGATCGCTGTTCGCGCGTGACCCGCTCGCCAACCCGGAGCCGTTGATCCGGCGCGTCTATGCGTTCGCCGCCTACCGCCTCGGGGACGGGCCTGATGCCGAGGACGTGACGAGCGAGGTGTTCGAGCGCGCACTGCGCTACCGCGACACCTACGACCGCTCGAAGGGAGAACCGGTCGCGTGGCTGCTCGGCATCGCACGCCGCTGTACGAGCGCCGCCCTCGCCGCACGCGCCGGCAACCCGGCGACCGTCGATGATTCACCCGAAATCGAGACGCCCGGCTTCGAGGACGACAGCGTTCGCCGGTTGAGCCTTGCCGCGGCGCTCGCCCAGCTCGCCGAACGAGATCAGGAGCTGATCGCGCTCCGCTTCGGCGCCGACCTGACGGCGGCGCAGATGGCGCAGATCCTCGTGTCGAAGACCAATACCGTCGAGGTCGCGCTTCATCGCGCGCTCGCCCGGTTGCGGTCGATCCTGGAGAGCGAGGGCGAACGCGAGCAGAGCACAGCGCATCCGCGGAAGCCGAGCGCACGCGCCGGATCGCCCGAGCACGCCTGAGCGCATTACGCGAGGCGCATGTAAGGGTTCTGCACCGGATACCGGTATCTCTTTACGTAACCGGCACTCCAGGAGAGGGAATTCCATGAAGCAAGGCATCAGAACAGGAAGTTTGATCTCGAGACAGAGCTTCGCACCGGCCGCTCGGCGCCGCGAGCTGAGTTCACGCAGGCGCTCGTCGACGAGGTACGGAGCAGCGGACCGGCCCGGTCGCCATTGGCCCGCGTCGGTCTCGCACTCGCACTGTCGGGGTTGATCGTTGTCGCGCTCGCCTCCTTTGGCGGCATTGGCTACGCCTCCTCCTCGGCCTCGCATGCTGCAAAGAAGCCGACGAAGCAGCACGTGCGGGTCGTGAAGACGTCGGCGGCTCACGCGCAGTACGCGCCGTTCACACCGCCCACGAAGCCGAAGCGCCGTTCACACCGCCGTCGAAGCCGACGGGCGGTGCCGCCGGTACCGAATCCACTTCTGCGCCGTTCACACCGCCCGCGGCTCCGCAAGTCAAGTCGGCAGAGCTGCCGTTCACCGGTCTGGCACTGTGGGTGCCGCTGGCGTTCGGGCTGGCCATTGTCTCGATCGGGCTCGTTCTGCGGACGCGGGGCCGGCGTCGAGACGCGACGCAGTAGCCTCGGCCGGATTGCCGGCTGCGGCCGGGGGCGGCGGTTGCCGCCCCCGGCCGCAGTATCCGGAGTCAACTCGCTAGGACATCGTGTAGCCGAACCGGACCACTAGAGTCCTCCGGATGGCTGCCGGCTTCCTCGAGCGCCTTCGGGACGGGCCGCCGATCGTCGCGGACGGCGGCACCGGGACGCTGATCTCGGCCGCCGCGCCGCGCCTGCGCTGCCCGGAGGAGGCGAACGTCCGCGCTCCGGACACGGTCGTCTCCCTCCACGTCAGCTTCATCAACGCCGGCGCCGAGCTGATCGAGACGAACACATTCGGCGCGAACCGCGCGAAGCTGGCCTCGCGCTACCTCGAGGAAGAGCTCGTCCGGATCAACGAGGCGGCCGTGAAGCTCGCCCGTGACGCGCGCCAGGTCTCCGGACGGGAGGTCTTCATCGCCGGCTCGATCGGGCCGCTCGGGGAGCACGAGGAGACGTGGCCCGAGGACCGCGCACCGCTGTTCGCGGAGCAGGCCCGGCTGCTGGCCGGGCGCGGCGTCGACCTGTTCTCCGTCGAGACGTTCTTCGACCTCGAGGAGCTCGTGACCGCGATCGAGGCCGTGCGCTCGGTCTCGGACCTGCCGATCGTGGCGATGATGACCTTCGGCGACGACGCCGAGACGATCGGGGGTGTCTCGGCGGCCGAGGCCGCCGAGCGCCTGGCCGGTCTCGCGGGTTGCCGTGGTCGGGACGAACCACGGCGCGGGCCCCGACGCGGCGCTGACCGCGCTCCAGGCGATGGGCGACTCTCTGCCGCTGGCGGCGATGCCGAACATCGGTCTCGCGAGCATGTCGGGCAGCCGCATCGTGTACCCCCACGCGACGCCCGAGTACTTCTCGGAGTTCGCTGCCCAGGCCAGATCGCTCGGCGCCAGGCTGATCGGGGGCTGCTGCGGCACCACTCCGACGGAGATCGGGGCGATCAGCAGTGCAATCGCCGAGGACCGTACGCCCCGGGCGCCGCTCGCCGTGATCGAGCGCGAGCTGGCGGTCGAGGTCGCGCGCGAGGAGCGCGAGACCCGCCTCGCAGCCGATCTCCGCGAGGGCCGCTTCGTCACGTCGGTCCAGGTCGACCCGCCGCTCGGCGCGAACTACGAGGGCCTGCTCGAGATCGCGGCCGCCGTCCACGCCGCGGGGGCGTACGTCGACATCAACGACAACGCGACTGCGCGGGTCGGCATGCACCCCCTGATCGTCGCCGCCGCTCTCGAGCGCAGGGTCGGGATCGAGACGATCCCGCACCTCACTCCGCGCGACTCGACCGTGATGGGCCTCGAGTCGGTCCTCCTCGGCGCTCACGCGGAGGGAGTTCGCAATCTGCTCGCGGTCACCGGCGATCCGCCGGAGATCGGCGACTACCCCGGGTCGGGAGGGGTGTACGAGGTCGACTCGATCGGGCTCACCCACCTGGTCTCGCACCTGAATCGCGGCGAGAACTTCAACGGCAAGGCGATCGACGCGCCGACCTCGTTCTTCGCCGGCGTCGCGGTGAACCCGATTGCGGACGACCCCGACGAGGAGCTCGACCGCTTCCGGCGGAAGATCGAGGCGGGCGCGCGCTTCGCGATGACCCAGATCGTCTTCGAAGTCGGGCAGGTCGAGGCGTTACTCGAGCGGCTCGGCGGCGCATCGCCCGTGCCGGTGATCGCGGGCGTCTTCCCGCTGACGAGCTACCGGCTGGCGCTGCGCCTGCACAACGAGGTGCCCGGGATCGTCGTCCCGGACGCGCTCCAGGCGGCACTGCGCGACGCCGGGCCGGGCGAGCGCGAGGTCGGCTTCGCGCACGCGCGCGAGCTGCTGGCCGCGCTCCGCGACGTCGCCGCCGGCGTCTACGTGGTCGCCCCGTACCGGCAGCCGCTCAGCGTCCTGGAACTCCTGGAAGGGACAAGCTAGCTGACGCCTGTCCCTTCCAGTCAAGGCGCGCACTCGCCGGTCGAGACCGACCCCGCCGCGCCGGCGAGCACCTTCTGCACCACGCTCGTCGGGATCCCGTAACCGCCGTCGCCGCCGACGCGGGCGGCGAATATCGTCAGCTGTACGCGCCCGTCGGTGTCGATCGCCGGCCCGCCCGAGTTCCCGTGCCGGACGCGGCCGCCCATGCTCGTCACCTTCCGGGAGACCGGTCCGTGGCCGTACGCGTCCTCGGTCAGGATCGTCGCGGTCCGCCCCACGCGGCCCGGCTCCGAGTCGAGCGGCCCGTTCAGCGGGTAGCCGACGATCGCGACCGACGCGCCGTTTTCCGGATCGGCCGTCGGCAGCGGCCGCGCGGTCAGGCCGGGCACGCGCAGCACCGCAACGTCGTTTTTCGAGTCGAAGGCGATTGCCCGGGCGATCAGCCGGCGGTCGGACTGCGACTGGACGACGTACGTCCGGTCCTCTCCGGCGACGACGTGCGCGGCGGTGACGACGACGCCGGGTGCCGCGACCCAGCCGCTCCCCGAGATCCCGAGCCCGCAAGCGGTGCCGAGGATGCGCACGACGCTGGGCGCGGCAGCCCGGACGACGGGGTCGTCGACCACGGCCGGTGTGGGCGGCTCATCGGGGATCGGCGGGCCGGCGATCGACGGGAACGGATCGACGCGCGCGAGCACGTTCAGGAGCCGCTCCGGCGGGACGATGTCGTTGAGGCGACGGAGGACCTCCGAGCGCTGAACGCTCTGGCGCAGCGAGCGCTGGTTCGGGAGCAACAGCGCGGCCGCGCCGAAGACCCAGACGAGCGCGAGCCCGGCGGCGGCGCCGACCACGAGCCCGCCTGCACTGTCCAGCGCGCGTAGCGGCGGGAACCGCAGCCCGGAGCGGAACATCGAGCCGACCATCGAGCCGAGCGCCTCCAGGACGGCCGCCCCGATCACCGCGCCGGCGAGCGCGACGAGCGGCGTGTACGGCGAGTGCGACCCGCCCGGTAACAAGAGCGGCGCCACGCGCGCGCCGAGCACCGCGCCGGCGACGACGCCGACGATGGCCAATCCGCTCGCGACGAGCCCCTTCCTCAGCCCGATCAGGCCGGTCAGCGCGATGAGCCCGAGCGCGATCCAGTCCAAGCCGGACACGCGAGATCAGGCTAGCGATGCGTATGGACGTTCGACCTGCGAGGATCGTCCGGCGATGGCTGCGTCAGGCGGAACGCACTACAGCTGGGAGGAGCTCCCGCTCGAGGAGCTCAACCCCATGATCGGGCGCCGGCTCGTGACGGGCGAGCGCATGATGATCGCCCACGTCTACCTCCAGGCCGGCGCGATCGTGCCGAAGCACGAGCACGACAACGAGCAGCTGACCTACATCCTCGAGGGCACGCTGCGCCTGTGGCTCGGGCCGGACGACGACGAGGAGATGTTCGACGTCCGTGCCGGCGAGGTGCTGCACATCCCGTCGAACGTCCCGCACCGTGCCGAGGCGCTCGAGAACACGCTCGACGTGGACGTCTTCAGCCCGCCGCGGTCGGACTGGCTCGACGGGTCGGACGCGTACCTACGCGAGCAGCCCAGCTAGCCGCTCGACGCCCTCGTCGATCAGCGACTCGTCCACCTGGCTGAACGAGAGCCGGATGCTGTCGCCGCCCCGTCCGTCGGGGTAGAACAGCGCGCCGGGAACGATGCCCACACCGTGGTCGGCGGCGGACGCGGCGAGCGCCGTCGTGTCGCTGCCGGGAACCGTCAGCCACGAGAAGAACCCTCCCTCCGCGTGAGTCCAGCTCGCGCCGGCCGGCATCGTCCGCTCCAGCGCCGCGAGCAGCCGCTCGCACTTCCGCTGGTAGAGCGCGCGAGAGAGCGGCAGCTGCTCCTCGATCCAGCCGCGGCGGATGTACTCCTCGAGCATGCGCTGGCCGAGGCCGCCTGAGCATTGGTCGGTGTTCTGCTTGGCGCTGACGAGCTGGCCGGCCACCTCTTCGGGCGCAGCCGCCCACCCCAGCCGGACGCCGGGCATGAACGTCTTCGAGGTGGTGCCGACCTGCGCGACCGTGTCCGGAGCGAGGCTCCAGAGGCTCGGCGGCCACTCGCCCTCGAAGCGAAGCTCCCGGTAGGCCACGTCCTCGACGACGAGGAAGCCGTAGCGCCGCGCCAACTCGACGAGGGCCTCGCGCCGCTCGACCGAGAGGCTCACCCCCGCGGGGTTCTGGTGGTCGGGGATCGTGTAGAGCAGCTTCGGGCGCGCGCCGCCGGCGAGTACGCGCTCGAGCTCGTCGACCTGGAGGCCGTCGGCGTCCATTGCCACGGGCACGATCTGCGCCTCGAAACCGCGGAAGGCCTGCAGCGCACCGAGGTAGGTCGGCGCCTCCACGGCGACCGTGTCGCCGCGGTCGAGGAAGGTCTTGCAGAGCAGCTCCAGGCCCTCGATGCCGCCGCTCGTGATCAGTAGCTCGCCTTCCTCCGGCCGGCGGCCCTGAACCTCCTCGAGTCGCCCGGCAACGGCGTCGAGCGTGCCTGGCAGGCCGCGCGTCGGCGTGTACTGGAACGCCGTCGCCTCACCCGTCTCCGCGAACTCCGCGAGCAGCGCGGAAGCGCGCTCGCGCGGAAAGGTCTTCGGATCCGGAAAGCCGCCTGCGAACGAGATCAGGTCGGAGCGTCCGAGGAAGCCCAGCACGAACGCGATTCCGTCGCCCACGTCGCTGCGCGTGCGCTGCGCGAACAGCTCCTCCCAGTGTCGAATCTCGGGAGTTATCGCCATGTGCGCATAGTGTCAGACACTGCCTGCCGAAAGCAGCCCTGTTGTGCATGCGAGTGTCTGACACCGGCGACTCACCAGGCCGACTGCCCGCCGTCGACCACGAGCGTCTGCCCGGTGACGTAGTCCGAGGCGGCCGAGGCGAGAAACGCGACGGCGCCCTTGAGGTCGTCCGGCCCGCCGAAGCGGCGGAGTGGGATCGACTCGCGCATCTCCGCCTCGTGCTTCTCCAGCACGACGTTCGACATGTCCGACGGGAACCAGCCCGGCGCGATCGCGTTGACCATGATCCCGTGCTGCGCCCACTTGCACGCCAGGTCACGGGTGAAGGAGAGGATCCCGCCCTTGGTTGCGTTGTACGCGATCGCGTTCATGATCTCCGGCCGCGCGCCGGTCAGCGCCAGGACGGAGGCGATGTTCACGATCTTGCCGCCGCCCTGCTCGATCATCACCCGGCCGGCAGCCTGCGAGAAGAGGAAGGTGCCGGTCAGGTTGACGTCGACCACCTTCTGCCAGCCTTCGAGCGGCATGTCCTCGGGAGTGGCGCCCCAGACGGTCCCCGAGTTGTTCACGAGCACGTCGATCCGGCCGAACTCGGCTCGCGTCCGCTCGACCACGGTCTCGACTTCGTGGGGCTCGCGGACGTCGCACCGTAAGCCGAGGGCACGCACCCCGAGCTTGCGGAGATCGCCGGCCGTCCGCTGACAGCGCTCGAGATGACGGGAGCAGAGCACGAGGTCGGCGCCCAGCTCGGCGAGCCCCTCCGCCATCTGCCGGCCGATCCCGCCGCCGCCGCCGGTGACGATCGCGACCTTGCCCGTCAGGTCGAAGAGCTCGGACGTCTTCATTTCCCTACGCTCATAGGACCAACTCCGCCATCGTGCGTAGCGTCTCACGCTCGCGCGTCTGGACGAGCAGCGTCGTCACGCCGGACTCGCGCCACGCGTCGAGGCGCTCGGCGATCCGCTCGCGCGGCCCGACGAGGCAGAGCTCGTCGACGAGCGCGTCGGGGACCGCGGCGGCCGCGTCCCGGTGCTTGCCGCCGAGATACAGCTCTCTGATCACCGCCGCCTCGGCCTCGTAGCCGTAGCGCCCGACCAGGCGGTTGTAGTAGGTGCCCATGCCCCCGACGTAGAGCGCGATCACCGGCCTCACCGCATCGCGGCCGGCCTCGACGTCGTCGGTGACTACGGCCGGCACGGAGAATGCGGCGACGTCGAAGCCCTCGCGCGCGCCGGCGAGCGACTCGCCGAAGACCTCCTGGAGCCGCTCGGGCGAGAGCCAGATCGGCAGCCAGCCGTCGGCGATCTCGGCGGCGAGCGCGACGTTCTTCGGCCCCACGGCGGCGAGATAGACCGGAATCTCGGCGCGCACCGGCCGGGCCATCAGCTTCAGCGGGCGGTGGTCGCCGCGCGGTACGTCGTAGTACTCGCCGTGGTGGTCGAGCGGCTCGCGGCGGAGTGCCGCCCGGACGATCTCGACGTACTCCCGCGTGCGTGCGAGCGGGCGGCCGAACTCCTGGCCGTGCCAGCCCTCCGCAACGCCGGGCGCCGAGGTCCCGAGCCCGAGCAGGAACCGGCCGCCGGAGACGAGATCGAGGGTCGCCGCCGTCATCGCGGTCATCGCCGGCGTCCGCGCCGGGATCTGCATGATCCCGCTCCCGAGCTTCAGGGTGGACGTCCGCGCGGCCAGGAAGGCGAGCACGGTGACCGCGTCCGTCCCCCACGCCTCCGCCGTCCACGCCGAGTCGTAGCCGAGCGCCTCCGCTTCGACCGCCAGCTCGACGAGCTCCGTCGGGTTCGTCCCCGGCGGGGCGTACCCAAGTGTCAGCCCGAGCCTCAACTTCGCGTTGCGATCATCTTCCGGTCGCCGGGCACCGGGCGGGCGAGCTTCTTCCCCGGGTTGAGCAGGTTCTTCGGGTCGAAGACGTGCTTGATCTGCTCGTGGAGGTCGAGCGCCCGCGGCGACCACTGCCGCGCCAGGCGCCCGCGCTTGAGCAGCCCGAGGCCATGCTCGCCGGAGACCGATCCGCCCAGCTGGATGGCCAGCTCGAACAGCTCCTCGACCGCGACCTCGACGCGAGACAGCTCGTCGGGGTCGTTCGGGTCGACGAG
Source organism: uncultured Actinomycetes bacterium (assembly GCA_963847305.1). Classification (GTDB taxonomy): domain Bacteria; phylum Actinomycetota; class Thermoleophilia; order Gaiellales; family Gaiellaceae; genus DATBLE01. Next base: position 81,430 of record CAWJZI010000023.1, on the reverse strand, counting down.
GAACGCCGAGTGGAGGTTGCCGTCGCCCGCGTGGCCGAACGAGAGGCCGACCAGGCCGTGGCGGCGGCCGATCTCGACGGTCGCGTCCATCGCCTCCTCGACGCGGTCGAGCGGGACGACGATGTCCTCGGCGACCACGCCGCCGCGGCGCGCCAGCACCGAGAAGGCGAGCCCGGAGCGCCAGCGCCAGAACGCGTCGACGCCCTCCCGGTCACGAGGCGCGTAGACGCCGAGCGCGCCCTCGCCCGCCGCCTCGACCAGCTCGGCCTGGATCCGCTCGGCCTCGTCGCGCGAGCCGTCGGCCTCTGCGAGCAGCACGAATCCGGCGCCGTCCGGCACACCTCCGGGGAAGGAGGCGCGGCCGCAGTCGAGGGTCTCGGCGTCGAGCGCGTCGAGCGCCGCCGCAAGGATCCCGCTGCCGACCACCCGCAACAGCGCCGCGCAGCCCTCCGCGGTCCCGCGGTGGAAGATCGCGACCGGGAGCACGGCCTCGGGCGCGGGCAGCAGCTTCAGCCACACGGCGGTGACGATCCCGAGGGTTCCCTCCGATCCGACGAGCAGGCGCTTGAGGTCGTAGCCGGCCACGTCCTTGCGGATCGCGCCGCCGACGGAGACGAGCTCCCCCGGCGGGATCGCCGCCTCGAGCCCCGTCACCCAGTCCGCGACGACGCCGTACTTGAACGCGTGCGGCCCGCCGGCGTTGGTGGCGACGTTGCCGCCGATCTGCGACTGCTCAGGCGCCCCGGGGTCGGGCGCGAACATCAGGCCGCTCTCGCGGACGAGCTGCTTCAGGCGCCCGGTCGGCACGCCGGCCTCGACGTGGATGCGCCAGAGCTCCGGCTCGAACGAGCGGACGCGGTCGAGCCGGTCGAGCGCGAGCACGACGCCGCCGTCGGGCACGGCGCCGGCCGACGCGCCGGTGCCTCCGCCGCGCGGGACGATCGGCGACGTCGCGCTCGTAGCACCAGGCGAGCACGGCGGCGACCTGCTCCGCGCTCTCGGGCAGGACGACCGCGTCCGCGCGCCCGGGCAGCCGGGTGAAGTCGGTCAGGTAGTCGGCCGGCGCGCCCTCCAGCACGGCCGGGCCGAACTGCGCACGTAGCTCACGCTCGAGGCTCACCGACGCATACGCTACGCCGCGTGGATCGCTTCGAGGGCAAGGTCGCGCTCGTAACCGGCGCCGGCCGCGGGATCGGGAAGGCCACGCTGGCGCGGTTCGCCGCCGAGGGCGCCAAGGTGGCGGCCGCCGATCTCGCCTTCGACGACGACGTCCCCGGCCTCCAGATCCAGACCGACGTCACCTCGCGCGAGCAGGTCGAGGCCGCCGTCGCCCGCACGGTCGAGGAGCTCGGCGGCCTGGACATCCTGGTCACGAGCGCGGGGATCATCCGCGACAACCTCGTCCACAAGCTGAGCGACGACGACTGGGACGCGGTGATCGCCACCCACCTGCGCGGCACGTTCCTCGCCACCCAGGCGGCGCAGGCGCACATGACCCAGCACGGCGGCGGGAAGATGGTGCTGATCTCTTCGGTCTCGGCGCTCGGCAACCGCGGCCAGCTCAACTACTCGGCCGCAAAGGCCGGGATCCAGGCGATGACGAAGACGCTGGCGATCGAGCTCGGCCGGTTCCAGGTCAACGTCAACTGCGTGGCGCCGGGCTTCATCGCGACCGCGATGACGCAGCAGACCGCGGACCGGCTCGGCGTTCCGTTCGAGGACTTCAAGCAGTTCGGCGCCGACCAGACCCCGCTCGGCCGAGTCGGCGAGCCCGAGGACGTCGCCGGGGTGATCGCGTTCCTGTGCTCGGAGGACGCGAGCTACGTCAGCGGCCAGGTGATCTACATCCGGGGCGGGCCCTAGTCGGTCGGCACCGGCGCGGGCGCCATGCTCGTCGCCTTGTCCGCGGGCGCGCCCTCTCGCCGGCTCCTGAGCAGGAACGGCGCGGCCGCCAGTTGGATGAGCGCACCGGTGACGAGCGACGTCGAGTAGCTGTACACGTCGGCGACCTTGCCGAGCACGGGCTGGATCACGACGCCGCCGCTCGACCCCATCAGCGAGTCGAACGAGAGCACGGTCGCGCGCTGGCGCGACGGGATCATGTCGTTCAGGTAGGCCTGCCGGATCGGCATCTCGGCGGCGAAGATCATCGCCCAGAAGGTCAGCAGCACGAGCGCGACCCAGAAGCTGTTCGTCAGCCCGAGCGCGGCGAGCACCCCCGCGGTGGCGAACGTCGCGAGGATCAGGGCGCTCGTCCGCTTCCGGAACAACTTGCGGAAGAACGGCGCGAGATACCCGCCGACGATCTGCGCGCCCGCGACGATCGCCGCCGCGAGCCCGGCGACGCTGTACGCCTTCGGGTTCCCCCACAGCTCGAGCAGGTAGGGCTGAAGGGCGTAGAACGTGTAGATCCCGACCCCGGACGCGAACGGCGCGGCGAGCATCATCCAGCGCACGGGCGGGTTCCGCAGGCCGTAGTCGACCGACTCGTGGAAGAGCTTCTTCACGTCGCGCAACGGGCTGTGCGGAGGGCTCCGGCGTGAAGCCGAGGTCCTTCATCATCCGCCCGGCGACGAAGAACATCGCGGCGAGCACGCCGACCCGCATCAGGAACGGCACGCCGAGGTTCGTCGCCTGAGCGATCACGCCGCCGAGCACCGACCCGCCGAGCATCGCCGCGCCGCCGACCATCTGCCCCTTGCCCATCACGGACTCGAGCGTGCCCTCGTACTGCGCGTAGTGGAGCGCGTCGACGAGCCAGGCCTCCACCGCCCCGGAGAAGAAGGTGAACCCGAGCCCGAGCAGCATCGAGACGATCGCCCACGGCCAGAACGGCGCGCTCATCACCCAGAGCAGCCAGTAGAGGAAGGTCGAGCCGGCGAGCGTGACCGTCCCGAGTAGGTACGAGACGCGCCGCCCCCAGACGTCCGCGACCACGCCGGTCGGCACCTCGAAGAGCACCATGCCGGCGGTGAAGAACGCGTTCGCCGCGAACGCCTCGAGGTTGGAGAGGCCGGCGTCGAGGAGGAAGAGCGTGTTGATCCCCCAGATGAACGACGCGGCGAGCGTGTTCCCGAGCTGAGCGTCAGGTAGACGCGCTGAATGCGGCGGGCGAGGTCGTTCATCGTCGCTCCTTGCTCAACGTCCTCCCTCACGCAACCCTTCCATCACGGATAATCGGCCACTCTGCTCTGGGTCGTCCGCATCGCCGTCACACTTTCCTGCGCCGCCGGCATCCTCGTCGCGCCGGCAGCCGCACCTGCGGGCGAGCCCCCGAACCAGAACGACCCCTGCTCCACCGCCGGCCGGAACACCTGCGGCACGACCGGCGTCGGGTTCTACGCCACCTACCGCTACGGCGTTCGCTGGTTCGGGGACTACCGTGGCGTGGTCGCGGGCGCGCCGCACACCTTCTGCATCGACCTCCGCTACTGGTACCCGGCGCGAGCGTACAACTTCCGCGAGGACACGTCCGGGACGCTGAAGAATCGCGACGGCGAGACGGTCTCAGTCGAGAATCGCCGCCGGCTGGCGTATGCGATCTGGACGTTCGGCCGGACGAGCGACCCGATCCGCCAGGCGGCCGTGATGCTCTACGTGCATGCCCGGATGCTCGACGCGCAGCCGGGCGAAGCCGATCCGAACGCGGTCGGCCGGAGCGTTCCCCCGCTCTACGAGCGGATAGCGCGCGACTCCGCCCGCTACCACGGCCCGTACAGGATCGACGTGCGGATGCCGAGCAACCTGCAAGTGGGCGCGCAAGGGGCGGCGACGATTCGCGTCCTCGCCGCGAGCGGCGACGCCCTCCCCGGCGTCGAGCTGCAGCTGACGGCAGCCGGCGCGAGCGCCCCCAGGACGGCGACGACCGATTCCCAGGGCGTCGCACACGTGACGCTGCAGGCGACGAGCGCAGGCGACCTCAGGCTCGCCGTCCGCGCCCCCGGGCTGGCCTCGACGCTGCCCGTGATCTACGCGCCGACCACCCCGGCTGCGGCTCGGAACGGTCAGCGGGTCGCGGTGCCGACATCGCAGGTAGTGGTCGGCTCGGGCGGCGGCTCGGCGACGAAGACGCAGATCCAGGTCGCGTCGACGGCGACCCCGGCCACGGTCGTCGTCGGGGGCACGAGCCGCGATCTCGTGACGGTCCGGAACGCCGCGCCGACCTTCAAGGTCAGCGCCGGAGCGAACCTGTTCGGGCCCTTCCGGTCGCAGGCCGAGATCAGCTGCGACGGGACGCCCTTCTGGACCGGGACGTTGCCGATCGCCGGATCGGGCGACTACACGACCGCGCCGGTGAAGCTCGATCAGACCGGGTGGTACGTGTATCAGCACGACATCCCGGATGACGCGAACCACCTCGGCGTGACGACGTCGTGCAAGGACCCGAAGGAGCGGCTCAGGGTCGTCGCCGCTCCGGCCGTGCTACACGGTCGTCAGCGCGCAGACCGCCGAGCCGGGCGCGCAGATCTTCGACACCGTCAACGTCACCGGGCTCGCCGGTGAGAAGGCAACCGTCCGGGCCGCTCTGTACGGGCCGTTCGCGAGCGCGAAGGCGATCAGCTGTGGGGGCAAGCCGCTCTGGACGGGAACGATCAACGTGACCGCCGACGGCGAGTATCAGACGGCGAAGGTCACGCTCGCGGTCGCCGGCTACTACACCTACCACGAGAGCATCGACACGGGCGAGTTCGTACGCGGGGCGCAGACACGTTGCGGAGAGACGACCGAGACGACGGTCGTCGGCGGGGTGCATACGGTGGTCTCGGCCGAGGTGGTCTTCCCCGGCGCGTCGATCTTCGACCGGATTCAGGTCCTTGGCCTGGGCGAGTCGGCCCGGATCGAGGTCGAGCTCTTCGGGCCATATGCGGCGCGTGCGGCGATCACCTGCAGCGGCGCTCCATACTGGCGCGGCACGGTGATCGCGCACGGCGACGGCATCGTGAGCACTCCGCCGGTGCGCCTGGCGAAAGCGGGCTTCTACACCTTCCGTGAGCGCGTCGCGGGCTCTTCGTTGAAGACGGAGTGCGCCGAGGTCGCGGAGACCGCCCTTGCCCGGCCGCTGATCCTCACAGGCCGCGGCGACCCGGTCTTGCGCGTCCGCACGGCCGCTGCGAGCCCACCCGAGCCGACGAGGGTGCGCGTCCCGTCGCTCGAAATCGACGCTCCCGTCTTCCCCGTCTCGATCAGCCTGCCCCACGGAGCGCTCGGCGTGCCGCCGCTGATCCACCGGCTGGGCTGGTGGCAGGACGGGATGGCTCCGGGCTCCTCGACCGGATCGACGTTGATCGCAGGCCACGTCGACAGCGCAAGAGGCGGGCCGGGCGCATTCAACCGGCTGCACGAGGCGCGCCGGGGCGACTCGGTGCAGGTGACGACGAGGAACGGCCAGACGCGGACGTACCGCGTCGTCTCGGTGCAGGTGATGCTCAAGAACAAGCTGCCGACGAGCATCTTCAGCCGCCGTGGCCGGCCCAGGCTGGTGCTCGTCACCTGCGGCGGGCCGTTCGACCCGAGCATCGGCCGCTATCGCGACAACGTCGTCGTGACCGCCGTCCCGGCCTGACCGTCGGGGCACGGCCCCGCCCGGGGCGCGGCTAGACTGTCTCGCCCACGGGGGCGTAGTTCAGTTGGTTAGAACGCCGGCCTGTCACGCCGGAGGTCGCGGGTTCGAGTCCCGTCGCTCCCGTTTCGAAGGCCCTGGTAACTGGGCCTTTTCCGGTGGAGAGCAGTTTGCACCCGCTCGTGGACGCTAAGCCATGCGAGAACGGTGCGAGATTGAGCCGCGAAACTCGACTGCTACCGCAGAGGGGAGGCGGATCCTGGGCCAACGACGCTCCGTGACGATCACGACCTCCGATGAACTGCTCGCGGAGGCCGACCAGCGCGCGATCATCGCCACCCTCCGGCTCGCGTTCGCGACGACGCAACCGGCCGGAAGCGAAGCCGTCGCCTTGACCTTCAACCTCGCGACAGGCTGAAACCGATGCGCCCCCCGGCGGATGGGAAGAAGTCACGAGCGTCAGGCAAGCCGACTGCAGCGCAGAAGCAAGCGAAGAAGCCCGAGCCGACGCCAGACGACGAACTGCTCTGCCGAGCAGCGGAGACCCGTCGTCTGCTCGCCCGACACAAGAAGCGGCACCAACAGCGACTCGACGCTGGTGACGATCAGGCAGCGGTGGCCGAGTTGCAGACGATCGCGGCCCTAGAGGTCCGACTCTGGAACGCGGCCTCGCTTCTGCGACTCCGGTCGCTCACACGCGAGTAAGGCAGTAGGCCCGTTCCTGCCGTGCGATCCGAGCACGGACTCGCTCGTGTGTTTCGGGTGGCTGTCCTAGACTCGGCCGGTGGTGACCTGTCCGAGTTGCGGGAAGGAGAACCCGGAGGGGTTCGCCTTCTGCGGCTTCTGCACCGCGCCGCTGGTCGAGCAGCCGATCGCCCCGGTTCAGGAGGAGCGAAAGGTCGTCTCGGTGTTGTTCTGTGATCTGGTCGGGTTCACGGCTGCATCGGAGCAGCAGGATCCGGAGGATGTGCGTGCCCGGATCCGCCCGTACCACGAGCGTGTGCGGGAGGAGATCGAAGCGCACGGGGGGACGGTGGAGAAGTTCGTCGGGGACGCGGTGATGGCGGTGTTCGGTGCGCCGGTGGCGCATGAGGACGACGCCGAGCGGGCCGTCCGCGCCGGGCTGCGGATTCTGGAGGCGATCGCGGAGCTGAACGAGGCCGATCCGGCGCTGGGGCTGCATGTGCGCGTGGGGATCAACACGGGTGAGGCGGTGGTGGCGCTGGGCGCCCGGCCGGAGCTGGGCGAGGGGATGGTGACCGGGGATGTGGTGAACACCGCCTCGCGCCTGCAAGGGGCGGCGCCGGTGAACGGTGTGGCGGTGTCAGAGCAGACCTTCCGGCAGACAGAGCGTGTGTTCGACTACGAGCCCCTGCGAGCCGGCTTCGGTCAAGGGTAAGGCGGAGCCGCTCGCGATCTACCGGCCGCTCCAGCCGCGCGCCCGCTTCGGCTCGGACGTAACCCGGACGCACACGACGCCGCTGGTCGGCAGGGAGCTGGAGAAGCCGCTGCTGATCGGGACGTTCGAGCGGGCTGCCCAGCAGCGTTCCTGTCAGTTGGTGACGGTGGCGGGGGAGCCGGGCGTGGGCAAGAGCCGGTTGTGCACGGAGCTGTTCGGTCATATCGAGGGGCGGCCGGGACTGGTGCGCTGGCGGCAGGGTCGCTGTCTGCCCTATGGGGAGGGGATCGCGCTGTGGGCGCTGGGGGAGATCGTGAAGGCGGAGGCGGGGATCCTGGAGTCGGACTCGCCGGGGGAGGCGGCGGTGAAGCTGGAGGGGGTGCTGCCCGCAGACGCCCCGGACCTGCCCTGGTTGCGGGCGCGGTTGTTGCCGCTGGTGGGCGCGGGTGGTGAGCCTGCGTCGCAGGAGGAGTCGTTCACGGCCTGGCGGCGGGTGCTGGAGTCCTGGGCGGCGGAGCGGGAGACGGTGTTGGTCTTCGAGGATCTGCACTGGGCGGACGAGGCGTTGCTCTCCTTTCTGGAGCACTTGGCGGACTGGGCGGAGGGTGTCCCCTTGCTCGTGTTGTGCACGGCGCGGCCGGAGTTGTACGAGCAGCATCCGGCGTTCGGGGCGAACGCCCGGAACGCGCACCGGATCAACCTGGCGCCCTTGAGCGACGAGGAGACCGCCGTCCTGGTCTCGTCGTTGCTGGAGCGGGCGGTGCTGCCGGCGGAGACGCAACAGGCGCTGCTGGAGCGGGCTGGGGGGAACCCGCTGTATGCGGAGGAGTTCGTCCGGCTGCTGGCCGATCGGGGCGAGCTTGCCGGGGCGGGCGAGGTGCCGGATTCGGTGCAGGCGTTGATCGCCGCCCGTCTGGACACGCTGAGCGTGGAGCGGAAGCGGTTGTTGCAGGACGCCTCGGTGCTAGGGAAGGTGTTTTGGGCAGGGGCGTTGTGCGAGATGGGTGGTCGTGATCCGCAGGAGGTGACCCAGAGCCTGCACGAGCTGTCGCGCAAGGAGCTGGTCCGCCCGGCCCGCCAGTCGTCGATGGCGGGGGAGGCCGAGTACGGCTTCTGGCATCTGCTCGTCCGCGATGTCGCCTACGGCCAGATCCCCCGCGCCGCCCGCACGGACAAGCACCGCTCGGCCGCAACCTGGCTCGAGCAGAAGGCGGGCGAGCGGGCAGAGGACCTGGCCGATGTGCTCGCCTACCACTACCTGACCGCGCTCGAGCTCGCGCAGGCGGCCGGCGACACCGATCAGGCCGCCGAGCTGGCGGCACCATCGCGCCGCTACCTGGTGTTGGCCGGTGAGCGGGCGCTCGGCCTCGACACCGCCCAGGCAGAAGCACGGCTGGCGAGGGCGCTCGAGCTCACCCCCGCCGACGACCCGCAACACGCCGACCTGCTCGTCCGCTGGGCAGAGGCCGCCCACCAGGCCGGCCGCCCACGCGAGGCCGCCGAGGCGCTCGAGCAGGCACTCACCGGCGCCCGCGCCCGCGGCGACACCGAGACGCAAGCGCGCGCGCTGATCCAGCTCAGTCCGGTGGCCGACAAGCTCGGCGAGGGCCGCCAGCTCGCGGTCGCCCACGAGGCGGTCAGCCTGCTCGAACAAGCCGAGCCGGGCGCGAACCACGTCGCCGCCTACTCGCAGCTCGCCGGCGCCCAGCACCTGGCCGGCGCCTACGCGGAGACGATCGCCACCGCCGAGCAGGCCCTGTCGCTGGCCGAGCGGCTGGGGCTGGCAGTGCCGGCCCGGGCGCTCGGCATCCGCGGCCTCGCCCGCGCCTGCCTGGGCGATGCAGACGGCCTTGCCGAGGCGGAGCGGGCGCTCGCCCTGCTGGTCGCACAGGGGGAGGGTCGGGCCGCGGCCGTCCTCCAGAACAACCTCGCCATCGCCCGCTACCCGCTCCAGGGCCCGGCCCGCTCCCTCGCGTCCTTCGAAGAGGGGCTCGCCTTCAGCGAACAGCGCGGCCTGGCCGGCGAGGCGGTCTTACTCGAGGGCAACTGCCCCGGTCTGCTGGTCGAGCTCGGCCGCGTTGAGGAAGCGCTCGAGCGCGCCGCCCGGCTCGCCCTCCAGGCCGAGGCGGGCGGCGACGCGCTCACGCTGTGCGAGCTGCGGGCGGTCGAACTCGCCACCCGCCTCGCCCAAGGCGAGCGCGAACCCTCACCGGCCGCCGCCGACTGGCTGATCGAGACCGCCCGGGCAGGCGGCGTCGCCGACGTGAGCGTGCTCGCGCTGGCAACGGCGGCCGCCGCCCAGCTCGCCGCCGACCAGCCCGAGCAGGCGCGTGCGCTCCTCGCCGAGCTGGAACAGACACCAGGCGCCCAGCAGACCCCCTACTACGCCAGACAACTCCCCTGGATGGTGCGAACCGCGCTCGCCGCCGGCAACCCTCGCCTCGCTCACAAGCTGACCGACATGCTCGAGCCCCTGTTTCCCCTGCATGAGCACGCCCTCTGCGCCGCCCGTGCCCAACTCGTCGAAAACGCCGGCAACCACGCCGAGGCAGCGACCCTCTACGCCGAAGCCGCCGCACGCTGGCAACAGTTCGGGAACGTCCATGAACACGCCTACGCCCTCCTCGGCCAGGGCCGCTGCCTGCTCGCCCTCGCAGACCCCACCCCCGAGCAACCGCTCCGCCAGGCGGCGGAGCTGTTCGGCTCGATGGGCTACCGCCCCGCCCTCGCAGAGACGAACGCGCTCCTCGAGCAAGCTACCGCCGCTGCCTTATAGGACAAGAACTCTCCAAAAAACGGCGGCTATTTCGCGGTCGTGCCTGGAAACCCCGCAGGGTGGGATGCCGGCCGTGTATCTAAAAAGTCGGCTGCGTCGCCGGCTGCTGGCTCGCTGCGCAGCTCTCTGCGACACGCTGCGCTACGCCAGGGTCTTCGAGACTTCCAAGGACAGCAGCTCGCGCAAGTGAAGGGGTCTGTCCTCCGACCGGATCGAGGACTCCGCCGGCAGTCGCCCATCTTGCGGCCGGTGGCGTTAGGGGCTGTGTTGCGCCAGCCTCCGCGGTCCGCCTCCGTCCGCGTTCATGACGTAGACCCCGTAGTTGCCGTCGCGGTTGCTGACGAAGGCGATGCGCCCGTCGTGCGACCAGGCGGGATCCGCGTCGTACGCTGGGTTGCGCGTCAAGCTCCGCTGCCCGCTCCCGTCAGCGTTCATGACGTAGACGTCGGAGTTGCCCTCGCGGTCGCTGACGAAGGCGAGCTTCCGCCCGTCAGGCGACCAGGCAGGAGCGGCGTAGGTCCCCACCGGCTTCGGGGTCAGGTTCCGAAGCCCGCTGCCGTCGGCTCTCACGACGTAAATCGGTTCCCCGAGGCCGGTCACGGGGCCGGCGGTAAGTCCCACACGTCCCACGAATGCGATCATCTGCCCGTCAGGCGACCAGGCAGGATCGAACGTGGGACCAGAACCAGCGCCGGCGGCCCACAGCTTCGGCGTCAGGTTCCGCAGTCCGCTCCCGTCGCTGTTCACGACATTGAGGATGAAGCACCACGGGCAGGGGCCTCCCTGGTCGAAGAAGGCGAGCTTCCGCCCGTCGGGCGACCACGCAAGACCCCCCCCTGCCCAGTGTGTCTTCGTCAGTTGCCGGTGCTCGCTCCCGTCGGCGTTCATGAGGTACATCTTGGAGTCGCTGAAGAACGCGATCGTTCGCCCGTCGGGAGACCAGGCAGGAGCGCGCCCGTTGCGCGCCAGCCTGCGCTGACCGCTCCCGTCGGCGTTCACGACATAGACGCTGCTCGGGGCGCCGGACCCGCCTTCGAAGGCGATCTGCCGCCCGTTAGGCGACCAGGCAGGCGCCGCGGGGAACCTCGCGTCGCCCGTCAGCCTCCGCTGCCCGCTCCCGTCGGCGTTCACGACGTACACCCCCTTGCTGCGTTCGCCGCGGCTCAAGAAGGCGATCCGCCCCCCGCCGGGCGACCAGACAGGACTCCGAACCCCGGGCAGCCCGTGTGGGCTTTCGATCAAATCGAGGAGGCGGCTGCCGATGCCGAGTGCCGGCGTGACGAGAAGCCCGCCCACGAGGATCACGACAGCAACAGCGACTAGGCCCCGGCGCGTGATTCGGGCTGAACGCCGCCCGCCTTCGATGTGCGCGCCCAGGAGGGAGCGCTGTCGCTGGGCTGCCTCCTCGGGAAGCGGAAACTCGCCGGGAATCTCGGTCATCTCTCTGCGATCCTCTCTGGCTCCATCTCGACCTGTTTATGTCGCGGAGCGCCGTCGAGTTCCGCCAGGGGGGAGTCCAGGGAGGCGCGAGCTCGCGAGAGGCGCGAGCGGACGGTCCCGACCGGCACGCCCAGGGCGACGGCTGCTTCCTCGTAGCTGAGTCGGGACCAGACACAGAGGGCGACGACGTCCTGCTGTTGGCGCGGCAACCTGGCGATCCGCTTCAAGACCGAACGCATCTGCTCGGTGGCTTCAGAGCGGGCGGCGACGTCTGGCGTCGCGTCGGTGCCCGGCTGTCTCGCCAACTGTTCGACCAGATGGCGGTGACGCCAGAGCGCGCGTCGGCGATTGCGAAGCACGTTCGTCGCGATCCCGTAGAGCCAGGGCAAAAGCTTGCCCTCGACGACGACGACCTCCGATCGCCGCCGGAACGCCTCGAGAAACACGACCGCGGTGAGATCCTCCGCCTCCGACCAGTCGGCCAGGCGACGGAAGAGGTAGTTGTAGATCGTGCGCGCGTGACGCTCGTAGAGCTCGGAGAACGCCCGCTGGTCGCCGCTTGCGCTCGCCTGCAAAAGCGACTCATCGCTCGCACCGAGCGGCACTCGGCGATCACTCGTCACATAGCTCTGATGTCCAACGGCCCCAGAAAGTTCCATCCAGCTCAACCCGACAACCTCGCTGACCGAATAACGCCGGCTCCCCTCCATCGCTCGTAGGCGAGACCTCCGGGCAGCCGCAGCCCGACCGCGTTCAGCCCGGCCGGCTCACCCAGCCCCCGATGCAGCGGCGCCTGCACGCTCTCACGAATCGCCGTCGCGTTAGCGAGCCAAACGTAGCTTCGGGCTCTCACCCTGGAGAACGAACAGCTGCGTAGATGTGCCCATGGATGCGCAGCTGCGCTGCGACTGGCACAGGGGGCGGCCCGGTCGAGATCGAGGTGGAGGAGATGAACAGGTTCCGAAAAGCCGAGACGACCGACGTCGAACTACCGGGCGTGTAGTTCACGCTTATAGCCGCTGGCCCGTTCGTGCGCACACGGGCGCCGTTTGCCAAAACCCGAACCGCACCGAAGGCGGGTTCGGCAAGGGCAGCCAGGACGTCGTGCGGGGTCGCGTACAAGGTGACCGAGACGTCGATGGAGGCCCTGTTGCCCTCGTAGGTCGTCCAAAAAGCACCACACCGGCCCGGCCAGATCGGCGCCCGCGCGCCCTGGGGTCGGATCTGGCGACGAACACGGAACCCGATGTTCTTCGCGCTCGGAAAAAGACCCTTCAGCCTGCTGAGCTGTCCGCAGGGACTGGCCCCGTTCGGCCCGGCGTGGCCAACGGGGGCGCTCGCCAAGGTAACTGCTGCAGTAGCCAACCAAAAGGCAGCGGCCACCCAGCTACGGAGCTTCCTAGTGCTGTCCATCGTTGCTCCCTCCCCTGGCTGGCTGGATTGCGCTGACCCTAGCCGCTCACAGCTGAGACCACCACTCGCCCTGCACATCCGAGCAAGACGGTAAGTGTTCGGTAAGCGTTGTGGGTTCGCGGCGACGCGATCGGGGTTCGCTGCGATTCAGGCCAACCGGCGAGTTCCCGCTGAACCAGAAGCGTTTGGACGAACTCAGGCGGCTTCGGGAGTACCCTCTAAGCGCTCTGTCACGCCCGAGGTCGCGGGTTCGAGTCCCGTCGCTCCGCTGCCGTTCCCGCCTTTTTGCGCCGAATCAGCCGCCTGAATCAACGCATCCATGCGCTGGCCCGCGTCGCGGCTGCGCGCCATCTTCTTCGCGTAGATGTCCAGCGCCATGGCCGCAGACGTGTGGCCTACCTGCGCCATGACGTAGGCGGGTGAGGCTCCGGCCTCGTACAGGAGCGACATGTACGTCCTCGGCTTACGCAGCCGGGCGGCCGCTAGTCGTTTTCGATCCGCAACCGACGAGTCACGACGACCTCGCCGCGCTTAGGCGGCGGACCGCCAAGCAGAGGGAGTGCCCGCATCAGGCAACCGGAGGTCAAAACGTGAATCGGCGCCCGCGCCTTGATCGGCTGCAAACCGCGGCCTTCGCTCGTGGATGTGCGCGGTGCCGCAGGGTCACGCCACGGTGGTCATGCCACGGTAGTGCCACGAACGCTGACCGTTACGGATCAGGTTTCCTGGGGAAGCGTCTTCTGAAGACAGGGTCTCGACACCGCCTAAGAGTGGTCGATGCTCGGCGAGGTTCGAGGAGGCCTGGCTGGCCGAGCGGCGAAGAGGAACTGTTCCGAGTCAACTAAGAATGGGGGGACAAGGTGGAACGCTTTACTTGGTATCCGCGGTTACGGCACGCCGTGGCCGCGAGACCTCTGGTAGTCGCAGCCGTCACAGTGGTTGTGCTCGCCGCCGTGGCCGCGGTGGGCATGGCCGCGACGTCAGCCGAACCGAACGGCTGTCCGAAAGACAAGAGCACGAAGCCCGCCCCGATCGCTCAGTTCACACCGCCGGCGCGGCTGCAGATCAACGCGTTCGACGTGCTGTCCGGACCGATCAACAAGGGGACGCAGAGCTTCACGATGAAGGTACGCATCGGGAGCACCTGCAGCCGCGACGTCATCGGCGCGAGCGTCTACGTGACCGCAGTGCCGTATAACCAGTTCGACATCCCAGCGGAAGAGCTCACCGGGAACGACGGCAACGCGACCCTGGTCTTCCACCGCGATGCGAACTTCCCTGCGAGCAGCAAGCAGGGGCAGCTGACGCTCTTCATCCGCGCGACGAAGCCGGGCGAGGACCCCCTCGCCGGTATCTCGTCGAGGCGGCTCGTCGCGGTCGACTTCTCGGGCTAACGCCCGTCTCTTGCGTACGGCCGCGCCCGAGCATCTCGGGGCGCGGCCGTCGCACCTAGCGCAACCTCTTCAAGGCATGTCCGAGTGCCTGGCCACCCGCGAGCACGGGCTCGAACAGGTCGCCGAGCTGCTCTACCCGCTCGAGCGCCTCGCGCATCCCGAAGCGACGCGGTGTCAGGTCCTCGGTCAGCTCGTCCCAGCGAAGCGGCGTCGAGACCGGCGCGCCCGGCTTCGGCCGCACCGAGTAGACCGACGCGATCGTCTTCCCCCGCGCGTTCTGACGGTGGTCGACGAGCACGCCCTCGCGCTTGCGCTTCAGCCATTCGGTCGTGACCAACCCCGGGTGCCGCTCCTCGAGCCGTGCGCGCCATGCGCTCGGCGAAGGCGTAGGTCCGTTCGAAGGTCGCTCGGCGCGCAATCGGGACGAGCACGTGAATCCCGTCGGCGCCGCTCGTCTTGACGTAGGACTCGAGCTCGAGCCGCTCGAGCTCCTCGCGGATCAGGTGAGCGACGCGGATCGCGAGCGCGAAGCCGCCGTCGGGCGGGTCGAGGTCGAAGAGCACGAAGTCCGGGCGATCCGGTTTGTCGACGCGCGAGTACCAGGCGTTCATGTCGATGCAGTTCATCTGCACCATCCAGAGCACCGCCTCCGGCGAGTTGACGAGCGGGAAGTCGACGAGCCGCGACCCGCCCTCGCGCGGGTAGGTGCGGTACGTGCGCGTCGGGATCCAGGAGGGCATCCCCTTCGGCGCCTGCTTCTGGAAGTACGCGTCCCCGGCCACTCCGTAGGGCATGCGCTTCATCGTGAACGGCCGGTTGCGCAGGTGCGGGACGAGCACCGGCGCGATCGCGCGGTAGTACTCGAACAGGTCCTGCTTCGTGATCCCCTCGTCGGGGAAGAGGACGCGTTCCGGGCTCGTGAGGCGGACCGACCGTGGCGCCACGGATCGGGTTGTACCTGTCCGGTGGTGGATGGGGCTAGCGCGGCACGAGATTCCACGTCCACGTCCTGGTCGCTCCGTGGGAGGACTCGGTGCGGTGTCCGGACAGACGCTTGCCGGGGACGAGGCGCTCGTCGATGTCGGTCAACAGCCAGAGGCCGCCGCCGGGGCTGACGTCCGTGCACTCGGGCGACGAAGCGACAGGATGCTCTCTCGCCACCCGCGCCTGGTAGGCGTAGCCGGTCGAGCGCAGGTTCTGGAGGAACGAGATGCTCGCGGCGTCCCAGGAGAGGTGACCCAGGGAGAAGCTGCCCTTCGCCGTGCAGCTGCCGCCGCTCGACGAGAAGGCGACGCGACCTCCCGTCACGAGGTACGTGCCGCCCCAGCGGCCCCGCGCGAAGCGGGCGCTCTGGAGCGTGAAGGTCAGACCCTCGACCCTCCAGGTGTCGACGCGGCCGTTTGCGCGGAGCGTCCCGGTCACGGTGCCGGCGTAGGAACGGGCAAACGGCGGCCGGTCGGCCGCGGCCGCAGATGCGGCCAGCGCGAGCGCGGTGAGAACCGCGAGCAAGACCCCGGTCCTCATCGCTCAGGCCGCGGCGACCAGGCGGCGCCGGTCGATCGAGGTGCGCTGGTAGGCGAACGGGTGGTGGAACGCCTCCATCGCGTCTGCCGGGGGCGACGTCGAGCTGCGCGACGCGATCCGTAGCGAGGTGGGTGACGGTCACCTTCACGCGGCCGTCGGTGTCGTTCCAGTAGAGCCTGACCTCGAGGCCGTCGCCCGCCCGGTCGGCGAGCTCGACCCACTTGCTGGTGGTGACGGTGGTGGCGGACATCGGTTCCTCCTTCGTGGTCTTATGCGACCACGATCGCATCCACGCCGCCGCCGGAGAATGGGGCCAACAGGCGTCTTCGGGTGTGGCTGGCCGTACCCCGGCGCCCGGACTCGACCTGCGCCCGCATACTGGGCGAGATGGGCCTGACCGAGAGGCTCGCGCGCTCGTCGAGCCGCCATCCGTGGCGTGTCTTCGGCGCCTGGATCGGTGCGATCGTGGTCGCGCTGGCCGCGGCCGCCGTGTTCCTTCCCGGGAACCTGACCACCAACGGGCACGTGACCGGGACGCCGGAGTCGAAGCGGGCGGAAGACCTGTTCGGCACGCGGTTCCCGCCCGACAGGAACGGCGTCGACGAGCTGATCGTCGTCCGGTCGGAGGCGCAGACCGTCGACCGCCCCGAGTTCAAGGCCTTCGTCGACGACCTCGTCGCGAAGGGCGAGGCGACGGGCGTCGTCTACCGCGCATCGGTCTATTACTCGACCCGCGATCCGAGGCTGGTCTCCCGGGACCGCCACGCGACGCTGATCACCGTCCAGCGCCAGGCCGACGTCGACCGGCTCCTGACCGTGGTCCAGCAGGACGACGGACGGCAGGGCTTCCACGTCGCGATGACGGGCGAGGGCACGCTCGACCACGACTTCAACAACCTCTCCCAGCACGACCTCAAGTCCGGTGAGCTCGGGGTCGGGTTGCCCGCCGCGCTCGTGGTGCTGATCCTGGTCTTCGGGGCGATCGTCGCCGGGCTCGTGCCGCTGCTGATGGCGATCGTCTCGATCGTGGTCGCGCTCGGGCTCTGCGCGCTCGTCGCGGAAGCGTTCAGCCTCTCGGTCTTCGTCGTGAACATGCTGACCGCGATGGGGCTCGCGCTCGGGATCGACTACTCCCTGTTCGTGGTCTCGCGCTACCGGGAGGAGCGCAGCGGCCGGCGGTCGGAGCTGGACGCGATCGCCGTCGCCGGGGCGACCGCGAACCGCGCGGTCTTGTTCAGCGGCTCGATGTTCGTGATCGCGCTGACCGGGATGCTGCTCGTGCCCTCGAACGTGATGAAGAGCCTCGCCGTCGGAGCGATCGCCGTCGGCATCGTCTCCGTGCTGGTCGCGCTGACCTTGCTCCCAGCAGTGCTCGGAAAGGTCGGAGACAGGGTGAACCGGCTGCGCGTGCCGTGGGTCGGACGGAACATCGGAGAAAGCTCCGCGCAGGAAGGGCGTTTCTGGGGAGCGATCGTGCGGGCCGTGCTCCGGCGGCCCGTGCTCTACCTCGTCACCTTCGGAGCGCTGCTGATCGCCGCCGCGGTGCCGACGCTCGGCCTGAGCCTCGGCGCGAGCGGGGTCAGCACGCTGCCCGACCGGCTCGAGTCCAAGCAGGGCTTCGAGGCGCTCGCGCGCGACTTCCCGCAGGCGAGCGCCGCACCCGCGCTGATCGCGGTCGTCGGAGACGTGCGCACGCCGCCGGTTCGCGCGGGGATCGCCCGCCTGCGCCGGGCGCTCGCCGCCGATCCGGCCTTCGGCCGCAGCGACCTGCGCATCGCGCCTGCGGGCGACGTGGCTGCGATCGGCGTCGAGGTCGGCGGCGACAAGACGGGGCCGCAGGCGCTGGCCGCGGTGCGGCACCTCCGCTCCCAGGACATCCCGCACGCGTTCGCGGGCACCGGTGCCCGTGTGTACGTCGGCGGCGACACCGCCGACAACGTCGACTTCATCGACTCGATGAACTCGTGGCTCCCGATCGTGTTCGCGTTCGTGCTCGGCCTGAGCTTCGCCCTGCTGACGGTCGTCTTCCGCTCGATCGTGATCGCCGCGACGTCGATCGCGCTGAACCTGCTCTCGGTCGGCGCCGCCTACGGGCTCGTGATCCTGGTCTTCCACCACGGGATCGGCAACGGCCTGCTCGGCTTTCAGCGCGTCCAGGCGATCGAGGCGTGGGTCCCGCTGTTCCTCTTCTCGGTCCTGTTCGGCCTCTCGATGGACTACCAGGTCTTCCTGCTCAGCCGGATCAAGGAGCGCTACGACCGGACCGGCTCGACGACGGACGCCCTCACGCACGGTGTCTCGTCGACCGCCCGGCTGATCACGGGCGCGGCTCTGATCATCGTCGCCGTCTTCATCGGGTTCGCGATGGGCGACCTCGTCATGTTCCAGCAGATGGGCTTCGGGGTCGCGGTCGCCCTCCTGATCGACGCGACGATCATCCGCTCGGTGCTCCTGCCTGCCGCGATGCGCCTCCTCGGGAAGTGGAACTGGTACCTGCCCGGCTGGCTGGAGTGGCTGCCGCGGGTCGAGGTCGAGGTCGAGACCGCGGAACGGCCCGCCACCAGTCCGGTCTAGGCGTCCAGCCCGAGCCAGGAGGCGAGCTCCTCGAGCTCGGCCTGCACCGCCCGCGAGATCGTCTTCGTGAACTTCACGTCCTCGTGGATCGCGTGCACCTGGAGGACTCCGGCCTTGCGGTCCGCAGTCGCGTCGACCTTCCCGACCAGGCGGTCGCCGTGGAGGATCGGCAGCGCGTAGTAGCCCCAGCGGCGCTGGGCCGCCGGCTTGTACATCTCGAGCGTGTACTCGAAGTCGAACAGCTCCTCGGTGCGGCCGCGGTCGTGGACGAGCCGGTCGAACGGGGACAGGAGCGCCGTGCGCCCCTCGAAGCCACCCTCGAGCAGCGACGGGTCGATGCGCCACTCGCCCTTGACACCTTCGACGACCGCCGGCTCGCCCACCTCGCCGACGTCCCACGGCTCCACGGGCACCTTCGTCGTCTTCGCCCGCGCGATGCCGAGCGCCGCGAGCCGCCGCTCGTTCTTCGTCCGCTCGGCCGCCTCGACGGGCGGAACGACGACGTCGGACGGGTAGACGCGCTCCGGCAGGTCCCACACGCGCTCACGCCCGACGCGCCCGGCGATCGCGACCTCCCCGCGCATCATCAGGTACTCGAGCATCTGCGTGACGTTGCGGTTGTTCGTCCAACCGGTCGACGCCCAGGGGACGCGGCACGTGTCGGGGATGTCGCGCGAGGTCAGCGGCCCAGACGTCCGCAGCAGCTTCAGGATGTCGCGCCGGAAGGCGTCGTTGTCCCGGAGCCACACACGCTGCTTCTCGTAGGTCGGCCAGTCGGTTGCCCCGGCGAGGTAGAGCCCGACGTCGCCCATCGGCCGGATCAGCGCGTTCTGCTCGAACAGGGTGCGCGGCCCATCCTCGAGCGCCCGCTTCAGGTCGTCGGGCCGGTAGGAGGAGCCGAGCCGGCTCCAGGCGACGAGGTCGGCGCTCGGCGCTACCGCCGCGGTCGGGTCGAGCTGGAGCAACGTCAGCCGCCGCACGACCTCGAGCAGATCCGTCGGCCGCGGCGAGTCGAGCAGCTGCGCGCGCACAGCGATCCGGCGGGCCTGCTCCTTGGTCAGCCGGTGCACCGGCCCGAGGCTAGTCGATCGGCTTCTCCATCGACACGCAGGTGAGCCGCGCGCCGTCCACGAGGACGGTATCGACTTCCTCGAGCGGCTCGAAGCCGCACGCCCGGTAGAGCGGCACACCGGGCAAGGTGGCGCTCAGCGCCATTCGGCTGAAGCCTTCACGCCGCGCAGCCTCCTCACAGGCGTCGATGATCCGCCGCCCGAGGCCGCGCCGCGTCCAGTCGTCGCGCACGAACATCGCCCGCACGCGCGCCGGCTCGGTCGCGGGGTCGAGCAGTCGCGCATCGTCGGCCCCGTCGCCACTGCCCGTGTAGAGCCGGTCGCGCCGGCTCCAGCCACCGCACGCGACGACCTCACCGCCCGCCTCGAGCACGAAGTACGTGCCGTCCTCGAGGAGCATCCGGTCGACGACCGCGACGTGCTCGACCGCACTCGCGGCCTCGCGCTCGCCGTACCAGCGCGGGAAGATCGCCGCGGCCGACTCCTTCATCAGCGCCTCGATCCGGGCAGCATCCTCGAGCGTCGCGACCCGTCAGCACGGCAATCTGCGTCATCTGTTGTAGCTTCGCACGCGATGCGCTCTGCAGACGAATACCTGGCCGGCCTGCGCGACGGCCGCGAGGTCTACTACCGCGGCGAGCGGGTCGAGGACGTCGTCGCGCACGCGGAGCTCGGGCTCGCCGCGCGGCACGGCACACTCGACTTCCACGGCCCCAGCCCCGAGCCCTCGCCCTACTACACCCTCCCCCGGTCGCCGGAGGATCTCCGCGCCCGCTCGGCGCTGATCGAGGAGTCGACGCGCCGCGGTCGCACGCTCGTCGTCCTGATCAAGGAGATCGGCACCGACGCGCTCTTCGCGCTGCACCGCGTCACGCACGGCACCGACGCGTACGACCGCGTCGCCGCCTACTACGGGCACTGCCGCGACGGCGACCTCGCGCTCGCGGTCGCCCAGACCGACGTCAAGGGGGACCGCGCGAAGACGCCGTCGGCGCAGGACGACCCGGACCTGTACCTCCGGATCGTCGATCGGAACGACGAGGGGATCGTCGTCCGCGGCGCCAAGGTGCACACCTCGTACGCCGCGAACGCCGACGAGCTGATCGTCATCCCGACGCGGTCGCTGGCGCCGGGCGAGGAGGACTGGGCGGTTGCGTTCGCCCTCCCGGTCGCGACACCCGGGCTGAAGCTCTTCTGCTCGGACTTCCTGCACGGCACGGACGACGCGTTCACGCACCCGATCTCCTCGGGCCGGAAGATGATCGAGACGCTGACCGTCTTCGACGACGTCTTCGTCCCGTGGGAGCGCGTCTTCCTCGCCGGCGACGTCGAGGCGGCCGGGCGGATCGCGCTCGGCTTCGTCGAGTACCACCGGATGACCGCGGTGTCGTACAAGCTGCCGCTCCTCGACGCGCTCGTCGGGCTCGGCTTCGCCCTCGCCGACGCGAACGGGATCGCCCGCGCCTCGCACGTCCGCGAGAAGCTGACCTGGCTGATCGCCTACGCGGAGTCGGTGCGCGCGCTGATCAACGCGGCCTGCGACCGCGCCGGGATCGACCAGGCGAGCGGCCTCGCGTACCCCGACCCGCTGCTGACGAACATCGCCAAGTGGACGTTCGCGCGGGACTACTACCCCGCCCTGGAGCGCGTGATCGACCTCGGCGGCGGCCTGCTCGTCACGGGCCTCGGGGGCGCCGACTGGGCCTCCGAGCAGGTTCGCCCGTACATGGAGAAGTACTTCGCCGCGGCGGTGCCCGCCGAGGAGCGGCTCGCGCTGATCAACCTCGCCAGCGACCTCCTGGCCCGCGGCTACGCCGGCTACCAGGGCGTGCTCGCCGTGCATGCCGAGGGCTCGCTCGAGGCGGAGAAACTGATGGTCTTCCGCTCGTACGACAGCGGCCCTGCCGCGGCGTACGCGCGCGAGCTCGCCGGCCTCGACTAGGCGGCGACGCCGACCACGATCCGGCCGACGTAGCCGCGCAGGCCGTGCGTCCGCTTCGTCAGCCTGACGACGGCGCGCGCGCCGCCCGCCTGCGCGTAGATCATGTCCCGGGCGTGCGGCGTGTCGTACTGGCCGTGGCTCGAGTACGGCGCCTGCTTGTACACGGCGGCGGTGACGGCCTCGTTGAAGAAGAGCTGGCCGGTGTGGACCACGCGGTCCTGGCCGATGTGCGCCTTCAGGTGGATGTGCGGCGTGCGGCCCGGGTACCAGCCGGGGAAGACCGTCAGGAAGGTCGCGACCCCGGCCGCATTCGAGGGTTGGTGGCCCCGCAGGTAGCGCGTGCTCGTCGCCGGTCCACCTCCGCCGCCGGGACCGCCGGCCCACTCCGCCGGAGCCCGAGTCGAAGCCGGAGTAGTTGCCGCTCGCGTCGCAGTGCCAGATCTCGACGTCCGCGCCCTTGATCGGCTTGCACGTCCTGGCGTTCACGACCGTGACGGCGAGAACGAGCGGCAGGCCGGGCTTGCCCTCGCGGACATCGCGGCGGGTGAGCTTCTGGTCGATCCAGTACGGCCCCTCGGTCACCTCTGGCTGGAGGACGCATGTCGCGGTGGTTTCGGCGTCCGCGCCGAGCGCGTCGAGCGCCCGCGCGCCGAAGGCGACGGCGAGGCCGGCGCCGCCGGCGGCCTTGATCAGGGCGCCGCGGCTGAGTGCTCTGTCGTTCGATTCGGTGGTCATGGCGGGCACCGTACAAAGGCCACCTGAAACCTGCATGAGAAGTTCCGAGGCCTTTCCCGCTGCTTCGCGTGTAAGCTATTCCGATCCGGACTAAGACGGCCCAGACTATCGAGCAGATCACGCTGACCGAGTGCGCCGTGCTCGGCATGCTCACGCGCGGCGAGCGCTCCGGCTACGACCTGCTGAAGGCGATCGAAGGCGGCGTGGGATTCTTCTGGACTCCCGCGAAGAGCCAGCTCTACGCGCTGCTGCCGAAGCTCGTCGAGCGCGGCCTCCTCAAAGCGCGGCGGGTCGAGCAGGAGAAGCGGCCCGACAAGACGCTCTACCGGATCACGCCCGCGGGCCGGCATGCGCTCAGGGACGGGCTCATGCAGGCTTCGCCGGCGGTCGATCGCAACGCGTTCGAGCTGCGCGTCTTCTTCGGTGAGCACCTCCGCCCGGGGGCGTTGCGGAAGATGATCGAGGCTCGGCGCGACTCACAGCAGGCGCACCTTGCGAAGCTCGAAGAGATCGAGCCGACGGTCGACCCCAGCAGCGAGCTCTACCCCTACCTGACGCTGCTGGCCGGCAAGGAGAACGCGAAGGCGGCGATCCGCTGGGCCGAGCAAGCGCTCGAGCTGCTGGACGAGCAGTGAGGCTCGCCGCGGGATTCGCCGTCGCGCTCGCCGCGGCGTCCACGGCGGCCGCCGCCTACAAGCCGAGCCCGCTGCTCCCGCTCGACGGGGCCTACCGGATGAGCGACGGACGCATCGTCAGCCTCGCCGTCACGCCCGACGGCCTCCTCTACACCGACACGAGCACCGGCGACCTCCGCCAGCTCCAGGCGGCAGGCGCCGGCCGGTTCCGCTTCGGCCCCGCCTATCTCGTCCAGCGGCCGCTGCGGGGGACGATCGTCGTCCGCGGCGCGAAGCTGACGCTCGCGACCGGCGGGCGGACGAGCACCGGCACGAAGGTGCGGGTGACGCGCCAGCGCGTGTCCTTCCGGGGCCAGGGGGTCAGGATCGTCGGCAAGGTGACGAGCCCCGCCACGCCGGGCCGCCACCCCGCGCTCGCGATCGTCCACGGCTCCGAGCCCGGCGACCGCGACGGCTACGACCTGATGGTCAACTTCTACTCCGCGCTCGGCTTCGTCGTCCTCAGCTACGACAAGCGCGGCGTCGGCGACTCGACCGGCTTCTACGCCGAGCGCGCGACGGCGGCGAACCTCGACAACCTCGCCGGGGACGCGGTCGGAGCGCTCCGCGTCCTCGGCGCACGGCGGGACGTCGACCCGGCCCGCCTCGGCCTCGCCGGCGGGAGCCAGGCCGGCTGGATCATCCCGCGTGCCGCGGCCAAGTCGCCCCTCGTCCGGTTTGCGGTGATCACCTCCGGCCCGGCGGTGTCGGTCGGCGAGCAGGAGGCGTACTCGGGCATGACCGCCCAGGGTGCCCTGGCGCCTCCGCCGACCGATGCCGAGATCCGCTCGGGGCTCGAGGGCGTCGCCCCGAGCGGCTTCGACCCGCGCCCCGACCTCCAGAAGCTCTCGATCCCGACCCTCTGGCTCTACGGGCGCGAGGACAAGACGGTCTACGCGCCGCAGAGCGCCGAGGTGCTCGAGACGCTGCCGTCGAAGCCGACGGTCCGGATCTTCCCCGCCGCCGGCCACTTCGTCCTCGACACGCCGCACGGCCTCAGCGACGAGCTCCCACGTGCGCATCGGTTCGCGGCGGGTTTCTTCGGCACGATCGCCGACTGGCTGGCGTCGCTGCCGGCGAGCTAGTCTCCATGGTGCAGGTGAAGAGTCGAGCGCTGTTGGCGGGTCTGTTCGCGGCCGCCGTCGGCTTCGCGGCCGCCGGGTCGGCGACGTCTGCCCCCGCTCCGTGCCGGCCGAGCGTCTCCGCCGGCGGCGGGCCGTTCGAGACGAATGCCGCTCCGCCGCCGCGGCGATCGCGGATCGGACACGGCCACGTGCTCACCGGCCGCGTGCTGCAGTTTCCGGGGTGCACGGCCATCCGTGGGGCGCTCGTCGAGTTCTGGCAGGAGAGCCCGAACGGGCGCTACGACCGGCGCGGCCACGGGAGCGTGATCACCGGCCGCGACGGCACGTTCCGCTTCGAAGGCCCAATCCCGCCCAGTGAGTTCCGCGGGCCGCATATCCACATCCACGTCAGTGCTGCCGGCTACCCGGACTTCGTCACGACGTACTTCCTCGCCCGCGGTGCGCGGCAAGGCCGCGTCACGATCGTCCTCGTCTCGGACGTCTAGTTCTCGGCAGGCCGGTAGGTCAGGACGACCACGCCGTCCGGGCCGACCGCGCTTCGACTCGACGAGGCTGAGCGACGCGGCCGCGCCGTCCTCGAAGAGCTTCCGCCCCGCGCCGAGGAGAATCGGGAAGACCATCAGCCGGAGCTCGTCGACGAGGCCCTCGTCCACGAGCAGGCGGACGAGCTGCCCGCTGCCGTTGACCAGGACGTCGCCGTCGTGCGCACTCTTCAGCTCGGCCACGCGGGCGGCGATGTCCTCGCCGATCACGGTCGAGTTGTTCCACTCCGGATCGCCCAACGTCGTCGAGACGACGTACTTCGGCATCCCGTTGAACTTGTCGGCGAAGTCGCCCTCGCGCGACGGCCACGCGGCCGCAAAGCCCTCGTAGGTCACGCGCCCGAGCAGCAGCGCGTCGCTCGCCATCACCTCGTCGAGCTTGAACTGGTCGCCGTCGGCGCCGCGCTCGAACTCGAACGCCCAGCCGCCGCGCTCGAACTGCTCCGACCCGCCCGGATCCTCGAAGACCCCGTCGAGGGTGATGAACTGCGAAACGACGATCCTGCCCATGTCAGCCTCCTTGGTTCGCTGTCGTCAGGTACGACGGCGCGGCCGGGCGGAACTCATCGCTGCGCAGGCGCCCCGCACCGGGGCACGGTCGACCGTTCAGCCGACGACGAACAGACAGAGCATCGCGAGGAGCGCGAGCGCTCCGCGGCACCGCCGGACGATCCCCCCGAGCAGCATGGCCACGATTCGATTGTACGGTCGCGCGTAGGATCGCCACGTGCGCGAGCTGCTGGCGAACAAGCCGATCCTCGGAATGATCCACATGCCCGCGCTTCCCGGTGCTCCGCAGCACGACAGGACGATGGAGGAGCTCATCGCCTTTGCGCTCTCGGAGGCGGAGAAGCTCGAGGCGGCGGGACTCGACGCCTGCATCGTCGAGAACGTCGGCGACGTCCCGCTCTTCCGCGACCACGTGCCGCCGGCGACCGTGGCCGCGATGGCATTGCTCGTCACCGAGGTGCGCCGGGCGACGAAGATGAAGGTCGGCGTCAACATCCTGCGCAACGCCTGCGCCGAGGCGCTCTCGATCGCCGAGGTGTGCGGGGCGGACTTCATCCGTTGCAACGTCGTGATCGGCGCCTACGTCACCGACCAGGGGATCATCCAGGGCTGCGCGGCGGAGCTCGCCAGGCTCCGGCGCTCGCTCGGGTCAGAGGTACTGATCTTCGGCGACGTCCACGTCAAGCACGCGCACCCGCTCTTCGACGTCCCGATCGAGTACGCGGCGCAGGACCTCGCCGAGCGCGGCGGCGTCGACGCCGTGATCGTCTCCGGCCCGCGCAGCCCGATCCCGCCGACGTGGGAGCGGCTCGACACGGTGAAGCAGGCGGTCGAGCTACCGGTGCTGATCGGCAGCGGGATCGGGCTCGCGAACGTGAAGGAGTTCTACGACCAGGCCGACGGCGTGCTGATCGGCGAGCCCGACTTCAAGGTCGGCGGCGTCTGGGGCGGCGAGACCGATCAGGAGGCCTACGCCGAGGCCGTCCGGCTCTGCCGCGGCTAGCGGAACCACCGCCTGGTTCGAGGTAACTCTACGGGTCACCGCGAGGCCTCGTCATTTCGTTACCATAGGTAACGAAATGTCCGTAGTCGCTGTCGATTCCGTGGAGCTGGCGAATCGGCTGCGACCCGTGCTCCTCCACCTGAACCGTTACCTGCGCCGCGAGGCGCATGCGGAGGGCATCACCGGCGGCCAGGCCTCCTTCCTCGCGCAGATCCGCGCGAACCCCGAGCTCGGCGTGCGCGACCTGGCGGCGCGCGAGGGCGTCTCCGCCCCTTCGATGACTCGCTACCTCGACCGGATGGAGAAGGCGGGGCTGATCGTGAGGACGCGCTCCACCGAGGACGCGCGCCGGATCAAGCTGGCGCTGACCCCGAAGGGCGTGCGGGCCCTGCGCTCCGTGCGGCGCCGGCGGACGGCGTGGCTGGCCGAGCGGCTGGAGAGGCTTTCGGTCTCCGAGCTTGCCGCGATCGACCGCGCGGTCGAGGCGCTTGTCGCGGCTGATGGAGGACGAGGCGTGACCGCGGCGCTGCTCGCACTCAACTCCCGGACGTTCTCGAGCCTGCGCAAGCACCGGAACTACCGCCTCTACTTCATCGGGCAGATCGTCTCGGTCAGCGGGACGTGGATGCAGGACACCGCGCTGCCCTGGCTGATCCTCGGCCTCACCCACTCGCCGGTGTACGTCGGCCTGCTGGTGTTCGCGCGTTATGCGCCGTTCATGCTCTTCGGGCTGCACTCGGGCGTGCTCGCCGACCGGTTGGACAACCGGCGGACGGTGATCGTCACCCAGAGCGGGTCGCTGCTCGTCGCCGCCGGGCTGGCCGTGCTGGCCTTCTCCGGCGTCAGCGAGTTATGGCCGTACTTCGTGCTCGCCTTCCTCGGCGGCTCGGCGCTGGTCTTCGACGCGCCGAACCGCCACGCGCTCACCTTCCAGCTCGTCGGGCGCGAGGAGCTGCCGAACGCGGTCGCGCTCAACTCGTCTCTGTTCAACGCCGGCCGGATCGTCGGGCCGGCGATCGGCGGCGTGCTGATCGCGGCTGTCGGCGTCGGCTGGTGCTTCGCGATCAACGCCGCGACGTTCCTGGCGGTGCTCGCCGGGCTGCTGCTGATGCGGCCCTCCGAGCTGTACAAGCTGGAGGCGCGGAGCGAGGCCAGGGCCGGGGCCGCGATCCGGGAGGGTATTCGCTACGCACGGCGGACGCCCGAGGTCTGGCTCGTCCTCGCGATCACAGCCGTCGTGGCGACCACCGGGTTCAACTTCCGCGTGCTGCTGCCCGTGCTGGCGTCGAAGACGTTGCACTCGAGCGCGGCCGTCTTCGGCGTGCTGTTCGCGTCGTTCGGGGCCGGCGCGCTGCTCGGTGCGCTCGCCGCGGCCGCGATGTCGCGTGCTTCATGGCGCGCCGTGGTGCTCGGCGCCGCGGGGTTCAGCAGCGCGATGCTCCTGCTCGCTCCCGTGCGCAACTGGGGCCTCGCGGCCGCGCTGCTGCTCGTCGTCGGGTTCTGCTTCTCGACCTGGACGGCGAACAGCCAGTCGATCCTCCAGCTGACCGCGCCCGACCGTCTCCGCGGGCGCGTGCTCTCGCTGTACCTCTTCGTCTTCGCCGGCTTCTCGCCGATCGGCGGCCTGCTCGCCGGGTGGCTCGCGGACGTCGGGCGGCACCGAGCTCGCCTTCGCCGTCGCCGGCCTGTCCGGGCTCGTCGCCTCCGGCCTCGCGGCCGCGCGCCTGCGCGAGATCCGTCAGACGCGCAGGCGCGGGCCGGTGGTTGCGATCGCGGAAGAGGAGCCGGAGCTCTAGCTCGCCGCCGCCGCGCGGAGCCCAAGCTTCGTGCGCGCGAGGCTTAGCCGCGTTAGCGCGTTGCGGACAGCCCAGAGGAGAGTGCGCTATCGCTGCGAGGAGGAGGACTTTGAGGCCGGATGGTTTGAGCAGGGCGCAACGGCTCCGACTTGGAGGTCAGATGGGGCGTGCAACGATCGCGGCGGCTCTCGGAGCTGGATTTCTGCTCTTCGCGAGTGCGGGCGCGATGGCCGCGGCGAGACCCGAGCATGACAAGCGGGCTCACGCCGTGAGGCTCTCAGGTGTCCCAAGCCGGATCACGCGAACAACAGTACGGGCGCTGGCGGAGGCGACCGATCCGGCACCGAGTTGCGCCCCGATCGGCCCTACGGTCTGGTACCGGCTCCCGGGCTCGGACGGCCAGACCGCTGTCGTGCTGCACGCGCTCGGCCAGCTCGAGCGGTCGTCGGCGTGTACCGGATCGACCGCTCACACATCACCGCGCTGGGCTGCTCCAAGACCGACGCCAAGGGACTCGCCGGCCTTGCTTTCCGCGCCCGCCCGCCGAAGACCTACCTGCTCCTGGTCGGTCAACGAGAGGGCTCGACGGCAAGTTCGAGCTCGTCCGCGCGGCGAGGTACGTGGGCGAGATCGGCGACGGCGTGCGGCCGCCTCGACGACAGCTACGGGATCGTTGTCACCAGATCGACGTACGACAACGGCTCGCCGGCATCCGCGGCACAGTCTGTCTTGCATCTGCCGCAGGTCGCGACGGCGACGCTTCTCCTCGGCGGCGAAGGCATTCGGACCGAGCGGCTCGTGGCGATCGACGACGCGATGGCTACCCGCCTCGCCGGTTGACGAGTCGTCGTCGAGATTCGACGGACGGCTACCAGACGGACTCGCGACCTACAACAAGGGTCTCGCACTCCATGAGCGTCACGTCTGGCGTCCCCCATCCAGATCCGCAGCTGTCTGTTGCCACTGGTCAACTGACGACTGAGCGGTCGCATGCCACCGTCATCGGCGACGTCTGGTCCAAGACCGCACCGTGGGCGGCATTCGAGCTCCACAGTTCGCGTCTCCCCGACGAACGTCGGCCCCGTCACCTGGGTGCCGCCGTCGGTCGGGCACTAGCGCACGCCGCCGATCTTCTGGGGAACGCTGCGAGCGTTCCCGACCGCACGGAAAACGTCACCATCGACCCGAGCGAATCCCGAGGCGTAGCAAGCCCCGTGTGTCTAGTGATCACCGCTCGCGGCTACGTCATCTCCTGCCGAACGAATCTCGTTTCCATGCGGTCTAGCCTCCGTGGTGCACAGCTGCCAAGCACGCTGCGCTCGGCCAGTGCGCGTCGAGCCGCTCCCGTACCCGGGCCCGGCGACTGCCGGGCCCTCGTGCGCTTCGGTGCAGGCTCCTAGCCCGGCGCTGTTGCGGCCAGCCGCGGCGTGGCAGCTCGTGCGGCCCATCTTCTCGAAGTACTGCTGGTGGTAGTCCTCGGCCGCGAAGAAGGTCTCGGCGGGGACGACCTCGGTGACGACCGGCACGGGCAGGGCCGCCTGGATCGCCGCCTTCGTCTTCAGCGCCTGCTCCTCCTGCTCGGGCGAGTGGAAGAAGACCGCCGAGCGGTACTGGCTGCCGACGTCGGGCCCCTGCCGGTTCGGCGTCGTCGGGTCGTGGTTCGCCCAGAAGACGGCGAGCAGCTCCTCGTAGGAGACCTGCTCCGGGTCGAACTCGACCTCGACCGCCTCGGCGTGGCCGGTCGTGTCGGAGCAGACGTCGTAGTAGGAGGGATCCTCGGTGTGGCCGCCCGTGTAGCCGACGCGGGTGCCGGTGACGCCGGGGATGCGGCGGAACGCCGACTCGACGCCCCAGAAGCACCCGGCTGCGAATGTCGCTCTCTGTGTCATGCCTATTAGTCTCGCAAGATCGGCGCGCGTTACGGCGCCACGTGTCTCGTAACCACCCGCAGGCTGAACCGTTAGCCTCCCGCGCCATGGCGGTGCCGGAGGCGAGGCTCGAGCCGTCGGACGCAGGGCTCGTTGCCGCGAGCGAGGGGTGGTTCGTCGTCAACGTGCGCGACGCGGCCTGGGTGACCAACCCCGTACTCGGGGACGCGTGCGTGATCGAGGGCGACCCGGTGCCGTTCGAGGAGCTCGGGTTCACGATCGCGGTGCTCGAGCCCGGCCAGTCCGGCGGTCGCTACCACCGCGAGGACAACCAGGAGGACTTCCTCGTCCTCCAGGGCGAGTGCGTCGCGCTGATCGAAGGCGAGGAGCGGCTGCTGAGGGCGTGGGACTTCGTCCATTGCCCGGCCGGGACCGAGCACGCCTTCGTCGGCGCGGGCGACGGGCCGTGCGTGATCTTCATGTCGGGGTCGCGGCTCCACCCGCACTCGGCGGTCTACCCGCGGAACGAGCTCGCGCTCCGGCACGGCGCCGGCGTCGAGCAGGAGACCGACCAGCCGCGAGAGGCGTACGCGCCGTACCCGCCGTGGCAGCCGGGGCGGCCGGAGAGCTTCGACGGGCTGCCGTGGGGCGCTTGACTAGCTGATCGTCCAGGTATCGCCGGCGTGGAGGAGCTCGCGGAGGTCGCCCTCGCCGCGCTTCTCCTTCGCCGTCGCGATCTGGCTCGGCCATCAGCTCGTCGTAGACCGGGCGCTCGACGTCGCGGAAGACGCCGACCGGCGCCTTGCCGTGCGTGCGCGATGCGTGAGCCGCGAAGCGAGAAGGCGTACGACGTCGTGTCGAGCAGCGCGTGCTCGTCGCGCGTCGACCAGCTCGCACGAGCCGTCGAGCGCTGGGCACGCCCCTCGCCCTG
This sequence comes from uncultured Actinomycetes bacterium, assembly GCA_963847305.1. Classification (GTDB taxonomy): domain Bacteria; phylum Actinomycetota; class Thermoleophilia; order Gaiellales; family Gaiellaceae; genus DATBLE01. The sequence continues at coordinate 51,194 of CAWJZI010000023.1, read as the reverse complement.
CGCCAGGCAGATCCGCTTGCCGTTCTCGGTCCGTCGGTCTTCCGTGTCGAACGTCGAACGCGCCGTCGTTGAAGATGTTGCAGTTCTGGTAGATCTCGACGAAGGCGGTGCCCTTGTGGGCGGCCGCGCGGCGGAGCACCTCGGTCAGGTGCTTGCGGTCGGTGTCGATCGCGCGCGCGACGAACGTCGCCTCGGCGCCGATCGCGACCGAGATCGGGTTGAACGGGTAGTCGAGCGAGCCCATCGGCGTCGACTTCGTCACCTTCCCGAGCTCGCTCGTCGGCGAGTACTGGCCCTTCGTCAGACCGTAGATCTGGTTGTTGAAGAGCAGGATCTTCAGGTTCACGTTGCGCCGCAGCGCGTGGATCAGGTGGTTGCCGCCGATCGAGAGCGCGTCGCCGTCGCCGGTCACGACCCACACCGAGAGATCAGGGCGCGACGCGGCGAGGCCGGTCGCGATCGCCGGCGCGCGGCCGTGGATCGAGTGCATCCCGTAGGTCTGCATGTAGTACGGGAAGCGCGCCGCGCAGCCGATCCCGGAGACGAAGACGAGGTTCTCGCGCTCGATCCCGAGCTCCGGCATGAAGCTCTGCACCGCGGCGAGGATCGCGTAGTCGCCGCAGCCCGGGCACCAGCGGACCTCCTGGTCGGTCTTGAAGTCCTTCGCGGTGAGGGTCAGCTTCCCGTTCTCCCGTTCCCGGTGCCTTCGGTCACAACATCGCCTCCATCGCCTCCGCCAGCTCCGCCGAGGAGAACGGCAGGCCGCGGACGCGGTTGTAGCCCGCCGCGTCGACGAGGAACTCCGCGCGCACGAGCTTCAGCAGCTGGCCGAGGTTCATCTCGGGGATCAGCACGCGGTCGTACGAGCGCAGCACGTCACCGAGGTTGCGCGGGAACGGGTTCAGGTGCCGCAGGTGCGCCTGCGAGACCTTTCCGCCCGCCTTCCGGACGCGCCGCACGCCCGCGGTGATCGGGCCGTACGTCCCACCCCAGCCGAGCACGAGCAGGTTCGCCCCCTCGTCGTGGTCGACGGCGAGCTCCGGGATGTCGGCCGCGATCCCGGCGACCTTCTGCGCGCGGATCCGGACCATGTAGTCGTGGTTGTCGGGGTCGTAGGAGACGTTCCCCGTCACGTCCGCCTTCTCGAGCCCGCCGATCCGGTGCTCGAGCCCCGGCGTCCCCGGCACCGCCCACGGGCGCGCCAGCGTCTCCGGGTCGCGGAGGTAGGGCATGAAGGCGCCGTCCTGGTTCGGGGCAGTTGCGAACTCCACTCCCAGCTCCGGGATCGAGTCCGGGTCCGGGATCAGCCACGGCTCGGAGCCGTGCGCGAGATAGGCGTCCGAGAGCATGAAGACCGGCGTCCGGAACTTGAGTGCGATCCGGCAGGCCTCGATCGTCGCGTCGAAGCAGTCCCCCGGCGTCGAGGCGGCCACGACCGGCACCGGCGACTCCGAGTTGCGGCCGAACATCACGTTCAGCAGGTCGCCCTGCTCGGGCTTCGTCGGCATGCCCGTCGAAGGGCCGGCGCGCTGAATGTCGAGGATCACGAGCGGCAGCTCGAGCGTGACCGCGAGGCCGATCGCCTCCTGCTTCAGCACGATGCCCGGGCCGCTCGAGGTCGAGACGGCGAGCGCGCCGCCGAACGAGGCACCCAGCGCCGCGCCCACGGCGGCGATCTCGTCCTCGGCCTGGAAGGTGCGGATGCCGAAATGCTTGTAGCCGGCGAGCTCCTCGAGGATCCCCGAGGCGGGCGTGATCGGGTAGGCGCCCAGGAACAGCGGCAGCTTGCTCTTCACACTCGCCGCGACGAGCCCGAGCGCGAGCGTCTGGTTGCCGGTGACGTTCCGGTAGACGCCGGGCTCCATCTTCGCCGGCGCGACCTCGTACTGGACGGCGAAGGACTCGGTCGTCTCGCCGAACGCGTAGCCGGCCTGGAGCGCGCGGATGTTCGCCTCGGCGACCTCCGGCTTCTTCGCGAACTTCTCGCGCAGCTCGGCGATGCTCGGCTCGAGCGGGCGCGTGTAGAGCCACGACATCAGACCGAGCGCGAACATGTTCTTCGAGCGGTCGGCCTCCCGGCTCGAGAGGCCGGTGTCCTTGACCGCCTCCTGCGTCATCGAGCTCAGCGGGATCGCGTGCAGCTGGAAGTCGGCGAGCGAGCCGTCCTCGAGCGGGTTCGACGCGTAGCCGGCCTTGTCGAGGTTCTTCTCGCTGAAGGCGTCGGAGTTGACGATCAGCGTCCCGCCCTTCGGCAGGTCCTTGATGTTCGTCTTCAGCGCCGCCGGGTTCATCGCGACCAGGACGTTCGGCCGGTCGCCCGGGGTGAGGATCTCGTGGTCGGCGAAGTGGATCTGGAAACCGGAGACCCCGGGCAGCGAGCCGGCGGGCGCGCGGATCTCCGCGGGGAAGTCGGGCAGCGTCGCCAGGTCGTTCCCGAGGATGGCCGTCTCGCTCGTGAACCGAGCTCCCGTCAACTGCATGCCGTCGCCGGAATCCCCGGCGAAACGAATGGTGACCTGGTCGACCCGCTCTACTGCCTTCGCCATCTATAGACAGATATAGCGCACAGCGCAAAGTGCGGTTTTGCTACGCGGCCTCGACAAGCAGCGCGTGCAGATCGAGCGGTGCCGTGTACATCTCCTCGGGCCACTGGTCACGCGGACGGTCGGCGTAGAGCTCGACGCCGTTCCCGTCCGGGTCGCGGAGATAGATCGCCTCGCTGACGCCGTGGTCGGAGGCCCCGTCGAGGCGGACGCCGGCGTCGAGTACGCGCTTGACCGCACCCGCGAGCGCTTTGCGGTCCGGGTAGCGGATCGCGACGTGGTAGAGACCGGTCGTTCCGCGGGGGCGGCGGCGAGCCGCCCTTCGACTCCCACGTGTTCAGCCCGATGTGGTGGTGGTAGCCGCCCGCCGAGAGGAAGACCGCCTCGTCGCCGTAGCGATGCATGACGTCGAAGCCGAGCACGTCGTGCCAGAACGCAAGCGCGCGCGGGATGTCGGCGACCTTCAGGTGCACGTGGCCGATGTCGACTCGCGGATCGATCGAGGAGGCCACGCCGCGAGCTTAGCCTGCGACCGAACGGGACAGTCTCAGTCGCGCTACGGCCGGGCGAGCTGCCGCCACAGGTTTCCCATCAGCCTGTGCACGACCGGATCGCCCAGGACGGCGCTCGCGAACCTGAACGCTCCGGCTGCGAACACCTTCGCGCCGGCCGCCGTCTCGTAGTACGTCATCTGAGCCGTGAAGCCCGGCCCGAAAATGTCCGGGATCTCGGCAAGCACGTCGACGCCGGCGGGGGAGTCCGGGCCGGTCTTGTCGATCTCGATCCCGCCGCTCCCGAACGACGATCCGTCGCGGAGCCCGGTGCCGGCGAAGAACCAGGAGGCGGCTCCGGCGTCGCGCACGATCCACGCGCCGTGGTGACCCCCGCGGTCGTTGCCGCGGTACTGGACGCCGATCAGCGCTGCCTCGGGCCGCCCCAGGTCGCGCCACTGCTCCGTCTTCTCGATCACGTTGCCGTGCCTGACGACCTGCCAGAAGAAGTTGTTCGCCGACAGGAACGCGAGGTTGCCGCCGAGGTCGCGGTATCCGTCGACAAGCGCGTACTCGCGCGACGTGACGTACTCGTGATGGCCGGGGAAGACGATCAGGTCGTAGGCCGAGGCAAGGCTCTGGGCGCTCTCGGCGGATGCGAGATCGGCGTCCGAGAGGACGTCGACGGCGTGCCCGCTCCGCGCCAGCCAGTGCAGGAACGGAAGGTCGTAGCGGCGGAAGTTGTACGGCACGCCCCGATTCAGGAACGGGCGGCCGAGGCGGACGGTGTGCACGTTCCAGTGCGCGTACCAGCTGTCGCCCCTGCCGTCCCCGTTGTCGTCGCGGAGGTTGTACGCCTGCCAGGTCAGGGTCGGCAGGACGACGGCGACGCGGTGGTCGCCGAGGTCTGCAGGGCGAACGACGAACGGCGCAAAGCCGACTCGCCCGTCGGCCGCCGCCAGCCTGGCGAAGTAGAGACCGCTCGGCCAGTCGCCGATGCGGATCGCGACGGTGGAGCCCTCGTGAACGCTCCCGATCGACTCGCTCGCCGTGACCGGGACACCCTGGAGCTCGCTGTATCCGAAGGTCCGGATGTGCTCCGGGCCGACGTGGAAGACCCGCACGGTGACGCGCGGTGCACGGTTGAAGAGGACGAGCGTGGCAGTCGCCCCCGGCGCGTAGCTCTCGTGCGGGAAGGCTGCCTCGACCGACGGGCGCAACTCTTCCGCCGTCGGCGCGCGGCCCTCGAGGTCCTGGTCCTGCTGCTGCGGGTGCCTCGTGCCGAGCCCGAGCAGAACGACTGCGAGGAGCGCGCCGGCGACGAGGAGAGAGGCGTTGCGAGCGCCTCTGCGGTTGATATGTGCTGCGACGGTAGCCATGCGGCCACCGTCCGGCCGGAGCTCAAACCGGTCCCCCATGCTCCGCCAACGGCGCGCTAACGGCGTCTGGCCGGCACTTGCGGCAGGTGCTACAACCAGCACGTGCTGGAGTACCGGATCCTCGGTCCGGTCGAAGTCGCAGACGAGACCGGATCCATCTCGCTCGGAGGTCAGAAGCAACGGGCTCTCCTCGGGCTCCTCCTGGTCAACGCGGGCGCGGTCGTCTCGACCGACCGGCTCGTCGATCAGCTGTGGGGCGAGCAGCCGCCGAAAGCCGCGGTCGCCTCGCTCCAGAACTTCGTCGCGCAGCTCCGCAAGCTGCTCGGCGCCGACGCGCTCGTCACGAAGCCGCCCGGCTACGTCCTCCGCGTCGAGCCCGGGCAGCTCGACCTCGCCCGCTTCGAGCGCCTCGTCGCCGAGGCACGAGCGCAGCCGGCCGAACAGCGGTCGCAGCTGCTCCGGGAGGCGCTCTCCCTCTGGCGCGGCCCGCCGCTCGCCGACCTCGCCTTCGAGACGTTCGCCCAGACCGAGATCCGCCGGCTCGAGGAGCTGCGCCTGGAGGCGCTCGAGGAGCGGATCGACGCCGACCTCGAGCTCGGCGGCCGCGGAGAGCTCGTCGGCGAGCTCGAGGCGCTGGTCGCGGAGCACCCGCTGCGGGAGCGGCTACGGGGACAGCTGATGCTCGCGCTCTACCGAGCGGGGCGGCAGGCGGAGGCGCTGCAGGCCTACCACGACGCGCGCCAGGCGCTCGTCGAGGAGCTCGGGATCGAGCCGAGCCCGCCTCTCCAGCAGCTCTACCGGTCGATCCTCCGCCAGGAGGCCGCGCTGGAGCGAGCTCCGCCCGAGCCGGTGGCCGAAGACCACTTCGGCGACGTCGCCGAGGCGCTGCTCGCGGGCCGGCTCGTGCTCGTCCTCGGCGCGGGCGTGATCGACGGCCGCGAAGGCGACCGCGCCGGCCTGCCGAGTCCGGCAGAGGTGCTCGCGCACCTCGTCAAGTGCTTCGACTGTCCGCCGGCGCATGCGCGCGACCTCGCCCAGGCCGCCGAGTACGTCGGCCTGACGAAAGGCGTCGGACCGCTGCACGACGAGCTCCACGCGCTGTTCGACGGCGACTACGCGCCCGGACCGACGCACGACGCTGCTGGCCGAGCTCGCCGGGCTGCTGCGGGCGCGCGGCGGGGCGCAGCCGCTGATCGTCACGACGAGCTTCGACCAGATGCTCGAGCGCGCGTTCGCAGAGGCCGGCGAGGAGTTCGACGTCGTGTCCTACCTCGCGCTCGGCCGGTACCGCGGGAAGTTCCTGCACGTCACCCCCGACGGGAGCCGCGACGCTGATCGAGGTCCCGAACGCCTACGGCGACCTGTCGCTCGACCACCGGACGGTGATCCTCAAGATCCACGGCGGCATCGACCAGCGGCCCGAGCGCGAGTGGGAGAGCTTCGTCGTCAGCGAGGACGACCACATCGACTACCTCGCGCAGGCGGAGATCACCGTCGTCCTGCCGGTGACGCTCGCGGCGAGGCTGCGCCGCAGCCACTTCCTCTTCCTCGGCTACCCGCTCCACGAGTGGAGCCTGCGGGTGTTCCTCCACCGGGTCTGGGGCCGGGAGAAGGTCGCCTACCGCTCCTGGGCGATCGGCCCGGCGCCGGACGCGATCGAGCAGGAGCTCTGGCGCCAGCGGGGCATCGACTGCTTCGACATGCCCCTCGACGAGTACCTCTCGCGACTGAGGGGACGGATCGAAGTGGAGGCGCTCGTGTGAGCGGCACGCCCGCCTCGCCCTACAAGGGGCTGACGCCGTTCGAGGACTCCGAGCTCGACGTGCTCTTCTTCTTCGGCCGGGAGCGGGAGCGCGAGCTGATCGAGGCGAACCTGATGGCGTCCCGGCTCACCGTCCTCTACGGCGAGACCGGGGTCGGGAAGAGCTCCGTTCTCCGGGCCGGCGTGGCGCATCACCTTCGCCGCCTCGCCGAGACGAACCTCGCCGAGCGCGGCGAGCCTGGCCTCGCAGTCGTCGTCTTCGACGAGTGGCGCGGCGACCCCCTGCCCGCGCTCCGGCGCGCCGTGGCGGAGGCGGTCACCGAGTGCGCTCGGCGCGTCGCTCCGGCCACCCGAAGAGCAGGGCTCGCTCGCGGACGCCTTTCGGATGTGGCAGCAGATCCTGGACGGCGACCTCTACGTGATCCTCGACCAGGCCGAGGAGTACTTCCTCTACCACGGCGGCGAGGAGGGCGCTGGTACCTTCGCGGCCGACTTCCCCGCGCTCGTCGACAGCCCCGACCTGCGGGTGAACTTCCTCCTCGCCATCCGCGAGGACGCGCTTGCCAAGCTCGACGCCTTCAAGGGCCGGATCCCGAACGTGCTGGGCAACTACCTGCGCCTGGAGCACCTCGACGTACAGGCCGCCCGCGCGGCGATCGTCGAGCCGATCTCCGAGTACAACCGCCTCGTCGGTGACGCAGATCGGGTCGAGATCGAGCCGGAGCTCGTCGACGCCGTGCTCGAGCAGGTGCTGGCCGGCAAGGTCAGCGTCGGCCAGTCGGGCCGCGGAGCCGTCGAGGGCGGCAACGGCGTCGTCCGCATCGAGGCGCCGTATCTCCAGCTCGTGATGCAGCGGCTCTGGGACGAGGAACGGGCGACAGGCTCGACGAGGCTCCGCGTCGAGACGCTCCGCCGGCTCGGCGGGGCGGAGGAGATCGTCAACGACCACGTCGACGGCGCGCTCGCGAAACTGACCCGGCCGGAGCAGGACATCGCGGCTCGAATGCTCGACCATCTCGTCACGCCGTCCGGCACGAAGATCGCCCACCGGGTCGGCGATCTCGCGAAGTACGCGGCCGCGCCCGAGGCGGAGCTCCTGCCGGTGCTCACGAAGCTCGGCGACGAGCGGATTCTCCGCTCGGTCGCCGCCGACGGCGAGCACGACTCGCGCTACGAGATCTTCCACGACGCCCTGGCCGAGCCCGTCCTCGCGTGGAAGGCGGAGCACGAGGCGCAGAGGGAGCTCGACCGGGAGCGGGCGGAGTCCGAACGGCGCCACCGCCGCCTGCTCAGGCTCCTGGCCGGAGCCGCGGTCGCGCTGCTGGTCATGGCCGGGGTCACGGTGTTCGCCCTGACCCAGCGGAGCGAGGCCAGATCGCAGGCGACGCTCGCGCGCGCCCGCGAGCTCGCCGCGACGGCGGTCTCGCAGCTCCCGGTCGACCCTCAGCTGAGCCTTCGCCTCGGAATCGAGTCCGCCGACCTGAAGCGGACGACCCAGGCGGAAGACGTCCTCCGGCAGGCGCTGATCAGCTCGAAGGAACGCGCGATCCTCCCGAGCAAGGGCGCTGTGCGAAGCGTCTCGTTCAGCCGCGACGGCTCGCTGCTGGCGACGGCGAGCGACGACGGGACGGCCCGGATCTGGCGGGCGAACGGGGCACTGCTGCACACTCTGCGGCACCGAGGGCCGGTGGTCTCGGCCGTCTTCAACCCCGACGGCTCGCAGGTGCTGACGGCAAGCGCGGACGGGACGGCGCGGATCTGGCGCGCGGGCGACGGCGACCCGATCGCGACGCTCCGCCACCGTGGCCCCGTGACGAGCGGGTCGTTCAGCCGGGACGGAAAGCTCGTCCTGACCACGAGCCGTGACGGCACGGCGCGCCTGTGGAGGGCGAGGACGGGCGCGCCCGTCCTGGTCGTCGAGCACGGCCGTCCGGTGCTGAGCGGGTCGCTGAGCGACGACGGACGGCTCCTCGTCACGATCAGCAGCGATCGGGAGGGACAGAGCCTGCGCGCTCGCCTGTTTGCGCTGCCAAGCGGGCGGCTCGTCCGGCAGTTGCCGGCCAAGGGCGTGACCACCGCCTCCTTCAACCCGGCCGGCACGCTTTTGGTCACCGGCGCCGAGGACCACACCGCGGCGGTCTGGCGCGTCGCCGACGGGCGTCGGCTGCACGTGTTCGCCGATCACCAGGGCGGCGTCACCGACGCCGTCTTCAGCCCCGACGGGAAGCTGATCGTGACGACGAGCTCCGACGGGGCGACACGTGTCTGGGACACCCGGACGGGACAACGTGTCGTGACGATCCTCGGACACGCCAACGCCGTCAACAGCTCCTCCTTCAGCAAGGACGGCAAGTTCATCGTCACCGCGAGCACAGACGGAACGGCTCGTGTCTGGGAGGCGGCGACCGGCCGGTTCGAGGCCGTCCTTCGCGGGCACACCGATTCCGTCACGGAAGGGACCTTCAGCCCCGACGGGAGGGCGGTCGCCACCGCCAGCGCAGACGGAACCGCCCGCATCTGGGATCCGGGGACCGCCCCGGAGCTCCGCGTGCTCGCAGCCGACCGCGGGCCGGTCCCGGCCGCATCCTTCAGCCCCGACGACCGCCTGGTGCTCACCGCGGGCGATGACCGCACGGCACGGATCCTCACGGCCGGCGGCCGGGTCCTCCACGTCCTGCGCCACCCCACGCCGGTCACGAGCGCGACGTTCAGTCCAGACGGCAAGCTCGTCTTCACCGCGGGCGAAGGCCGGACTCTTGCGCGTCTGGAAGACCGCCAGCGGCGCGCTCGTCCAGAGTGTTCGGAACTCTCATCCGGTCCGCTCGCACTCAGCCCGGACGGCCGGCTGCTGGCCGCTCCGGACGCGAGCGGCGCGGTCGCGATCTGGGCGACCGACGACTTCCGTCCGGTGGCGAGGTTGAAGCGCGAGGGCAGCTGACCGCCGCGGCCTTCAGCCCGGACGGACGGCTGCTCGCCACCGCCGGCGCCCGACCCGCGCACAAGTCGCGGGACGTGGCCACGGCTCTGGGACGCGCGGACCGGCGCCCCCGTCCGCACCTTCTCGGGCCACAAGGACGCCGTCACGAGCGCCCAGTTCAGCCCCGACGGAAAGCTGCTGCTGACGACGAGCCGGGATCATGACGCGCGCATCTGGGACGTCGAGACGGGCAAGCCGACCGTCCTCCTGCGCGGACACTTCGGACCCGTCTTCGGCGCGTCGTTCAGCCCCGACCAGCGCTGGGTCGTGACCGCCGGCCCGACCACGGCAGGCCTCTGGCAGGCATCGAACGGAAGGCTGCTCTTCTACCTGCACGGCCACAAGGAGCCTTTGACCAGTGCGTCGTTCAGCCCGGACGGCCACCGGATCCTCACCTCCAGCCGGGACGGAACCGTTCGGACCTACAGCTGCGAATTGTGTGCGGGCCAGGACGAACTCCTCGTACTCGCGAAGGCCCGGCTCGCCGCTCTGTCGCGATTGCTCAAACCGGCCGAACGCGCGCGTTACATCCCGGCCGGAACGTAAGGCGTGCGTTAGCGGCCGATTAGGGCGAAGGCATCACATACGGCGCAATGGGCGCCGCCGTCAGGCTCGGACCGCTCGAGGAGCGCGACTTCCGGCTCCTCTGGCTCGGGCAGACGACATCGGCGTTCGGCTCGGCCCTGGTGCCGGTCGCGCTCGCCTTCGCCGTCATCGACCTGACGTCGTCGGAGGCCGCGCTCGGCCTCGTGCTGGCCGCGGGTCTCTGCTCACGGGTCGTCCTCCTGCTGCTCGGTGGTGTCCTTGCCGACCGGCTGCCGCGCCAGCGCGTGATGCTGGCTGCCGATGCCCTGCGCGCCCTGACTCAGGGACTCGTAGCCGTGCTTCTGTTGTCGGGGCAGGCGCAGGTCTGGCACCTGCTCGTCCTCTTCGCACTCTTCGGCGCGGGTGACGCCTTCTTCTCCCCCGCCTCCACCGGTCTCGTGCCCGAAATCGTGTCGCCGGGACGGCTGCAGCAGGCCAATGCCCTGATCAGCCTCTCGCGCAGCGCTGCCTGGATTGCCGGACCACTCCTGGCAGGGCTGATCGTCGCGGGCACGGGACCGGGCTTGGCGTTCGCGATCGATTCGGGGACGTTCGTCGTCTCCACTGTGTCGCTGGCGCGCCTGCGCCTCCCACGCATCGTCGCTCGTGCGTGTGGAGGGGTCCTTGCCGACCTACGCGAGGGCTGGCGCGAGGTCACCGCCCGCACGTGGGTCTGGACGACCATCGCCCGCTTCTCCATCTCGAACCTGGCGATCGCGCCGCTCTTCGTGCTCGGCCCGTTCGTCGCCGAGCGGTCGCTCGGCGGCGCGGCGGCCTGGGGCCTGATCGGAACCTGCGGGGGAATCGGCGCCGTGCTCGGAGACGCGGCTGCGCTACGCCTGAGACCACGCCGGCCGCTCGTCGCCGGCGGCCTCGCCGTCTCTCTGTGGGCGCTCGAGCCGGCGTTGCTCGCTCGGCCCTTTCCGACGGCGGGCATCGCCGTTGCGGCAGCACTCGGCTTCGCCGGCGCGAGCTTCTCGAACGCGCTCTGGTTCACGGCGCTCCAGCAGCGGATCCCGCGCGAGGCGCTCTCTCGGGTCAGCTCCTACGACTGGCTGGGCTCGCTCGTCTTCCAGCCCGCCGGCTACGCGCTCGCGGGGCCCGCCGCAGCAGCGATCGGCATCCCGGCGACTCTCATTGCCTCGGCAGCCGTGCAGGCCTCGGCCTGCATCGGCGTGGCGCTGACGCCGGCGGTACGCGGCCTGCAGGCCCGGGAACACCCCGACGCGGGCGTCGCGAAAAGTCCCAGGAGCGCCCTGAGCTAAGTCCGAGGCCTCGCCCCGTTTTGCGGAGCGGAGCGGGTCGTAGCGTGCGGTGCGTGACCAGCGCACGCGCGACCCGCTCCCGGCCTCCACGTTAGCGAGTCCTTAGCCGCCCGTTGAGGCGCCGTGAGCGCCCGGTCGTGGAGTGCGCCTCCGAAAGGAGGTGAGCGCCATGACCGGTATGCCGGACAGTGGCGGCGGCGGCCCTCGGGCCTGATCCCGCCTGCATCGAGACACGGAGAGCCCTGCGGGGCTCTTCGTGTCTCAGGAGAAGGCCAGCTCGGCGAGCAGACGCCGCGCTCGCTTGGCGCCGACGACGTTCCCCTTCCGCTCGAAGAGCTCGATCGCCTGCTCCACCGCCTCCACGGCCTCGGCCGGCTTCCCAGCGGCCTGCAATACCTCGGCCAGGTCGAGCAAGAAGCGGCCTTCGCCAGGTCAAGCGCATCGGTCTCCTCCATCAACCGGACAGCCTCCCGTGCAAGTTCCTCGGCCTCGCCGAGCTTGCCTTCGTGCACCAGGAGCCTCGCCCTGGCCGTGCGCCAGAGGCCTGCGTGAGGACGTCGTCCGATGCGCCCAGCTCGGCCGCGAGGCTGCACCAGCCGTCTGCCTCGTCGAGTCGCCCGCCAAGCAGAGGACGTTCGCCAAGCTCCGCCGCCGCGGTCGCGAGGTATGCGCGGTCCCCGGCGAGCTCGAGCGCATGGCAGCTCGATCTCAGGGCCTGCTCCGCCGCTGCGTCGTCGCCTGCGAGCAGCTCGATTCGCGCGGCGACGGCCCCGCAGTTCGCCTCCGCAGTCGACAGCTTGCCCGAGCTCGCGATACAGCTCTCTTGCCCGCGCCACAAGCGCCGAGCCTCGCCGAATCGGCCGCGCATCGCCTCGAGCGCCGCCAGGGCACCGAGAACGTTTGCCTGGCCGCCGGTCGCGCGTCCGCGAGGAGCTTTCGACAGCGGCGGATCGCTCGCCGGAACCGGCATCGGGCCGTGCTCCAGTGCGGCTGCGAGAACCCCGAGGCACTGGAGGCCGGCCAGCCGGAGCGGCGGTAGTGAGCCATAGCCTCTTCCGCGGCGTCGAGGGCTGCCGCGTGTCGACAGGTGCACAGGGCCGTGGACGACTGCAACGCCAAGCCAGGCTCTGCCCAGCGACGCGGTCGTCGTCCACCGCCTCGAAGACCGGGATCGCCTCGGCGGCGACGTCGAGCAGCTCGTCTGCTCGACCTTCGGGGTCGCTGAACAGCCGAACGCTGGCGAGCTCGAGACGAGCACGCAGCTCGAGTCTGCGATCGCCGGCGGCGGCTGCGGTCTCGGCGGCGCCGGCCAACGTCTCCTCGGCTGCCGCGAGATCGCCGCCCGTGCGGAGCGCGAGGCCGAGCTCGCAGAGGAGCTCGAGCCGGAAGGCGTCGCGCTCCGGAAGCAGCCCGACGGCGCGGCCGAGCAGGTTGACCGTGGCCGGCGTGTCGCCGCGCTTCCAGGCCTCGATGCCGGCCGCGCCGAGCCGGCCGCCCGCGTCCAGCGGCGAGGCGGCGCCCGCGGCCGTCGACCCGGCCCGAGCGCTCCCGTGACGGAACGCCTGCTCGAGGTGGTAGCCGACGAGCTCGTCGGCCTCGCCGCGCTCGTCGAGCCAGTCGGCGAGCCGCTCGTGCAGCTCCGCCCGCTCTGCCTTGCGGCAGCGACCGGCGTAGGCGACGTCGCGGACGAGCACGTGGTGGAAGCGGAAGCCGCTCCTGCATCCGCCTGCACGAACCCCTTCTCCTCCAGCTCCGGCAGGAGCTCGACGCCCGCGGCCGAGCGCCTGGACGTCCGCTCGCTCGAACAGCCGCCCGACGACGGCCGCGCGCTGGAGCACCCCGCGCTGCTCCGGCGCGAGCAGGTCGAGGCGGGCCGCGATCAGCGCCTCGACCGACGGCGGCACGGTGTCGAGCTCCCGGCCTCGCTTGCGTAGGCGACCAGCTGCTCGAGGAAGAGCGGGTTGCCCCCGGCGGTCTCGACGACACTGCGCCCGCAGCTCCGGCTCGGCGCCGGCGGCGAGCTTCTCGGCCTGCTCGTCGGCAAGCGGCCCGAGCTCGATCGCGCCCGTCGGCCAGCGCCGGACGCGCCTCGAGCAGCTCGGGGCGCGCGAGGCAGAGGCAGAGATCGGACCCTCCGCGTGCGCGGCGAGGTACTCGACGAGGTCGAGCAGCGTCGGCTCGGCCCAGTGCACGTCGTCGAAGACGAGCACGAGCGGCCGCTCGCCGGCGAGCCGCTCGAAGACGCGGCGCGCGGCGAGGAAGACCTCGCCGGGAGATGCAGCGCCGGCCAGGATCGCTTCCAGCCGTTCGCCCGCCTGCTCGAGCATCTCCGCAAGCGGCAGCCACGTGGCGCCCTCGCCGTAGGAGACGCAGCGGCCGACGAGCACGGTCGCCTCGTCGCCGATGCGCGGCGACGAGCTCTCGCGCGAGCCGCGTCTTGCCGATCCCGGCCTCGCCGACGACCGTCACCAGGCGGCAGCGGCCCTCGCCGCGCGCCTCCTCGTATGCCCGCCGCAGCGCTGCCAGCTCCCGCTTGCGCCCGACGAGCGGCGTGTCGAGCGCGCGGGGGATCGCGCCGGGCTCCCTCGTCGACCGCGAGCAGCCGAGCCGCGCCGGCGCCGGGCTCGACGGCGACCGCGTCGCCACAGCGCGGAGCGTTGCCTCGCCGAGCAACGCCTCGCCGGGCGCCGCGTCGCGCTGGAGCCGCTTCGCGCGTGCCACGACCTCGCCGCTGACGAAGCCGTGACCGGCCAGCACCTCGCCGGTGTCGACGCCGACGCGCAGCTCCGGGAGGGCGTCGCCGGAGCTCGGCCGCCGCCCGCACGGCGCGCAGCGCGTCGTCCTCGTGCGCGGCCGGGATGCCGAAGACGCCGAGGAGCTCGTCGCCGGCGCGGGTCTCGACGGAGCCGCCGTGCTGCTCGATGACGGACCGCGCCTCGGCGAGCGCGCGCACCGTCCGCAGGCGCAGCCGCTCGGGGTCGAGCCCGTCCTCTGCCGGAGCGAGCTCGCAGAAGAGGACGGTGACCGTCTTCCGCCGCTCCTCGACGGGCGGCAGCACGGCGGGGAGATCGAGCGCGGGATCCTGGCGCAGGATCGCCTGCTCCAGCTCGCGCAGCTGGACGCCCGGCTCGAGCCCGAGCTCCTCCACGAGCACGCCGCGCGCCTCCCGGTAGGCGTCGAGCGCATCGGCCTGCCGCCCCGACGCGGTAGAGCGCGAGCATGAGCTGCCCGCGCAGCCGCTCGCGGAAGCGATGCTCGAGGACGAGCGTCTCGAGCTCGGGCACGAGGTCGCCGCTGCGGCCGCGCTCGAGCTCGGCGTCGATCAGATCCTCCCGCGCCGCCAGGCGCAGCTCCTCCAGCCGCCCCGCCTCGCGGATGCCGATCTCGTCGTAGGCGAGGTCGGCGAGCGGCGCGCCGCGCCAGAGTGCGAGCGCCGCGGTCAGCTTGGCCGCGCGCTCCTCCGGCGAGGCGGTCTGACGTGCCTCCTCGACGAGCCGCTCGAAGCGCAGTAGGTCGAGCCCGTCCGGGTCGACGTGCAGGACGTAGCCGGGCTCTCGCCTCTCGATCGCGTCGCCGCCGAGCTTCGTGCGCAGCTGCGAGACGTTGTTGTGCAGCGCCTCTCGCGCGGTCCTCGGAGGACGCCCGCCCCAGAGCTCCTCGATCAGCACGTCGGCCGGGACGACCTCGCCCGCTCGCACGGCGAGCAGGCAGACGAGCGCCCGGTGCTTTCTCCGGGGCAGCGGGATCACGCGGTCGCCGACGCGCGCCTCGACCGGGCCGAGAATGGAAATGGACAGGTCCACGTAACGAATTGTCCCGCGCGTTTCGCCTGAACGGAAGGGGCGCGCGTTAGCGGCGTGTTAGCCCCGCCCTCCATCGTGGCCGCTGTAGCTCGAAGAACCATGGAAGGAGGGAGAAACAATGCGCACGAAGCGAATCGTCTCGCCGCCGAGCCCGGCGATGGCCGTCGCGCTCGTGGCGTTGTTCGTGGCGTTGTCGGGAACCGCATTCGCCGTCGGCAGCGCCGTCGTGCCGCTCGCGAAGCGAGCACTCACGGCTGACAACGCCAAGGTGGCGAACCTCGCGAAGCAGGCCACGATCGCCGACAACGCGAAGAAGCTCGGGGGCCAGGAGGCAGCGGCGCTCGTGCACCAGGCGGTCACGCAGGCTTCGCAGAGCCCCGGCCCGGCGAGTACCGCCGCGGGCCTGGTCACGATCAAGACAGCCCCGTGGACGGTCGGAGCAGGTGCCGGCGGCGAGTTCACCGCCACCTGCGACGCCGGACAGAAGGCCGTGGCCGGCGGGTGGGAGGATCCGGGCGGCTGGGGCCACCCGTGGGACACTCGTCCGACGCCTGATGGGAGCGGTTGGCGCACGTGGGTCAGCGTCTCCCCGCAGGCTCCCGGCGCTCAAACGGGAACCGTCTATGCGATCTGCCTCAAGTAGACGGCGAGCGCTGGGCCTGCCCGGCCTGCGGGTGGGCCTGGCGCTCTGTCTCGCGGCTGCCGCGGCGGTCGCTCCGGCCCTCTCGGCCGGCCCGACTGCTCGGCCTCCGGCGATTGCCCGGCCGAGCGCTCTCTTCGCGCCGGGCCAGAGCACGGTGCTCGGCCGGGCCGGCGAACGTAGCCTCCGCAACGCATCGTGGTGGGGGAGGACCTACACCACGCCGACCGGCGAGGCGGTGACCGTCAACGTCTCCGACTCGTATCCGGCGGACGACGCGATCGGCCAGAGCTGGGCGGACTGGTTCGCCGGCCTCGTGCACGGGAGCGAGCTGCAGCTGCTGCACGTCTACGTCGCGACGCCCCAGGAAGTGCAGTCCGAGTGCGGCAACGCCGATGCGCTCGGCTGCTACGGCTCGAACATGCTGGTCGTGCCGGGGGAGACGATGGACGGCGTCGACCCGAAGATGATCGCCACGCACGAGTACGGCCACCACGTGGCCTTCAACCGCGTCAACCCGCCCTGGCAGGCCGTCGACTGGGGGACGAAGCGCTGGGCGTCCTACGCAAACGTCTGCGCGCGCACCGCCGCCGGTTCCGCCTACCCGGGCGACGAGGACGCTCACTATCTCCAGAACCCCGGAGAAGCGTTTGCCGAGACCTATCGGCTCCTGAACGAGTCGAAGGCGGGCGCCACCAACTTCATCTGGCCGATCGTCGACTGGAGCTTCTACCCCGACGCGGCCGCGCTCCACGCGGTCGAGCAGGACGTCCTCGAGCCCTGGACGACGCCGACGAGCAAGAGCCTGCGCGTCCGTTTGCCGAAGGCAAAGCGGGTCTGGACGCTGCCGCTTGCGACGCCGCTCGACGGTCAGCTCGACGTGAGCGTCACGTTGCCCGCCGGCGCGCTCGACGACGTGTCGGTGGTCGCGGCCGGCCACGTCCTCGCGCAGGGACTGTGGGCGGGGACGCGCCAGAAGAGGCTCACCTACCAGATCTGCGGCCAGCGCTCGCTGCTCCTGCGCGTCGTTCGAAAGGGAGCGCCCGTCTCGTTCGCCCTCCGCGTCACGCAGCCGTGAGCTCGTAGGCGGGCCGCGTTAGTGGCGTGTTAGCGGCAGGCGGGATCGTTGGCGCGGGGTCGACGACGAACAGGGAGGAAGAAATGCGCAGGAAGAGAAACCGAAGCCCCCGGCGCCCACTTGCCGGACTGGCTCTTGCCACCGTGGCGGTCGCGGCGATCGTGGTCGCCTCGGCCTCGGCGGGCATGATCCGCGGCACGCCGAAGAACGACACGCTCCGCGGCACGGCCGCGGCCGACAAGCTCTACGGCAACGGCGGCAACGACAAGCTCTACGGTCTCGCCGGCAACGACTATCTCAACGGCGGCCCCGGGAACGACGTCCTCTCGGGCGGGCCCGGTGCAGACGTCCTCGCCTGCGGGCCGGGCCGTGACACCGCAGTCGCGGACGCGAGGGACAAGATCGGCGCCGACTGCGAAACGGTGCAGGGAGTCCCGAAGCCGGCCCTGGCCGTTGCCGGCGCCTCGCTTGCGGAGGGCAACGCCGGAACGCAGTCGCTGAGCTTCACGGTCACGCTTGCGAACCGGACCCCGCTGCGGGTGAGCGTCGCCTACGCGACCGCGGACGGAACAGCCACGGCCGGGTCAGACTACACCGCGACCTCCGGCACGCTCGTGTTCGCACCCGGCGAGACGAGCAAGACGGTAGCCGTCCCCATTCTCGGGGACACTGCGTACGAATCGGACGAGACGTTCACCCTCACGCTCTCGAATCCCGTCAACGCAACGCTCGGCACAGCAACGGCGACCGGCGCGATCACCAACGACGACGCCCCCACGGCGCCGCCGGGCCACTACAACGGGCCGATCACAAGCGGCGGCAACATCGACTTCGACGTCGCCGCCGACGGTCACACGGTGAGCGGCATGACGATGTTGATCTACATCTCGTGCGACAACGGTGCGGCGGGCCTCCTCTCGGTCGGATGGCCGGGCACCGTGCCGATCGAGCCCGACCTGTCATTTGACGCGAGCGGCAGCGGCCAGGACCTCACGGTCGCCCTCAAGGGCAAGTTCGACACCGCAACGAACGTCGCGACCGGCACGCTGCAAGTCCACCTCAACTACAGCGGCGCGTCGTGCGCACACCGACGCTACGACGTGGACGGCAACCCGCAAATGACCTGCTGAGACCGCGCAGGCGGGGAGGGAGAGGCGTTGGGCGGCGGCCTTCGGGCCGCCGCCCGCCGTCGCGGAGTGATGTGTTAGTGCCGTGTTAGCGGCGCCTTCCATCGTGAGCCCGGGGTTCGCTCACGAAGACGGAGGGAGAAGATGCACACGAACGGAAGTCTGCGCCGGCGCTCGCCCGCCTCTCCTGGGTTTCGCCGGCCGCGGGCGATCGCGGCGATCCTGGTCGCGTCGGCAGCGGCGGCGATCATCCGGGGCACGCCCAAGGGCGACACCCTGCGCGGATCCGCCGCGGCCGACAAGCTGTACGGCAACGCCGGCAACGACAAGCTCTACGGTCTCGCCGGCAACGACTACCTGAACGGCGGGGCCGGAAACGACGTCCTCTCCGGCGGGCCCGGCGCGGACGTTCTGGCCTGTGGGCCGGGCCACGACACCGCGCTCGCTGACGCAGCCGACAAGGTCGCGGCGGACTGCGAGACGGTGCGGGGGCTGCCGAAGCCCGCGCTCTCGATCGCCGGCGGCTCGCAGGCCGAGGGCAACGCAGGCTCCCAGCCGATGAGCTTCAACGTCACGCTCGCGAAGCGGACGCCGCTGCGCGTGAGCGTGGCGTATGCGACCGCTGACGGAACTGCCACGGCCGGCTCGGACTACACCGCGACCTCGGGCACGCTCGTCTTCGCACCCGGCGAGACGAGCAAGACGGTCGCCGTTCCGATCGTCGGAGACATCGCGGGAGAGCCGGACGAGACGTTCACGCTCACGCTCTCGCAGCCGGTGAACGCCGTCCTCGGCCAGGCAACGGCGACGGGCACGATTACCGGCGACGATGCGGCGCCGCGAGGCGGCCACTACGCCGGCACGACGTCTCAGGGACAGCCGATCGAGTTCGACGTGGCCGCCGACCTGAACAGCGTGACGAACCTGACGTTCACGGTCCTGCTCACCTGCCAGGGCGCGGGCATCAGCGTGATCATTCGGGACCACTCTCGTTCGGCCCCGACCCGTGGTTGCTCGATCCGAGCAAGCACTGGGGCGACAAGTTCACCGTCAGCGACAACGACTTCAACGGCAACGGCGTGATCAGCGGCTCCTTCGACGCCGCGGGGCACGCGAGCGGCACGCTCAGCCTCGACGCGGTGCTGCACCTCGACGTCGGCGACTTCAGCTGCTCGAGCAAGAGCACGACCTGGAGCGCTCAGTAGGCCCTCACTAGGAACGGAGAAAGGCGAGCACCGCCAGAACGCGGCGGTGCTCGTCCGGCTCCGGTGGCAGTACGAGCTTTCCGAAGATCGAGTGGACGTGCGTCTCCACGGTCTTCGGGCTGAGCACGAGCTTGCGGCAGATGCCCTGGTTCGAGAGCCCCTCCGCGATCAGCTCCAGCACCTCGCGCTCGCGGGGGGTCAGCTCGGCAAGCGGGTCGTGCCGGCGGCGGCGGCCCATCAGCTGACCGACGACCTCGGGGTCGACGACGGTGCCGCCCCGGCCGACCCGGCGCACCGCCTCGAGAAACTCGTCGATGTCGAGAACACGGTCCTTGAGCAGGTATCCAAACCCTTCGGGCTGCTCGCTGAAGAGATCGAAGGCATGCCGCACCTCGACAGACTGGGAGAGCAGGAGCACCGCAAGTCCAGCCTGCTCGGCCCGAATCTCCTTCGCGACCCTGGTTCCCTCATCGGTCTGAGTCGGCGGCATGCGCACGTCGACGATGACTATGTCGGGGTTCGTCTCGCGCACGGCCTCGCGCAGCTTCTCGGCGTCGCCGGCCTGCGCGACGACCTCGAACTCCGCGTCGGCGAGTATCCGAGCCAGGCCCTCCCTGAAGAGGACCGAGTCGTCCGCGATCACGACGCGCACGGAATCTCCGCGACGATTCGTGTGCCGCCGGCGGACGGGCTCTCGACTCGCAGCCGGCCGCCGAGCGCCTCGACCCGGTCGGCGAGTCCCCGGAGCCCGGAGCCGCCGTTCTGACTGGCCGCACCGATGCCGTCGTCTGCGACCTCTACGACGAGCTTGTCGCCGTCCCGCCACGCGCTGACCGTCGCCGCGGAGGCGTCGGCGTGCTTGACCACGTTCGCAAGCCCCTCGCAGGCGACGAAATATGCCGTCGCCTCGACCTCGGCCGAGAGGCGCTGGTCGGGCGCAGCTTCGAGGGCAACGGGAAGTGGCGTCCTGAGAACCAGGGACTCCAGGGCAGCAGCCAGGCCTCCCTCGGTCAGGATCGCCGGGTGCACGCCGCGGGCGAGCTCACGCAGCTCGTGCACGGCGACCTGCAGCTCGTCGACGGCCGAGCCGAGCACCTGCTTCAGCTCGGGGTCGCCGGCCGACATGCTGCGTTGCGCGGAACGAAGCTCGAGCGCGAGCGCGACAAGGCGTTGCTGCGCACCGTCGTGGATGTCCCGCTCGATTCGGCGGCGCTCCGCGTCGGTGGCGGCCACGATCCGGGCCCGGGACTCCTTGACCTTGTCGAGCTGGGCGTGGAGCTCCGCTCCTAGCCGCGCATTCTCGAGCGCGAGCCGGGCGGTCGCGGCAGCAGCCTGAATCAACTCGGGCTCGTCCAGCAGCGACGGATCGTGGACCAAAACCGCGAGCGGCTCTCCCTCGTGCTCGAGCCACGTGAACGCGCGCCCTGTCTCCTCGGCCGGCAACGCAAAGGGTCGCCCGTTGCGGTCGCCGTACCCACCGCGCTCGGGAAGCCAGAAGGCAACTTCGAGCGTCGGATCGCCGAGGCCGCGGGCCAGCGCGTCACGCAGGCCGTGAGGCGGCGTCTGCTCCAGCTCCACGACCAGTTCTCCCACGCTCGCCCTCACGACGCCTGCCCGGAGGAGGCCTGTGAGCAGGGCGATCGGAAGTGCGACGAAGGCAAGCGCCTGCAGCCAGAAGATGCTCGCATTGGCGAACGACTCGTCGCCGAAGGTGGATACCAGCTCGTAGGCCGCGCGCAGGCCGACTGCGACCGCAGCCAGCAGAAGTGGAGAGAGGGTGCGTCGTGCGCCCGGTGTCGCCAGGGCGACGCGGCGGCACACCAGCGCTATGAACAGCGCGGCCAGCACGCCGAAGAAGACGATCGCGTACGACTTCTCCAGCACTTCGACCGCGTGTTGGTGGCGAGCGATCAAGAAGTCGCTCTTACGCTCCAGCGAACCGAATTGACGAAGCGGGTCGCGCCGGTCGTGGAAGAGGAGGATCGTCAGTGGCAAGGCGAGGGCGACCGCGTAGGCCGCTCTGACGAGCCACCGCTCGGCCGCGCCCTTGATTCGTCCCGACGGGTACGCCAGCACGGAGTGAGCGACAAGCGGGAAGCCGAGCTCGCCGAGGGCAAAGAAGACCGTGAAGGCGAGCGCGTCGTGGCTGTACCTGAGCTGACGGAGGAGCAGCGCAAAGCCGGCGGCGACCATCAGCGCTCCGAGACGATTCGCCGGCCGGCGTGACCACGCGATCAGGCCGGCGAGCAGGAACGACAGCCCGACCGCCACCTGCGCTACCGCCCTGCCGTCCGCCGTGTGGACGCTGTCGACCTCGATTTCGTAGGCCAGTACTGCGAGGGCGACCCCCGCGGGAACGACCGCGAGGAACAGAGCCCTCACGCGACTTCCTCCAGCAGCTCCCTGAGCCGCTCGCCGGAGAGCTCGTCCTTGCTGATGAACCCCGTAACCCGGCTTTGCCGGAGACGCGGGCCGAAGTCGTCTCGGCCGCGGCTCGAGATGAGCACGATCCTGGACGGACCCGAACGGAGCCGTTCGGCCACATCGAAGCCGCTCACATCCGGCAGCACGACGTCGAGCAGCACGAGGTCGGGGCGGACAGCTCGAGCAATCGTGATCGCCGATGCGCCATCGACCGCCTCGCCCACCACCACGAAGCCCTCCCTCTCGAGCATCCGCCGAGCCGCCGTCCGAAACGACTCGTGATCGTCAACGATCAGCACAGTCGTGCTCACGTGTCAATCGTCACGGATCCGCGGCCGTGGCGCCACCGGGCAGACCCGGGGATCGAGAGGGCGCCGCGGTCGGGGCAGACCCTGAGACGAGGCCGCCCGAGATCCAGGCTGCGACGACCTGTTACGTTCGAGAGCCATGAGCTGGCACATCGAGGGTGACTACTTCGAATCCTGCAACTGCGAGGCGATCTGCCCCTGCCGGACGGTTGGCGGTGTCCCGGGCGGGCGCTCCACCTACGGGATCTGCATGGGCGTCCTCTCCTGGCTCGTGCGCGAAGGCCATGCGGACGGGGTCGACCTCGGCGGGCTCGCAGCCGCCTTCGTGATCCGGTACGACGACGACGAGCCCGGCTCGCCGTGGAGCTTCGTCGTGCACGTCGACGAGCGCGGCAGCGAGGAGCAGCGCGAGGCGCTCGCGGCGATCCTGACCGGGAAGCTCGGCGGCGACGACGTGCTGCGGCTGCCGTGGGTGCGCAAGCCGAGCGAGGAGCTTGCGGTCCGCACGAGCCCGATCGAGCTGCGGGTGGGCGGCGAGCACAACGAGCTGCGGGTCGGCTCGGCGGTCGAGCTGACCGCGACCCGGCCAGTTCCCGACCGAGGAGCGCGTCTCCTGCGTCATCCCGGGCCACCACATCGCCGGCACCGAGTACTACGCCGAACGGCTCGCCGTGCACGACGAGCCGTTCGACTGGGAGCTCGAGGGCAACTGCGCCTTCGTCAGCACGTTCTCCTACTCGAGCGCCTGACCGACGTCGCGGAGCGGCTCGGTTAGGCGTTCGCGCTCTTGTGCAGCCCGACGGCGGCGCCGACCGGGTCGGCGACCACCGAGTAGCGGCCGACGCCCTCCATCGTCGTCGGCTCGAGCATCACGGTCGCGCCGAGCTCCTGGGCCTTCGCCGTCGCAGCGTCGGTGTCGTCCACGGCGAGATACGGCAGCCAGAGCGTGGGCGCGGACTCGCCTTGCTTCTGCATCAGCCCGCCGACCATCGCGTCACCGGAATACCACGCCTTGTACCCCTCCATGAAGTCCTCGGTCCTCCAGCCGGCGACGGTGCCGTAGAAGCTCTCGGCCGCGCCCAGGTCGGCGGCATGCAGCTCGTCCCAGGCGAAGAGGCCCTGCGGCGGGTTGCCCTCGCCGCTGATCAGCCCGAAGCTCGTGTGCTGCGGGTCGCCCAGCACCGCGAAGCGGAGCATGTCGGCGACGTCCATCGGGCCGTGGATCAGCTGTGCGCCCGCGGCCGTCGCCGCCTGGACGCTCGCATCCACGTCGTCGGAGTGGATGTACGGGTACCAGTGCGACGGGGCGACGCCCCGCTCGTCCTTGACGAAGCCTGCGTGGCTTCGGCCGTCCTTGTTCAGCATCTGGTACTCGAAGTCCCCCATCGACGCCGTCTCGATCTCGGCCCCGAGCAGCTCCGTGTAGAACGGGATCGCCCGGTCGACGTCGGTGGTGAACAGCTCGTGCCACGTGATCATCCCGGCCATGTCTCAGTCCTCCTCGTCGTCACGCATGACCCTGCAAGCCAGAAGAGACAGTATGCGAGCCACGGCACGCCGATTGCGTCGGTTTGGATAGCGAGCTCAGTGCTCCTGTAGATATGCGAGCACAGCGAGCACCCGGCGGTGATCGCTCCCGGACTGCGGCAGCCGCAGTTTCTGGAAGATGCTCGCGATGTGCTTCTCAACGGCCCCGACGGTGAGAACGAGCGCCTCGGCGATCGCCGTGTTCGAGCGTCCTTCGGCCATCAGTTTCGAGCACGTCGCAGCTCGCGCGGCGTGAGCACGGTCGAGCGGCTGTCGCGCCGCGGTCGCGCGAGCGAGCTGCGCGACGACCTCGGGGTCGAGCGCCGTCCCGCCGTCGGCGACGCGCCGCACCGCGTCGACGAACTCGGCGACCTCGACGACGCGGTCCTTGAGCAGGTAGCCGACGCCGCCCGGCGCCCGCTCGGCGAGCAGCTCGGCCGCGTAGGCGTGCTCGACGTACTGCGAGAGGATCAGGATCGCCGTGTCCGGGCACGTCCGCGCGCAGCTCGAGCGCCGCCCGCAGACCCTCGTCGCGGAAGCGTCGGGGGCATGCGCACGTCGACGATCGCGAGGTCGGGCTTGTCGGCGACGACCGCATGGACGAGCGCGTCCGGCGTCGTCCAGTTCGGCGCACGACCTCGATGCCGTTGTCGCGGAGCAGCCGCGGCGAGCCCGTCGCGCAGTAGCGCCAGATCCTCGGCGATCACGACGCGCATGGGAGCTCCACTCGGATCGTGGTCGGTCCGCCCGGCGGGGCTTGTCGACCGCCAGCGTCCCGTCGAGCGCCTCGACCCGCCGGCGGAGGCCGACCAGGCCGGAGCCGGACGGGGTCGGCGCCGCCCTTGCCGTCGTCCGTGACGACGACCTCGAGCGGTGCCGTTGCCGGCGGGCGACCGAGATCGTCGATCCGGCGCCGCGCCGGAGTGCTTGGTCGCGTTGGCGAGGGCCTCGGCGGCGACGAAGTAGGCGGCGGTCTCGACCGCCGCGCGGCGGCCGCTCGTCGAGGTCCACGGAGACCGTCGTCCGGGCAGCGGGCTGCGATCGGCGAGGGTCGCCGAGCGCTGCGCTCGATCCCACGGTCGGCAAGGACCGGCGGGTGGATGCCGCGGGCGAGATCGCGCAGTTCGCGCGATCGCCTCTCGCGACGCCTCGCCGCGGGCCTCAGCGACGAGCTGCTCCGCGCCTGCCGGGTCGGAGCGCGAACTTCTCCTCAGCCATCCCGAGGCTGCATGCCCGAGCGCGACCAGGCGCGCCTGGGCGCCGTCGTGGAGGTCGCGCTCGATCCGCCGCAGCTCGGCGTCCTGCTCCTCGACCGCGCCAGCCCGGCTCGCCTCGAGCATCTCGACCCGGCGGGCGAGTCGGTCGCGCCGCTGATCCGGACCAGGAGATAGTGGGCGCCGACGGCGCTCCCCAGGCCGAGCAGCGCCCAGGCCGGCCAGAAGTTGCCGCGGTCGTGACCGCCCAGATCGCGGTCATGAAGACGAAGAGCGCGGCGACTCACACCGCCGTGGATAGCCAGGCCGCGGCCTGGCCGGCTCCTCAGACGGAATCCTCTCCACGGCGAGCTCGACGACCGCCTGGATCACGAGCAGCAGCGCCCAGCGGGAGGGTCGACCCACATTGGGCCAGAAGTATCCCCTGGCCCGTGGAGGCCCAGATGATCACCGTCAGCAGGACGAGACCGCCGGCGACGCCGAGTTCGATCCGGAGCGCGCGCCGCCGCAACCGCAGTGCGTCGGTGGGCGAGGCGCCTCTCCGGTCGAGGTGCGAGCAGCGACCGCACCTGCCAGGCCGACAGAGAACCGATTCCGCGGGCCAGCCATGCGGCGACGACCAGCGCGACGAGCCCCGCGGGCACGAACAGGAACGCGCGCCCGAGCGTGTCGACGTGCCAGGACCCGTAGTCGTTGTCCGTCCAGCGGTACCAGATCGGCAGCGAGATCCAGCCGAACGCGCCCGCGATCAATGCCAACTCCCCGACGGCGAGCGCGAACCCGACCGTCATCCGCAGCAGGAGGTAGCCCTGCTGCCGCCAGAAGTTCGGGTCGAGGAACACGGCCGTCGCGCGGCCCCAGAAGCCTCCGGCCGGATGAAGCGATCGTCGGGCCGGTCTCCGCACCCAGCAGCGACTCTCGCTAGTGCCGTCGTCACCGCGCGCGAGCAGGCCGACCACGCCGCGGTAGCCGAGCAGCACCGGAACGATCTAGCGGCGTGATCGCCAGGACGACGATCGACGTCCAGCCGGCGATCATGATCGCCGAGCGCGGCGGCGGCGACCGGAATCGCGGTTGCGATGAAGAGGAGGTCGCGGTAGGTCTGGGCCTGGTACAGCGGGCGGATGGGAGCAGTCATGCTCATGGTGGTCGTCTCCGTGTGTCGAATGAATGTTGGCTCAAGGTTGCCCCCGTAGGCGAGCCGCGACCACGGTGCCAGCCGGTGTCTGGGGATGGGGTTAGCCCCCGAGTTGCTCGCGCCGCACAGAGACAGCCGAGCCCGCAAGCCACCAGAGGGCAGTACGCGAGCCAGGGCACGCCGACGACGTCGGTCTGGATCGCGAGCGCGAGCACCGCGGCGAGCGCCGCGGCGACGGCCGCAGTGACCGGGACCGCAGTCGCGCCGCCACGCGCGCACGAGCAGCGTGCCGAGGAGGGCGAGGCTCCAGGCGATGAAGAGCAGCGCGCCGACGAGGCCGGTCTCCGCTCCGATCTCCGTGTAGTTCGACTCGCCCGCCTCGATCTTCACGTCGAAGCGCTGGGCGGTCGTGCCGGCGTTGCCGAGCCCGTAGCCCTGCGGGTGGTGGGCGACCGTCCGGATGCCGGCCTTCAGGCTCTCCCAGTGGCTCTTGATCGACGGCTCGCCGAGGCTCGCTGTGCCGCTCAGGCCGCTCGAGCGGGGTAGCGGGCCCTTCACCTTCGCCTGCGCCTCCTGGTACGGGAGATCCGAGGCGTACCAGTGCGTCCGCGGCGCGACGTCGTGGTAGATCGAGGCGAACGCGAGCCCGCCGACCGCGACGACCACCGCCGCGGCGACCGGCCACCAGCGGCGGAGGCCGATCGCGAGCACGATGAGCCCGCCGGCGAGCGCGACGATCGACGAGCGCGAGAACGTCCAGAGCAGCCCGACCGCGCAGACGGCCCCGAGCGCGATGCCGAGCCACGACCGGCGGCGGTCGGCGGCGACGAGGATCAGCGCCACGACGAGCATGTACGCGGTCGCAAGGGGCGAGACGAACGTCGAGATCGAGCCGCCGGAAGAGGCCGTCGCTCGTGTTGAAGGCGAAGTTCTCCGGCAGTCCGGCCGGGCCGTGGTAGTCGTAGCCGAGCTCGCGGTGGAAGTAGCCGACCGCGCCGGAGTGGCGCCACCACTCGATCGGCACGGCGTAGACCTCGATCAGGCCCCAGGCTGCGACCGCGGCCGCGCCGACGACGATCACCGCGCCGACCCGCCTGAACTGCGGGACGACGGCGCGTCCGAGGAAGTACGCCGCGACGAAGACCAGGTCGTGGCGCAGGCCGTACGCGATCGCGCGGGCGCCCGCGTGCCCGTCGAGCGCGCTCTGGGGGATCACCGCGTAGAGGACGACGATCGCGCCGTAGGCGAGCGCGAGCGCGTCGAGCCAGTTGGGCTGGAACGGCAGGCGGCGGTCGCGGACGGCACGGAGGGCGACGGAGACGAGCGTCGCCGCGAGCACGATCTCCTTCCACGCCTGGATCGCGTCGAGCGCGCCGCCGCGCACGCCGCCCCCGTAGAGGAGCGACATGACGATGTTGTGCAGCGGCAGGCCGAGTGCGAAGACGTACAGCGCGACCACCGGCCGCCTGAAGACGGCGACGACGGCCGCGGCGAGCAGGACGCCGTAGACGGCGAGGGCGGCGGCGGTCACTGCGCGCGCGCGAGCCGGAGGAAACGGTCGCGGCTGCGGCTGTAGGCGGAGGGCCCCTCGTCCTCGGCGAGCACGCGCAGGCCGGCGTCGGCGAGCGCGCGGTCGAGCTCCCGGCGCGTGAGCCGGAAGCCCCGGAATGCGGCGCCGTGCTCGGGCCGCCGGGCGAGTCGCAGAAGCGGGGTGCGGAGAGCGCGGCGCAGCCGCCCGGCGGCGCCCTGGAGCACAGGCACCTGGATGTAGGCCTCACCTTGCGGCGCGAGCACGCGCGCGAACTCGCGGAGGTACGCGCAGACGACCTCTCCGGAGGGGAGGTGCTGGAGCACGAGGTAGCAGACGACGGCGTCCGCACTCCTGTCCTCGACCCCCTCGAGTCGGTCGCCCGGCACGGCGAGGAAGGTCACGTTCGCCGCGGTCACGTGCGCCCTGGCCTGCTCGAGCATCGCGGGCGAGACGTCGAGCGCGAGCACGCGGTCGAACCGCTCCGCGAGCGCGCCGGTCATCCGGCCGGGCCCGCAGCCGACCTCGACGCAGGTCCCACCCCGCGGATCGCGCGCCGAGCCGCCCGAAGAGCCCCGCCAGCTCGGATGCCCCGGTCGCCGGGTCGCCGACATAGACGGCGGTGTCGCCACCCGCGAGCGCATCCCACGTTCGGCGCATCTCCAAGCTCGCCAGAGGGTATCCCGTACCCCGTTTATGCTCGCGGCATGGTCGCCGCCGACGTGCGCCCGCGTGGTCCGTACTCGCTCGAGCTCTCCGCGCGGCGCGCGGGCGACGCGACGCGGACGTTTCGGGACGCGATCCTCGACGCCGAGCTGCCGGCCGGGCGCGCGGTCGCCTGGCAGCGCCCGGACGGGACGCTGCACCTGCGCGCGACGAGCGAGGGGGCGTTCGAGCAGATGCGGTTCTGCCTTGGCGTGGACGACGATCACACGCCGTTCGTGCTGCGGTTCCAGAAGGACCCGTTCATCGGACGCTCCGTCCGGCTGCTGCGCGGGCTGCGGCCGCTCCGGACCGCGACCGTCGCCCAGGCGCTCCTGCGTGCGCTCTGCGGGCAGCTGATTCTCGCCAGCGAGGCGCGCGCGATGGAGAAGCGGATCATCCGCGCCTGCACGGAGCCCCGCACCGGCCGGCGGCACGCGCCGCCCACCGCAGCGGATCTCACACAGCTCTCCCCCGCGCGCCTGCGCGCGCTCGGGTTGCACGCGAGGCGCGGCGCGACGCTCGTCCGGCTCTGCGCCTGGGAGCTGGAGCGCCTGAAGGAGCAGCCGACCGCGACGGTCGCCGACCGCCTCGCGCGCGAGCGCGGGCTCGGCCCGTGGTCGATCGGGGTCGTGTGCCTCGAGGGGCTCGGCCGTTTCGAGCGCGGCCTCGAGGGCGACCTCGGGCTCGTCAAGCTGCTGGCCGCGATGCGCGGGCGGCGCGTCGAGGGCTGGGAGACCGCCGAGCTGCTCGAGCCCTACGGCGAGTGGGCCGGGCTGGCCAGCGTGTACATGCTCTCCGGCTGGGCGCGCGGGCTCTTGCCGGTGGCGCGCGCCGCCTGACCGTAAACTCATCGCAATGAGTCGCCGTGTTGCCATTCTTGGCTGCGGGAAGATCGGCGAGTCCCTGCTCGGGGGCCTGCTCAGCTCGGGCTGGCGCGAGCCGGGCGAGGTCGTCGCGACGGTCCGGCGCGAGGAGCGGATCGCGGAGCTGCGCGGCCACTACGGGATCGAGGTGCTGCGCTCGAACACGGAAGCGGTCGCGGGCGCCGGTCTCGTCGTCGTCGCGGTCAAGCCGCAGGACATCGGGGGCCTGCTCGGCGAGATCGGCCCAATGGTCAAGCCCGAGCAGACGATCCTCTCCGTCGCGGCCGCGATCACGACCGCGGCGATCGAGAACCACCTCGGCGCGGAGGTTCCCGTCGTTCGCTCGATGCCGAACGCGCCCGCCGTCGTCCACGAAGGCATTGCCGGAATCTGCGCCGGTAGCCACGCCGGAGAGGAGAGCCTCGCGCTCGCCGAGGAATGCCTCTCGCACCTCGGCCGCGTCGTCGTCGTGCCCGAGCGCTACATGGACGCCGTCACCGCGGTCTCCGGCTCCGGCCCCGCGTACTTCGCGCTGCTCGCCGAAGCAATGACGGAGGCCGGCATCCTGCTCGGCCTCTCCCGCGAGGTGACCACGCAGCTCGTCGTCCAGACGATGCTCGGCACCGCAAAGCTGCTGCGCGACGAGCACATGCACCCGGTCGAGCTCCGCGAGGCCGTGACGAGCCCGGGCGGGACGACGATCCACGCGATCCGCGAGCTCGAGCGCGCCGGCGTGCGCGCCGCCTTCCTGAACGCGATCCAGGCGGCGATGGAGCGCTCGAAGGCGCTGGCGGAAGGCGACAACTGACGGACGTCGAGCTGGTCGTCCTCGACGACGCCGCCGCGGCGACCGAGGCGGCGGCGCAGCGAATCGCCGAAGCCGTCGACACGGGCGGCCAGATCGGCCTCTCCGGCGGCTCGAGCCCGCGCCGCGCGTACGAGCGCGTGGCGGTCCTGCGGCCCGACTGGAGCGGCGTCGACCTGTGGTGGGTCGACGAGCGCGTCGTGCCGCCCGCCGACGGGAACTCGAACTACCGTCTGATCCGCGAGTCGCTGCTCGACGGCCTCGCGCGCGGGCCGGAGGTCCACCGTGTCCAGGGCGAGCTCCCGCCCGGCGAGGCCGCCGACGAGTACGACGCCGAGCTCGAGGGCGTCACGCTCGCTTTCGCGCTGATGGGGATCGGCCCCGACGGCCACACCGCATCGCTCTTCCCGAACGCGCCCGCACTGGACATCACCCATCGCCGGGCAGTCGCCGTCGAGGCCGGAATGGAGCCGCACGTCCCGCGCGTGACGATGACGCGCCCGGTGCTGGCCGCGGCACGCGAGCTGGTCTACCTCGTCACCGGCGAGAGCAAGGCCGAGGCCGCGGAGCGCGCGTTCGCCCAGCCTCCCTCGCCCGCGACGCCGGCGAGCCTCGTGCGCGGACAGCGAACGGTCGCGATCCTCGACCGCGCCGCTGCGGCCCGGCTAGGGCAGTAGGTTCGAGGAGAGTTCCGCCGCCATCGCGCGGCGCTCGGCCAGCGCCTGCAGCACCAGCACCGTGTCCGCGACCGGCACGTCCTCGAGGTACTCGTCGCGCGTCTCGAACGACTCGAGCACCGACTCGACCGCCTCGATGTAGCCGACCACGTCCTCGGCGGCGATCATCGCGAGCGCATCGCCGACGTCGCGCGGGAAGTCGTCGCGGATCCGGATCGCGTCGGCGTGGACCCGCGCGTGCTCCCAGTCGCCGAGCACCGAGCAGGCCAGCGCCGCCGCGTAGCGCCCGATCGGCGACTCGGCATCCGCCGCGCCCTCCTCGAGAGCCCACCGCGACGCCTCCTCGGCCGCGGCCCAATCGCCCGCCAGCACGAGCGCCTTGATCGCTCCGATCGGCCGGCCCCAGCTCCCGGACGGCGCGCCCGCGTAGCTCTCGCGCCAGCGATCGGCGGCGAGCGCAAGCCACTCCCGCGCGTCCTCGCCCTGCATCAGCAGGCAGAGCGCGGCGCCCCACGCAGCGTTGCCCATCCGCGTCAGCTGGCGCTGCCGCTCGTCCGAGCCGTCGCCCAGGCGGGCTTCGCCGTCGCGATAGCGACCCGCCTCGCGCTGGAACAGCCCCGCCCAGTCGGCCACGACCGCAGTATGCGCTCACGACCGCGTGCCGGGCTGCCAAGACCGCATGACGGCTTCGAGAACGCCGCACGGCGTCCCGAATGCCATGTATGCTTCCCTCGCGACGCCCGTTCCGGGGTCTCGGGCGCCCTCTTCGAAAGACGCAGCGCGACGTGGCGCTGCCCCTATGCAGGAGACCATCGATCAGCCTTTGACCGTGTCCGTGGAGACGGGTTCGCTCGTCACCGCGGCGGCGCGCGCCGCGGAGTGGGCGGGGGAGCCGTTCCTCCACCCCGACGAGGACGTCGCACAGGTCCTCACGCCCGGCACCGCGCGCCGCATCGCGCTCGACGACGCGATCGCGGAGATCGAGGCCGGGAACGACCGACCCTCTTCCGAGTGGAAGATCCGGTACGCGCTGATGCTCGGCCTCGAACGAGTGCTGAGCGAGCGCCCGCCGCACCTGAAATCGGGCACCGAGCTCCGCCGCCACCAGGTCGACGCGCTCGCGGGGATGCTCACAGAGCTGATCGCAGCCGCGCAGCGAGAGCCCGAGGCCGTCGAGGAACCGGAGGACGACTTCGAGGAGGAAGAGGAGTACGAGAACGGCGACGGCGGAGAGAACGGCGAGGCGACTCGAAGGCGAGGTCGATCGAGGAGGACGAGCTGCCGGTCGCAAGCGACCCGGGCGCCGTCCGCCGCTACCGCTTCCGGCACCCGACCGCGTCGGGCAAGACGATTGCAGCCGCCGGCTTCGTCGAGGCGGCGAGCACGATCGGCGTCCTGATCCTCACGCACCGCCGCCTGCTCGTCTCGCAGTTCAACCGCGAGCTGAAGGACGAGGGCTACGGCGACCGGATCACGCCGGAGATCACCGGCAAGGACCGCCCGCCGAGCGAAAACCCGATCACGATCCAGACCTACGCCTGGTTCGCGCGCCACGTCAAGGACCTGAACCGCGACGCGTACCAGCTCGTGATCTGCGACGAGGCGCACACGGCGCTCGGCGAGAAGACGAGCGCGGCGATCCGGAGCTTCCCGGAGCCGGTCTACATCGGGATGACCGCGACCGAGCAGCTGATCGCGAAGCAGGTCTCGGACGTCTTCCCCGCCTCGGTCGACGACCTGCCGCTCGGCGACGCCGCACGGCGCGGGCTGATCGCTCCGCTCCGCTGCCTGCGCGTCCCGCCCGCGGCCGCGATCAACTCGGTGCCGATCGTCGGCGGCGACTTCGACCAGGAGGCCCTGGCCAAGGTGCTCGACCACGTCGCCCTCAACCAGGCCGCCGCCAGCCTCTACCGCGACCGCTTCGACTCGACGCCGGGCATCGTGTACGCCGCCGGCGTGGAGCACGCCTACAACCTCGCGACGGAGTTCCGGTCGGCAGGGCTGAAGGCGGAGGCCGTCAGCGGCCGCACTCCGCCGGTCAAGCTCGCCGAGATCCTGGCCGGCTACGAGCGCGGCGAGATCGACGTGCTCGTCAACGCGATGCTGCTCGCCGAGGGCTGGAACTCACCGCGCGCGACCGTGGTCATGCACCTCGCTCCGACCGCGAGCCGCCGTGTCTACCAGCAGCGGATCGGCCGGATCATGCGCCTGCACGCGCGCAAGGAGGCCGGCATCGTCGTCGACTTCGTCCAGAAGGGCGCGACGCACTCGGACCGTGTGGTCACGCTCCACTCGCTGCTCGGCGCCGATTTCTACCGCGAGGGCGCGCGCGTCACCCCTGCCCCGCGCCGCCGCGTCCAGCGCCGGGCGCGCCGCAAGCTCCAGCCGGCGCCCTGGCTCGTCCCGGTCACGCCCGACGTCAACCGCCGCCTCGCCGTCATCCAGCGGGAGTGGCAGCGCGTCGACCCCCGCTACCTCGACGAGGAGGAGCAGCGGTTCTGGGCGCGCATCGCCGGCCGCCAGGCCCGGTTCGACGACCGCGTCGCGCTGTTCGAGAAGCTCACCGCCCGGGCGAGCAAGGCCGCGCTCGAGCAGTTCCTCTTCACCTGTGCCGCGGAGAACCCGAACCGGCGGCTGCGGATGATGGCGCTCGCCGACCGGGTCGGCATGACGGTCGACCGCGCCAGCTTCGACGACCTGGTCACGCTCGTCACCCAGGCGCCGCCGTGGGAGAAGGACCGTGTCCAGGGCGTCCGCACGCTGCTGCGAGCGATCGGCGAGGGCCGGCCCGACGCCCCCGACCAGATCCTCGCCCGCTGGACGTGGCGGCTCGCGCGGGCAGTGCGCAAGGTCCTCGACCGCAAGGCGAGCGCCGAGTACCCGGAGGCGAAGCGGCTGCTCGGGGCGCTCGCGAACTCGCGCGGCCACCGGCACGAGGAGAACGCGGCGAAGCTCGCAGCGGCGGCGAAGGAGCTGCCGCTCGCGACCGCCGCTGCGCTGCTCGCCTCCGCCGAGGGTTACACGCCGCGGGCAAACCAGACGCTCGAGGCTGCGCGCGAGGAGCTCGGCTCCATCCAGGAGGTCGCGAACGGGCTGGCCGAGGACCTGCCCGCGCCGAAGGCGCACCCGGGCCGGCGCCGGCGGCGGCGCCGGAAGAAGAAGCCCGCGAACGCGAACGCCGCGCAGCAGAACGGCGGGGCGCCCGAGCAGGCCCCTGAGGCGAAGCCGGAGCCCGAGCCGGCCGCCGCGGAAAACACGGACGCGTAACAAACGCGCCGCTAGGCTGACCAAGCAGGGATGTTCCTGCTGTTACTGGGCATCGGGTTCGTCGCCGGGCTGGTCACGGCCGTATCGCCCTGCGTCCTACCGGTGCTGCCGATCCTGCTCGCGGGCGGCGCGTCGGGCGGACGGCGAAAGCCGTTCGCGATCGTCGCCGGCCTGGTAGTCAGCTTCTCCGTCTTCACGCTCTTCGCCGCGTGGGTGCTCGACCAGCTCGGGCTGCCGAAAGACCTGCTGCGGAACATCGCGATCGCGATGCTGTTCGTGATCGCGATCAGCCTGATCGTCCCGCAGATCGGCGTGCTGATCGAGCGGCCGTTCCAGCGGCTCGCGCGCGCCCCGAGTGGCGACCTCGGCGGCGGATTCCTGCTCGGCCTCAGCCTCGGGCTCGTGTTCGTGCCCTGCGCCGGGCCGGTGCTCGCCGCGATCACGGTGCAGGCGGCGACGCTCGACTTCGGCTGGCGAACAGTGCTGCTGACGTTCGCCTACGCGCTCGGTGCGGCGGTACCGATGCTCGTGGTCGCGATGGGCGGCCAGCGCTTCCTGCGGCCGCGCGCCCAGAAAG
This sequence comes from uncultured Actinomycetes bacterium, assembly GCA_963847305.1. Lineage (GTDB taxonomy): Bacteria > Actinomycetota > Thermoleophilia > Gaiellales > Gaiellaceae > DATBLE01. Next base: position 17,306 of record CAWJZI010000023.1, on the reverse strand, counting down.
TGCGTGCCGCGCTCGGGATCGCCGTCGCGCTGGCGACACTGGCGATCGTCTTCAACGTCGACACGCGGCTCCAGACCTGGCTCTCCGACTACACCAACGCGCTCCAGAAGCCGGTCGAACGCTCGAGCGTCGCGAAACGAGAGCTGCGCGACTTGACGCACTCCGGCGGCGGCGTCGCCCGCGCCGCGAGCGTGAGCCCGCAGGCGGCGAAGCTGCCCGACTTCGGAGCGGCACCTCCCTTCCTCGCGATCAAGGAGTGGATCAACAGCAAGCCGCTGACGATCAACGAGCTGCGCGGGAAGGTCGTCCTCGTCGACTTCTGGACGTACTCCTGCATCAACTGCCTGCGCACGCTCCCGCACGTCGAGGCGTGGGACCGGATGTACCGCAAGGACGGGCTCGTGATCGTCGGCGTGCATTCGCCCGAGTTCGCGTTCGAGCACGTCCCCTCGAACGTGCGCGCCGCCGTGAAGCGGCTCGGGATCCACTACCCGGTCGCGCTCGACAACGAGTTCGGGACGTGGACCGCGTACCAGAACGAGTACTGGCCGGCGAAGTACCTGATCGACCGCACCGGCCGCGTGCGCTACGCCCACTTCGGCGAGGGCGAGTACGACACGACCGAGCGGAACATCCGGCTCCTGCTCGGCGAGCACCCGGGCGCGCCCGCCTCCGCGAAGCTGCGCGACACCACACCGTTCGGGCCGCTGACACCGGAGTCGTACCTGGGCTACCGAGCGCCTCGCGCGCTACACCGGCTCGAAGCTCCACCCGGGGAAGATGGCGCAGTACGAGCTGCCGCAGGCGCTCGGGCAGAACGACCTCGCGTACGGCGGCTCCTGGCGGGTCGAGCAGCAGCGCATCGTGGCCGGGCCGGGCGCGGCGCTGCGGCTGCACTACTACGCGCGGAACGTCTTCCTCGTGCTCGGCGGCAAGGGCCGCGTGCAGGTGCTGGTCGAGGGGAAACCGGTGAAGACGGTCGACGTGACGGCTGACAAGCTCTACACGCTCGTCGAGGGGAATGAAGCTCCGCGACGCGACGCTGGAACTGCGCTTCACGCCGGGCGTGAGCGCCTACGCCTTCACCTTCGGCTAGTGCTCCGACCCGGGGCCGGGGCCGCCCTCGTCCTGCTCCTCGCGCTCCCGCAGGAAGCGCGTGAGCTCGGCGGCGAGCGTCTCGCCCGACGGAAGGTCGTTCTCGTCGAGCTCGTCGACGCGGCGCTCGAGCTCCTCGACGTACGCAGCGGTCTCCTCGTCGCTCGCGATCGCCTCGCTGACCTGGGTGACGTAGGCCGCAGCGGCCTCGTCCAGCTCCTCCGTGTCGATCTCCGCGCCGAGCAGTGCGCCGAGCCGCTCGCAGAGCGCCGCCGCCGCCTTCGGGGAGGGCGCGAGCGAGACGTAGTGCGGCACCGCGGCCCAGAGGCTCGCGGAGGCGATGCTCGCGCGCCGGCACGCGTCGTGGACGACGCCGACGATCCCCGTCGGGCCCTCGTAGCGGGAGGCCTGGAGGCCGAGCTGATCGATCAGGTCCGGGTCGGTCGCGCTCCCCGTCACCGGCGCCGGCCGCGTATGCGGGACGTCGGCGAGCAGCGCGCCGAGCGTGACGACCAACTCGACGCCGAGCTCGCGCGCGAAGTCGACGATCAGGCCGCTGAACGTGCGCCAGCGCAGGTTCGGCTCGACGCCGAGGAGCAGGACGGCGTCGCGGTCCATTCCGTCTGGGCGCGCGTGGTAGAAGACCGTCTCCGGCCAGTCGATCCGGCGCGTGAACCCCTCCTCCAGCTTCACGTGCGGGCGCGTCGCCTGGAAGTCGTAGAAGCCCTCGGGGTCGATCTCGGCGAAGCGCCGCGCGTCCCAGCGCTTGGCCAGGTACCCGGCTGCGAGCGAGGCGCCCTGGCCGCCGTCGTTCCAGCCCCGGAACGCAGCGATCAGGACCGGACGCTCGAGCGCCGGGCGCCGAGCGACGTTGAGCTCCGCCATTTGGCCAGTCTACGTGGGACGGCTCATGACGGCCGCAGGCGGGCGCCACATGAGTGTGACGAGTGCGACCGTGGCGGCCCAGACCGTCGCCGCGACCGCGACGTGGACGAGCACGAGCCACCACGGCAGGTGCGTCCGGTACTGGATGTCTCCGAGCGCCATCTGGACGAGGACGAGGCCGGCCAGCCCGGAGGCGAAGAACAGGTAGCGCGGCGCATCCGCCCGGCGAGCGAACAGGTAGCCGATCAGGAACATCAGGCTGCAGCCGAGCACGGCGACCGCCGCCCCATGGAGCAGCAGCGCCGGGTGCAGATGCCAGAGCCGGTACACCTTCTCGCCGCCCGAGTGCGGCCCGGCCGCCGTCGCGAGCGTTCCGCTCGCGAGCAGCGCGAAGCAGGCGACGCCGATCCCGATCCCGGCAAGCCTCGGCTCGCGGCCCAGAGCGACGCCGTGGCCCCGACCGAGCGAGAGCGACTCCAGCCCGACCACGACGGCGGCGCCGAGCACCAACATCGAGAGCAGGAGGTGCGGGATGACGAGCGCGGGGTGCAGGTGCGCGTAGACGGTGATCGCGCCGAGCGGCGCCTGGGCGAGCGTGCCGACGAACGTGCCGACCGCGAGCCAGCGCGTCCAGCGCGGCAGCCCGGGCGTGCGCCAGGCGCCGAGAGCGAGCGCGAGCGTCAGCGCGATCGTCACGGCGCCGACCATCCGGTTCCCGAACTCGATGAACGAGTGGTAGTCCTTCTCCGGGAACGGCTGCCCCGGCTGGCATCCGGGCCAGTGCTCGCAGCCGAGGCCCGAGCTCGTCAGCCGGACGACCGCGCCCGTGGAGACGATCAGCCAGAGCGCGAAGACCGTCGCGCCTGCGATCCGCTTGAAGGTCGTCGGCGAGAGCTCGAACGCGCGCAGCCGCGCGAGACGTGTCGAGACGACGTGCATCAGACGACTGCCACGCCGGCGCCGTCCTCGACCCGGCCGATGCGCTGGACGAAGAGGCCGCGTGAGTCGAGCTCGGCGACGAGCGCCGGCCCTTTCTGTGCGGGCAGCGAGACGAGCAGGCCGCCGGCCGTCTGCGGGTCGAAGCCGAGCACCAGCCGCTCCTCCGCGACGCCGTCGGCGTCGATGTGAGCCGCCGCGAACTCACGGTTCCGCGGGTCGCCGCCGGTCTTCTCCCCTGCCTGCGCCACCTCGAGCGCGCCGTCGAGCGCCGGCCAGGACTCGCTCTCCAGCACGAGCCGCACGCCGCTGCGGTCGGCCATCTCGTGCGCGTGGCCGAGGAGGCCGAAGCCGGTCACGTCGGTGACCGCGCTCGGGCGGAACCCGCGCAGGACGTCCGCCCAGTCCTTGTTCAGCGTCGTCATCCAGCCGACCGCGGCCTCCACCTCCTGGTCGCCGGCCAGGCCGCGCTGCGCGCCGTGGAGCACGAGCCCGGTGCCGAGCGGCTTCGTCAGGAAGAGCGCGTCGCCGGGCCGGGCGCCCGACTTCGGCCAGACCCCGTCGGGATGCACCGTGCCGACGACGGCGAGCCCGTACTTCGGCTCCTTGTCGCGGATCGTGTGGCCGCCGGCCAGGATCGCGCCCGCCTCGCGCACCTGCTTGTCGGCCGCGTCGAGGATCGCCGCGACGGTCTCGTGCGGCAGCTCCTCGGGGAACTCGGCGATCGAGAGCGCGAGCAGCGGCCGGCCGCCCATCGCGAAGACGTCGTTGAGGGCGTTCGTTGCCGCGATCGTCCCGAAGTCGCGCGGGTCGTCCACGAGCGGCGGGAAGAAGTCGAGCGTGAAGACGAGCGCGGTCTCGTCGTCGAGCCGGTAGACGGCGGCGTCGTCGGCGGGCGAGAGCCCGATCAGCAGGTCCTCCGCCTCGACCGGGACGAACCCGGCGAGGAGCTCCTGGAGCTGTGCGGCGGAGTACTTCGCCGCACAGCCGCCGCACGTGACCAGCTCGGTCAGCCTGACGGACACGAGGGAAGCGTAGACGCCCCCTCATCGGGACAGGCCGGAGGCCTGTCCCACGACTCAGAGCAGATCCGCGCGGACGGCGGAGACGAGCTCGCCGTACGACACCGACGCTTCGAAGCGGCCCTTGATCCGCCCGTCGGCGCCGACGAGGAAGACCCACGGCTCACTCGGCAGCCGCCACTCCGACACCCAGCGGTTCCTCCCCTGCGAGGGGTCGTTGTCCTTGTAGATCTCGACGTGGATGAAGCGGAGGTTCCTGCCGGCGAAGCGCCGCTGAACCGCCCTGACCACGTCCACGACCGGCCCGCAGGTGCGGCTCTCACAGAACTTCGGAGTCGCGAAGACGAGAACGAACGGGATGTGGGCGCGGATCGAGTCGCGGACGGAGTAGCGGAGCAGCGACAGGTCGGGCGGGCTCGCCGTGGTCAGGGCCGCGACATCGCCGTTCGTGCTCTCGAGCGTCGGCGTGCGGGAGGGGATCGCGCGGTCGCCGACGTCCGGAGCGCTCGGACGCCGATTGACCTCGAGGTTCGCGATGCCCTGGATCGCGGCGCCGCTCGGCTCGGCGACCAGCGTGTACTTGCCGGGCTTGTCGAGCCGGAAGCGCGCGACGTAGATCGCCCGCGCGCCCCCGGCCGCGGCCTCCGACTTCCCGGGGATCCCGATCGGCTCGAGTTGCGCGACCGTCGCGACCACGGGCTTCGAATCGAGCGACGTGCCGACCAGCACCCGTGCGCGCGGGCGTTGGATCAGGCGCGCCTGGCTGTCGATCACGAGGAACGTGACGCGCAGCTCGCCGACCGCATAGTCCGACGTGCCCTGGACGAGCGCGACGTCCGGCCCGGGCCGCGCGAGCAAGGCGTCGAGCGTCCCGGCCTCGGGCTGCTTGGAGCCCCCGCCGCCGCAACCGGCGAGAAGCAGTGCGAAGAGGAGAAGAGAAGCCGCGGTGCGCCGCACGGCGCCAGGTTAGGCGTTACCGCGCGGCGCCCGCCGCAGTCTTAATGGCCGTCCGCGTAGCCCGCGCCGATGATCGACAGCACGAGAGAAGCGACGACGACGAAGTAGAGGATGGTCCCCTTGCTGAACAACGCCATGTCTCCTTTCGCCTAGAAGCGGAAGTCCTGCAGCGCCTCGGCTGCCCGCCGGTACTGGCGGGCCGCCTCTCGTTCTGCGCCTCGCTTCGCTGCGAGATCGCCCTGTGCGACCCAGGCCGCTGCCCGGTGGCTGACCGAAGACGTCTGCTCAAAGCTCCTATCGGCTGCGAGGAGCATTTCTCCTGCCTCGATCAAGCGATCTTGCTGAAGGAGGGCACGGCCCAGTGAAAGCTGCGCCGTGCCGATTTCGTACAGGTAATCCACCCGGTCGGCGAGCAGCTCGAGCGCCTGGCGCGCCCTCGCTTCGGCCTCCGCGTACTGCCCGGTTCCGAGGTGAACCTCCGCGAGCGAGCACATCGCCTGGCCGGCATCGACCTGGCTCCCCGTCTCGTTCGCGACGGAAAACGCACCCTCGAGCAGCCCGACCGCCTGCTCGGCGTTCCCGAGGGTGTAGTTCAGCCCGCCGAGGTTGTTCATCAGCCGACCGACGTTTCCGCGGTCGGCCAGCTCCTCGTACAGGCCACGCGCCCGCTCGGCATACGAGCGCGCCAGGACAAAATGCCCCTCGCGCTCGGCGACGAGAGAGGCCTGGAAGTACGCATTCGCGGTCGCCTGCTTGTCGCCGGCCGCCTGGGCGAGCTCGAGCGCCAGCTCGACGTCCTCCCGCGCCGCCTGCCAGTCGCGCCGGCGCCGGTAGCAGCGGGAGCGCCAGCCGAGGATGTCGGCCCGGAGGGAATCCGAGGCGAGACCCGAGCGGTCGGCCAGCTCGAGCGCCGCGGAGAGCAGCCCGACCGACGTCTCGATGCTCGACAGCTTGTACCGCGCGACCCCGAGCCGGAACAGCACGCCCGCGCGGTCGACATCGGAGAACATGGGCCAGTCGGCGAGCTCGCGAGCCCGGGCAAGCAGCTCGAGGGCCTCGCTGCTGCGGCCCACCTGGATCAGCGCCCACGACTCGCCGAGCAGCGAGCGGAACTCGAGGTCCCGCGCACCCAGCCGCTCGACGGCCTCCCGGGCGGCGACGAACTCGTCCAGCCCCTCGTCGTACTGGTGGATCTCGGACAGCGCCTCGGCGCGGGCAAGCCCCGCCTCGGCGCGAGCGCGGTCCTCGGAGCTGACGCCGGACTCGAGGTAGTCGGGGTCGACGCCGAGCTTCTCTGCCAGCCAATCGAGCGTGTCGGCGGTCGGCCGCGTCTTGCCCCGCTCGATCTGACTGACGTACTCCTTCGAGAACCTGCCGCCGGCGAGGTCGGTCTGGGTCAGTCCCGCAGCGACGCGCAATGCACGCACGCGCTCGCCGATCCTCCCGCTCTCATACCCCGTCTCCGTAGTGAAGTAAGGGTAGACGAAATCCCTTCACTTGACTACTTGACAAAACTGGACACGGCTGTAATAGTCGTGCCACTTCGGAACCGCCGCCGCAGGAAACACAGGTGGAAACGGGGGCGCGCCGCCGAACGCGCGAGAGATTTCGGAGCCGGTCTCGCCGCAGGGCCGGTTCCGGAAATCGCGAGGCGGTGGCTCGAGAGTGACGAAGGCCCCGGGAGCCGCAGCCGGGGCCTTCGACTCATTGGGCAGACAGCCAGCGCCGCCGCGACGCGCGGATCCGCTCGAGATCCGAGGCGCCGACGCAGCCGAGCCTGCCGCCGACGGTCGCGAGCAAGCCGACGGCGAGGAAGATCCAGGCCTCGGCCTCCGCGTCGCGGTCGCGCGGGATCGAGCCCGCCTTCTGCGCGCGCACGACCACGCCGGCGACGTACTCGTGCACGTCGCGCAAGTGCCTGCGCAGATGACGCCGCAGCTCGGGCTCGTCCCCCGCCTCGGCAAGCGCCTGCGCCCACAGATTGGCGAGCGCCGCCTGGTGCTCCTTGAACGCCACGAACGCGCGCCCCATCCCCGGCAGCCAGTTGCCGGGGTCGTCCTCCCGCGCGACCGCGTCGTCCCACGCCACGCGGATGCGCTCCCACGTCTCGTCGACGCACGCGAGGTACAGCGCGCGCTTCGAGTCGAAATGGCGGTAGAGGATCGGCTCGGTGACGCCCGCCTCGCGCGCGATCTCGGCCGTCGTCGCGCCGCGGTAGCTACAGCGCCCGAAGACCCGGCAGGCGGTATCGAGGACGGCCGCGCGACGCTCCTCGGCCGGCAGCCGTGGCCTCATCACGCTCACCCGGCTTCGGCTACGGCAGCCTCACGCCCGTGCTCGCGAGGCGCCTTCGGCAGCGTCAGGAAGGCGATCACCGCGCCGAGCAGCGTCAGGCCGGCGGCGTCTCCAGCGCGTGGTGGAAGCCGTGCAGGAAGCCGGTCGGGTCGGCGCCGCCCGGCGGTTGTGGACGCGGCGACGATCGCCCCCATGATCGCGATCCCCATCGAGCCGCCCACCTGGCGCATGCTGTTCAGCACCGCGGAGCCGACGCCCGCCTTGTCCGGCCGCACGGACTGCATCGCCGCGGCGGTGACCGGCGCCATCGCGGCCGACATCCCGACGCCGCCGAGCAGCATTCCGGGCAGCAGTCCCCAGAAGTTCTCGTCCGCGCCCATGCGCGAGAAGACGATCATCGCGCCGCTGAGGATCACCATTCCGCCGGCGACGAACGGGCGCGGCCCGATCCGGTCGGACAGGCGGCCCGCCTGCGGTGCGAGCAGGACGATCAGGACCGTCCAGGGCAGGAACGACGCGCCGGCCTGGATCGCCGAGAAGCCGAGGATCTGCTGCACGTAGAGCGAGACGTAGAAGAAGATCCCGAACATCGCGAGCCCGACCAGCAGCATCACGGCGTTCGCGCCAGAGAACCCCTTGTTGCGGAAGAGCGCGAGCTCGAGCATCGGCAGCCGCTGGTTGCGCTCGAGCAGGACGAACGCGACCAGCGAGACGGCGGCGACCGCGAACGACCCGAGGATCCGCGCGGAGGTCCAGCCGTACTCGTTCGCCTCGATCAGCCCGTACGTGAGCGCGAACAGCCCGAGGGCCGAGGTGACGAGGCCCGGAATGTCCGGCCGCTGCTCGCTCGAGGTGTCACGCGACTCGTCGATGAAGACGAAGGCGGCGACGATCGCGATCACTCCGACCGGCACGTTGATGAAGAAGATCCAGCTCCAGTTGATCCGCTCGGTGATGATCCCGCCGACGAGCGGCCCGATCGCCAGCGCGAGCGCGGAGACGCCGGCCCAGATGCCGATCGCAGTCCCGCGCTGCTTCGGCGGGAACGAGACGGTGATGATCGAGAGCGTCGCCGGGTTCATCAGCGCGGCGCCGAGACCCTGGACGACCCGCGCCCCGATCAGCACCGCCGCGCTGCCCGCGAGACCGCAGCCGAGCGACGAGGCGGTGAAGATCACGAGCCCGATCACGAAGATGCGGCGCCGTCCGAGCAGGTCGGCGAGCTTCCCGCCGGTGAGCATGAACGCGCCGAACGTGAGCGCGTAGCCGGTCAGGACCCACTCGAGCTCCGAGATCTTCAGGTTGAGGTCGGCCTGGATCGACGGCAGCGCGACGTTCACGACCGTGTTGTCGAGCATGATCATGAACAGGCCGAAGGAGACGGCCGCCAGCGTCCACCACTTGCGGTGGTTCTCGTCGATGAAGCTGGCGGCGATCTTCGCGCGCACGTTAGTGGAGACTAACAGCGGTAGGGTTGCGGCCGTGGCAGAGGTGGTCTGGCGCCCGGACGAGCAGACGCTCGAGCACGCGAACGTCGTCCGGCTGATGCGGCGGCACGGGTTCGCGAGCTACAGGGAGCTCGTCGCGCGCTCGATCGACGAGCCGGAGTGGTTCTGGGCGGCGGCCGTCGAGGACCTCGGGCTCGAGTTCTTCGAGCCCTGGGAGCAGGTCGTCGACCTCTCGCGCGGCCCCGAGTGGGCGACCTGGTTCCTGGGCGGGAAGCTGAACATCGCCTGGAACTGCGTGCACCGGTGGCGGAGCGACCTCCCGGCCGCGGTCTTCCGCGGCGAGGACGGAGCCCGCCGGTCGCTGACCTACGCCGAGCTCTCGGAAGCGGTCACGCGGCTGGCGGAGCGCCTGGTCGAGCTCGGCGTCGAGCCCGGCGACCGGGTCGCGATCTATCTGCCGATGTCGCCGGAGGCGGCGATCGCCTCGCACGCCTGCGCGCACGTCGGCGCGGTCCAGGTGCCGGTCTTCTCCGGGTTCGCGGCGCCGGCCGTCGCCCAGCGGCTCGTCGACTCCGAGGCCAAAGTCGCGATCACGGCGCGCACATCGCTGCGCCGCGGACGCGAGGTGCCGATGCTCGAGATCCTCGAGGAGGCACGGCAGGAGGCGCCGGCGCTCGAGCACGTGCTCGTCGCCCCGTGGGACGAGGAGGTGGCCGCCTGCCCCGGCACGCTGGCCCCGCTCGCGGTCGACTCGGAGCATCCGTACCTGCTCACCTACACCTCGGGGACGACGGGCAAGCCGAAGGGCGTCCTCCACGTCCACGGCGGGCTGCTCGTCTCGATCACGCGGGAGGCCGCCTACCTCGCGGACATCCATCCCGGTGACGTCGTCCACTTCGCGACCGACATGGGCTGGATCATGGGCCCCTGGACTGTGATCGGCGGCGGTGCGCTCGGCGCGACGATCGTCTTCGCCGAAGGCGCGCCCGACTGGCCGCCCGACCGGCTCTGGCGGCTGATCGAGGAGGAGCGCGTGACGATGCTCGGGTGCTCCCCGACGCTGATCCGCGCGCTGATCCCCCACGGAGATCCGGAGGCCGACCTCTCGTCGCTGCGGACGATCGTCACGACGGGCGAGCCGTGGAACCCCGACCCGTACCGCTGGCTCTTCGAGCGGGTGGGAGGCGGGCGCTGCCCGATCGTCAACATCACCGGCGGGACGGAGGTCGGCGCGGTCTTCCTCGGGTCGTGTCCGGCGGAGCCGATCAAGGACTGCTCCGTCGGCGGGCCGACGCCGGGAATGGCGATGGACGTCGTCGACGCCGAGGGCCGGTCGCTGGTCGGCACCGGCGAGGTCGGCGAGCTCGTCTGCCGGAAGCCGTTCCCGGGGATGACGCGCGGGTTCTGGCGCGACCCCGAGCGCTACCTGGAGACGTACTGGCGCCGCTTCCCCGGCGTGTGGACGCACGGCGACTGGGCCTCGGTCGACGAGGACGGCTACTGGTTCCTGCACGGGCGCTCCGACGACACGCTGAACATCGCCGGCAAGCGCATCGGGCCGGCCGAGCTCGAGTCGGCCGCGGTCGCGCATCCCGCGGTCACCGAGGCGGCGGCGGTCGGCGTGCCGCACGAGGTCAAGGGCGAGGTCGCATGGGTGTTCTGCGTGCTCGCGCCCGGCATGTCCGCGCTGGAGGAGGACGTGCGCGCGCTCGTCGCCGAGGAGCTCGGGCAAGGCGTTCGCGCCCGAGCGGGTGGTGTTCGTCCCCTCCTTGCCGAAGACCCGGTCGGCGAAGATCGTCCGCCGCGCCGTTCGCGCGACCGTGCTCGGGCAGGACCCGGGCGACATGTCCTCGGTCGAGAACCCCGACGCGCTCGAGGACATCGCCTCGGCCGTCAGGTAAGTTTTAGACTTAGAGGCGAAAACTTCGATGCGGATCGCACTGGCTCAGATCAACACGACCGTCGGCGACCTGGACGGCAACCGGGCGCTGATCGTCTCGCGGCTCGACGAGGCGCGCTCGTCCGGCGCGGACCTCGTCCTCTTCCCCGAGCTCGCGGTGACCTCGTACCCGCCCGAGGATCTGCTCCTGCGGCCCGGCTTCGTGCGCGCGGCGAGGCGGTCGCTCGAGGAGATCGCGGCCGCGTCGACCGGAATCTCGGCGCTCGTCGGGGTGCCGTGGTTCGACGGCGACCTCTACAACGCGTGTGCGATCTGCGCCGACGGCGAGGTGAAGGCGGTCTACCGGAAGCGTTTCCTCCCGAACTACGGTGTCTTCGACGAGGAGCGCTACTTCGCCGCCGGGCGCGACCTCGTGCTCCTGCGGCTCGGCGAGGCACTCGTCGGCGTGACGATCTGCGAGGACATGTGGCAGCCCGGGCCGCCGGCGACCGACCTGGCGCTCGCGGGCGCGCAGCTGCTCGTCAACGTCTCCGCCTCACCGTTCCACGTCGGCAAGGAGCGAGAGCGCGAGGAGATGTTCCAGCAGCGCGCGCGGGACACGTCCAGCTTCGTCGCCTTCGTCAACGCGGTCGGCGGCCAGGACGAGCTCGTCTTCGACGGCCACTCCTGCGTGCTGGACGACGAGGGCGAGGTGCTCGCGCGGGCGCCTGGGTTCGAGGAGGCGCTGCTCATCGTCGACCTCGACCCGACCGCGGCGATCGGGCGGCGGCTGTCGGAGACGCGCCGGCGGGCGCTGGCACGCGAGCAGGACCGGCCGCCGACGGCCATCGAGGTCGTCTTAACGGTGCCAGGCACTGTTAAGACGCCTGCAAACGGCAGGGTTGCGCCGCTCGTCGACGACCTCGAGCAGATGCGCCTCGCGCTCGAGCTCGGGCTCCGCGACTACGTGGACAAGAACGGCTTCTCGGAGATCGTCGTCGGTCTGTCCGGCGGGATCGACTCGGCACTCACCGCCGCGCTCGCCGTCGAGTCGCTCGGCGCCGACCGCATCCACGGGGTCTCGATGCCCTCCCGGTTCTCGTCGGAAGGCACGCGTGCCGACGCGCAGCGGCTCGCCGAGAGCCTCGGGATCGACTTCCGCGAGATCGCGATCGAGGGGATCGTCGGCCAGTTCGACCGGGCGCTCGAGCAGAGCTTCGGCGATCGGCCGCGCGACCTGACCGAGGAGAACCTCCAGGCGCGCGCCCGCGGGGTGCTGCTGATGGGGCTCTCGAACAAGTTCGGCTGGCTCGTCGTCGCGACCGGGAACAAGTCCGAGCTCTCCGTCGGGTACGCGACGCTCTACGGCGACATGGCGGGCGGCTTCGCGCTCCTCAAGGACGTGTTCAAGACGGACGTCTTCCGGCTCGCCCGCCATCTGAACGAGCGCAGCGGGTGCGAGCTGATCCCGCAGTCGATCATCGACCGGGCGCCGAGCGCGGAGCTCCGCGACAACCAGCTCGACCAGGACTCACTCCCGCCCTATCCCGAGCTGGACAAGGTGCTCGAGGCCTACGTCGAGCTCGACCGCTCGCGCGAGGAGCTGCTCCAGGACGGGTTCGACGCCGACGTGGTCGACCGCGCGCTCGCGCTGATCGACCGGGCGGAATACAAGCGCCGTCAGGCGCCGCCCGGCGTGAAGCTGCGTCCGAAGGCGTTCGGCCGCGACCGGCGGACGCCGATCACGAACCGCTGGCGCGGCTGAGCGCGGCGCGCACCCGCGCTGGAAGATCGAGCGGCCCGAAAAGGTCGTCCGACCGGTCGAGCTCGTCGAGCGTCCACCAGCGGTGGCCCATCACACGCTCGGCGACGAGATTCGGCACCGAGACGGCGTCGGCACGCGTGCGCACGAGGTAGACGTCGTCCTGCTGGCGCAGCCAGCCGCCGTCGTGCGCGAACTCGGGCGTGACGAACTCCGTCCGCCAGAGTCGTCTGCCGGGGCGAGGATCCGTGAGGCCAGCCTCCTCGCGCAGCTCACGGAGCAGCGCTTGCCGGTCGGTCTCGCCCGCCTCGACGCCGCCGCCGGGCGTGACCCAGAACGACGACCCGAGCCTGCGTTCCCAGCGCAGCAGGAGAACGCGGTCGCGCTCGTCGACGACGAGCGCCCGCACCGCGCGGCGCCTGCCGGGCTCCTCGTCGACCCAGGCCCGCAGCGCGCGGAACCAGCGAAGCCGGTCGGCGTACGGCACGGCCGCGTTTGCGGGCGAGGTCGACGGAAGGACGAAGAGCCCCGTGTCGACCAGACTGCCCAGCTGCCGCCCGTGCTCCGGCCGCTCGCCGAAGGCGCCGCGGTAGGCCTCCTTGCCGACGAATGCGATCGCGCGAGGTCCGCAGTCGCGGGCGAGGCGCTCCAGCCGCTCAGCCGACCGAGCGAAGTCGGCCTTGCGCAGATCGCCGGAGCCTTTCGTCGTACGCTCGGCGGCGTTGGTCAGGCCGATCCCGTAGCGGAGCACCTCGAACTGCTCGGCCGGAGCGACGAGCCGCGGCGTGAAGCCCGCGTCGTGCAGCAGACGCCAGAAGTCGTTGCGCGGGTTCGCGAAGTGCGCCGCGGCGGCGGCGGACAGGCGGCCGGGGTTGATCCCGCAGAAGACAACCGCCAGACCTGGCGCCAGGACGTCCGGGACTGCGCTCGCTACGCCGCTTCGACCTCCGGCAGGTCGTCCCCGACGTCCAACTGCTCCTCGAAGAGCTTGCGCAGGTGCTCGCCGAGAAGGCCTCCACTCGGACGCTCGGCCTCGACCTTCCGGATCACGGCGACCGTGGACTCACGATCGCCGTAGAGGCGGGCGTAGCACTCGGACTCGTTCAAAGGCCGGAGCCTCGACACGCGCGCAACGTAGCTCCCGGACCGGACGGACCTTGTAGCTTGCTCTCGTGGCAGAGCCGAGGGCAAAGCGCTTCGAACACGAGGTGGAGTTGCATCGCGACGGGCGGTTCGGCGCGGACGGGGAGATGGTCGAGGTACCGGAGAACTGGACGCCGGAGGACTCCGTGCTGGCCGGCCTGCTCGACTGCTCGCTGACGAGCCTGCGCTACCACGCGCTTCGCTACGGAATCAGCGTCGATGCGGAGGGCAGCGCACACGGCGAGATCACCAAGCGGGCGGACGGCCGCTACGGGTTCGTCCAGATCGACGTGCACTTCAACGTCTCCTTCGCGCCGAGTCCGAGCGAGCAAGAGATTGGCGAGTTGTTTGCGAAGGCGGAGCGCGACTGCTTCGTCGGTGCCTCGCTGACCCCAGCGCCGACATACAGCTGGAACGTCGTCGAGTGAACCTCCTACTCCTGGGGGGGCCGAAGTTCGTCGGCCGGGCGTTGATCGAGGCCTCGCTCGCACGCGGGCACGAGGTGACCACCTTCAACCGCGGCCGCACGAACCCCGGCGCCTTCCCGGAGGTGGAGGAGCTCCACGGCGACCGGCACGGCGACCTCGCGGCGCTGCGAGGCCGGTCGTGGGATGCCGTGCTCGATACGTCGGCCTACGTCCCGCAGGTCGTGCGCTCGGCGGCCGCGCTGCTAGCGGACGCCGTCGAGCGGTACATGCTCGTCTCGTCGATCTCGGTCTACGCCGACTACTCGCGGCCGACACCGGAGGACGCGCCGCTCGAGGCGCTCGCGGAAGGGCATCCCGACGACGAGCTGCTCCCGGATTACGCGAACTACGGCCCGCTGAAGGTCATGTGCGAGCAGGCGGTCGAGGAGCGCTTCCCGGGGCGGTCTCTGATCGTGCGGCCGGGGCTGATCGTCGGCCCGAACGACCCGACCGACCGCTTCACCTACTGGCCGCGGCGGGTCGAGCTCGGACGGCCGCTGCTCGCGCCTGCGCCCGCGGACGGGCCGGTGCAGATGGTCGACGTCCGGGATCTCGCGGAGTGGATCGTGAGGATGGTCGAGGGCGGCGCGAGCGGCGCGTTCAACGCGACCTCGCCCGACGGGATGCACAGCTGGGAGTCGATGCTGGCCGCCTGCGGAACGACGAGCGTCGTCTGGGTCGACGAGGCGTTCCTGCTCGAGCGCGGCCTGGAGCCCTGGCGCGACCTCCCGCTCTGGATCCCCGCCGGCGACCCCGAGATGGCGTACTTCCACCGCGCCGACGTCTCGAAGGCGGTCGCGGCAGGGCTCACGTTCAGGCCGCTCGAGGAGACCGCGCGGGCCGTGCCCGAGTGGAACGGGGCGGCCGGGATCTCGACGGAGCGCGAGGCAGAGCTGCTCGACGAATGGGCGAGGGTGGCGGCGTGAGGCTCGACGTCGCAGCAGCGCGAACCCGGTTCTCGGCGCTCCAGAGCGCCTTGGCCGGACGCTCGGGCTGCCCTCGGTAGTCCGGCGATGACTAGGAGAAGAGCATCAAGACGATCAGGATGCCAGCGAGCCCGAGAAAGGCCGCACCGGCCACCCCGATCTCTCCGCTGTGAGCCTGCAGGCTGCGCACCACCGGGAAGCGGTCGCCGACGTACCTGAACTTGGCCGCTGCGAGGAGGCGCAGGAGCAGCCCCGCCATCAACGCGAAAACCGCAACAATCGGCCAGTGGCTCCCTGCAGCTCCCACCTCCGAAAGCAGCTTCCGGACGTGCGGTGTTGGCCGGCCCGCGACGGCAGCTGACGCTGGGGGCGTCCTCGGCTGCAGGAACCGGACGCCCCCCACATCGCCGAGGAGCGGAGTCGGCAGCAGCCCCGCCACTTCGGCAAGGAGCGGAGTCGGCAGCACTCGCTCGGGCTCCCCGGTCGTCGCGGCAGCGGCACCGCAGTCCAGGTGTGGGCGGCGCGCCGTCGGCCGCGCTCCGAGCGCGTCGACCAGCACTGCGACAGCCGTCGGCCCCGGAACGCGCTCGCTGCTGCCGGGCAGACGCGGCGCGATGGCGTAGACGCCCGGCGGCAGCAGCTCGTGCCGAACGCGGCCGCCGAAGCGAACGACATTGGCGCCGGGGTGACCCCCGACGGAGAAGCGCCCGGCGACGACGCAGCGCGGCGCCGGCCCGTAGAGGACGAACGTGACTCGGGCGGCACGGTCGAGTATGAACCTGAGCTGCACGAGTCGGTGGCTGCGCACCAAAGGTAGAGAGCGAACACGCAGCCCGCGCACGGAGGAAGACCGCCCACCTCGGCTCGTAACGGCAACCGCCGATGAACGCTCGGAAACAGCAGGACCAGCCGTCGATTGGCCGTCTCCGCCGCTCGCAACCGCCGGAAGGGCGGAGGGGTCGGCAGTGGACGAGGCGGCATTCGCATGTGCCGGCGAGGACCCGCCTGATCGGCGCCCTCCACCGACCGGCGCCCCCGGAGCGGCAGGACCCGAGCCCGCGACAGTCGCCGTCTGCGGCACTGCCGGCGGTCCCGATGTGACCGGCGCGGGAGCGGCCGGAACAGGGGCGGACGAAACGGGGCCTGGCACTGTGACGGCTGGTGCGGGCACGGTGACGGCTGGTGCGGACACGGTGACGGCGTGGTGCGGGCACGGTGACGGTGGTGGTGCGGGCACGGTGACCGGTGGTGGTGCCGGCACGGTGACGGGCGCCGTGACCGTCGCGACGGGCGTCGGCACGGTCGCGGTCGTCGGGACCGGCGGAGGTGTGACAGCGGCCGTCGTCACCGGGGTCGACAGCGTGACAGCAGGCGGCTTGCTCGCAGCCGCGAGGTTGGTGGCGAACAGAGAAGTCGCGAAGAAGCCGCTAACTCCAACGCAGACCAACGCGCCTGCCGCACGCGTCACGCCGACCCCTCTTTTCCTGCCGCAATTCGACACTTCACCGAAGGTTTTCCACAGCTGAGGCGCCGCGAAACCCGAAGGTTTTCCACAGACGAACGCACAGCATCCGGTCCGTAGAATCGGGCGGTGATCGAGGTCTCGCCTGAAGAGACGCGCCCGATCGCCGTTCGCGCCCCAGCTGCTGGACGGCGGCGGGTCGGCGAGCTGCCGCCGTGGCGAGCAGGTGGTTACCAAACGGTCACCAAGGCGCTTTCCGGCCGTCATCGCCACCACGGTAGGGTTGGCTCCCGGTGGCTACGGCGGGACTCGATCTCAATGCGGTGCGGGCACGCTTTAGTGCCCTGGATCGTGACCTCGTCTTCTTCGACGGCCCGGGCGGAACGCAGGTACCGGACGAGGTGATCGAAGCCGTCTCGTCCTACTTCCGCGACTCGAACGCGAACACGAGCGGGCCGTACGAGACGAGTCGGCGGACGGAGGAGATCGCGCGCCGGTCGCGTGAGACCGCGGGCCGGTTCCTCGGCTGCGCCTGGGACGAAGTCGTGTTCGGCCCGAACATGACGACGCTCAACTTCTGCCTCTCGAGGACGATCGGCCGCGAGTTGCAAGCCGGCGACGAGATCGTCGTCACGAAGCTCGATCACGACGCGAACGTCGCACCCTGGCTCGAGCTGGCGCACGACCGCGGGCTGGAGGTTCGCTTCGCCGAGATCCACGAGGACACGACGCTCGACCTCGAGAGCCTCGAAGGGCTGCTCTCCGAGCGGACGCGCGTGGTCGCGTTTCCGGTCGCCTCGAACGCGGTCGGGACGCTGACCGACGTGCCGCGGATCGTCGAGCTGGCGCACGAGGTCGGCGCGATCGCCTGGGCGGACGCCGTCCACTACGCGCCGCACGGGCCGATCGACGTCGCGGCGCTCGCGGTGGACGTGCTCGTCTGCTCCCCGTACAAGTTCTTCGGGCCGCGGCTCGGGATCGCGTACGGCCGCCAAGGCACGTAACTGAACCAGCAGCACACATAACACT
>CAWJZI010000022.1:0-143111 GCA_963847305.1 uncultured Actinomycetes bacterium | reverse complement strand
GGGATTGAGCAGCCATCGCGCGCCGTCGAGCTCGATCTCCTTGCCGCACCGGGCGTGCCCCCCGGGCCGGCCGGGGTCGTCCGGGATCGCGAGCGGCACATGGCTGTGACCGACGAGCGTGACGGCGAAGCCCGAATCGTGGATCGCGGCCTCCGCCGCCCTCCAGCTTAGCACGTACTCCCATACCGGGTCACGCGGGCTCGCGTGGAAGAGGCCGACGTTCTCGCGCTCGACGCTCGACGGCAGCTTCGCGAGATATGTCCGGGCGGGCTCACCCAGCACGCCGCGCGTCCAGATCGCCGCGGCGGCTGCGTCGTCCGAGAAGTCGGAGATGTCGAGCGTGCCGAGCACGCCGAGGTCGTGGTTCCCGGCGAGGCAGACGGCCGTGTGCCCGGCCGACCACTCGCAGCACGCGTCCGGCTGCGGGCCGTAGCCGACGAGGTCGCCGAGGCACCAGATCTCGTCGGGAGCTTCCTGGTCGATTGCTTCCCGTACCGCCTCGAGCGCGTGCAAGTTAGCGTGGATGTCGGAGATGACGGCGACGCGCATGGGGTCGGGGCGAGTGCGGCTCGCAACCTTAGCTGTGCTCGCCGGGGTGTGGGCCGCCGCCGCCTACTTCCTCTGGACGACGACTCGCGTGCCCGACGGCCTGCACCTGTCGGGCCTGCCGGAGGGGAAGTTCTTCGCCGCGAGCCTGATCCACCGGGCCGAGCACTACGAGTCGTTCTTCTACTGGCTCGTGCTCGGCCAGACCGTCGCGACGGTCGTCGTCTTCGCGCTCTACGCGTGGCGCGGAGCGCGCTTCACGCGCGAGTCCGCAGCCGGTCCGATCGGCACCGGGATGATGCTCGCGATGCTCGGATTCGGCCTGGCCTGGCTGGTCACGGTTCCGTTCGAGGTGCTCGCGCTCTGGTGGGAGCGGCGCTACGACCAGTCCGACGAGAGTTACGGCGCCGTGATCTTCGGAGGCTGGCTCGCCCTGGCCTTCATCTTCCTGCTGCTGAGCGCTGCCGTGCTGATCGCGATGGGTCTCGCCCAGTGGCTGCCACGCTTCTGGTGGATCCCGGCGGCTGCGGTCTTCGTCGGCCTCCAGATCCTGCTCCTGTACACGAGCCCGTATCTGATCCCGGACACACACCCGCTTCGCGACCCCCAGCTGAAAGCCGCGGCGGCGCGGATCGCCGGGCAGGAGGGCGTGAAGAAGATCCCGATCCGCGAGGTGGAGGTGGACACCAACGACCCGAACGCCTTCGCCACCGGGCTCGGGCCCTCACGAAAGGTGTTCATCCTCAGCTCGATGCTCGACGGGCGCTTCACCGAACCGCAGCTCGAGGCCGTGGTCGCGCACGAGTACGGCCATCAGGCCAGGCACCACCTGCCGAAGGGGATCGCCTGGTACGCGCTCTTCACGATCCCGCTCGCCTACCTGATCGCGGTGGTCGCGCGGCGGCGCGGCGGCATGCAGCGGCCCGAGGCGGTCCCGCTCGTCCTGCTCGTGTTCGTCGTTTTCGCGCTGCTGAAGACGCCGCTCGAGGCGGCGATCACCCGGCACATGGAGGCGGAGGCCGACTGGATGGCGCTGCAGACGACGCGCGATCCGGCGGCGGTGCAGACGCTCTTCCAGCGGTTCGCGACGACGGGCCTGAGCGACCCGAGCCCGCCGACTGCGGCGTACCTGGTCTTCTACGACCACCCGACCTTCGTGCAGCGGATCGCTATGGCTCGGGCGTGGGCTCGTCGGGAGGGGTTGCCGGAGCCTCCGGCAAATTCCTGATCCCCTCGCGCGCCGACCACTTCGACCAGGAGTCCTGCATCGCGTCGAGCAGCTCCTTCATGAACCGCGTGGACATGTTCACGCGGGAGACGACGACGCCCGGGATGTCGCCGTCCTCGACCTCGTGGTCGATCCGCGCGAAGGTGATCGTGAACTCGTAGTCCGAGAAGCTGACGTTCGCGAAGTTGGCGTAGACGCCGCCGAGGAACTGCGGCTCGACGTGGATGTTGAGCTGGCGCTCCTGGCCCTCGGACTCCACGGCAACGGATACTACTCGCGTGAACACGCCGTACACCCTGCGGCACTTCATCCGCGCGATCGCGGCCTTCTCGATCGCGCTGCTCGCCGGCACGGCGGCGTTCGCCGCCTTCCTGGACGAGAGCGGCCTCCAGGCGTTCTACCGCTCGACGATCACGCTCTCTCTGACCGGCATCGACACGAAGCCGCAGGGAAACGGCGGGATCATCGCGACGATTCTGCTCGTCCTCGCGGGAATGGCAATCTACGGCTACCTCGCGAGCGCGATCGTGGAGCTGATCGCCCACGGTGTGCTCACGGGCACCATGGCGGAGCGGAGGAGGCGCCGCATGATCGAGCGGATGAGCGACCACTACATCGTCTGCGGCTTCGGCCGCGTGGGCCGCGAGGTCGTCGTCGAGCTACGCGCAGCGGGCGTCCCGTTCGTCGTCCTCGACTTCAATCCCGACGTTCTCGAGATCGCCCGCGAGCAGAACGTGCCCTTCATCGAGGGCAGCGGCACGAAGGACGAGGACCTCGAGGCCGCAGGGCTGGAGCGGGCGCGCGGGCTCGTCGCCGCCTCCGACTCGGACGTGGACAACCTGTACATCGTCGTCTCCGCGCGGTCCGAGTGTCCCGACATGACGATCGTC
Organism: uncultured Actinomycetes bacterium; assembly: GCA_963847305.1. Lineage (GTDB taxonomy): Bacteria > Actinomycetota > Thermoleophilia > Gaiellales > Gaiellaceae > DATBLE01. Next base: position 140,447 of record CAWJZI010000022.1, on the reverse strand, counting down.
GCCCGGGCATCGACCGAGGACGCCGCGCAGAAGATGCGCCGCGCCGGGGCGGACCGGGTCGTGCAGCCGTACGCGAGCGCGGGCCAGGAGATCGCGAAGCTGATGCTGAAGCCGCAGGTCTCCGCGTTCCTCGACATCGTCTCGCGGCACGGCGGCCCTGACCTCCGTTTCGAGGAGATCGAGATCACGACCGCGTGCCCGCAGGCCGGCCGGACGATCCGCGAGACCCGGGTCCGGCACGAGACCGGCGCGCTGATCGTCGCGCTCCGCAAGGCCGACGGCACGTTCGACACCACGCCCGGATCCCGACGCGGAGCTGAACCCGGGCGACGTGTTGATCGCGGTCGGGACGCAGCAGGAGTTGACCGCACTCGAAGAGCTGTTCGCGCGTCCGCTGGAAGCGACGGCGGCGAAGCCGCCGGTGCCGGGGAAGCGTTTGCCGGCTAGGGCGCTCGCGGCGCGTCTCGCCGAGGCGGCCGGCGCGGAGGTCCAGCTCGAACGGCCGAGCGATCCTGCCCACGGCGACTATGCGACGAACGTCGCGCTTCGGCTTGCCCCCTCACGCAAGCGCGCGCCGCGCGAGCTCGCCGAGGAGCTGGCCGCCGCCGCCGCGGCGATCGCCCGACGTCGACCGCGCCGAGGTCGCGGGACCCGGCTTCGTCAACCTCTTCCTCGCCGACAGCTGGTTCGCCGGTGCGCTCGGCGAGATCCTCGCCGCGGGTGCCGACTACGGCGCCGGCTTCGCCGCGACGAAGGAGCGCGTCCTGGTCGAGATGGTCTCCGCCAACCCGACCGGCCCGCTCACCGTCGCCTCGGCGAGGAACGGCGGGATCGGCGACGCGATCGCGCGCCTGCTCGAGCTGGGCGGGAACGAGGTCGAGCGCGAGTACTACTACAACGACGCCGGCGCGCAGATGGAGCTCTTTCGCGCGTCGGTGGAGGCGGTGCGGCGCGGGGAGGAGCCGCCGGAGAACGGCTACCAGGGCGACTACATCCGCGAGCTCGCCGCCCTCGAGGGCGACCCGATCCCGCCGATGCTGGCGCGGATCGAGGCGACGCTCGAGCGGTTCCGCATCCATTTCGACTCGTGGGCGCTCCAGAGCGAGCTCGCGAAGCGGCTCCCGGAGCTGATGCCGCGGGTGGACAGCTACGAGAAGGACGGCGCCGTGTGGGCCCGGTCCTCCGCCTACGGAGACGAGGAGGACCGCGTGATCCTTCGCTCCGAGACCGGGGAGCCGACCTACCGCGCAGCCGACATCGTCTACCTCGTCGACAAGCTCGAGCGCGGATTCGACCGGGCGATCTACGTGCTCGGTGCCGACCACCACGGCACGCGCAACTGGTACGCGGCGATCGCGCGGATGCTCGGCTACGACCCCGGGCGCGTCGAGGTGCTCCTGTACCAGCTCGTCCACCTGACCTCCGGGGGCGAGCAGAAGAAGATGTCGAAGCGTCGCGGCGACGTCGTCTTCCTCGACGAGTTCATCGACGAGATCGGCGTCGACGCCGCGCGCTGGTACCTCTCGAACCGGAGCCCCGACCAGACGATCGACATCGACGTCGACCTGGCCGCCGAGCGCTCGGAGAAGAACCCGGTCTACTACGTCCAGTACGCCCACGCCCGGATCGCGGGAATCTTGAGGAACGCCGGCGGCGCGGAGGTCTCGGCCGAGCCGGTCGGGCGCGTTGGCGGTCGAGGAGCGCGACCTCGTCAAGCGGCTCGCGGAGTTCCCGGAGATCGCCGCGGAGGCCACGGAGCGCCGCGGCCCGCACGCGATCCCGACCTACGCGATCCGCGTCGCCGACGAGTTCCACCGCTTCTACCACCACCACCGGGTGCTCGAAAGCGACCAGCAGGGGTTCCGTCTCGGCCTCTGCCGCGCGACACAGGCGGTGATCGCGCGCTGTCTCGACCTCGTCGGGGTCGAGGCGCCCGAGCGGATGTGACGGAACCGGTGGGTCAGGCGCCTACTGCGGCTGGGCCGCACCAGATTCAATGCGCCCGCGGAGCGCTGTTCCTTCGTACGATTCCGCTCGTGAGCGGGCAGCCTCCGGACAGAAACCTCGCGCTGGAGCTCGTGCGCGTGACCGAGGCAGCGGCGATGGCGGCCGGCCGCTGGGTCGGGCGCGGCGACAAGATTGCCGCCGACCAGGCTGCGGTGGACGCGATGCGGCTGATGCTCGACACCGTCGAGATGGACGGCGTCGTCGTGATCGGCGAGGGGGAGAAGGACGAGGCGCCGATGCTCTACAACGGCGAGGAGATCGGCAGCGGGCACGGGCCGGCGGTGGACGTCGCGGTCGACCCGCTCGAGGGCACGCGTCTGACGGCGCTCGGGATGCCGAACGCGATCGCCGTGATCGCCGTCGCCGAGCGTGGGACGATGTTCTTCCCCGGCGCGGCGGTCTACATGGACAAGATCGCGGTCGGGCCGGAGGCGGCGGACGTGATCGACATCACCGCGCCGCCGGCGGAGAACGTCCGGCGCGTCGCGAAGGCGAAGGGCATGCACGCGGAGGACGTCAGCGTGGTCGTCCTCGACCGCGACCGCCACGACGGGCTGATCAAGGAGCTCCGCGAGGCGGGCGCGAAGGTGCGGCTGATCACCGACGGCGACGTCGCCCCGTCGATCGCAGCGGCCCGCCCGGGAACCGGGGTCGACCTGCTGATGGGCGTCGGCGGGACCCCGGAGGGCGTGATCTCCGCCGCGGCGATCAAGTGCCTCGGCGGCGCGATCCAGGGGAAGCTCTGGCCGCGGACCGACGAGGAGCGGCAGCAACTCGTCGACGACGGCTACGACCTGGACCGCGTGCTGACGACCGACGACCTCGTCGCCGGCGACGACGTCTTCGTCGCCGCGACCGGGGTGACGGACGGCGCGCTCCTTCACGGCGTTCGCTACACGGGCATCGGGGCGGACACCGCTTCGATCGTCATGCGCTCACGCTCGGGCACGACGCGGCGGATCGACGCGACGCACCGCTGGGGCAAGCTCGAGGAGATCGCGGGCGAGCGCTACAGGGAGTAGGCGCGACGATGAGGTGCCGCGGGGCATCGGGACAGGCCGGAGGCCTGTCCCAGCCCTTTACGCCGCGACCTTCTGCTCCATGTCGGGCGAGTACGAGCCCGACCTGGCGAGGCCGTTCATCTTCGCGCGGTGTAGGTACGCAGCCTGGCCGGCCTGAACGTTGTCCGCTGCGCCACGCCATGCTTTCAAGGCCGGCGCTTGCAGCGCCCGCCCGTAGGAGAAGCTCAGCTCCCACGGGTGCGGCCCCATCGCGTTCATTGCGTTCAGGTGCGCCGTCGCGTCCTCGTCGGTCTGCCCGCCCGAGAGGAAGACGATCCCGGGCACCGCCGCCGGCACATGCCGCTTGAAGCACTTGACCGTCTGCTCGGCGACCTCCTGGATCCCGGCGCGATCGGACGCGCCGTAGCCGGAGAGCACCATGTTCGGCTTGAGCAGCATCCCCTCGAACCAGACCTTCTGGTCGCGCAGCTCGGTGAAGACCGCGTGCAGCGTCCGCGAGGTGACGTCGAACGACCGCTCGATCGTGTGGTCACCGTCCATCAGCACCTCGGGCTCGATGATCGGGACGAGCCCGGCCTCCTGGGACAGGGCGCCGTAGCGGGCGAGCGCATGCGCGTTGGTCCAGAGGCAGTACTCGCTCGGGATCCCTTCCCCAATAGTGATCACCGCGCGCCACTTCGTGAACCTGGCGCCGAGCTCGCGGTACTCGTTCAGGCGCTCGCGCAGGCCGTCGAGGCCCTCTGTGATCTTCTCGCCGGACGCGTTGGCGAGGTCCTTGGCACCCAGGTCGACCTTGATCCCGGGGATGACTCCCTGGCTCTCGAGCAGCTTCGGGAACGGAGTGCCGTCCAGCGAGCTCTGGCGGATCGTCTCGTCGTACAGGATCACGCCGCTGATGTGGTCGGCCGCGCCCTCGGTCGTGAACAGCAGGTCGCGGTAGGCGCGGCGGTTGTCCTCGGTCGACTCGACGTCGATCGAGTCGAAGCGCTTCTTGATCGTGCCGCTGCTCTCGTCGGCAGCGAGGATGCCCTTGCCCGGCGCGACCAGTGCGCGGGCGATGTCCTCGAGGTTGTTGCCCATCTCTCCTCCTAGTTCTTTGGCGTCTTCTGGATTATCCCGATTGAAGAATGCGGTAAGCATTTTGTTTGGCGGCCGCCGGATCTGCTCGAGTGTGGGAATACTCCCGACATGCCCAGGCGCGTGGCGCTCGTCGTCGGAGTGGGGCTACTTCTCCTCGGAGGAGCCGCGCAGGGCGCCCACTGGACCGCTCCTGCAAACACGGCGCCGCCCACCATCTCCGGCAGCGCGTCGGTTGGCGGCACGCTGACGGCGTCCAGCGGGTCGTGGTCAGGCTCTTCGCCGATGAACTTCGGCTACCGCTGGCAGCGCTGCAACTCTGGCGGCGACAAGTGCTCGAACATCGGCGGCGCGACCGCACAGACGTACAAGCCAAGGAGGAGTGACGCCGGGCACACGCTGCGCGTCTCCGTGACCGCCTCCAACTCGGACGGGTCGGCAAACGCCGTCTCCGGTCCCAGCGGGGTCGTCAGTGACGGCGCGCCGGTCAACACGTCGGCGCCGACGATCGTCGGCACGGTCAAGCAGGGGGAGACCGTGACCGCGACGTCCGGCACGTGGAGTGGCGCGGGGCCGATCACGTTCACGTACCAGTGGCGGCGCTGCGATACGGGCGGCGGCGGCTGCAGGGGCACGTCGACCGGCCAGACCCGCCAACTCGGAACCGAGGACGTCGGGCACTCGATCCGCGTCGAGGTACGGGCACGCAACCCGTTCGGCTCGAACAGCGCGACCTCGGCCGCGACCGGCGTCGTCCCGTCGAAAGGCCCGCTGCCGGCGGTGTCCTCGCCGCCCGTGATCAGCGGGCTCGCGCGCGAGGGCCAGGTACTGACCGCGGCGGTCGGCACCTGGGGGAATGTGACTACCTTCAGCTACACCTGGCGGCGCTGCGACGCGAACGGGAACAAGTGCGACGGCTTCGCCACGGGCCCGTCGGTGAAGCTGACCGCGAACGACGTCGGCCACCGGATCCGCGTCGTCGTTGCGGGCACGAACCAGTTCGGGACGACGAAGTCGACCTCGGTGCCGACCGCGATCGTCACCGCGGCGGTGCCGACAGGTCCGGCAGGGGCGATCAAGCTCCCGACCGGGGAGACCTCGCTGCCGGTGACGGCGATCCTGCCGCCGCAGCGCCTCGTCATCTCGCGCGTGCAGTTCAGCCCCGCGCGGGTGCAGGGGCGCCAGGCATTCACGGGGCGGTTCCGGGTGACGGATACCCGAGGGTTTGTCGTGCGCGGCGCGCTGGTCTACGCGATCGGGCTGCCCTACGGCTGGATCCGCCAGGCCCCCGAGACCCTGTCCGGCACGGACGGCTGGGCGAGGCTCACCTTCCTCCCGACGGTGCTGATGCCGACCAAGCATGCGTCGGTCGTCTTCTTCCTGCGCGCCCGGAAGCCGGGCGACACCCTGCTGGCGGGCGTCTCGACGCGCCGCCTCGTGCAGATCGGCATCGGCTGAGCCGCGCTATCCTTGGTCAACTCGCGGGGATAGCTCAGTTGGTAGAGCATCAGCTTCCCAAGTCCGGGCAGGCGGTGTCTGGAGGGGTCTCAGGGGGCAAACTTGGCTCCTGGAGCCAAAAGCCGAGATCCGTTCCGCTCCGATTCGCACATCGCCACGGAAGCGGCAGACACGGGCAGCCACGGCTCTCCACAGCCACGAGGACGCTCTCGGAGGGGTTCGCCCGACCCGGGGCTAGGATCGCCGCCGAGCACTACGTCTACGCGCTGACTAATCGACGACGCAGAAGCGGTTGCCGTCCGGGTCGACGAGGACCACAAAGTCGTCTTCCGGCCTGGCTTCCCGCTCGTAGCGCGTTGCGCCCAGAGCCAGCAGGCGCTCAACCTCCGCAGCGCCGTCGTCGGTGTAGAGGTCGAGATGCATACGGCTGACCTCCCCAAGCGGTGGTGGCTGCTCGACGCGGTCGAGTGAAATGTTGGGGCCGCGCCCGGTCGGGTCGGTGAGGATGACCCATCCGTCCTGCGGAGGCGCTTTCGGGACGTAACCGAGCGCCGCCTGCCAGAACGCGAGCATTTCGTCGAACCGCCTACAGCGGACGACGATCGAGCCGACCCAGACCTGTTTCCGCAAGCCGCCAGGTGAACCGGTGCTCACGAACCGAGCCTAACCAAGTCGACCGCTCGATTGCACTCGCACTCGCCGTGCGGAACGTGTGAAACGTGCGAGCGCGTGCTGTCCCGGTGCTGTCCCCGGCGGCCGCCGAAAGCACGATTTGCAGGCGTGTTCGATACCAGCTGCGCCCACTGGCAGCCACCGGCTGCCACGCGCCCACCAGGCAGCCGCTGCGCAGCCTTGACTGAAGTAGCGGGTGGTGGGCAGACGGGTCGCCGCCACGCTCCGGGTAAGCGAGGGGCGGTGGGCACGAGGCCCGCCGCCCCAGCTCGTTCCTGATCTCGCTTACGTGAAGACGATCGTAGGGCCGTACGCCGGAGACGGCGAGTGGTTGTCGAAGAAGACCCTGATCTGGGACCGCCCATCGCCGGTCGCGCAGTTGTTGCCAGCGTCGACGTCCACCAGCGTCTTCGAGGTCGGGCCGTAATCCCAGCCAGTGACAGTGTCCCAGTGCTGGGCTGTCACGTGCCAGCACTCGACGGTCGTAGCGTGGTCGAGATTCTTCCCGACAATAATGAACAGCTGGTCCCGGCCGACCTTCTTGGTCTTGCTGCCCTTGCTGTTTTCGTATCCACGGACCTCGTTCTTGCCGCTCGGGCTCTCGGCTGAGGCGAGCGGGACGAACAGCACGACGAAGACGACGGCTGCACCAACAAGCGTCAGCGCAGCGGTCATCGCGCGAAGCGGATGCCTCAGCACCTTGCGCATTTGCTTTCAGACCTCCCCGTTCTCATGAGCGCCCTGCGGACGCCTAGCGTCTCAAATCTATGAGAGTCGGCGGACGGATGCAAGAGCGGCAGCGACAATCCTTCCGCCGGAAATCTCAAGGCGCTCGGCGTGGCTTTCGAAGGCCGGACGCGACCGCCGTGTATCCCTGCAAGAGAAAAGCCCCTGTGCAGGGGCTTCGGGGATGGGCCGTGAAGGATTCGAACCTTCGACCTTGGGATTAAGCCGTCCCCCGCTCTTCCTCGAGTCGAGCCAGAGGCCGAGGGTCGAAGCGGCCTCCGCCCAGCGCAGCTTCTCCTCGGGCGTCGTTCTGACGTCCCACTTGACGGTGCGCTCCGCGTGCGCGTCCCGTTCCAGCTCCGCAAGGGTCTCGTCCGGGGTCGCGGAGACGGGGGCCTGGCCGCGCGAGCGCTGCTCAGCGAAGCCTGCCCTGATCTTCTCGACCAGGGCGCTGCGCTGCTCGGCGGTCAGCGTGCTCGTCCCTGCGGTACTCACCGACGCCCCTCGCTCTCACGGCCCTGGCCGTTGCGCGTGGTCAGCGGGTGGCCGCTCTCGTCGTGGGTCTCCTGGAACTCGCGGGCATTCTCCTCGGCCAGCTTCGTCAAGTGCGGCGATTTCGGGGGTACCTCGGACTTGGCTAGGATAAAGGCCTCGCGGGGATAGCTCAGTTGGTAGAGCATCAGCTTCCCAAGCTGAGGGTCGCGGGTTCGAGCCCCGTTCCCCGCTCACAGAAAAGCCCTGAAGAACCAGGGCTTTTCTGTGAGCCGCTTGTGTTCGTCCGGTCTTGGAGTAGTGCGCGGGCCAGGAATTGGGCCAGTCCCAATAGAAAGGCCCGCCGGCGCTTCCACGTCGCGGGCCACGACACCGAAGGAGTTGCTTCGATGCCCTCAGAGACTACCGAGCAGGCCGGGAGAGCTGAACGGCCGCGGAAGACCGCCGCTCCGGCGGGGATCACGGTCCGCCATAGCCGCGCGTGCAACACCCACAACGGCGGCTCCTGCAACCGCAGCCCCATTGTCAGCCGGCCACTCACGACGGAAGCACGCCTGATAGCCAATTCATGCTGCGGGTGACGGGCACCCATCGCTTTCGGTTCACCAGAACTCGAGCCGGTGAGGGGCAACGGCGAGGGCGAGACCATCATTAGCTCGCGCCGTTTGGGGATGCCAGACATCTCGGCGACGCCACCACCAGCATCTGCGCGGCTAAAGTCTCGGATCCGTTATGGTCCGGACGGCCTGGGAGAGAGAGTCGTTGCGGAAAGGGGTTTGCCGTGAAGCGATTCTTGGGTGTGGTGACGCTTGGTTGCGCGGTCGTGTTTGGCGTTTCGGCGGCGATGGCGTTCAACCCGGACACGCTTGTCAGTGTTGGGAGTCCGAGCCCGACGCTGCCGTTTTCGCAGAACAAGCAGAACGAGCCTGCGCTCGCGGTTGACGCGAACCATTCGAATGTCCTCGTCGCGGGTGCGAACGACGAGCGCGACATGGAGGCGTGTAACGCCGGGACGGACAACACGTGTCCGTTCACGCCTGGTGTCGGCACTTCCGGCGTGTACTTCTCGTTCGATAGCGGCACGACGTGGGTTCAGCCGACCTACACGGGCTGGACGGCGCGCGACTGTCTCGGCGTGGCGGGCGACACCGACCCTGGTTGCACACCGCACGTTGGGCCGATAGGGACGCTGCCCGGCTACTACGAGAGCGGGCTTGTCTCCGACGGTGATCCGGGTGTTGCGTTCGGGCCGGTGCCGGATGGGAGCGGCCACTTCGCCTGGGCAAACGGCTCTCGGTTGTATTACTCGAACCTGACGGCGAACTTCGGGGCGACTCGCGACGAGGCGGTCTTCAAGGGCGTCGAGGCGATCGCGGTCTCCCGCACCGACAACATTGCGGCCGCGGCGGCGGGTAGCAACGCCGCGTGGATGCCGCCGGTGATCGTCAGCAAGCAGTCGTCGACGACCTTCAGCGACAAGTCGCAGATCTGGGCTGACAATGCGGCGAGCAGTCCGTTCTTCGGCAACGTTTACGTCTGCTTCGCGTCGTTTCGAAGTAACAGCCAAGGAAATGCCTTGCCGCAGCCGCTCGTGGTTGCGACTTCGACCGACGGCGGCGACACGTGGACGCAGAAGCAGGTGACGCCGGCGAGCAACAACCCGTTCAACACAAAGCAAGGGTTTGGCCGCTCTGGCTGCTCCGTGCGGACCGACAGCCACGGGGTGGTCTACGTCGTCGCGAATCAGTTCGCGGTTGGCCAGCCTGGTCAGGGGTCGCACATCCTGATCAAGTCGTTCAACGGCGGGAAGAACTGGACGAAGCCACAGAACATCGGCCTCGCCGTCGACACCTGCTTCGCGATCTCCTTCGACGGGAGCGGGTTCCGCTGCGTGATGGACGGCGTCGCCGGTGCTCGCGACGACCTCTCGTCCGCACCGAGCATCGACATCGCCAACGGCGCGCCCACCGGAGCCGACGCGACCAACGTGATCCTCCGCACCTGGGTCGACGGGCGGGACGGCTTGAACCACGAGCATGTCTTTACGAGTCAGTCGGCGAACGGGGGCGGTACGTGGTCCCCGCCGGTTGCGCAGGAGACGCCAGGAGATCGCGGCTACTACTCCGCGATCGCAATCTCACCGGACGGACGGGACGCCTGGCTTGTCTACAACGCGTTCACGACCCTCTTCCAACCAACCACCGCCACACCGCGAACCCTGATCGGCGTGGTCAAACATGCGGACGTCTCCGCCAGCGGCACGGTTGGTGCGTTCTCGGAGATCCACCGCGGCGCGCCCGGCGACCCACGCGCGTCGAGCCAAAACAACCTCTGGCTCGAGTTCCTGGGCGATTACGTCTATGCCGTAGCGACAAACGACTACGGGGCAGGAGTCTGGAACGACACCCGTAACGGCGCCGACTGTCCCGCGATCGACGCCTGGCGGCAAGCCGCGCAAATCGCGGTCGCAAACGGAACTACGGACGTCCCACCGGCACCGGCGCCGCAACAGAGCTGTGCCGGCGACGTTCGGCAACTCCGACATCTTCGGCGGCTCGTACGCCGACCCAACCGCCGTAGTTCGCAGGAAGACAGGAGGGGCGACGGGAACGTCGCCCCCCCTCGATCCGCAGAGTCGGCCTCGAGCCGGCTCCGGGGGGATCGCGTTCGGAGCGGCCGAATCGATTCGGAAACCCCTGTGGCCGGCGTCACCAGTAGCTTCTCCAACAGCGAGACAGCCGCATACCCGTTGTCGCCGTCCAGGTGTTTGCCCCCCGGCAACCAGTTCGCTCCGCAGAACTCGTACAGGCGAATACCTCAATGAAGGTTTCTACTGCAACCAAGCCGTTTCTAGGGTGCAAAGACCCCGCCGGCGTCGACCAGGGATACACACCGGTCACGACCCCGTCAGAGACCCTTGTGTCCACCAATCAGGAGGCAGTGACCGCCAGGGACACACGCGCCTCACAAGGCCCGCACAGGACAGCAGAAGGGCAGAGGCAGGCGGCAAGTACGAACAGAAACCCCTCGCGCATAGAACCTGGCAGGGGGGCGCTGTCCGGATTGCTTCGCGGGGGTCTGCCCTGCAAAGAGGTGGTCCGTTTGGGCGTTCCGACCGTGCACAACGCGGGGGCGCCTGCCCCTGGGCGTGACATAGGTTGCGGGGGGCGGCGCCCAGTCGGCAGCCAGCCTCTCCCTCCGCGCCGGCTATCGGAGCGGTGGCGCCGCCTCCCTTTTCACCGGGTCGCTGGTCCTTTCCGGTCCACCGGCGGCAATGCCGTTCTCATTTGTCTGACGGACCCAGCTGAGGATTGGTTGCGTGAGCGTGATCCGTCTTACTTACGGAACGAGCGAGAGCGTCGTGCGCACGTTCTGGAAGCTCTCGGGGCAACTCGAACAAGGCGAGGGAACGTCGGGCCTCGTGGCCTAGCGCGCGCGGGCCCTATAGCTCTGGCCCGTTTGCACCGTTACGTGCTTGCGGAGCACGGCGTCGTAGACGTCGACGACGCCGGAGCGGACGCGCACCAACGTGTTCGTGCAGGTGTCCTCGGTCAGCCAGATCGTTCCTGTAACTGTGGCGGCGGCGTACTTGCCGTTGCTGCGGAAATGACCCTTGCCGGAACCCCAGAGGCGACGCTTCGGCCTCGGTTGGTTGCCATCCTCGCGGGCGGCGAGTTCGGCGTGGAACACTCAGCGGCCTTCGATCGCCGGCTGGAACCTGGCTCTCGGATGCCCTTGCGCTGTCACGGCCCTTCCAGTGGGGCCGGAGGCTCAATGCAGGTTACGCCGCTAGACGGTGGGCAAAGGTTGAAGTGCGAAGCCGCCGCCGGATTATCTCAGGGGGGTCTGGGGACTCGGCGGCGCGGGCTTCGCCTCCAGGGTGCGCGCCAGTTGCGCGCCAGTGACCACCCGGCCGGAGCGGATTCGAGCGGTTGGAGCGGTCGTAATTTCCGATGGTGAGGCCAAGCGGCTTGCTTACGCGATGTGCGTGTGCTCTGCAGTCCGAGTCATCGGCGCTGCGCCAGCGAGCTGCGGGTGCTAGGCGGCTACTCCTACGAGGACAAGATGATGCCTCCCACCTTCGTGGCGATGAACGCGCCGCTCGCGTATGGCGTGCCCAGGACCGCGTTGCATCGGAGGAAGATCACTGTGTTCGTCTCGGTGGTCAGGTCGCCGATCACCAGCATCGTGAGCTCGGCGTTCCCCGAACCGAATCCCGTCTTCTGGCGAAGTGTTCCTGCTGCGACGAAACTGCAGCCGATGGCCCCCTGGCTGTAGCGCACGTTGCCAAGCAGGGTGTACGAACCGGGCGGCACTGTGACGGTCGCCATAGTCTTCGTCAGTCCTGGGGTGAACGTCTGCGCCGGGCCGCCGTAGTTGACGTAGGCCTGGCTTGGCCCGACGGGTCCCTGTGGTCCCTGTGACCCGGGCGGCCCCTGTGGCCCTGAGGCGCCGGTGGGCCCAGTGGCACCTTTAGGACCCTGTGGTCCTGTCGGCCCCTGTGGTCCGCGGCTCGAACCCGAACCCGCGGGGCCGGGCGGTCCCTGCGGGCCGACCGCACCGATCGACGCAGGGAGCTTCCCGTTCGCGCCCACCACGGGGATGTCTCCGGCTTTCGGCGACCTCGATGCTTTGTGACCGGAAAGCCGCTTCGCGTTGTCCGCGGTACCGGCGAACTTCGCAAAGCCCGCCCGTTTTGCGAACGGCGGCACGGCATGGATCACGCGACCGGCTGCATGACCGACTGGCGTTGCTCCGAACACCGCTACCAACAACGCAGACGCAGACAGAACCAACGGCAGACGCTGGCGCATCACACACACCTCCCTGGCTCGGAAAGCGCAATCATCCGCACGGATTGCCGCGGGTGTCAACACAGCCGGTGCGCTTTTAGGGGCGAATCCGCTCATGGCTTCTCTCGGACGCACACATGCTGCTGCTCGAGCGCCGCGCTGATCTCGAACGAGCAGAACGCGCACCAGCAATTGGCGTCGTCCGGGAGAGGAGGCAGGCAAATGCGGCAACGAGCCGCCATAGGTGGGCTGCTACTCCTCGCTCCCATGGGCGGGCGGCGGCCCTGTGCCGCGAACGCCGGACAGAACTTCCAGGTCCTCTTCGACAGAGAGTCCTCCGTGACACCATCAGAAGCGGGGGGTTCAGCCGGCATGACCGCGATGGTGGCGGGTTACCTCGTGCCGTCCTCCTGACCCGTGCTGGCTTGCATCTAGGGCGGATCAAGCTCAACGGCTAGGGCAGGAAATGATCGGTGGGAGCCGTAGCGCCGCCCCACCACCTCACCAGCCGAGTAGCCTCCCAGCCGCAGGGATGGAGAACGACCCGCCCGCCGGAGACCCGCCCGTCTGCTCCGAGTGCGGCCGGCAGCCGCGCGAGCACGAGAAAGCTGACACTCCGCTCTCGGCGCATCGCCCGAGGAGGCTCGATCCCGTCATCGCCACGTCATCGACCCGTCATCGCCTCGTTCGACGCTGCCCCTGACGTCGACCGTCACGCAATGCGTGCGTGGGTCCAACGGAAAGAGAGGGAGGTTGAAGCGTTGAAGCCTTTCACATGTGCATCAGGGTTCTTTGCACTTCTCTGCATAGCCGCCCTTGCGGTGGTTTTCGCGCCAGTCTCGGCTGCGGCTGACCACGAGATGATCACCGGCTCGGTCGCGTTCACGGCGAACAGACTTTGTGTCGACCCGATTCGGGTCGAGGAGTCATTCAACGAGATGATGCACACCTTCTACGACAACGACGGCAACGCGATCCGGCTCTCCTTCACCGGCGTGGTAACCATCAAGTTCACGAATCTGACCAACGGCGCAACCTATTCGCCGAACAGTTCAGGGCCGGGCACGGTCGATCTCGCAAGCGGCCAGTCCATTGTTCGAGGCAGCAACGGCGCAATCGTCGACGCGAACGGCAACCTGATTGCCACCAACGGCCGACTGGTGCTCGACGCGGACGGCAACATCATCTCGATCGTTGGCCACCAGGCCGACGTGTGTACCAAGCTTGGCTCGGCTCCCGCACCGTGAAGACCGTCATAGCGTCTGCCGATCAGCCACTCCGTGGCTGAACTCTCCAGCTCGGGCCGGGTGACGGGTCGGAGGCGAAGCCTTCGAGTGCGCGCTTCGACGTTCCTCCCGGCGAACGGTTAGCTCGGACAGTAGGCGTCTCGCCGCTTCGCTGCCTCCCCGAAGCTCGGCGAGCGCTGCCGGCGCGACCTGCGCTCGGAGCAGCGACGGTGACGCCTCGGTGACGAACCGGGCGTGCCACCGCAACGCGGCCCGCTGAGGCTCTATTTCGCTTCTCCGCCCCGACCGGGTTCGGCGGACAGTTACCTCACCGGCGGGGCCGTTTGCGGCTCCGGCAGTCTTCACCTATTGACCCATCTCGCGACTGGGACGGATACTTGTCCCAATCTCGGGAAAGGGGGGCACCATGTTTAGTCGCGCCAGATGTTTCTCCCGGAGAGCTTTGACGGTCGTCGGCACAGTTGCCGTTTTGTTGGTGTTCGCGTCAGTCGCCGGGGCAGGCTCGAATTTCCAGAACGGGAACTTCGAGACCGGCGATTTCACCGGCTGGACGGTCTACCAGGTCGGTGGCGGCAACTGGTTCGTCTCGAACAAGACGTTGACGCCGATCAACCAGTTCTCGTGGAAGGGGCCTGCGGAGAAGGAGTACGCGGCAGTCACCGACCAGGGCGGTCAGGGGACAAACATCCTCTACCAGACCATCGACGTGGGCAGCAAAACGACGAAAGTCTCGCTCATCGTTTACTACAAGAACCGGGCGAGCCTCTTCTGCACCCCAGCGACGCTCGATTACACCGCCGGGTGCAACCAGCAGTATCGAATCGACATCCTTCGGGACGGCGCTCCGATCGACTCAATGGCGAGCTCCGATGTCCTGAAGACCCTCTTCAAGACGAAGACGACTAGCCCGCTCAGCCTCTCTCCTACGAAAGTGAGCAAAGACATTACCGGGCTGGGGGCCAAGGTCATCCTGCGCGTGGCGGAGGTGGATAACCAGTTCTACTTCAACGCCTCGATCGATGACGTCCGAGTCGATCATGGCTAGCTAGCAGACGCTGCGTTCAAGCAAGAGTGAATGACGAGGAACTGGGGGGTGGCCATAGGGTCACCCCACCACCTCACCGGCCAAGTAGCCTCCATAGCCGCAGGCATGGAGAGCGGCGCGGCTCGCCCAACAGGGGAACGCGACCGGGGCAGGGATTCGAACCCCAACTTACGCCTGCCTGGGCTGGACAAAAGGAGTAGTGCGGTGAATCCATTGAAGTGGCGCCAGCCCGGAGCTCCGGGCGGACTCGCTGCAGGCGACCCCAAGGCCGTCGGTCACCTTCTGGACGAAGCTCGAGACGGGCGACGAGGTGGGGTGGGGACCCTGGAGGTCGACGGGGCAGCGCCGTGAAGCTCGGCGTCGTCTTCCCGCAGACCGAGATCGGCGTCGACCCGGGCGGCGTCCGCGAATTCGCCCAGGCCGTGCAGGAGCTCGGCTACGACCACCTGCTCGCCTACGACCACGTGCTCGGCGCCGACGTCTCCGACCGCGCCGACTGGGCTGGGCCGTACACGTCCGAGCACCAGTTCCACGAGCTCTTCGTCCTGTTCGGCTACCTGGCTGCGATCGTCCCCGGGCCTCGAGCTCGTCGCCGGCGTGCTCGTGCTGCCGCAGCGGCAGACCGCGCTCGCCGCGAAGCAGGCGGCCGAGATCGACATCCTCACCGGCGGGAACTTCCGGCTCGGCGTCGGGCTCGGCTGGAACTTCGTCGAGTTCGAGGCGCTCGGCGAGAACTTCCACGACCGCGGCAAGCGCTCGGAGGAGCAGATCGAGGTGATGCGTCGGCTCTGGACCGAGCCGGTCGTCGACTTCGACGGCCGCTGGCACCGCATCCCGCGTGCCGGAATCAACCCCCTCCCCGTCCAGCGGCCGATCCCGATCTGGATCGGCGGCTCCGCCGAGGCGGCCCTCGAGCGCACCGCTCGCCTGGCGGACGGGTTCTTCCCGCAGCGGCCGATCGACGGCGACTGGCCGAAGACGTTCGAGCTCTTCCGGGGCTGGGTCGAGGCGGCCGGCCGCGACCCCGAGCAGATCGGAATCGAGTGGCGAATCGACGTCTCGAGCGGCACGCCGGACGACTGGCGCGCCGAGGTAGAGGAGCGCAAACAGCTCGGCGCAACGCACTTCTCGCTCGCGACGATGCGCGGCGGCCTCGACGTCAACGGCCACATAGCCCGCATCCAGGAAGCGCGCGAAGCGCTCGCATAGACTCGACGTATGCCGAAGACGAAGGCGTCGACCAAGGATTTCGGCTCGACGATCGCCGCCGCGTACGCGACCCACGGCGACGCGCTCGAGCTGGGCCGAGGTGTCCTCGACGGGAAGGTCATCCAGGAGGCGCTCGTCCAGATCCCGCTCCGGATGATGAACCGCCACGGC
The DNA here is from genome assembly GCA_963847305.1 of uncultured Actinomycetes bacterium. Lineage (GTDB taxonomy): Bacteria > Actinomycetota > Thermoleophilia > Gaiellales > Gaiellaceae > DATBLE01. The sequence goes on along the minus strand of CAWJZI010000022.1, from coordinate 124,528 downwards.
CTGATCGCCGGCGCGACGGGCACGGGCAAGACCAAGGGCCTGCAGGGAATCGCCGAGCAGCTCTCCGACGCAGGCGTCCCGGTCGTCGCAGCGGACATGAAAGGCGATCTCTCCGGCCTCTCGGAGGCCGGCGGTGCGGGCGGCGTCGCGGGCGACCGGTGGCAGGAGCTGGGGGAGACCTTCGAGCCGAAGGCGTTCCCCGTCGAGTACCTGGCGATCGGCGGCATCGGCCCCGGAATCCCCGTGCGCGCGACCGTTTCCGACTTCGGGCCGCTGCTGCTCGGCAAGGTGCTGCAGGCGAACGAGACCCAGGAGCAGAGCCTCTCGCTCGTCTTCCGCTACGCCGACCAGAAGGGTCTGCCGCTCCTCGACCTCGCCGACCTGCGCGCGCTCCTCACCTTCCTCGGCTCCGAGGACGGCAAGGCGGAGCTGACCGGCATCGGCGGCGTCGCCTCCTCGACGATCGGCGTCCTCCTGCGCCAGCTCGTCCAGCTGGAGGACGGGGGCGGCACCGAGTTCTTCGGCGAGCCGCAGCTCCAGATCGCCGACCTGTTGCGGACGACCGGGGACGGCCGCGGGATCATCTCGTGCCTCGAGCTGCCGGCAGTGCAGGACAAGCCGAACCTCTTCTCGACCGCGCTGATGTGGCTGCTCGCCGAGCTCTTCGAGGAGCTGCCGGAGATCGGCGACCGCGACAAGCCGAAGCTCGTCTTCTTCTTCGACGAGGCCCACCTGCTGTTCGACGGAGCGACGAAGGCGTTCCTCGACTCGATCGTCCAGACCGTCCGGCTGATCCGCTCCAAGGGCGTCGGCGTGTTCTTCTGCACGCAGCAGCCGAAGGACATTCCCGCGGACGTGCTCGCGCAGCTCGGCAACCGGACGCAGTACGCGCTACGCGCGTTCACCCCGGACGACGCAAAGGCGCTGAAGGCGACCGTGCGGACGTTCCCCAAGTCGGACTTCTACGACCTGGCGGAGCTGCTCACGCAGCTGGGGATCGGCGAGGCCGCGGTGACGATCCTGAACGAGAACGGCGTGCCGACACCCGTCGTGCACACGAAGATCCGCGCGCCGCGCTCGAAGATGGCGGCAGCCGTCCGACGTCGATGGGGCCGCGAAGGCCTCGCCGCTCTACGCGAAGTACGGCACGCGCGTGGACGCCCAGAGCGCGCGGGAGATGCTGGCCGCGCGGATGGCGCAGCAGCCGCCCGAGCAAGCCGACCGAGGAGCACAAGAAGGCGGCGAAGGCATCCGGCGGCGGCGCGGGCGCGGTCGGCGACTTCCTCAAGTCCTCCACCGGGCGCCGGCTCGAGCGCGAGGTGGTCCGCGGCCTGTTCGGCCTGCTCTCCAAGTCGCTCAAGTAGGCCAGGCGGCCGCGAGCTTCTCGCGCGTCGCCGCGAGGTGCTCCGGCATCACCTTCACGTCGGCGAGCACCGGCATGAAGTTCGTGTCCCCGGCCCAGCGCGGGACGACGTGCAGGTGGACGTGGTCGAGCACGCCTGCGCCGGCGATCCGTCCGAGGTTCCAGCCGAGGTTGTAGCCCTGCGGCGCGTACGTCTCCGCCAGCGCGGCGATCGCCCGCTCGGCGAGCCGGTGGATCTCCAGCGCCTCCTCGTCCGTCAGTTCGCCGAACTCGCCGACGTGCCGGTTCGGCGCGACCATCACGTGGCCGGACGAGTACGGGAACTTGTTCAGGAGCACGAAGGCGCGGTCGCCGCGGTGCACGACGAGCGTCTCCTCGTCCTCGCCCTCGAGCGCGCGGCAGAAGACGCAGCCCTCCTGCTCGTCCGCCTGCTGGATGTACTCGAGGCGCCAGGGCGCCCACAGCGGCTTGGTCACGAGGGTGCTTCTAGCAGACCTTGACGGGACCCCGGGAAACGTATTAGGTGGCGCCGTGAGGAGCGCCTTCTTCGCGTCACTGCTTGCTGCTGTTCTTGCGCTCGGCGTCGGCGCTGCGGGTGCGACCCCCCTTACGTTCGCAGACCCGGCCGGGGACGCGGGCAACGCGCCCGACCTGACGAGCGTCGTCGTCGACAACGACGCCGGCGGGAAGATCTCGATCGTGATCTCGTGGGCCAATGCGGCGTACCTGAACGAGGACTCGTACATCCTGGTCTACTTCAACTCCGACCGGAACGCCGCTACCGGCAATGCCGGCTCGGACTACCTGCTGCGCATACGTGGCAGCGACTACACCTTCGAGTACCTGCGCTGGAACGGCTCGGACTGGGTCGATCCTCCATCGCCGATAACGGTGACCGTCGACCAGAACGCCCTGCAGACCTTCGAGGTCGCGATGAACCGGCCCGATCTCGGCGGCACAACGGCGTTCGACTTCTATCTGGTCGGCGAGCAGCGCGGGGGGAGCGTCGTCCTCGCGCGCGACAACGCGCCCGACTCCGGTGTCTGGACCTACAGGCTCGCGGGCTTCGCTCCTGCACCGACCCCGACCCCGACTCCGACGCCGACGCCGACTCCGAAACCGGTGCCGAAGGTGCCGGCGACGGTCGGACTCGGAGCGGTGACGGTCAAGACCGTCGGCGGCATCCACGCCGGCCGCATCTTCACGATTTCGAGTCGCGTCTTCACGACGGCTCGGGCAGTAAAGGTCACCTGCGTGATCAAGGTGTCGGGCCGCGCCGTACCGGCGCTGGCCCACTACGCGGCGCACGTGGCGACGTGTCAGGGCATCGCGCCGCCCGGATCGGCCGGGAAGCGGCTTGCCGGGGTGCTGACCGTGACGATCAGCGGCGACCGCGACGCACGTGCCTTCACGTTCGTCATCCGCCCGTGATGCCTCAGAACGAGCGCAGCAACTCGACCATCGTCTCGCCGACCGCGTCGATGCTCCGCATCGAGACGGCCGAGAGGTCGTCGCACGTCCTGTGCCAGCAGGGGAAGTCGAAGTCGATCAGGTCGATCGAGGGCACGCCTTCCTTGCTGAACGGGTAGTGGTCGTCCTCGACCGGGCCGCTCGTCTCGGTCCGGGAAGACGGAACCGACGCCGACGCGGGCGGCCGCCCGGCGTAGCCGCTCCCACAGCGCCTTGTCCGAGAACCCCTCGCGGGGGATGACCAGGTTCTTGTTCGCGACGAAGTCGAGCAGGATCATCGCCTTCGCCTTCCGGTAGATCGGCGCCGCGACCTTCGCGCCGCGGATGCCCGTACTGGAGGAACTTCGCGTCCGGGACGCCGGCGGGCGCCTCCTCGCCGTCGAGCGCGAGGAAGACCACGGAAGGCCCGATCGTGCGCGGCTCGAGCGTCCGCGCGAGCTGGACGAGGACGGCGGTGCCTCCGGCGCCGTCGTTCGCGCCGACGAAGCCGGGGATGTCCTTCGTGTCGTAGTGGGCCGCGACGACGACGTACCGGCTCGGGTCGCGGCCGCGGACGAAGCCGACGACGTTGCGGAGCCCGCCGGGGACGAGCTGATACGAGCCGCGCGGCAACGCCGCCTTCAGCCGGGCGGCGAGCTTGCGTGAAGCGGGCGACCCGGCCGGCCGGGGGCCGAGCTCGACCTGGGCGACGAGCCGCGCCCAGGCGGCGCGCTCGTCGAAGCGGTCGACGTTCGGGCGCGGGACGGTCGCGGCGACCGCGACCGTCGTGACCGCAAGCGGCAGCAGGAGCAGGCGCGTCGTCACTCCCGCCAGGCTACCCCGGTGCACCGCGCGCACCCGGACGGAGCTCGTCGTGAAGCGGGTAGCTGCAGCGGGTTCGCCGACGAGCGCGCGTCGCCGTCACCCGCTGACGCTCAGAGCCAGCGCTTGTAGCGGAAGAACCCGACCATCCCGACGAGGGTCGCGATCATGACGCCGACGATCACCCAGAAGGCCTCGTGCGTGCCGAAGCCCGGGAAGTCCACGTTCATCCCGAAGATGCCCGTGATGAACGTGAGCGGGAGGATGATCACGCTGAAGATCGGTCAGGACGCGCAGTACGTCGTTCTGGCGGTGCGAGATCACCGACTCGTTCGTCTGCTCGAGCGCCTCGACGACCTCCTTGTAGTTGTCGAGCAGGTCCCAGATCCGCTCGGCGGCGTCGACGATGTCGTCGAAGTAGACCTCGAGGTCCTGCGGCAGGAAGCGCTGCGTGCGCCCCTCGAGCACGCGCAGCGTCGAGCGCTCGGGCTTGATGATCTTGCGGTAGGAGATGATCTCCTGCTTCACGTTCGAGATGTCGCGGACGACGTCCTCGGCGGCGCCCTCGAACATGTCGTCCTCGATCGAGTCGAGCTTGTGGCCGATCTTGTCGAGGATCGGGAAGCAGTAGTCGAAGAGGTCGTCGAGCACGTGGTAGAGCAGGTAGCCCGAGCCCTTCGAGAAGAGCGTCTGGCGCAGATCCTCGTCGTCCTCGCAGCGGCGGAACAGGCGAGTGACCGGCAGCAGCTCGACGTTCGGGAGCGTGATCAGGAAGTCGGGCCCGAGGAAGACGTCGAGCTCGGCGGCGTTCAGCCGCTGGATCGCCTTGTCGTAGGCGGGGAAGTGGAGGACGACGAAGAGGTACTCGGGGTACTCGTCGATCTTCGGCCGCTGGCGCTTCGAGAGGACGTCCTCGAGGTCGAGGGCGTGCCAGCCGAAGCGCTCGGCGAGCTCACTGGCCTCGACTGCGTCCGGCGACGTCAGGTGGACCCAGGTGAGGCCGTCGGCGCTGAGCTCAGCGAGCCGCGGCTCGGCCGGTGCGACGGGCTCGACGGCCGCGCGCGTGCGCGTCCGCTTGATGCGGGGCAGGCTGGGCATCGGTACTGAGCGGCTCGTCGGTCGCGAACATGGCAACCCGATTCTACCCTGGACGCTGCGACAGTACGCCTGTGCGCCTGAAAGACCAGTTCCTGCTCGATCCGGACGTCGTCTTCCTCAACCACGGCTCGTTCGGCGCGTGCCCGCGGCCGGTGCTCGAGAAGTACCAGCAATGGCAGCGCGAACTCGAGCGCGAGCTCGGCATCACAGTGCTGGTCGGAATCCCGGCGCTGTTCGGGCTGCTGGCCGCGGCCGGACGCGCCGACCCAAATCTGAGCAACGTTCCGGCCCATCGCCACTTCATCAACGGCGTACAGGTTGGGCCGGATCTCTGTGACAACCCCACTAATCCGGGCATTCAGAAGGCGTTCAACCAGTTCCACAACAACCTGCACCGCTTGACTCCGGATTCGATCGGCCCGGTTGCACCCGGTCTGCACAACGGCCAGGGTGGGGAGATCACCCCTGGGGCCTGCTGACAAGCCGCCGCCTCAGTAACAACAATCAACGCATGAGGGCGGGCCCCGTCCCGCCCTCATTTCACATCAAGCCTCTAGTCGCCGAACTCCCGCTCGGCGCACTCCGGGCAGAACACCAGCAGATCCTCGTCGGCGTCGAGGTAGGCCCGCCACTCGTCGGCCGCGTTCTCGTCGTCGCGCGGCTGGCGGCCGCACTCGGCGCAGACGGGCGGATGGTTATCGTCGGTGCCGGCCACGCGCTCCGCTCACGACGCTTGCTGGCGCGCCGCCTTCCGGCTAGTAGCTCGTTCGGCCACGGCCGAAGATCAGAAGATCTCTGTCAGAAGCTGGCGCCTGGCCGATTGTCTGCCTGCCTTACCCATAGCGTTCGTCCAATGCAACGGTCGTTAGGCGCGCTCCTCGTAGTTCTCGGCTGCGCGATCATGGTCGTGCAGGTTCGGGCCATCGACACGGTCTCGCTGCCCCTCACGAACTCGCACGGAATTCATCTGAGCGACTTCCTCGGTGGAGTCGTCGTCCTCGCGGGCATCGCAGCTCTCTGGACAGCTCCACGGCGGTGACAGACGTCGGGGCCCACGGCTAGTCGCCGAACTCGCGCTCGGCGCACTCCGGACAGAAAACATGCAGTTCGTCGTCGACGCCCGCAAAGGCGCGCCATTCGGCCCCGTTGTGTGTAGCGGGGCTAGTACCTGGTCGCGAAGGGCCACACCGTGCCGGAGTTCGGTGAGGCGGTGTTCGCGCTGAAGACGGGCGAGATCTCCGAGCCGATCCGCCACCGCGTTCGGCTGGCACGTGATCCAGGCGCTGGAGCCGATCACCCCCGGAAGACACGCCGCCGATTTAGCAGCGGGGAAGGCACTGGCCACCCTCCGACTTGGAGCCCGTAGTAGCAGTACCAACCGCCAGCACTACCTGCGGCGTGGAAGTCCCAACGGCCCTCGGATCGCCCGCCCGAACCTCGCCCTCGGTGATCGCTGCCGTCAACGGCCCTCCGGTAGGCGGACGGCAGCGCCAGCCTAACGCAGTAACGGCTTGACCTTTGCCCGGGGGGCCTGGGCGGGAGTTCGGGGAGGCGTAGACCGCACACCGTGGGTGTTCTCGTCGTCACGAGAGCCAAAGGGAGGGCGAGGACCAGGGAGGCGGCGGGTCTTGACGGCCCGCCGCCTCTCGTCCAGTTAAGCGATGCTCGAGCTAGCTCTCCGGCTTGACCTCGATGCTCGGGCCGGTGACGAAGATGTCGTCTGTCTCATCTCCGGGCGTTTTGTTGTCGAACTGGACCTGGATTGCCGAACGCATGTCGGCGCAGTCCGGGTCCATGTCGACGTCGACGAGCGACTTCGATGTAGGTCCGTAGCTCCAGTCGGTGACGGAGTCCCAGCCGCCGTGACCATCGAGATCGTCAGCCGCACCGTCGGCCCAGCAGAAGACCTCGACCGCGTGGTCGAGGTTCTTGCCGACGATGTTGAAGTCCTGGTCCTCGCCGACGACCTTGATCTTGTTGCCCTTGTCGTTGGTGTAGTACCAGACCTCGTTCTTCCCCCCGGGGCGGCCGCCGGTCGCAGTGGCGGGCAAGACCAGAGCAAGGACGGCGATCAGTGCGCCTGCCAAGGTCAAAACGGCGCCGATCACACCCAAGCGATGTCGAAGCACAGTGCAACCTCCTCGTAAATTGACATTAGCCCCCGCCGTGCATCACACGACCGCTGGGGCACGATCGAATGTAGTGCATGCCGCTGACGGATTCAATAAGCAATCTGGCAGCGCATCTTCAAAGGACCCAGCCCATCCGAGCCCCGAAACAAAAGGGGCCCGGTGTTTAACCGGGCCCCTGTCCAACGGGAGGTTGCGCGGCCATCGTGCAGCAGCCACCCTGGGAAGTCAAGACCTGCGCTCGAGGAACGTGTCGAAGGAGTCCGAGAGCCGCACTCGGCGCAGACGGGCGGGCTTCGGCGGGCGGGTCGTTCTCCATCCCTGCGGCCTCACGCTACTCGGCTGGTGAGGTGGTAGGGGCGGCGCTACGGCCGCCCCCTCGTGTCTATCGGCCGCTCCTAAACGACCCGGCCAGGGTCACGGATGCGGCGGGGCTTCACTGCGCCTGCCGATTCGGGAGCGAGCTAGCTTCCTGCGGTGCAGTAGTTGCCAACATCAATGAACTTCACTTGCGGATCGGGAACCCCCAGCTGCTTGGAGACCGGTGCCACCTTCTCGGCGATGAACTTCTCGCACGCGGCCCTGTCCTTCCAGACATCGGTGACGCGGTATCCGTTCGGAGTTGCTTCCACCCAGTGGAAGAGGCAGCTCGGGTCTGGATGGGGACCTTCAGGGGTTGCGTTTAGGAGCTTGAGCGACTCGAAGTACTTCTCGATCGTCAAGCCTGGGCCGTGGAATGTGGCCTCGATTGCGATTGCCATCGGGATCCTCCCTTTCTGTGCGACCCCTGGCTTACACCGCGAAGTTGACCGGATTGAAAACCCGGCTCGGAACGAGTCAACGCTCTGTGTCCCAGGAAGTCAAGGGCGTTCTGCTCGCAAGCCTGCCGTCAACGTGCGCAACATGCCTTGGCGGACTTCCGCAATTCAATCGGCACCTATCCATCTCCGACGGATCTCGCGACCGTAAAGGTCTCCCCCGTCTTGTCACCGCGCGAGGTGTCAGGGTCCCCCGCTTCGCGTGCGGCGAGAAGACCCAGCGGCCCTCGATCGCCCGCCTGAACCCCGTCCTCGGTGAGCCCTGCGCCGTCACAGCCCCCCGGCGGGGCCGGACCGTAACAGCAGCCTAACGGGCAAGCCCTTGGTCAAGGGCTTTTCTGTGAGCGGGGAACGGGGCTCGAACCCGCGACCCTCAGCTTGGAAAGCCGACCCGCTGCCGCCGAGTGGTGACTGGCCCAAAACTGGCCCGCAGAAGAGGCCCATGTCGTTGCCCGCGCTGTCAACGCACGGTGGCAGGCGCCAGTTCAGGGCGAATAGAGAGCAGGAGGCTCAGGGGTTGGCGTGTAAGGTCGCGTCGCGTGTCAGTGAGTGGACGCTTCCTCGGGAGGCAAGGAAGCGGCGTCACCCAGACCGCCATTCCTGGGGTCAGGCAAGGAGGCCGGAGTGACGCCGCAGCGGGAGAGTAACGCGCGAGAGTTCGCGAGGGCGCCAGCCAGTTGGAACCTGGAGGGTGCGGCTCGTGCCGCACCCTCCAGGTTTCTTGTGTCCTAACAGACCGTTGTGACGAGCTTGCCTGTCCCCGGGTGGCCGGGGTTGGGGGCGTAGCCTGGGTCGGGCGCAACGACGACGATGTGAAGGATGTCGCCGGAGATCGTGCTTCCGGATTTCGTCGTCTTGCTGGCTACCAAGACGCCCATGAAGGCCGGGAGGCTCGCCGGCGGGGATGAGCTGTTGCCTGGCCTAGTCGTCCAGGTTCCGCCGCAGGCCGGCGGACTGGTCGTGGTGTTAGCGAAGCCCTTGAACGACGGTACCGGCCCGCTTCCACTGAGTGCGTTCAGGCTCGACCAGTTGGATCCCCAGAAGGTGAGGGTCGTCGTTGGTCCGGCCGCTGCGACGGTTGAGTCGCCAAGCACGAATGTCCCGCCTGCCGGGAAGGCGAACACGGTCGCCGTGTTGGTCTCGGATGATGGCAGGTAGAACGTGTCGCCCGCGAACTCGGCCTTGACGGTCTGCGGGCCGAGTGGTGCGGTGACGACCAGGATCGTGCAGCTGGCGTTCCCGCTCGCGTCGGTCGGGCCTGTTACGCAGCTGTTGCCGTCGACGCTCAGGGTAAGTGTTCGTCCCGCGATCGGAGTGACGCCGTCCTCGAGCAATTGTCCGTTGAGCGTGGCGGAGAACCCCTGCGCGATCGCGAATGGCCCGGTGTAGTGAGTAGTGGTCTCCTCTCTCGTGACCGTGATCATCACGGTGTCGGAGACGGGCGGGTTGTGACCGTCGTCGACCGAGATCGTCGCCACGTACACGCCAGGAGTGTCCGTGACCGTGCCCGACACTGTCGCTGTCCCGTTGCCGTGGTCCGTCAACGACAGTCCGGCCGGCAAGCCGGCGGCGCTGAACGAGAGCGTGTCGCCAGGGTCGGCGTCGGTCGCAGAGACGTTGAACGACAGTGAGTCGTGGAAGTCGACTGTCTGCGGGTCCTGGCACGGTCAACACCGGCGGCGTGTTGTTGATCGTCACGGCCGCCGTGTAGATGTCGAACCGCGAGTTAGCGCCATCCGGGTTGTCCCCGGTGCTGTTCGAGTTGTCCGACCAGACCGGGTGGAAAACGTTGCCGAAGGAATCTCCCCAGGTGTAGTCGCCGTAATCGACGCCGCTTAGCGCCGTGTCGTCGTTCGACACGCCGGCGCTGATCTGGAAGTTGGCGCCGAAGGAGGCGCCACCGGTGTCGCTGACGGCGCCCCAGAATTGGGTGAGGTTGTTACCCGGATCGTTGCGGGCGTCGTGCCAGGCCATGGCGACGTTCCCGGTCGTCTGGTCGATCGAGATGATCGGGAGGAACTGGGCTCTGGTGGTCGCGTCATCGTTGACCTTCAGGGCCGAGCTCCACGTCGCGCCGTTGTCGTCGGAGTGGCGGACGTCGACATCGGTGTTGTTGCTCTCGTCGGGCGACTCGTCGGTGTAGGAGAGGTAGAGCCGTCCGTCGTGTGCGCCGCCGCTGCGGTCCCAGGCGAGGTTGGCCTCTGCGTCGATCGTCCGCGCATCCTGCGGCGTGATCGAGTCGAACTTGGCGACGTTCGTGCTCGAGACGTGTACCTGCGCGGCGAACCCGCCTGCGCCGAGGCCGTCGGCGTCGGTGTTCACGTAGATGTCGGTGTCGCTTTGGTAGGTGACCGTGACCTGGCCGCTCGGACCGATCGCGATGTCGCCGAACTGTCCGCCGACGCCGCCCGCGCCCGGAGCTGCCTGCTCAGCTGTGAAGGCACCGACGTTGCCCGCGCCGAGACCTGTCACGGCCGCCCCGCGTGCCTTGATCGTGCCGTCGTTCCACGTCACCCAGACGCTTCCGGCGCCCGCCTTCACCGACGGCTGATCGATCGACCCTGTGTCGATCGTCTGCAGGGTCGTGAAGTTGGCGCCCCCGTCGGTGCTCAGGAAGAGCACGACCGCGTTCAGGGCGGCGTTGATGTTGACCAGGAACAGGTTGCCGAACGAGTCCCAGGCCGCGACGTTGTCGCAGCACGAAGCCGGAATCCCCGCGCCCGCGGCGATCCATGTTGCACCGCCGTCGGTGCTACGGCGGGACGTCGCGCCCGGATTCGACGCGACGAACAGTTGGTTCGGGTTCGTCGGGTTGACGGCAATCGTTCCTTCTGCCTGGTTACCCGACGCCTTGGTTACGTTCACGTTGGGCCCGACAGTAGGGTTGAGCGCCGCCGAGCCGGAGCCTGCCAGCAACGCGAGGCTGATTGCCACCAGCGCCGAACCCAGGAGAAATCTCCTGACTCTCATGCGGATACCCCCTCGTCCTTATGTGCGCCGCAGCAGATAGAGCATTTCGCTACTAGCCGAAAAAGTCAAGTTCAGCGTCCATAAACCAACGACCGCGACCGTGTAAAACCGAGGATTCTCCGCCCGTCGACCTTTGCTATGATCGGCACCAACTCTTGGGTTAATCGATCGGCCAGGTCGAGATGACAAGCAGAGTTCTTGGGGGCGTGTTCGCGATCGGCGCAGCATGCGCGTTCGTGGCGGTTGGAGCGTTCGGTGCTGCCCAACGTCTTCACTCCGCGATCCAGCTCCACGCGACGATGAGCACGGCAAAGCAAGTGCCGCTCCCGACTGTCAAAGCGCCACGCGCTCAGGGGCTGTTCACTGCGTCGCTCACCGTCAGGACGCTCAGCTGGCAGCTCACCTACCACCGGCTTTCCGGTGCTGCCCAGCGAGCCGACCTCCATCTCGGCGCCAAAGGCCAGCCAGGCCCACTCGCCCTCAGGCTTTGCGCGCCCTGCCAGTCAGGAGCGCACGGTACGGCGACCCTCGCCGCCGCAACGGCCCAAGCCGTCACCAACCAAGCGGCCTACATCGACATCCACACGCGCAAGAACCCCCGAGGCGAGATCCGCGGTCAAATCACCTCCGCGATCGTGCCAACACTCCAGGTCCTCTCGCCAAAGGACGGCGAAACCGTCACTCCACCGACCGCCGTCCGCTACACAGTCACCGGGTACACACTCGGCCAGGCAAACGGACACATCGTCGCCTTCGTCGGCGGCCTCACGGACCGCATCAGCATCGATCTCCAAGCCGGCAACGAACCCGGACTCGCGTACCTACCCGCTGACAAGCGCCTCAGTGGGCGACGTGACCTCACCTTTGCGCTGGTGAAGGCCGATGGCAGCATGCTCGCCAACCCAGAAGCCCACGCAACCGTCTACGACCTGACCATTCAGGGCGGGCGGTAGCGCCGGGGAACTCGCGCTCGGCGCACCTCCAGGCAGAACACCGGGAGGTCGTCGTCGACGTCGCGGTAGGCGCGCCACTCGTCGGCCGCGTTCTCGTCGTCGCGTGGCTGCCGGCCGCACTCGGCGCAGACGAGTGCTTCGGCTGTCGGTTCGCCCTCCATCGTGCGGCAACGGAGGCTACTCGGCTGGTGCGGGTGTGAACCGGCTCAGCCCAGTGGCCGACGAATCATGTGGCGAGCGTCCACAAGCCGACCGTGGGTTGCCGTTGCCTCGCCTGACACTATTCCCAGGTAGGCACCGGGGTAGGCACGCCGCGAGCATTTCCGGCACCCCTGGCACGTCTGACCCACGTAACCATGCGAGTTTCCGCATAGCGGTGCGGTGCGATTTGCGCCTGGCAGGAATCGAACCTGCGACCTCGCGCTCCGGAGGCGCGCGCTCTATCCCCTGAGCTACAGGCGCGTTCGACCTAGTGTAGCGGCGGCCCTCACGAGGCATCCGCCGCCGCGACCGACATGGCGGGCGCGGCCCGAGCCGCTTCAGGGTGGATCACCGGAGCAAATCGTCGTGACCGCGCGCAAGCGCGAGCACGGATTTGCGGAGGTAAGGCGTAGTGTACCCGCGTGGAGTTGAGCGCCCGGATCGCGTCGCTGGAGCTCGCCGAGACGTTCACGATCGCGCGCGGGTCGCAGGACACCGCGGACGTGGTCGAGGTCGAGCTGCGCCACGAGGGCATGTCCGGGTTCGGGGAGGCGGCGCCCATCGATGCCTACGGCGAGTCGGCCGAATCGGCGCTCGCGTACATCGAGGCGGTCGGGGAGGAGCTCGGCGAAGACCCGTTCGCGCTCGAGGAGGTGATGCAGCGGCTGCCGGCCGAGCAGTTCGCCGCGCGGTCGGCGATCGACGCCGCGCTTCACGATCTCTGCGGGAAGCTGGTCGGCGAACCGGTCTGGCGGCTGCTCGGGCTCGAGCGCTCCGGTCCGCCGACCTCGTGGACGATCGGGCTCGCGGATCCCGACGAGATGGCGCGGAAGGCCGAGCGCGCGGTCGCAAGCGGGCGGTTCAAGCGGCTGAAGCTGAAGATCGGCGGCCGTGACGGGCTCGACGTCGAGCGCGTGCGCGCGGCCGAGGCGGTCAGCGACGTGCCGCTCCAGGTCGATGTCAACGAGTACTGGACGCTCGACGAGGCGCTCGATGCGCTGCCGCAGCTGCACGACCTCGGGGTCGAGTACTGCGAGCAGCCGCTGCGCCGCGGCGACGAGGACGGGGTGAAGCTGGTCGGTGTCTCGCCGATCCCGATCTACGTCGATGAGGACTGCCACACCCTCGCAGACGTCGCTGCTTGCGCGCGGGTCGCGCACGGGATCAACATCAAGCTCGCGAAGTCGGGCGGGATCCGCGAGGCGGTGAAGATGGCGCACGCCGCCCGCGCGTTCGGCCTCGGTGTGATGCTCGGCTGCATGATCGAGAGCGGCCTCGGGATCGCCGCCGGCGCTGCGATCGCGAGCCTGTGCGACTTCGTCGACCTCGACGGCAACCTGCTGATCGAGCACGATCCGTGGCCCGGCGTCGAGCTCGTCGACGGCATCCAGACCCCCTCGGAGGAGCCAGGGCTTGGCGTCCGGCAAGCGGTATCTAGGACTCGCTGAGGGCAAGAGCGGCGATCCGCACTACGGCAAGACGATGCGGGGCGTGGTGCGCTACGGCGCCGACCCGGTCGTCGTCGTGCTCGATTCGGAGCGCGCCGGGGAGAGCTACGAGGGGCTGCCGATCGTCGGCACCGTCGAGGAGGCGCTTGCGTACGAGCCGACGACGGCGATCGTCGGCGTCGCGACGGCCGGCGGCCGGTTCCCGCCGGCGTGGAAGGAGCTCCTGCGCGGGTGCGTCGAGGCCGGCCTCGACCTCGAGAACGGGCTGCACGAGTTCCTGACGAACGACCCGGAGCTGGTCGCGCTCGCAGTAGAGCACGGGGTCGAGCTGCGCGACCTGCGCAAGCCGCCCGCCGGGCTGAACGTCCCGACCGGCGAGAACCTGGAGGTGGCGGGGACGATCGTGCTCACGGTCGGCTCCGACTGCGCGATCGGGAAGATGACCATGGCGCTCGAGCTCGACCGCGAGGCGCAGCGGCGCGGGCTCGAGTCGGTCTTCGTGCCGACCGGGCAGACCGGGATCGCGATCGCCGGCTGGGGAATCGCGGTCGACGCGGTCGTCGCCGACTTCATCGCCGGCGCGACCGAGCGGCTCGTCGTCGAGGGGAGCGCGCGCGGGGGAGAGCTGCTCTGGGTCGAGGGCCAGGGGTCGCTCTCGCACCCCGCGTACTCGGGAGTGACCATGGGGCTGATCCACGGGGCCGCGCCGCACCTGTTCGTCTTGTGTCACCAGGCCGGGTCGACCGAGATCGAGGGGTTTCCGGGCCACCCGCTGCTGCCGCTTCCGGAGCTGGTCGCGCTGCACGAGGCGATCTCGCTCCCGGCGCGGAAGGCGAAGGTCGCCGCGATCGCGCTGAACACGCGCACGCTCGACGAGGAGGCCGCGCGGCAGGCAATCGCCGACGCGGAGGCGGAGACCGGGCTCGTCGCAGACGATCCGGTGCGATTCGGGGCCGGGAGGCTGCTCGACGCAGTCCTGCGTGCCTGAGCCTTGACACGAACACACGTTCGCTGTATAGTCGAACACATGTTCGCACGGGTCGCAGTCGTGGTCGGGCTTCTCGCACTTGCCGTCGCGTACAGCGCACGCAGCTCGATCAGCGCCGGGCACGAGCAGACCTACGTCGTTCGCTTCGGCGACACGGTCTGGTCGATCGCGGCGTCGCACTACGGAGGGGACACGCGCGAGGCGGTCTGGCGCCTCCAGGACCGCAACCACATCGGCACGCTCGTGCACCCCGGCGAGCGGTTAGTCCTGCCGTAGAACGTCCCTAGACTTGCCGGGGATGGACATGGACGTCGTCTTCTTCGGCACGTCGGGCTCGATGCCCACGGCCGACCGTGCCCCGACCGCGCTGATGATCCGGCGCGGGGGAGAGCGCCTGCTCTTCGACTGCGCCGAGGGCACCCAGCGCCAGATGCTCCGCTCGAACGTCGGCCTCGTCGATCTGCGCGAGGTCTTCCTCACCCACTACCACGCCGACCACTACCTCGGGCTGCCGGGGATGCTGAAGACGTTCGCGCTCCGCGGCCGCGAGGTGCCGATCACGATCTACGGGCCGCCCGGGCTGTCCGACCTGTTCAACTCGCTGCGGCGGATCTTCGGGAAGCTCACCTACCCGTACGAACTGGTCGAGCTGAGTCCGGGCGACTCGATCGCCCGCGAGGACTACCGTCTCGTCACGTTCCCGGTCGCGCACGGCGTCTCATCGGTCGGCTACGCCCTGATCGAGGATGACCGGCCGGGCCGCTTCGACGTCGAGACGGCCGATGCACTCGGCGTCCCGAACGGTCCAGAGCGCGGTGCGCTCCAGCGCGGCGAGCCCGTCACGCTCGCGGAGGGACGCGTCGTCACGCCCGACCAGGTGCTCGGGCAAGCCCGGCCGAGCCGCACCGTGGTGATTGCCGGTGACACGGCGCCGGCACCGAGCGTCCTCGAGGCGGCCCGGGGCGCAGACCTGCTCGTCCACGACGCGACGTTCCTCGAGGACGAGCGCGCGCGCGCGCACGAGACCGCGCACTCGACCGCGCAGGAGGCGGCCGAGCTCGCGCGCGACGCGGGGGTGACGATGCTCGCCCTCACGCACCTCTCCAACCGCTACTTCGGGCCCGAGGCGGCGCGCGAGGCGCGCGCGGTCTTTCCCGAGACGGTCGTCCCGCGGGACTTCGACGTCATCGAGATCCCCTTCCAGGAGCGCGGCGCGCCCCAGCTGCACAAAGGGGGCGCGCTCCCGGCCGAGCCGATACCCTCCCTGCGATGACGAGGATGGTGCAGGTGGCCCTCGCCGAGGACGTGACCGAGGCCGAGGAGATCCAGTCGATCCTCGAGACTGCCGGGATCAGCTCGGAGCTCGAGACGGCGGTCGAGCACCATCCCCGCGAGACGGAGGACGCCCCGCAGAAGGTTCTCGTCCCGGAGTCGCACCTCGAGGCCGCGCAACACGCGATCGAGTCGATGACCGGCCCGGACGAGATCGTTTCCGACTCCGGTCCGTGAGGAGAGCCGGGCTCCTCGCCCTGGCGGTGCTCGCGCTGGGGGCGGCCGCGGCTCAGGCTGCGACCGGGGAGTACTCGACCGGAAACGCGAACGTTCGGATCGGTGCGCACCTCGACGAGTCGCTGAACGTCAAGGACGCCGGACCGGTTTCGTTCGTCCGCGTCTCGTTCCGGATCAGCGTGACGGACACTTCCGCGCTCGCGATCTCGCTCGTCAGCCCGAAGGGGACGGTCGTCCCGCTGGTCACCCACCGCGGCAGCGCGGCGGACTTCGGCGCCGACGAGAAGGGCTGCGGCGGCACGGTCACCGTGCTCGAGTCCGACTGGCCGGACAATCCGATCGCGGCCGGAAAATCACCGTTCCAGGACAACCCGTACAGGGCGGAAGGCAACCTGAAGACGCTCTACGGCCAGGAGGCAAAGGGCCGCTGGACGTTGCGGATCGACAACAGCGGCGCGCCCGCGACGCTGCATTGCCTGACGCTCGACATCTCGCGCGCGGTGCCCGAGACGATGTCCGCCCGCCGCGGAGCGGTGCAGGCCAGCGTGACCTTCACCGAGCGGAACTTCTTCTACGAGCACGCCAGCCTGAAGATCACGCGCTCGGGACGGACGATGCTCGACTCCCCGCTCGCCAGGCTCTGCCGCGATTGCGACACGTTCCGCCCGGTGAGAGTCGTCGTCCGCGACCTCGACGGCGGCGAGCCGGAGGTGCTGCTCGAGCTGTACACCCAGGGAGCGCACTGCTGCACGACCGTGCTCGCCCTGCGGTATGACCCGGCGACCAGGGCCTACCGGCGGACACTGCTCGACTTCGGCAACTACGGCTACAAGCTCGCCGACCTCGACCACGACGGGCTGCCGGAGATCGAGGCGTTCGACGAGCGGTTCGTCTACGCGTACGGCGCGTACGTCTTCTCGTCGGCGCCGCCGCTGATCTCGCAGTACCGGCAGGGGCGGCTCGTCGACGTGACGCGGCGCTTCCCGGCGCTGATCCGGCGCAGCGCGGCGATGGTCGGCAAGGAGTTCCTGACGATCAAGCGCCCCTCGAAGGACGTCGACCTGCGCACGTACGTCGCGGTCTACGTCGCCGACCAGTACCTGCTCGGGCGGCCCGCGGAGGCGAAGCGCGCGCTCGACTACGCGCTCGACCACGGCCTGCTCTACCAGGGCAAGCAGTACCTGGGCACGCCGGCCGGGTCGGCGTTGGTCGCCGTGCTCTTGCGCGACCTCGCCAGGTGGGGCTACATCCGCTCGAGATGACACGCAGCCTCGAGTCCCTGCTCGGGGAAGCCCGTGGCTCGATCGTGCGGGTGACCCCGCGGGAGGCGCAGGCCGCCGTGGAGGACGGCGCCCTCCTGGTCGACACGCGCTCGGCCGACGAGCAGCGTGAGCAGGGCGTGCTCATCCCGGGCGCCCTTCTGCATCCGCTTTCGGTCGTCCTGTGGCGACTCGAGGCCCTCCCGCGCGAGACGCGCGTGATCCTCGTCTGCCGGCACGGCTACTCGTCGAGCCTCGCGGCCGCAGAGCTCGCCCGCCTGGGCTTCCGCGAGCCAGGCGACGTGATCGGGGGCGTCGAGGCGTGGCAAAGGCCGGCCTGCCCGTCGAGCCGCTCCGCTGAGCCCTCTTTACTGGGGCAGCTGCCAGAACGGACCGGTGGGGCCGAGCCCGTCGAGATTGCCTGATTCTGGTCGCGCGTGTGCGGCCGCCAGTCCGGGGCGAGGCGGTCGCTCCACCAGGCCTCGGCAAGTTCGGTCAGTTTCGCCAGCGGGACCGTTGCGCCCGGCTCCCGCCCGTTCAGCCACCGTTCGACGTGCTCTTCCGACCGGAAGTACCACCAGCGGCCGCGCGCGTTGACGGTAAGGAGTCGGCACCGCCGAGAACGGGTTCGCCATCCGGATCGGCGGTCGGCGCCCGGCCGAGCTCGACGAAGAGCCCGTACGTGAGGTTGCGGAGGCGAAGGTCGGACTCGTCCACGCCAGCCGACCTAGCGTCCTCCAGGACCGGTACGCTGCCGCCTGACACCGTTCCTTTAACCCCGTCCCGAGAGGCGGGAAAGGAGTGAGATTGACTGCTGCACACGCGCCCGCCGGCGAGCGGGTTCTCCTAGACGCAGAGGCGCTGCAGCGCACCCTTCACCGGATCGCCCACGAGATCATCGAGGCGAACGCCGATCTCGACCGCGTGGCGCTCGTCGGCATCCACACGCGCGGCGTCTCGCTCGCACACCGGTTGCGCCGGCTGATCGAGGAGTTCAGCGGCGTCGAGGTCGCGCTCGGCACCGTCGACATCACCTTCTACCGCGACGATGTCCAGGTGCGCGGCGGCGAGGCGCCGATCCACCCGCAGCCCCTCGTGCGCGCGACCAAGCTCGACTTCCCGCTCGAGGGACGCACCTGCATCCTCGTCGACGACGTCCTCTACACCGGCCGCACGATCCGCGCCGCGATCGAGGCGCTCTTCGATTACGGCCGCCCCGACCGAGTCCAGCTCGCCGTCGTCGCCGACCGCGGCCACCGCGAGCTGCCGATCCGCCCCGACTACGTCGGCAAGAACCTGCCGACCTCGCGGGGCGAGCGCATCCAGGTCCAGCTGGTCGAGGTCGACGAGGTCGACCGCGTCCTGCTCATCCCCGAGGAGGGCCAATGACAGTGCAACTTGTCGGTGACGAGCTTCTCCCCCGGCTGCGTCGCCACCGCGGCGCCACCTGATCTCGATCGCCGACCTGGCCCGGGAGGACGTTCAGCGGCTGCTCGCGACCGCCCGGAGCTTCGAGCAATCCCTCGACCGCGAGATGAAGAAGCTGCCGACGCTCCGCGGGCGCACGGTCGTCAACCTCTTCTTCGAGTCCTCGACGCGCACCTCGTCGAGCTTCGAGCTCGCGGCGAAGCGCCTCTCCGCAGACGTGATGTCGGTCAAGTCGGCCGGGTCGTCGGTGGACAAGGGCGAGTCGCTGAAGGACACGGCGCTGACGCTCGCCGCCTACGACCCGGACGTGATCGTCATCCGCCACCCGCAGATCGGCGCCCCGAACCTCGTCGCCCGGGTCACGGGCGCGCACGTGGTCAATGCCGGCGACGGCAAGCACCAGCACCCGACACAGGCGCTGCTCGACCTGTACACGATCGAGCGGCACGTCGGCCCGGTCGAAGGGCTGCACGTCGCGATCGTCGGCGACGTGCTGCACTCCCGCGTCGCGCGCTCGAACATCCAGGCGCTGACGCTGATGGGCGCGCACGTGACGCTCGTCGGCCCACCGGCTCTGATTCCGCGCGGGATCGAGGCGATGGGCTGCTCGGTCTCGACCGACATCGGCTCCATCGCGCAGGCCGACGTCGTCTACGTCCTGCGCATGCAGCGCGAACGGATGGAGGCGGGCGCGAACTACGTGCCGAGCCTGCGCGAGTACACCGCGCGCTGGGGTGTCACCCCGGAGCGGCTGCGCCCCGGCCAGAAGGTGATGCACCCCGGCCCGATGAACCGCGGCGTCGAGATCGACCCGCGCGTCGCCGACTCGGTCGACGCGCTGATCGAGACCCAGGTGCGCGCCGGGCTCGTCGTCCGGATGGCGGTGCTCTACGACCTGCTCACGCGCGGCCCCGTCGAGGTCGTCGCCCAGGTCGCCGAGGAGGTGGCGTAGGTGTATGCTGTTCGGGCGGAAGGGCGCTGATGACCTGGTCGTCCGCAGCGCGCGGGTGATCGACCCGGCGCTCGGGATCGACGAGCTGCTGGACGTGCGCGTGGACGGGGGCGTGATCTCCCAGATCGGGCTGAACGTGGACGCGAACGGCCACCGTGTCGTCGAGGGGCGCGGTCTCGTGCTCGCGCCCGCATTCGTCGACCCTCACGTCCACCTGCGCACCCCCGGCCGCGAGGACGAGGAGACGATCGCGAGCGGGACAGCCGCCGCCGCGGCGGGCGGCTACTGCGCGATCCTCGCGATGCCGAACACCGAGCCGGTCGTCGATTCGGCCGCCGTGCTCGGCTCGTTGATCGAGACGGCGCGCGAGGAGGCCGAGGTTCCCGTCGGCTTCCTCGCCGCGATCACCAAGGGCCAGCTGGGCGAGGAGCTCACCGAGATGGCCGAGCTCGCCGACGCCGGCGCGGCCGGGTTCTCGGACGACGGCCGCCCGGTCCGATCGCCGGGGTTGATGAGGCGCGCTCTTCAGTACCACGGGATCACCGGCCGGCGGATCGCCGTCCACTGCGAGGAGCCGACGCTCTCCCGCGACGGCCAGATGCACGAGGGCGAGGTCTCGGCTGCGCTCGGATTCGCCGGTTACCCGTCGGTGGCCGAGAGCGTGATGGTCGGGCGCGACCTCGCGCTCGCCGGGTACGAGCGGCAGCCGATCCACCTGCTCCACCTGTCGGCGCGCGAGTCGGTCGACGAGCTGCGGCAGGCGCTCGCGGCGGGCGTGCAGGCGACCGGCGAGGCGACGCCGCACCACCTCGTCCTGACCGACGAGGCGGTCGCGTCGCTCGACCCGAACCTGAAGATGAACCCGCCGCTGCGGGCCGCGGAGGACCGGAAGTCCCTGCTAGAGGCGGTGAAGGATGGCACGATCTCGACCATCGCGACCGACCACGCACCCCACGCACGGCACGAGAAGGAAGTTCCGTTCGAGGAGGCGCCGTTCGGCGTCACCGGGCTCGAGACCGCCTTCGCGTCGCTCAACACACACCTCGTCGAGCCGGGGCTCCTGCCCCTGCCGACGCTGCTCGCGCGGATGTCGGCCGGGCCGGCGCGTGCGTACGGGCTCGAGCCGCCGCGGATCGAGGTCGGCGCCCGCGCGAACCTCGTCCTGCTCGACACCGAGACGACCTGGCGGGTGGGGGAGGACGGCTTCCGCTCACGCTCCGACAACTCGTGGCTGCTGGGCCAGACGCTGCGCGGGAAGGTGCGGCTGACGGTCGCCGACGGCCGGGTGGCCTACACCGGGCGTGACCGCGGTTACCTCGCACTCGAGGACGGGACGGTCTTCCGCGGTCAGTCGGTCGGCGCCGAGGGAGTGTCCTTCGGCGAGGCCGTCTTCGCGACCGCGATGACCGGCTACCAGGAGCTCGTCACCGACCCGAGCTACGCGGAGCAGATCCTGTGCTTCACGGCCCCGATGGTCGGCAACTACGGGGTCTGCAAGAGCCGCTCGGAGTCGGCCGGCCCCCACGTGAAGGGTGTCGTCATGCGCGAGGCGCAGGGTCCCGCGTGGACGGACTGGCTGCGCGAGAACGGCATCGTCGCGGTCGACGGGATCGACACGCGCTCGCTCGTCTTGCACCTGCGCGACCGGGGCGCGATGTGGGCGGCGATCGGGACGGGCGACGAGATTCCCGCAGTGGAAGGCGCGATGGAGGGCCAGGCGCTGGTCGCGCAGGTCTCCACGCCCGAGCCGTACGTCTACGCCGAGCACGGCCGGCTGCGGGTCGCGGTCGTCGACTACGGGACGAAGCAGCTCGATCCTGCGGCGGCTCGCCGGCGCGAGCGTCGCTGTGACCGTCTATCCGCACACCGTCGACGCGGACGAGCTCGCGGGCTACGACGGCGTCGTCCTCTCGAACGGGCCGGGCGATCCGGAGCCGCTCGAGGAGGAGGCGGCCGTCGTGCGCGACCTCCTCGGCCGCGTTCCCGTCTTCGGCATCTGTCTCGGGCACCAGCTGCTCGGCGTCGCCACGGACCACGAGACCTTCAAGCTCCCGTTCGGCCATCGCGGGGCGAACCATCCCGTGCTCGAGCGCGGGTCGGGCCGCGTGCTCGTCACCTCCCAGAACCACGGGTTCGCGGTCGAGCCGACCGAGGACTCCGAGGCGACGGCGATCTCGCTCTACGACGGCACCGTCGAGGGCTTCGACTTCCCGGAGCTGAACGCGCGCTCGGTGCAGTTCCACCCGGAGGCAGGCCCGGGGCCGCACGACGGCTGGCCGCTCCTCGAGACGTGGGTGGAGGACTGTCTGCCCATGCCGCGCAGAGCTGACCTCGAGTCGATCTGCCTGATCGGCTCCGGGCCGATCGTGATCGGGCAGGCCTGTGAGTTCGACTACTCGGGCTGCCAGGCGCTGAAGGTGTTGCGCGAGGACGGCTTCCGCACGATCGTCGTCAACTCGAACCCGGCGACGATCATGACCGACCCGGGCTTCGCCGACCGCACCTACCTGGAGCCGCTCGACCTCGAGGGCGTCGCGGACGTGCTCGAGCGCGAGCGGCCGGACGCGCTCCTGCCGACGATGGGCGGGCAGACCGCGCTCAACCTGGCGATGCAACTCGCCGAGGCGGGCGTGCTGGACGCGCTCGGCGTCGAGCTGATCGGTGCGGGGATCGACGCGATCAAGCGCGCCGAGGACCGCGAGCTCTTCAAGGAGGCCGTCCGCAGCGTGGGGCTGCGCGTGCCCTCGTCGAAGATCGTCACCTCGCTCTCGGAGCTCGGCGGCGTCTCGCTGCCGGCGGTCGTCCGGCCCGCGTTCACGCTCGGCGGGCACGGCGGCGGGTTCGTCGGCACGAGCGAAGAGCTCGAGCGCCAGGTCGAGCGCGGGCTCCAGGAGAGCCCGATCGGCCAGGTGCTGGTCGAGGAGTCGGTGCGGAACTGGGACGAGTTCGAGCTCGAGGTCGTGCGGGACAAGCGCGACAACGTGGTCGTCGTCTGCTCGATCGAGAACCTCGACCCGATGGGCGTCCACACCGGCGACTCGGTCACGGTCGCGCCGCAGATGACGCTCTCCGACGAGGCCTACCAGGAGCTTCGCGACGCCTCCGCGGCGGTGATCCGCGCGGTCGGAGTCGAGACCGGCGGGTCGAACATCCAGTTCGCGCGCGAGCGTGAGACCGGCGAGTTGCGCGTGATCGAGATGAACCCGCGCGTGTCGCGGTCGTCGGCGCTCGCGTCGAAGGCGACCGGCTACCCGATCGCGAAGGTCGCCGCGAAGCTGGCGGTCGGTTACACGCTCGACGAGATCCCCAACGACCTGACCAAGACGACCCCGGCGAGCTTCGAGCCGACGCTCGACTACGTCGTCGTCAAGTTCCCGCGCTTCGCCTTCGAGAAGTTCCCCGGCGCCGACCGCACGCTCGGCACGCAGATGAAGTCGGTCGGCGAGGCGATGGGCATCGGCCGCACCTTCCGGGAGGCGTTCTGGAAGGCGATGCGCTCGCGCGAGCTCGACGCCGGCGCCGTCACGCCGTGGGCGGACCTGGACGACCTGCCGGAGGCGATCCACCCGTGGTTCCGCCGAGAGCTCGAGCGGCTGCGCGACGAGGGCCCCCCGAGCGGGAAGCGCGTCTACCGGCGCGTCGACTCCTGCGCGGGCGAGGTGGCGGCCGAGTCGAACTACTACTACTCGACCTTCGGCGAGGCGGACGAGGCGCCGCCGGCATCGGACAAGCCGCGGGTCGTGATCATCGGCTCCGGTCCGAACCGGATCGGCCAGGGGATCGAGTTCGACTACTGCTGCGTGCACGCCGCGCAGAGCTTCCGTGCGCAGGGCTACGAGGCAGTGATGGTCAACTGCAACCCGGAGACGGTCTCGACCGACTACGACACCTCCGACCGGCTCTACTTCGAGCCGCTCGCCGCGGAGGAGGTGCTGGCGATCTGCGAGCGCGAGCAGCCGGAGGGCGTCGTGATCCAGTTCGGCGGCCAGACGCCGCTGAAGCTCGCGCGCGCGATCGAGGGCGGCGGGTTCCGGATCCTCGGGACGCCCTACGACGCGATCGACCTCGCCGAGGACCGGGAGCGCTTCGCGGAGCTGCTCTCGCAGCTCGGGATCCGCTGCCCGGACTGGGGGATCGCGGAGAGCGGCCGCGAGGCGGCGGAGCTCGCGCACAGGATCGGCTATCCGGTGCTGGTGCGCCCGTCGTACGTGCTCGGCGGGCGGGCGATGCGCGTCTGCTACCGCGGGGCCGAGGTGGTGGAGGCGTTCCGGGCCGACTTCAGGGGCAAGGTGCTCGTCGACCGCTTCGTCGAGAATGCGATCGAGATCGACGTCGACGCGCTCTGCGACGGCGAGGAGACGTACATCGCCGCGGTGATGCAGCACGTCGAGGAGGCGGGCGTGCACTCCGGCGACTCGGCCTGCGTGCTGCCGGCGCCGTCCTTGACCTCCGCGGCCGCGCGGGAGGTCGAGGACACGGTCCGACGGCTCGCGCCGGCCCTCGGGACGGTCGGGCTGATCAACGTGCAACTCGCCGTTGCCGAGGACGCGGTGTACGTCCTCGAGGCGAACCCGCGCGCGTCGCGGACGGTGCCCTTCGCGTCAAAGGCGACCGGGCTGAACCTGGTCGAGGCCGCGTGCAGGCTCGCCGCCGGCGCGAAGCTCCGCGATCTCGCGCTTCCGCCGGAGCGCCCGCCGACCCAGGTGAGCGTGAAGGCGGCGGTGCTGCCGTTCGCGCGCTTCCCCGGCAGTGACCCCGTGCTCGGCCCCGAGATGCGTGCGACCGGCGAGGTGATGGCCTCCGCCTCCGACCTGCCGACCGCGTTCGCGAAGGCCGAGCGCGCAGCGGGCCGGCCGCTGCCGACCTCGGGCACGGCCTTCCTCTCGGTGCGCGACGCCGACAAGCCTGCGCTGCGGCCGGTGGCCGCAGCGCTGGCCGGCCTCGGCTTCCGGCTCGTCGCTACTGAAGGGACGGCGCGTGAGCTGGAGGCGGCCGGGCTCGAGGTCGAGCGCGTGGCGAAGGTCGCCGAGGGCGGCGACGCGACCGTGGTCGACCTCGTCCGGCGGGGCAAGTGCGATCTCGTGATCAACACTCCCTTCGGCGGCTCGCTCCAGCGCACCGATGGCTACCGGATCCGCGAGGCCGCGCTGATCGCCCGGATCCCCTGCATCACGACGATCTCCGGCGCCGCCGCCGCCGTGCACGCGATCGCGAACGCGCGCACCGAGCTCGCGCTGTCGCTCCAGGAGCGCATCGACGTTGAGACGCGAACGGCGAACGGTTCGTAGCCGCGAGGCCGTCGGGCCCTACACGCTGCTGCGGGTCGACCGCGGCGGTCTGGAGCCGGGCGCGCCCGGACAGTTCTTCATGCTCGAGGCGCCGGGACGGCTGCTGCCGAGGCCGATGAGCCTCTGCCTCGCGCTCCCGGGAGAGCTCGCATTCCTGATCGACCCGATCGGACCCGGGACGCAGGCGCTGTGCTCCCTCGAGTCGGGCGATTCGCTCCATGTCCTCGGCCCGCTCGGGAACGGCTTCCGCCTCGACGTCGAGCGGCCGCTGCTGGTCGGGGGCGGGATCGGGATCGCGCCGCTGCCGTACCTGTCGGCGAAGCTCGACCGGCCGCCGGCGATCCTGGGCTTCCGCTCGGAATGGCATGCGGAGGCTGCTGCCCTCGTCCCGAACGCCGAGGTGGTCATCGACCCGGTTCTGGTCACGCACGCGCTCAGGGACCTTCAGCCTGTCCCTGACGTGCTGGCCTGCGGGCCGGAACCGATGCTGGAAGCGGTGCGGGAGCTGTTCCCCACCGCGCAGCTCGCGTGGGAAGCCCCGATGGCCTGCGGCTACGGCGCGTGCTACGGCTGCGCGGTCGAGGTCGGCGGCGAGTGGAAGCGCCTCTGCGTGGAAGGGCCGGTCCTCTGTGCAGCCTGAGCACGCCTTTGGCGTGACGCTGCTCAACGCCAGCGGCTGCCTCGACGCGCTGACCGCGCCCGACACCGCGCGGCAGTTCGACGCCTTCGTGACGAAGACGGTGACGCCGCTGCCGCGCGGCGGGAATGCGCCCGTCCGGATCGCCGAGACCGATGTCGGGATGCTGAATTCGATCGGGCTCGCCAACCCGGGACGCGACCGCTTCCTCACGGAGACGCTGCCGCGGTTGCGCGAGCTGGGGCTGCCGCTCTGGGTCTCCGTCGGCGGCTTTGCGGCCCACGAGTACGCCGAGACGTGCGCTCTGCTCGAGGACGTGGCGATCGAGCTCAACCTCTCGTGCCCGAACGTCGACGAGGCGCCCGAATCGGCGGCCGAGATCGTCGCCGCCTGCCGCGCCGCGACCACGCTCCCGCTGTACGCGAAGCTCTCGCCTGCGAACTGGGACATCGGTGCGCTCGCCCATGCGGTCGCCGATGCCGGCGCCGACGGGCTTTCGCTCGTGAACACGATTCGTGGCCTCGCGCTCGACAGCGCGCTGCGGCCGAAGCTCGGCACGGCGACCGGCGGCCTCTCCGGCCCGGCGCTCAAGCCGGTCGCCCTCGCCGCCGTCCATGTTGCCTATCGGGTAACCAAACTGCCGATCGTGGGCATGGGCGGGGTGCGGACCGGGCGGGATGCGCTCGAGTTCTTCGCGGCCGGCGCGAGTGCCGTCGCGGTCGGCACCACGCTCTTCTCGGACCCGTCCGCACCGGCCCGAATCAGGGACGAGTTGGCCGTCGAACTGGCCGCGCTCGGGCTCTCCTCACCGGAGCAAGCGCGCGGGATCGCCCACGAACAAGCGTTGCCAGAAAGAAAACACCTCGATGTAGGGTCGAGAGTTTGAGGAAAATCCCTGCAAATACGATGAAACGACCCCGTTTGACGGTCCACACCAAGCTGTTAGACTCGCTCGCGCGATGCCGACCAAGACACAGGCGACGGCGCCGGTTCGTTCTCTCGATCAGCGCATGGAAGCCCTCGCCCGGGCCAATGACATCCGCGTCCGCCGGGCGCAACTGAAGAAGGACCTGAAGCTGGGCAAGGTCCAGATCGAGGACATCCTCAACGCCCCGCCCGAGTACGTGTCCACCGCCAAGGTGTTCGACATGCTGATGGCCGTGCCGAAGTTCGGCCGCGTAAAAGCGGCCCGCTTCCTGAACCAGTGCCGCATCAGCCAGTCGAAGACCGTTGGCGGCCTGTCGGATCGCCAGCGCGCAGAGCTGATTGGGCTCTTCAACCGGTAAGCCCGTCTTCGTCGTGACCGGCCCTTCGGGCGCCGGGAAAGGCACTCTGATTCACGCTCTGCTCGACCGCGTCCCCGAGCTCGAGGTCGCCGTTTCCGCAACGACGCGCCTGCGCCGCCGCGGCGAGGAGGACGGCCGCGAATACTGGTTCCTGACCGACGCCGAGTTCGTTCGCCGGGTTGCCGAGGGCGACTTCCTCGAGCACGTCACCTACGTCTCCGGCAAGCGCTACGGCACGCTGCGGTCGGAGGTCGACAGGATCAAGGACACGGGGAAGGTCCCCGTGCTCGAGCTCGAGACCGAGGGGGCGCTGAACGTGAAGGAGGACGTCCCGGGTGCGGTGACGATCTTCATCACCGCGCCGATCCCCGAGCTCGAGCGCCGGCTGCGCGAGCGCGCCAGCGAGAGCGAGGGCGAGATCGGCGAGCGCATCGGCCTCGCCCGCAAGCAGCTCGCCCAGGCGGAAGAGTTCGATTACGTCGTGCTCAACGACGACGTTTCCCGCGCCACGAAGGAGCTGGAGGAAATCGTCGAGCGGGAGGTAGCTGCGGCCGGTACCATGAGTCGGCCGTGATCTCTCCGAGAATCGACGAACTGCTGGACAACGTGGACTCGCGCTACGCGCTGGTCATCGTCGCTGCGAAGCGCGCCCGGCAGATCAACAACTACCACCACCAGCTCGGCGAGGGGACGTTCGACGAGTTCCCGCCGCTCGTCGAGTCGCGCTCCAAGAACTACTTGACCATGGCCCTCGAGGAAGTCGCCGAGGGCAAGATCAAGACCACGATCAAGAGCTAGGTCCTATCGTGGCCGGGGTCGTCCTCGGGGTGACTGGTGGAATCGCCTCCTACAAGGCGTGCGAGCTGACCCGCCTGCTCGTCAAAGCAGGCCATGAGGTCACGCCCGTGCTGACCGTAGAGGCAGAGGGCTTCGTCGCCGCGCGCACCTTCGAGGCGCTCGCCCGCCGCGAGCAGCCGCGTGAGCTCTACCCCCACCTGGTCGAGGCCGATCTGCTCGTGATCGCGCCGCTCTCGGCGAACACACTCGCGAAGCTCGCCAACGGGCTCGCGGACAACGTGCTCACCCAGCTCGCGCTCGCGTTCCGGGGACCGTTCCTCGTCGCGCCGGCGATGAACGTGCGGATGTGGGAGCACCCGGCCACCCGGGCCAACGTGGAAACGTTGTGCGCCCGCGGCGTCGAGCTGATCGGGCCCGAGGCGGGCGAGCTCGCCGAGGGCGAGGAGGGGATGGGGCGGATGAGCGAGCCGGAGGCGATCTTCGCCCGCGTGCGGGAGCTCCTCGGCGAGTCGGACACGCTCGCCGGGAAGCGCGTGCTCGTCACCGCCGGCGGTACTCGCGAGCCGCTCGACTCGGTGCGCTTCGTCGGAAACCGCTCCTCGGGGCGCATGGGCGTCGCGCTGGCCGAGGAGGCGAGGAAGCGCGGGGCGGAGGTGACGCTGCTCGCGGCGAACCTCGCCGTTCCCGGCGCCCGCAGGCGTCGAGGTCGTCGAGACCCCGACCGCCGCCGACCTCGCGCGCGAGGCGAAGGCCCGCGCCGGCGCCGACGTCGTGCTGATGGCCGCCGCGGTCGCGGACTACGCGCCCGAGCCGCTCGCCGGCAAACGGCCGAAGTCCGGCGAGGACTGGCAGCTCACGCTGCACCCGACCGAGGACGTCCTCCAGGCGCTGGGCGAGTCGAAGAACGGCTCCGTGCTCGTCGGCTTCGGCGCCGAGGCGGGCGACGAGGGCCTCGAGCGCAAGCGCCGCATGCTCGCCGACAAGCACCTCGACCTCGTCGTCTTCAACGACGTCTCGCGTGACGACATCGGCTTCGACGCCTCCGACAACGAGGTCGTCCTGATCGGCACCGGCGGCGAGCGGAAGATCGGGAAGGCGCCCAAGGGCGAGATCGCCGCCGCGATCCTCGACGAGGTCGAGCGGCTCCTGACTCGGACTCCCTCTAGATGCCGGCGGCAGCTTGAACCCGCCCGCTTCCTCGAGCGCGGCGATCCGAGCGGTGAGCGGTGGATGCGTGTCGAACAGCGAGCGCATCGTCCTGCGCATCCCCGAGGCCTGGTTCAGCGGGTTCTCGATGTAGAGGTGCGCCACCGCGCGGCTCGCGTGCCGCGTCTCGGTCGTGTCGAGCTCGAGCTTGCGGAGCGCCAGCGCAAGCCCTTCGCCGTCGCCGGTGATCTCGGCTGCGGACGCGTCCGCGAGGTACTCCCGGCGTCGCGAGACGGCGAGCTGGATCAGCACGGCGGCGATCGGCGCGAGGGCGAGCGCGGCGAGGCCGAGCGCGAAGGCGATCAGCCCCGCGGTGCCGCCGCTCTTCCGGCCGCCGCCGAAGATCGAGACCCGGAAGAGGAAGTCGGAGAGGAGCGCGACGACGCCGACCAGGACGGCGACGAGCGACATCAGGCGGACGTCGCGGTTGCGGATGTGCGAGAGCTCGTGCGCGATCACGCCTTCGAGCTCGCGCTCGTCCATCAGGTCGAGCAGGCCGGTCGTCACGCAGACGTAGGCGGTGTCGAGGCTGCGGCCGGCCGCGAACGCGTTCGGCGCCGCGTCGTCGACGATGTAGATCGGCGGCGGCTGCGTCAGCCCTGCAGCGAGCGCCACGGTCTCGACGACGTGGTAGAGCCGCGGATACTGCGCCCGGTCGGCCGGCTGTGCGCCGGTGGCGCTCGCGACGATCTTCCCGGCCGAGATCCAGCTGAAGATCCCGTAGACGATCCCGACGATGCCGACGACGATCAGCAACGAAGGCCGGAAGGCGTAGGCGAGGATCACCCCGATCACGCCGACGAGCACTGCGAAGAGAAAGAGCAGCCAGAGCGTGCGCCAGCGGTTGGCGCGGATCTGCTCCTTGAGCGTCATACCCGCTCCGGCGCCGGCAAAGCCGGCCCTCCGCTCTCTGTGAGCCTCCGTCAAGCCTGGCCTGTTGCGACGAGCTGACGTCGCGCTGGTCGGTCTCGAAGAACTGGCGCTCGTGGAAGCCGAACGGCCGCGCGACGAGCACCGACGGGAACGTCTGCTGGACGCTGTTGAACCGGTAGACGGTCTGGTTGTAGTAGCGGCGCGCGGCCGCGAGCTTGTCCTCGATGTCGGAGAGCTCCTCCTGGAGCTTCAGGAAGTTCTCCGACGCGCGCAGCTGGGGGTAGGCCTCCGAGACCGCGATCAGCCGGTTCAGCGGACCGGAAAGAGCGGCGTCGGCCTGCGCGGCCTGCGCCGGACCGCTGGCCTGCAGCGCCGCCGCGCGGGCCTTCGTCACCGAGTCGAAGGTCTCGGCCTCGTGCGCGGCGTACGCGCGCACGGCCTCGACCAGGTTCGGGACGAGATCTGCCCGCCGCTTCAGCTGGACGTCGATGTTCGCCCAGCCGGTCTCCGCCTCGTTCCGCAGGCGGACGAGGTGGTTGTAGGTGACGATCGCGAAGAGGAACAGGACGACCACCACCGCGGCCACGACGATCCAGACGACCACGCCGGTGATACTAGGTCGGGTGGAAGCCGTGGTGATGGCCGCAGGCGAGGGCCGGCGGCTCCGGCCGCTGACCGAGCGCTACGCGAAGCCCGTGCTGCCGATCGACGGCCGGCCGGTGATCGTCACGCTGCTGCATGAGCTCCGCGCGGCCGGGATCGAGCGGATCACGGTCGTCACGGGCCATTTCGCGGAGCAGGTCGAGGCGCTGCTCGACGGCTTCGACGTGCGCTTCGTGCGGCAGCCCGAGCCGCACGGCTCGGCGGACGCGGTCCGGCGCGGCCTCGACGGCCTACCGGCCCTCGTTCTCGGCGCGGACACCGTGTTCACCGCCGGGGACATTGCGCGTTTCGCCCAGACGCCGGGCCACGCGATCGCGGGCCGCCGCGACCCCCCGCCGTCACCGCCGCACCGCTACGCGCTCAGGATCGAGGACGGGCGGATCACGAAGGTGCTCGACGACGACCCGGCGAACCGGCTCGCCGCGGCGCCGCTCTGGCGGCTCGGCGAGGAGTTCGACCGGGCGCTCCTCGACGACCTCGGCGGTCCCCCGTACGAGCTGGCGGAGGCGTTTCAGTCTCTGATCGACGCGGGCGAGATCGTCTACGGCGTCGAGATCGGCCCGACCCGCGACTTGACGGATCCGCTTGACTTGGTGGAGGAGAACTTTCCGTATCTGAGAGCGTTATGAGCGAGGTCTACGACTACTTCCAGCAGGGCAGGCGGCATCTCCGCAAGGGGATGGCCGCCCAGGCGACCGTGCCGCTCGAGAAGGCGAAGCGCCGGGAGCCGAACAAGGCCTCGATCCGCGAATCGCTCGGGATCGCGTACTTCCGCATCGGCCGCTACGACGAGGCGGCGGCGGAGTTCCGGGCGGTGCTGCAGCTCTCGCCCGCGGACGACTACGCGCACTACGCGCTCGGGCGCTGCCTGGAGAAGCAGGGCCACACGGCGGAGGCGAACGGGCACTACAAGCTCGCCCACTCCCTGCGGCCGGGCAGCGAGACGTACGCCTCGCGGGTCATGGACCTCGAGAGCTGAGAGCGGTCGTCCAGCGGGTCTCGCGGGCGTCCGTCTCGCCCGGCGGTGAGGTCGGAGCGGGGCTGTGCGTGCTGCTCGGCGTCGCGCGCGGAGACACCACCGCGGACGCCGAGCGGCTCGCCGGCAAGGTCGCGAACCTGCGGATCTTCGAGAACGACGAGGGGAAGTTCGACCGCTCGCTGCTCGACTCGGGCGGCGGCGCGCTCGTCGTCTCGAACTTCACGCTGATCGCCGATACGACGAAGGGCAACCGCCCGAGCTTCTCGGACGCCGCTCCGCCGGAGGAGGCGGAGCCGCTCTACGAGGCGTTCTGCTCGGCGCTGCGCGCGCTCGGGGTCGAGGTCGCGGCGGGAGTGTTCGGCGCCCGTATGGCCGTCGAGCTGGTGAACGACGGGCCGGTCACCATCGTGCTGTGAGCTACTAGATGTGAACGGTCGGCGGACTGGATGCGCGGACCCGAGGTGCAGTCAGCCCCTGCTATCCTGCAAACACCACATTTCACCGGCTTCACGAAATGGGCGCGCGGCGCCCATTTGTTTTGTAGGGGGCAAGAATGGCGCAGGTTCACGACAAGGAGCGACAGCTGACGAGAGAGGTAGCGCAGACAGTGGAGCAGGGCCTCCCGGGCGTCGAGGTGCTCGCAGTCGAGCTCTCCGGACCGGAGCGGTTCACGGTCTACATCGACCACCCGACGGGTGTCGACCACGCGCTCTGCGAGCGCGTCACCAGCCTGCTTCGCGGGTATCTCGACCGCTACACCGTGGACGTCTCGTCCCCGGGGATCGAGCGCCCCCTGCGCACCCCCGCGCACTTCCGGAACGCGGTCGGCCGCAAGGTCGCGATCCGCACCGAGCAGGACATCGACGGGCGGAAGAAGTTCCGCGGCACCGTCGCAGACGCCGAGCAGAACGTAGTCGCGCTCGAGGTAGCCGACCACGAGCGCGTGACCATCCCGTACGACGCGATCGTCCGGGGCAACCTCGTCGACGAAGGGCACTGAGAGAGATGAGCAGAGAGATCATCGAGGCAGTGAAGACGATCGAGCGCGAGAAGGGCATCGAGGAGGACACCCTGATCCACGCGCTCGAGGACGCGCTTCTCGCCGCGTACAAGAAGACGCCCGGATCCTCGCGTCACGCGACCGTGGAGCTCGACACCGAGTCGGGCGATTTCCGCGTGTTCTCGATCGAGCTGCCGGCGGACATCGAGGAGCGGCTGATCGAGGAGGCGCGCGAGCGCGCGATCGAGGAGCTCGAGGCGCAGGAGGCCGAGACGGGCGAGCACTCGCACGTCCTGATCTCCGATGACGACCTCCAGATCGACTGGTCCGACGTCGACCCCGCAGTGGTCGAGCGCGCCGACGTCACACCCGAGAACTTCGGCCGCATCGCCGCGCAGACCGCGAAGCAGGTGATCCTCCAGCGGATCCGCGAGGCGGAGCGGGAGATGATGTACGAGGAGTACATCGACCGCGTCGGCGAGGTCGTCACCGGCATCGTCCAGCAGGCCGGCGACCGCAACAACGTGCTCGTCGATCTCGGCAAGGTCGAGTCGCTGCTGCCCCGCTCGGAGCAGGTCGACGGCGAGCGTTACGAGCAGGGCTCGCGGATCAAGGCCGTCATCACCGAGGTGCGGGCCGGGACGAAGGGCCCGCAGGTCATCCTCTCCCGGCGCGACCCGGAGCTGATCCGGACGCTGTTCGAGCTCGAGGTGCCGGAGATCGCCGACGGTCTCGTCGAGATCCGCGGCGTCGCCCGCGAGCCGGGCTACCGCTCGAAGATCGCGGTCGAGTCGCACGCCCAGGGCGTCGACCCGGTCGGCGCCTGCGTCGGCCCGCGCGGCTCGCGAGTGCGCATGGTCGTCTCCGAGCTCCGCGGCGAGAAGATCGACATCATCCCGTGGAACAACGAGCCGGCCCGCTTCGTCGCGAAGGCGCTCTCGCCGGCACGCGTCCGCGAGGTCTACATCGACGACGAGACCAAGGAGGCGACCGTCGTCGTCCCCGACGACCAGCTTGCGCTCGCGATCGGCAAGGAGGGCCTGAACGCCCGCCTCGCCGCGCGCCTGACGGGCTGGAAGGTCGACATCCAGTCGGACACGGAGTTCGCGCAGGCCGAGGCGGAGGCTGCCTTCGCCGGCGCCGACGGCGACGACTTCACCGGCCGCTGCGTCGCGATCCTCTCGAACCGGAAGCGCTGCCCGAACGCCGCGCTGCCGGGCTCGCGCTTCTGCGGGATCCCGGCGCACCAGGAGCTCGCCCAGCGCGAGGCCGCCGGCGAGGACCTCGGCGACCAGATCGTCCAGCCCGGCGCCGCTGAGGACGAGGAGGCGGAGGGCGAGGAGACGGCGAACGGCGAGGAGCAGGTCTCGACCGAGGAGGAGCCGTCCGCAGTCAGAGGTCGCCGAGCCGGTCTCGGCCCCGGAGCCGGCGACCGAGCCGGCGCTGGAAGGAGAAGAGGCGCCTGCTGCGTGACCGTCCCGATCAGGACCTGCGCCGGCTGCGGACGGAAAGCGCCGCAGGCGGAGCTCGTGCGCTTCGTCGCCCCGGACGGCGTGCTGACGCCGGGCGCCAAGCAGCCGGGCCGGGGCGTGTACACCTGCAGGCGGCTGCCGTGCTTCGAGCGCGCGGTCGCACATCGGGCATTTGCGCGGGTACTGCGGCGCCCCGTGCGCATCGATCCTGCGCTGGAGGCGCTCTACACTAGAAGCGATGGCTGAGGGCCCGAAGAGACCGATCCGTCCCCGTCAGGGAGGCGCCTCAGGGCGCCGCCGCCGCGTCGTCATCGACAGCGGCGCCGCGCGTCCGCGCCCCGATGACCGGCGCGCGCGCGAGCAGCGCCCCGTAGGTCCCGAAGCAGGCTCGTGAGGTCGCGCCGCCGACCGGGCCGGTGACCGTCCCGTCGGGCGTCACCGTCCGTGAGTTCTCGCAGTCGCTCGGCGTCACGATGCAGGAGCTCATCAAGATCCTGATGAACCTCGGCGCCCTGAAGACGGCGACGCAGTCGCTGACGGACGACGAGGTCGAGCTGCTCGCGTCCGAGCTCAAGCGCGAAGTGACGATCAAGCACGCCGACGAGGAGGACGAGGAGCCGCCGCCGACCGAGGACGACCCGGAAAGCCTCGTGCCGCGCCCGCCGGTGGTGACGATCATGGGCCACGTCGACCACGGCAAGACCACGCTGCTGGACGCGATCCGCAACGCGAAGGTCGTCGAGACCGAGGCGGGCGGGATCACGCAGCACATCGGCGCGTACCAGGTCGGCGTCGACGGCCGCAAGGTCACGTTCCTGGACACGCCGGGCCACGAGGCGTTCACCGCCATGCGCGCCCGCGGCGCGAAGGTGACGGACATCGCCGTTCTCGTCGTCGCCGCCGACGACGGCGTGATGCCGCAGACGAAGGAGTCGATCTCGCACGCGCGCGCCGCCGAGGTGCCGATCGTCGTCGCCGTCAACAAGATCGATCTTCCGGCCGCGAACCCCGACAAGGTGCTCGCCGAGCTCGCCACCGAGGGCCTTCAGCCCGAGGAGTGGGGCGGTGACATCCAGGTCGCGCGAGTCTCGGCGAAGCAGCAGACCGGCCTCGACGAGCTGCTCGAGAAGGTGCTGCTGGTCGCCGACGCCGAGCTCGACCTCCAGGCGAACCCGACCGCGGAGGCGTCCGGCCCGATCATCGAGTCGCGCCTCGACGTCGGCCGCGGCCCCGTTGCGACGATGCTCGTCCAGCGCGGGACGCTGAAGGTCGGCGACGCGATCGTCGCCGGCGACGCGTGGGGGAGGGTTCGTGCGCTCCACAACTACAAGGGCGACAAGCTGAACGAAGCGGGGCCGGGCGACCCGGTCGAGATCCTCGGCTTCGATCGCCCGCCTCCCGCGGGCGAGCTCGGGCGCGTGGTCGAGAACGAGCGCCAGGCACGCGACGCCGCGCAGAAGCGCGCGGAGCGCCTGCGCCGCGAGCAGCTCGCGACGCGGCCGACCTCGGGCGTCTCGCTGGAGCACCTGTTCGACCAGATGCAGGCGGGGGAGGTCAAGGACCTGAACCTGGTCGTCAAGGGCGACGTCCAGGGCTCCGTCGAGGCGATCGTCGGCGAGCTCGGCGAAGATCGACCACGCCGAGGTGCGGGTGAACGTGATCCACTCCGGCGTCGGCGGAATCACCGAGAACGACGTCATGCTCGCGTCCGCCTCCGGCGGGATGGTCGTCGGCTTCAACGTCCGTCCGAACGCCGAGACGCGCGCGGTCGCCGAGCGCGAGGGCGTCGAGATCCGCACCTACAACGTCATCTACAAGCTCACCGAGGACATCGAGCAGGCGCTGGTCGGGATGCTCACCGCCGTCACGACCGAGGAGACGATCGGCGAGGCCGAGGTGCGCGAGACGTTCCGCGCCTCCCGCGTCGGCACGATCGCGGGCTGCATGGTCACGAACGGCGTCATCCGGCGCGCGGCGAACGTCCGCATCGTCCGCGACGGAACCGTCGTCTACACGACGACGATCGACTCGCTGAAGCGCTTCCAGGACGACGCGCGCGAGGTCCAGGAAGGCTTCGAGTGCGGCCTCCACCTCGCCAACTTCGACGACGTGAAGGTCGGCGACGTGCTCGAGGTCTTCGAGACGCGCGAGGTCGAGCGCACCTCGCTCGACGAGCCGGCTCCCGCCGCCGGCAGCCACCACGTAACGCGTTAGGGTCTTCTCCGCGCAGGAGAAGACGATGGGGTCAGACCGGCTCTCTAGAGTGACGACCGCCAAGATGCGAATCCGAGAGGCATCGTTCTCGCGCCGCTCGAGCGGCGTGCTGCTCCACGTCACGTCGCTGCCCAGCGGCCGGCTCGGCGCGGACGCGTACGAGTTCGTCGACTGGCTCGAGGCCGCGGGGCAGAGCTGGTGGCAAGTGCTGCCGCTCAACCCCCCGGACGCCTTCGGCTCGCCGTACACGTCGGCGTCGGCGTTCGCGGCCTGGCGCGGGTTGCTCGCCGAGCCGGACGCGCCCGTGACACGGGAGGAGTTGCGCCGCTTCCGTCGCCGGCACGCGTACTGGATCGAGGACTGGGAGAGCTACGCCGGCCCGGCGGCGACCGCCGACCAGGTGCGGTTCGAGCGAGAGTGGAGTGCGCTCCGCCGTTACGCCGCCGATCGCGGCGTGCGGCTGATCGGCGACATCCCGATCTACGTCGCCGAAAACAGCGCCGATGTCCGCGCGCACCCCGAGCTGTTCGCCGAGGACCTCGTCGCAGGAGCGGCGCCCGACGTCTCGCATCCCGAGGGGCAGCTCTGGGGCCAGCCGGCCTACGACTGGCGGCAGATGCGGCGCCAGGGCTACCGCTGGTGGATCGAGCGGTTCCGGCGCACGCTGGAGCTCACGGACGTCGCGCGCGTCGACCACTTCCGCGGCTTCGTCGCCTACTGGGCGATCCCCGCCGGCGAGACGGATCCCCGCAAGGGCAGCTGGCACCGCGGGCCGGGGAAGGCGCTGTTCCAGGCGGTCGAGGACGAGCTCGGGCACGTGCCGCTGATCGCCGAGGATCTCGGGCTGATCACTCCGGCGGTCGACCGGCTGCGCCGGGAGTTCGGACTGCTCGGGATGAGGATCGTCGGCCGCGGGTTCGTGCAGCGCCACCGCCATCGGCATGCGGTCTCGGCGCATCCGGAAGACGCCGTCGTCTACACGGGCACGCACGACCACCCGACGCTCGCCGAGTGGCTCGAGACCGCGTCCGAGCACGACCTCTCACTCGTGCACGCCGACGTCGAGCGGGCGGGGATCGACGAGGACTCCGGCCTCGTCTGGGCGCTCGTGCGGCTCGCACTCTCGTCGCGCGCCCGGATCTCGATCCTGCCGATGCAAGACGTGCTCGAGCTCGGGGCGGAGGCCCGGATGAACCGCCCGGGCACCTTCGGCGGCGGCAACTGGGAGTGGCGGCTCGCGCCCGGGCAGGCGAGCCCGGAGGCCGCCGAGCGGCTCCGCGAGGCGACCGCCGAGAGCCGGCGGCTCGCATCGGTGGCGCGGCGCGCCCTGGTCGCCACCGGCTAGTCAAGGAGGGCCTGATGAGCGGCGCCGGCTACGTCGGCATCCTCTCGGTCGAGCTCCACTTCCCCGACGTCGGGTCGCTGAAGGGCAAGCGCAAGTACGTCAAGTCGGCGAAGGCGCAGCTCCAGCAGCGCTTCGGTGCCGCGGTGGCCGAGGTCGACCACCACGATCTCTGGCAGCGCTCGCGGCTCGTGCTCTCGTGCGCGGCCCGCGAGATGGGCGAGTTGCACGAGTTGCTCGACGCCGCCGACCGCTGGCTGCACGGCCAGGACTGGGTCGTCGCGCGGGTCGAGCGGCGGATCGTCTCGCTCGAGGATTGATCGCCGCCATCCGCCGGGTAGGCTCAAACGATGAGCGACCGGATGCGCAGGGTGAACGAATCCGTGCGTCAGGTCCTGTCGGAGGCGCTCCCGGAGCTGAAGGACCCGCGCATCGGGTTCGTGACGGTGACCGGGGTCGAGACCTCCCCCGACCTGCGGCACGCGCGCGTCTTTGTCAGCGTGCTCGGCTCGGAGAAGAAGCGGAAAAAGTCGCTCGAGGGGCTCGCGGCCGCGCACGGCGTGCTCCAGTCCCACCTGGCCCGCGAGCTGAGAATGAAGCGGACCCCGACGCTTGCCTTCGAATACGATCCGACCGTCGAGGAGGGGGTGCGCATGAGCAAGCTGATCGACGGCCTGGTCCATGACGAGTGAGCTGACCGCGGTCGCGGACGCGATCCACGCCGGGGAGCGGTTCCTGCTCGTCACCCACGAGAACCCGGACGGCGACGCGCTCGGGTCGATTCTGGCGATGAAGCTCGCGCTCGACGCGCTCGGGAAGGAGAGCGTGATGTACGTCGGCGGCGAGATGACGCTGCCGCCCGACTACGAGTTCATGGCGCTCGACGACCTCCGCCGCGAACTGCCGGAGGACGCCGCCACGCGCGTCGTGCTCGCGCTCGATAGCGCGACCGCGCCGCGGACGCGGATCCCGCCGGAGGTGCTGG
This sequence comes from uncultured Actinomycetes bacterium, assembly GCA_963847305.1. GTDB lineage: Bacteria > Actinomycetota > Thermoleophilia > Gaiellales > Gaiellaceae > DATBLE01. The sequence continues at coordinate 86,398 of CAWJZI010000022.1, read as the reverse complement.
AGGCCGCGCCACTCGTGATCGACGTCGATCACCACCACGACAACACGCGCTACGGCGCGATCAACCTCGTCGTCGCGGAGGCCTCCTCGACGGGCGAGATCGTCCGCGATCTCCTCCGCGAGCTCGGCGTCGAGCTGACGCCGGAGATCGCCGAGGCGATCTACATCGCGCTCGACACGGACACCGGGCGCTTCCAGTACGCGAACACGACGCAGAAGGCGCACGAGCTCGCGGTCGAGCTGATGCAGTGCGGCGTCGAGCCGCAGGAGATCTTCCGCCGGATCTACGAGGCGGTGCCGTTCGCGCGCCAGAAGCTGAAGGGGAAGGCGCTCGACCGTGCGCGCCTGTACGAGGACGGCCGGATGATCGCCACCTACCTCCTGCGGGAGGACTTCGAGGAGCTGGGCGTGGGGGAGGAGTACGCAGAGGGCGTGATCGACGAGTTGCGCTCGGTCAAGGGGGTCGAGCTCGCGATGACCGTCCGTGAGCCGCCCATTCCCGACGGCCTGCCGCGCCGCGTGTCGATGCGCTCGGCGAGCGATTCGTTCGACGTCTCCGCGATCGCGCGGCTGCGAAACGGCGGCGGCCACAAGCGCGCCGCGGGATTCTCGAGCGACGAGACGATCGAGGAGATCATCGAGTTCGTGCGCTCGGAGTTCGCCGATGCCGCCGCGCGGGCTTGACCCGCGAGGCCTGCTCCTGGTGGACAAGCCTGCCGGGCCGTCGTCGTTCGACGTGATCGCCCGGATCCGCCGGCGGACCGGCGCCCGGACCGGCCACGCGGGCACGCTCGACCCATTCGCGACCGGGCTCTTGCTGGTGTTGTCCGGTGCGGCAACTAGACTTGCGCCCTGGTTCGTCGGCCTGGACAAGCGGTACCTGACGGACGTCGACCTGACCGCGAGGACGGCCACCGGAGACACGGAGGGCGAGGTCGTCGAAGAACGCGCAGTGCCGGACGCCGAGGAGCTGGAGCTGCGGGTCGAGGCCCTCCGGGGCGAGATCGAGCTGCCGATCCCGGCTGCCTCCGCGGTCAAGATCGGCGGCGAGCGCGCCTACCGTCTGTACCGGCGCGGGGAGGCGCCCGAGATGCCGCTCCGGCGCTCGCAGGGTCGACACGCTCGACGTCATTGCCTACGACGACGGCGTCGTTCGACTCGACGCCCGGGTCTCGAGCGGCACCTACATCCGGGCGATCGCCGACGCGCTCGGCGGTCACTGCCGGACGCTCCGGCGGACCGAGGTCGGCCAGTTCTCGGTCGAGGACGCCGATGAAGAGCGGGTCATCCCGCCTGCCGACGCGCTTGGCTGGCTACCCGAAGTCGAGGTCTCCGTGGACGAGGCGGCGGCGCATTCGCGCCGGCCGGCTGCGGGCGGCGGAAGACACTCGGACGCTCTGCGACGGCGAGCTCGTCGCGGTCGGGCGGGTGGTGATGCCGTGAGGGTCGCGCGCTCGGTCGAGGAGTTGGAGCGGCGCGAGCGGACGGTCGCGCTCGGGACGTTCGACGGCGTCCACCTCGGCCACCGGCGGGTGATCGAGGAGGCGCTCGCGGCAGGCGGCGTGCCGACCGTTGTCACCTTCGATCCGCATCCACGTCGGGTGATGGGCTACGGCGTCGAGCTGCTGACCACGCTCGAGCGGCGCCTCGAGCTGCTCGCCGAGGCGGGGATCGAGGAGACGCTCGTGGTCGAGTTCTCCCTCGAGTTCCAGCGCATCGAGCCCGAGGAGTTCGCGCGGCGCTACCTGGAAGAGATCGGGGCGCGCACGGTCTTGGCCGGGGAGGGCTTCCGCTTCGGGCACAGGCGCGAAGGCGATCTCGGCCTGCTCCGTCGCCTCGGCTTCGAGGTGCGGGGCGTTCCTCTGCTCGAAGGAGTCTCGTCCTCGGAGATCCGCCGGCTGCTCCATCAGGGCGAGGTGGACGCGGCCGCTCCGCTGCTCGGCCGCCCACCCGAGGTCGAGGGGATCGTCGTCGAGGGCGACGCGCGAGGCGGCACGCTCGGCTTCCCGACCGCCAATCTCTCGGTCGACCCGGAGCTGCTCGTGCCCCGGCACGGGATCTACGCGGGCTTCGCAGGCGGGCACCGCGCCGCGATCTCGATCGGGACGAATCCGCATTACGGCGGGGACGAGCTGCGGGTCGAGGCCTTCCTGCTCGGGTTCGCGGGCGATCTCTACGGACGGCGGCTGGTCGTCGAGCTCTGGCGGCGCCTACGCGACGAGCGCGCGTTCGCGAGCGAGCAGGACCTGATCGACCAGATCGCGCGCGACGTCGAGGAGACCGAGCGCGCCGGACGGCCCGTCTAGCCTCGCCGCAACCCGCGCCGGCCGTGGTGCGGCTACGTCGGCTGGATCGCAGCGCCGCTCCGTCGCGTGTCGGCCGCTGCTCCGGCCGCGGCGACGAGGCTGACGCCGCCGAAATAGTGGTGTCGTGCGGCCCAGCGCCGCACGGTGAGTCCACGTGACTCGAGCGCGGTGAGCGCGGACTCGTCGATCCCGGGCTCGGCATTCACGACGTCGCCGGCCCGGTGAATCCGCGGCAGGTCGACGGCGGCCTGGGGCGAGAGGTTCTCGTCGAGGATCGCCGACGCGGTCGTGACGAGCGCCGTTCGGAGGCGTGTCCCGCCTGCGGCGCCGATCGCGAGAACGGGCCTGCCGCCGTCGAGGGCGACGCTCGGCGACATCATGCTCTCCATCCGCGCCCCCGGCTCGAGCGGTGCGACGACGAGATCGGCCTCGCCGAGCATGCTGTTCAGGTGCAGATCGAGGCCGGGGAGCCAGTCGCCCGACCCGAGCCCGAGGCTGGTGGTGAGCACGCAGGCGCTGCCCTCGCCGTCGACGGTGACGAGGTTCGTCGTGTGTGAGGAGGTATCGGGCGCGCCGTCGAGCGCGTCGAAGAGCGCGAGCGTCCGCTCTGGCTCGCCGAGATCGCGCAGTGCCGGCAGCCGCTCGAGCGCGGGGCCGACAGGGGCGAGGCCGGCACGCGTCAGGAACCGGGTGCCCGCGTACGGAACCTCGGCCGGCTCGCTCCACACCGCCCGGTACGAGGTGAGGTCGGCGCGGGTCACGACTCCGCCGCGCTCCGCCATCAGTTCGAGCAGCGTCTCGGCGATCGAGCCCTCGTACGCGCTGCGCGCGCCCTCCTCGGCGACGAGCTCGAGCGCGCGAACGAGGCCGGGCTGGTCGAGCTTCTCGCCCGGCTCGAGCAGTCGGCCCGTCGGCGCGTACATCCGCGCCCCTTCGCCCATCGTCATCACCGGCTCGAGCATCGCGAGGCACGCAGCGTGCGCCTCCGGCATCGGTACGCCCTCGCGCGCGAGTCGCAGAGCCGGCGCGCAGACCTCCGCCCACGGCAGCCGTCCGTGCTCTCGCCAGAGCGCGTCGAGCCCGGCCGGGACGCCGGGGACGGCGCAGGACGCCGGCCCGACCGCGTAGTGGACGAGTTCCTCGCCGAACTGCACGTCCAGCTCGAGGAGATCGCCTCCGCTGCCGCTCGGCACGGCGCAGAAGCAGTCCAGGTTTCGCCCCTGCCGGCTCTCGGCGTCCCAGTAGATCGCGTGCCCGCCACCGAGGAAACCCGTCATCACGGTTTCCGCGACACAGCTCGCGAGGCAGGCGCCGACGGCGGCGTCGGCAGCCGATCCGCCGGTCGCGAGGAGCTCGGCCCCGGCGGCAGCCGTTTTGGGGTGGCCGGCGGCGACGGCGGGGTTCACGGCGCGAGCCTAGACGCTCGGCGTCGGGCCGAGCCCGCCCGGGGGCTGCTACCCTTCTGCCGTCCGCGGTCTCGGCCGCTCGTGGCGCTTCCCACGGCGTGCGGGGATCGCGGAGACGTCTACATGGAGGTGGCATGACTCTTACCAAGGAAGCGAAGCTGGACATCGTCGGCAAGCACGGCCGGCACGAGGGCGACACCGGCTCTCCGGAGGTGCAGATCGCCCTCCTCACGACCCGGATCAACGAGCTCACCGAGCATCTCCGCACGCACGCGAAGGACCACTACTCGCGCCGCGGCCTGCTCAAGCTCGTCGGTCGCCGGCGCCGGCTGCTGAACTATCTCCAGCGCAAGAATCTCGAGGGTTATCGCGCCCTGATCAAGGAGCTCGGCCTCAGGCGATAAGGGGGCCAAGCACACACCGGAGAGTGGAAGTTTGAGCGAGCGCCCCCCGATCAGACGACGGAGCGAGGCGCTGACTCAAACTCCCACTCTCCTTGAAGCAGAGTGGAGGAATAGATATGAGTGTTGCCCTGGGCAACGAGTCCGTCTCCGTCACCATCGGTGACCAGGAGATCTCCTTCGAGACGGGCAAGCTCGCCAAGCAGGCGGACGGCGCAGTCGTCGTTCGCTCCGGCGAGACCGTCGTGCTCGCGACGGCGCAGGGGCGGATGGAGGCGCGCGAGGGCGCGGACTTCTTCCCGCTGACGGTCGACGTCGAGGAGCGGATGTACGCCGCCGGGAAGATCCCGGGCGGCTTCTTCAAGCGCGAGGGACGCCCCACCGAAAGGGCGATTCTGACCGCGCGCATGATCGACCGGCCGATCCGGCCGCTGTGGCCGAAGGGCTTCCGGAACGAGGTTCAGGTGATCTGCACGATCCTCTCGGCCGACCTCGTCACCCCGCACGACGTCCTGTGCCTCAACGGCGCCTCTGCGGCGCTGATGATCTCGCCGCTGCCGTTTTCCGGCCCGGTCGGCGCGGTGCGGATCGGGATGATCGACGGCGAGCTCGTCGTCAACCCGACTCTCCAGGAGTCGGAGAACGAGAGCACGCTCGACCTGATCGTCGTCGGCACGAAGGACGGCCTGACGATGGTCGAGGCCGGCGCCGGTGAGATCCCCGAGGACAAGCTGCTCGAGGCGCTCGCCCAGGCGCACGAGGAGATCAAGAAGCTCTGCGAGGTCCAGGAGGAGCTCGCACGGCGCGTCGGCAAGGCGAAGTGGCTCGACACGAGCCTGACCAAGGAGATCGAGGGCTCGCACGGCAACCGGATCCGCGAGCGGGTCCAGGCCGAGGGCCTGCGCGAGGCGTCGGCCGCCGTCGAGGAGGTCTTCGCCGAGCTTTGCCCCGGACTGACGATGGAGTCCACCGAGGCCGACATCCAGCGCCAGGTGCAGGTGCGCCAGAGCCTGGCGATGCTGCTCGAGTCGATCCGGCTCGAGGCGATCGAGAGCCCGGTGCGCCAGCAGTTCGAGAACGAGCTGCGCGCGCTCACAGACGCGGAGCAGGACTCGAAGGAGCTCAAGTCCGCGAAGCGGAACCTGCTCTTCGAGCGGATCGTCGAGACCGTCGAGCTGCCGTTCCCCGTCGGCCCTGCCGCTGCGGAGGGCGAGACCGTGGTCAAGGACACGTTGACGAAGCAGTTCGTCAAGCGCGCCGCCGAGGCGATCTACAAGGACCTCGTCCGCAAGAAGATCGCGGTCGAGAAGCGGCGCCCGGACGGCCGCGGCACCGATGAGATCCGCCCGATCGACACCGAGGTCGGCGTCTCGCCGCGCACGCACGGCTCGGCGCTCTTCACCCGCGGGCAGACGCAGATCATGACGCTGCTCACCCTCGGCACCGCCAAGGAGGGGCAGCGGATCGACGATCTCTCGCCTGGAGACCGACCGCCGCTACATGCACCACTACAACTTCCCGCCCTACTCGGTCGGGGAGACCGGCTTCATGCGCGGCCCCAAGCGCCGCGACATCGGCCACGGCGCGCTCGCGCAGCGGGCGCTCGAGCCGATGATCCCCACCCCGGAGGAGTTCCCGTACACGATCCGCCTCGTCTCGGAGACGCTCGAGTCGAACGGCTCCTCGTCGATGGGCTCGGTCTGCGGCTCGACCCTCGCGCTGATGGACGCCGGCGTGCCGATCAAGGCGCCCGTCTCCGGCATCGCGATGGGCCTCGTCAAGGAGGGCGACGACTACGTGATCCTGACGGACATCCAGGGTGCGGAGGACCACCTCGGCGACATGGACTTCAAGGTCGCCGGCACGCGTGAGGGCGTGACCGCGCTCCAGATGGACATCAAGATCACCGGCGTCACGCAGGAGATCATGCGCCAGGCGCTCGCTCAGGCGAAGCAGGCGCGCGAGTTCATCCTCGACAAGATGGGCGAGACGATCTCGGAGGCCCGCACGGAGCTGGCCGAGAACGCGCCGCGCATCTCGACGGTGAAGATCGACCCGGAGAAGATCGGGATGGTGATCGGCAAGGGCGGCGAGACGATCCGCGCGCTCGAGTCCGAGAACGACGTCCAGATCGACATCGAGGAGGACGGGACGATCCTGATCTACGCGACCGAGGGCACGAAGGCGCAGTCCGCGATCGAGGCGATCGAGGCGATCACCAAGGAGCCCGAGGTCGGAGACACGTACACCGGCAAGGTCGTGAAGACGACCCAGTTCGGCGCCTTCGTCGAACTGAAGAAGGGCACCGACGGCCTGCTCCACGTCTCCAACGTGGGCCCGGGCCGCGTCGGCCACATCGAGGACGTGATCGAGCGCGGCGACGTGCTCGACGTGATCGTCCAGGAGGTGGACAAGGCCCGCGGGCGCATCGGCCTGAAGCTGGTCGCCAAGCACGAGAACGGCTCGCTCGTCCAGCCCGAAGAGCTGATCGAGCGCGCCAAGGACGCGCCTCCTCGCCCGCCCGAGGAGCCCCGCGGTGACCGCCGCGGCGGCCGCGGCGGCCCGCGCCGCGAGCGCGAGCGCGCCTAGGCGCTACCGCACGACGATCCGCGCCGGCAGCCTACGGTTGCCGGCGCGGGTCGACATACAATCCCTTCTATGGCACCCCTCGGGCGGGACCGCCGTGGCGTGAGCCCCTTCCGCCCTGCCCGACACAATGTGCGCTTCGACGTCGCCCTGCTGCTCGCCGTGGCGTCCATCGGCGCGTCGGCCGAGGGCGCTGCACAGAACCCCCCGAATCCCGTTGTCCTCGAGAACAGCCGAGAGGGGACCGGAGGGTGGGCGGACTCGCTCTCCGGCTCGACGACCGTGGAGGGGTACACCTCGGAGGTGAGTGTGCTGCCAGGAGAGACGGTCCACTTCCACGTCGCCTCCGAGCAGACCGGCCCTTACACCGTCGACGTCTACCGGCTCGGCTGGTACGGCGGTCTCGGAGCGAGGCTCGTAGCCTCGTTCGGCGGAACGGCGCGACCCGCAGCCGCGCAGCTCGGCCGCCACCGGCGCGGGCTGGCCGGTGACGAGCGAGCTGACCGTTCCAGAGCGACTGGGTCAGTGGCTACTACCTCGCCCGCTTCCAGGCGGGCGGGCGGAGCGGCGTCGGGGCGACGATCTTCGTCGTGCGCGCCCTTTCCTCGCGGCCCGCTCCGATTCTCGTCGAGGTTCCGGTCAACACGTGGCAGGCGTACAACCCATGGGGCGGAAAGAGCCTGTACGACGACAACAGCGCGGGGGGTCGGGCAGACCGCGTTTCGTTCGAGCGGCCGTTCGCGCCGGCCTACCTTCAGCCCCTCGAGTGGGAGATGCACCTTTTCCGATTCCTCGAGCGCGAGGGCTACGACGTCGCCTACCAGACCGACGTCGACACGCACCGCGATCCGGCGAGTCTCCTCGCGCTATCGGCTCGTGATCGTCGCCGGCCATGGCGAGTACTGGTCGAGCCGAATGCGCGACGCCTTCGAGCGGGCGCGGGATGCAGGGACGAACATCGCGTTCTTCGGTGCGAACGTCGGCTACTGGCAGATTCGCTACGAGAACCAGGAACGCACGATCGTCGCCTACAAGTCAGCGGCAGACCCGGAGCACGACCCGACGCTGCGAACCTTGCTGTTCCGGGAGCTCGACCGGCCCGAGTGCCAGCTCCTCGGGGTCATGTTCCAAGGCGGCCTGACCAGCGGCAGCGCTCCGTCGCTCGACTACGTCGCGCGTGCGCCTGCGGACGATCCGTGGTTCGTGGGGACCGGACTCGCGCCGGGGATGGTCGTTCCGGGCGTCGTCGGCCCCGAATGGGACACGTTGCCGGCGGCACCGCCGGACGGCTGCGTGAAGCCGAGCCTGAAGGTCCTCTTCGACTACACAGGCCCGCCGATCGGCGCGAACAGCGTCCGCTATGTCGCCGACTCGGGGGCGCGCGTGTTCAGCTCGGGCTCCATGCGGTTCGCCTGGGGCCTCGATGCGTTCACGCCCCCGACGCAGGGCCGCCCGACCTCGCCGCTTCCTGCCTTGCAGCAGTTCGTCCGCAACATGCTGGCGGATCTCCTGAGGCCTGCCCCGCCGGCCTCGGTTTCTGCCACCGCCGCGGGCACCGGCACGCTCCGCGTCCAGGTAGCGCGGACGGTCGACCCCCGTGTCGTCGCGATCGTCGTCCGCCGGGACAACGAGATCGTGTGCCGGACGACGGGTGGAGACTGCCTCGATCGCGGACTCCGTGGACACCGAGCCTACACCTACACCGCGACTGCGCAGGATCAGTTGGGCCGAGTCGACACCGGCGATCTTCGGACCCTTCCGCCTTCCGAACAGCGCTCCAGAGGTTGCGCTCCGTGGACCGCGGCGGGTGAGGCACGGCGTGCGCGTGAGGTACGTGGCGCGGGCGGTCGACCGCGACGGGGACGTGCTGCGCTACGCCTGGGCGGTGGACGGGCACCGTGTGCAGACGGTGACGCGCCGCGTCTCGGTCGTCTTCGGGCGAGGCCGTCACACTGTCGCCGTCACGGTCCGCGACCGCTACCGAGGCGTCAGGCTCAGGTGGATGGTCGTGCTCGTCGTCTGAGACGCTTTGCCTACGCCTCCGCCGGAACCGTCGCGAGCTCCTCGCCGTGGACCATCAGCAGCGCCGCCAGCAGCGCCGCGACCCCGAAGCCGACCGCGACCCAGAAAGACAGGGCGAAGCCGCTGGTCAGCGCCTGCGCGCGGCTCTCACCCTCGGCGAGCAGATGCTGTGTGCGATTGGTCGAGACGGTCGAGAAGAGCGCGACGCCGAGTGCGCCGCCGATCTGCTGGGACGTGTTGAACAGCCCGGATGCGAGGCCGGCTTCTTGCGGCGCCACCCCCGCCAGCGCGGCGATCGACACCGGCACGAACGAGAAGCCGAGGCCGATCCCGATCGCGAAGAACCCGGGCAGGAGGTCGACCGCGTACGAGCCGTCGGCGGAGACCTGGGTGAACCAGACGTTCCCGAGCGTCATCAGCACGAGCCCGAAGGTCATCGCCGGCTTGACCCCGATCTTCGTCACCGTGGCCTGCGCCCCCCCCCCCCATCGCCTGCGCTACGCCTGCGGAGACGATCGCGGTCAGCGCGACGGCGAGGTACCCGGCACCGGCCTGAAGGGCCGACATGCCGAGCACCTGCTGCATGTAGAGCGAGAGCATGAAGAACATCGCGAAGGTGAGGCCGCCGAGCAGAAAGGCGACGACGTTCGCGCCGGTCAGCGTTCGGAGGCGCGCGAAGATCCCGAGCGGCACGAGCGGCGCCTTCGAGTGCAGCTCGACGACGACGAACGCGATGTGCAGGACTGCCGAGACGGCAAGCACGCCGATGGTCTCGGCCGAGCCCCAGCCGTTCACGTTCGCGCGGGTGAGGGCGTAGACGAGCAGGACGAGCGCGCTCGTGATCAGCACCGCGCCGAGCGCGTCGTACTGGCGAACCGCGTGCTCGGACCGGCTCTCGCGTACGACCGAACGGACGAGCAGGAGGACGGCGACGCCGACCGGGATGTTGACGAAGAAGATCCACTCCCACCCGAGCCACTTCGTCAGCACTCCGCCCATCAGCACGCCGACGGCGGCGCCGCTGCCGCCCATCGCGCCCCAGATCCCGAGCGCCTTGTTCCGCTCGGAGCCCTCCGCGAACGTCGTCGAGATGATCGAGAGCGCCGCCGGCGAGAGAATCGCGGCGCCGAGGCCCTGCACCGCGCGGGCCGCGATCAGCATCCCCTCGGAGTTGGAGAGACCGCAGGCCAGCGAGGCGGCCGTGAACAGGGCGACGCCGACCATGAACACGCGCCGGCGCCCGAGCAGGTCGGCCGCGCGCCCGCCGAGGAGCAGGAAGCCGCCGAAGGTCAGCGCGTACGCGGAGAGGACCCACTGAAGGTCGCCCTGCGAGAAATGGAGGTCCTTCTGGATCGACGGCAGCGCGACGTTGACGATCGAGACGTCGAGGATGACCATGAAATACGCCGAGCAGAGGAGAGCGAGGGCCCACCAGCGCTTCGGGTCACTCTCGGCGCGACCAACGGCGACGGCTTCCGTCATCGCTTGAAAGCTATCCACGAGGAGTACCCTCTGCGCGGTGCAGGAGTACGTCCTCTCCGAGCTCGACTCGGGCGAACGGCTGATCACCGAGCGGCTGACGAGCGTCCGCTCGGTCTCGCTCGGCTTCTGGATCGGCGCCGGCGCGCGCGACGAGCCCGACGCGAAGGCGGGTGTCTCGCACTTCATCGAGCACCTGCTCTTCAAGGGCACGCGCTCCTACGACGCGCAGAAGATCGCCGAGGTCTTCGACGAGATGGGTGGGGAGCTGAACGCGGCGACGTCGCGCGAGCACACGGTGGTCTTCGCGCGCGTCCCCGACCGCCATCTCGAGGACGCGCTCGTCGTGATGGCGAGACATGATCTTCTCGCCGACCTTCGCGGAGCTCGACTCCGAGCGCGAGGTGGTGCTGGAGGAGATCGCGATGGTCGAGGACGCGCCGCAGGAGCTCGTCCACGACCTGTTCTCGGAGGCCGTCTTCCACGAGCACCCGCTCGGACGTCCCGTGATCGGCCGGGCCGAGGTGATCTCCTCGATCGGACGGCGCTCGGTCTCCGCGTATCACCGCGGCTCGTACGTGGCCGGGAACATCGTCCTCGCCGCCGCGGGGAACCTCGAGCACGACACCGTCGTGAACCTGCTGGAGCGGTCCGCCCGGCATCGGGTCGAGCCGCCGGCGAAGCGGACGAAGGTGCGCACGCCGCTCGTCCGCGAGCCCGCGCCCAGCATGCGCTTCCAGCGCAAGGACACCGAGCAGTTCCACGTCTGCGTAGGCGCCCCCGGGATCGCGCGCAGCGACCGCCGCCGGTTCGCAGCATCGCTGCTCGACGCGATCCTCGGCGGGTCGGCGTCCTCGCGCCTCTTCCAGGAGATCCGCGAGAAGCGAGGGATGGCGTACTCGGTCTACAGCTTCGCGTCCCAGTACACCGACACGGGCCTCGTCGGGATCTACGTCGGGACACGCGAGGAGAACCTCGCGTCCTGCCTGGAGATCGTGGCCGCCGAGATCGCCGACATCGCTGCCGGCAACCTGCGCGAGCGCGAGCTGGAGCGGGCGAAGGAGAACCTGAAGGGGCGGATCGCGCTCTCGATGGAGTCGACGTCGAACCGGATGAGCCGGCTCGGCCGCTCGCTGATCACCGACACCGAGCTGCTCTCGCTCGACCGGATCATCGCCGAGATCGACGCGGTCGAGCCCGTAGCGCTCTCCGAGCTGGCCGGCGTGCTGCTCGACCCGGCGCGGATCTCGGCGGCGGGGATCGGCCCGGACGAGGACCGCTTCGGAGAGGCGATCGAGCGGATCCACCCGGGGCTCGCGGTCGCGGCGTGAAAATCGTCGTCTTCGGCTACGAGGGGAAGGTCGGCAAGGTCGTCGCCGAGGGGCTCGAGAACGCCGGCCACGAGGTGCTGGGCGTCGAGATCGGGGACTCGATCCCCGAGGGTGGCGAGGCGGCGGTCGATTTCACCCAGCCGGACGCGGTGGTGGGGAACATCGAGGCGGCGCTCGAGCGCGGGCTGCCGGTGGTCGTCGGCACGACCGGCTGGGAGTCCGAGCGGGAACGCGTCGACGCGCTCGCGAAGGAGCGTGGCGTTCCCGTCTTCGTCGCGCCGAACTTCTCGATCGGCGCGGTGCTGATGATGCGCTTCGCCGCCGAGGCGGCCAGGCACCTGCCGCGGGCCGAGATCATCGAGCTCCACAACGAGGCGAAGAAGGACGCGCCGTCCGGCACGGCGCGGGCGACCGCGGAGGGCATGGGCGGCGACCCGTCGATCCATTCCGTGCGTCTCCCCGGCCTGATCGCCCACCAGGAGGTGCTGCTCGCGGGAGAGGGGCAGCTGCTGACGATCCGCCACGACACGCTCGCGCGAGAGTCCTTCGTGCCCGGCGTGCTGCTCGCCCTGGAGAAGCTTCCCGGGCTCCCGCCGGGCCTGACGGTTGGCCTCGATGCCCTCCTCTGAGCTGGAAGCGTCGCCGGCACAGCCGGCGACGCCCGGCGGCACACCCTGGATGCCTTCGGCATCCCAGCCGGTTACCATCACGGGATGCTGGGCGAAGTCCTGACGGCGATCTGCACGCCGTTCAAGGAGGACGGCTCGGTCGACTACGACCGGTTCCGCGACCTGGCGCAGCATCTGGTCGAGAACGGCTCCGACGGCCTGGTCGTCTCCGGGACGACCGGAGAGTCGCCGACGCTGAGCGACGACGAGAAGTTCGAGCTCTTCTCCGCCGCCGTCGACGCCGTCGGTGACCGCGCGACGGTGATCGCGGGCACCGGCACCTACTCGACGGCGCACTCCGTCCACCTGACGGCGCGCGCGCACGAGCTCGGCGTGCACGGCTTCCTCGTCGTCACGCCGTACTACAACAAGCCGCCGGCGAGGGCGATCGTCGCGCACTTTCGCGCAATCGCGGAGGTCAGTGACCGGCCGATCGTCGTCTACAACATTCCCAGCCGGGTGGTGATCAACATCGAGCCGGAGACGATCGCGGAGCTGGCCGAGATCCCGACGGTCACCGCGGTCAAGCAGGCACACGACGATCTCGACCAGGCGCGGCGGATCGTCGAGACCGGCCTCGACCTCTACGCGGGCGACGACAACCTGGTCTTCCCGTTCCTGCGTCTCGGCGGCGTCGGCGGCATCTGCGTCCACGCGCACGTCGTCGGGCCCCAGGTGAAGCAGATGGTGCGGGCCTACAAGGACGGGGACGAGGAGGCGGCGCGCCGGATCGACCACGAGCTCGAGCCCATCTACGACCTGCTGAAGATCACGACGAACCCGATCGCGATCAAGGCCGCGCTGAACCTGCTCGGTCACGAGGTGGGCGGCTACCGCCTGCCGATGGTTCCGCCGACGGACGAAGAGCTCGCGCGCGTGCGCGACTGCCTGGAGCGCGCGGGGCTCCGGGTTCCGGCCGCAGCGTAAGCCGAGTTCAGACACCGGCCGGCGCGGACCAGGGGGTCCGGCGGCCGGGGATACACTCCTCGGGTGCCAGGTCCAATCCTTCGCGTCATTCCGCTCGGCGGACTAGGCGAGATCGGCAAGAACATGACCGTGTTCGAGCACGAGCACGGAAGCCTCGTGGTCGATGCCGGGCTTGCGTTCCCGCGCGACGAGCATCTCGGCGTCGATCTCGTGCTGCCCGACCTCACCTATCTGAGGGAGCGGCCGGGCCAGGTTCGCGCAGTTGTCCTCACCCACGCGCACGAGGACCACGTCGGCGGGCTGCCGTACCTCCTGCGCGAGGTGCAGGTGCCCGAGGTCTGGGCGACGCGGCTGACGCTCGGCCTGGTCAAGTCGAAGCTCGACGAGCACGGATTGCTGCGCGCAGCGGAGCTGCGCGAGATCGAGCCGGAGGCCGGGCCGATCGAGATCGGGCCGTTTCGCCTGGAATTCGTGCGGATGGCCCACTCGGTGCCGGACAACGTCGGGATCGCGATCGAGACCGACGCCGGGCGCGTGTTCCACACGAGCGACTGGAAGCTCGACCACACGCCCGTCGACGGCTTCCGCACGGACGTCGGCAAGCTCGCCGAGCTCGGCAACCGGGGCATCGACCTCTTGCTCTGCGACTCGACGAACGCGGAGCGGAGCGGCTTCACGGGCTCGGAGCGGTTGGTGGGCGAGGCGTTCCGCCAGATCTTCCCGCAACGGCAGGGGCGCATCCTCGTCGCCTCCTTCGCGTCGAACGTCCACCGGATGCAGCAGGCGATCGACGTCGCCGTCTCGTGCGGCCGGAAGGTCGCCGTCGTCGGCCGCTCGATGCGCAAGAACCTGAACATCGCGGGGAATCTCGGCTATCTCGAGCTTCCTGAGGGCACGCTGATCCAGCCGAACGAGCTCGAGGAGTACCGCCCCGAGGAGGTGGTGATCCTCTGCACCGGCAGCCAGGGCGAGCCCATGTCGGCGCTGACGCGGATCGCCTACCACGACCACCAGACCGTCACCGTCGAGCGCGGCGACACGGTGATCCTGTCCGCGCGCCCGGTGCCGGGGAACGAGCTGCGCGTGCACGACACGATCAACCAGCTCTCCAAGGCCGGCGCCGAGGTGCTGCACGAGGAGAACGCGGCGGTGCACGTCTCCGGGCACGCGATGCAGGAGGAGATCCGCACGCTGTACGGCCTCGTGCGGCCGCGGGCGGTGATGCCGATCCACGGCGAGTACCGCATGCAGGCCGCGAACGCGCGGATGGCCCAGGAGTCGGGCGTGCCGGCGTCCTCGATCATCCTCGCCGAGAACGGCTCGGTGGTGGAGCTGAGCCCCGAGGGCGTGCGGCTCGTCGACCAGGTCGAGGTCGGAGTCACGTTCGTGGACGGGCTCGGGGTGGGGGACATCGGCGACGTCGCCCTGCGCGACCGGCGCCACATGGCCGAGGACGGCGTCCTGATCATCGTCGCCACGCTGGCGTCGCAGAACGGCTCGCGAACCGCCACCGCCGAGCTCGTCGCCCGTGGCTTCGCCGAGAGCGAGCCGCTGCTGGACGAGATGCGGATCGAGGCGGAGACCGTACTGCGCGACTGCCTGTCAGACGGTGTGGTCGAGATCAAGCTGCTCCAGGAGCACCTCCACGACGGCGTCGGGCAGCTCGTCTACGACCGGACGAAGAGGCGGCCGATGATCCTGCCCGTGGTCGTCGAGGTCTAGTGAGCGCGGTCGCCGACGGCTGGGCGGGCGTGCTCGCCGAGAACGCGGCGGAGGCGTCGACGGCGCGGAGGCTGATCGAGCAGCTCTCGGCCTGCGAGGTGGCGGCGCTCTCGTTCTGCCGGCTGCTGGAGCGGTGGGCGCGAGGGGAGGCCGATCCCTCCACGGCGGGGCAGCGGCAGGCCGCGTTGCGCCGGGCGGCGGAGCGCGCGGAAACCGCGCTTTCCGGCCTGGAGCGTCCGCTGGGGCGGTATCTGCTGGAGCTCGAGCCCGAGCGCGCCGAGGGCCGTTCCTGGTACGGCGAACCGGGCGCCGGCGAGCTGCGCGACTGGCACGACGTCCTGGAGCGCGCGGGCGTGAGCGTCTCGCCGGTGCGCGTCGCGCAGGCGTATCTCGAGCTGGCGGTCCTGGTGCGCGCGCTGGAAGGATTGCGGGCGGCCGCGGACATCGGCTCGGAGCCGGATCGCTCGTCGCTCTGGGCCGGCCTGTTCGACCTGCGCGAGAACCTGCTCGGCCGGACGCTCGAAGACCTGCGCGCACTTGCCGCCTAGCCCGGCGATCGCCGTCGTCGGCTCGATCAACCTCGACCTGGTCGCGCGGGCCGAACGGCTGCCGCGGCCGGGGGAGACGCTGACCGACGCGACCTTCGAGCGGATCCCGGGCGGCAAGGGCGCGAACCAGGCGCTGGCGGCGGCCCGCCTGGGCGCGTCGGTGCGGCTCGTGGGCGCAGTCGGCGACGACCCCTTCGCCGATGAGGCTCTCGTCCTCCTGCGGGAGGGCGGGGTCGATCTCGAGGGCGTCCGCCGCGTCCCCGACACGACCGGCGTCGCACTGATCCTGGTCGGCGGCGACGGCGAGAACGAGATCGTGGTCGCGCCGGGGGCGAATCGCTCCGCCGCGGCCGGGGACGTCTCCGGGGCCGACGCGGTGCTCTGCCAGCTGGAGATCCCCGTCGAGACGGTGGCCGAGGCCGCGCGGCAGGCACGGTTCTTCTGTCTCAACGCCGCGCCTGCCCGTGAGCTCCCACCTGACGTGCTCGGCGAGGTCGACCTGCTGGTCGTCAACCGGTACGAGCTCGAGGCCGTCGGCCGCCATGACGGCCTCGACCGCGCTCACGCTCGGGCCCGAGGGCGCGGTGCTGATCGAGAACGGAGAGGAGATCGCGCGCGCGGTACCGCCGGCCGTGAATGCGGTCGACGGCACCGCCGCCGGCGACGCGTTCACGGCATGTCTCCTCGTCTCCCTTCTGGAGGAGAGGCCGCGCGTCGAAGCCCTCCGCCGGGCCTGCGCAGCCGGCGCGCTCGCCGCCTCGCGGTCCGGCGCGCAACCCTCGCTCCCCGCCGCGCGGGAGCTAGACGCGATACTCGGGTCATGAAGATCATCCTCGACTGCGACCCGGGTCACGACGACGCGATCGCGCTCCTGCTCGCGCTCGCAAGCCCGGAGGTCGAGCTCCTCGGCGTCACGACCGTTCACGGCAACCAGACGCTCGAGAAGACGACGATCAACGCGCTGAAGCTGCTCGAGTTCGTCGACCGGACCGACATCCCGGTCGCCGCCGGCGCACCGGTGCCTTTCTCCCGCGAGCCCTACATCGCGGAGTACGTTCACGGCAAGAGCGGCATGGACGGGCCGACGCTGCCGGAGCCGAAGACAAAGCCTGTCGCCCGGCACGCGGTCGACTTCATCGCCGAGACCCTCCTGGCCTCGGACGAGCCCGTCACCATCGTCCCGACCGGGCCGCTGACGAACATCGCCCTCTTCCTCGCAATGCACCCGGACGCGGCGCAGAAGGTCGACCGGATCGTGCTGATGGGGGGCGCGTACGGCGAGGGGAACGTCACGCCGGCGGCCGAGTTCAACATCTGGGTCGACCCGGAGGCCGCGGCGCGCGTCTTCCAGAGCGGGCTGGACGTGACGATGATCGGCCTCGACGTCTCGCACCAGGCGATCTTCGGCCCCGAGCCGACAGCGCAGATCAAAGCCGCCGGGCGCGTGGGCGCGATGGTCGCGGAGCTGCTCGAGTTCTACGGGCGTTTCCACAAGCAGTCCTACGGCTGGGACGGCTCGCCGATCCACGATGCGGTCGCGATGGCGCACGCCTTCAAGCCCGGGATCGTCGAGACGGTCCACGTCGGAGTGAGGGTCGACTGCGGCGAGGAGCTCGGCCGCGGCCGCACGAACTGCGACCTCCGCGGGCGGGTCGGGTGGGAGCCGAACGCGCACGTCGGGGTCGGGATCGACGCGGACGCGTTCATCAGCCTCCTGGTCGAGCGCATCTCCTCGCTGGGTTGAAGCGGGGGTGCCGGCTCGCGAGCGCCGCGACGCGCGCGAAGCGGAGGTGCCGGCGCCGGCGCCGGACGGAAGAGCGCGGCCGCGCGTCGAAGTCGCGCGCATGACGCGCAAGAAGCGTCCCAGCAAGGTACGCCCGAAGACGCCGTCCCGTGTCCGGAAGAAGACGACGCGGCGGAAGATCCGGTCGCATCATCATCCCGAGCTGATCGGCCTCGGCCTGCTCCTCTTCGGCCTCTTCATGTTCGCCGTCCTCTACGTCGGCTGGAACGGCGGCTACGTCGGCAAGGCGATCGGCGACGGCCTCGTCTCCCTCGTCGGCGGCACCGCGTACACATTGCCGATCGCGTGCATCGCCGCTCGGGGGGCTGATGGTCGCGCGCAGCGACCTGCCGCGCTTCGGGCCGTTCCGGACGGGGCTGATCCTGATCGCCTTCGCGCTCGCGCTCGTCCTCGGGGCCGCACACGGCGGATACCTGGGCGAGGGACTGGAATCGCTCTTCGGCAGGCTGATCGGGACGACCGGGACGCGGCTGCTCGGCGCCTTCGTCCTGATCGCGGGAGTGCTGCTCGTCAGCGGCGCGTCCGCCGGCGCGATCCTGCGCCGCTCCGGCCACGCGATGCGCCGTGCAGCGCGCGCGCGGCCCACTCGCCGTGCCGCGGCCGTGGCGCCGCCGCCGCTGCCGGTCGAGGCCGACAGCGTCGTTCCGCTGCCGGTCGCGCCGCCGATCGACGGGGTCGAGGAGTTCCCGGACGTGGTCTCGCCTCCGCCGCTGCTCGTCTTCGACGAGGAACCGCAGGAGCCCGAGCCCGGTATGTCGAGCAGCAGAGCCTGTTCGACGTCGTCGAGGGAGACGAGGACGCCGGCGTCTACTCGCTCCCCGACGCGGGTGTCCTGCGCCGGTCGAAGGGCGTCTCCGGCGACAGCGCCGAGCGCACCGCGCACATCGCCGAGACGCTGGTCGCGGCGCTCGGCGAACTTCGGCGTGGACGCGACCGTGGTGGGCGAGATCGCCGGCCCGCGCGTGACCCGCTACGAGCTCCAGCTCGCGCCCGGCACCAAGGTCTCCAAGGTCGCGGGGCTGAAGGACGACCTCTCGTACGCGCTCGCGACGACCGAGATCCGCATCCTCGCGCCGATCCCGGGCAAGTCGGCCGTCGGCGTCGAGGTGCCGAACCACTCGCCGAACATCGTCACGCTCGGCGACATCTTCGACGACCTGCCGGCGACGGCGAGCCCGCTCTCGGTCTGGCTCGGCAAGGACATCTCCGGGAACGCCGTCTGGACCGACCTCGCGCGCATGCCGCACCTGCTGATCGCCGGCACGACCGGCTCGGGCAAGTCCGGCTGCATCAACACGATCCTCAGCTCGATCCTGCTGCGCGCGACCCCCGACGACGTGCGGATGATCCTGATCGACCCGAAGCGGATCGAGCTCAACTTCTACGAGTCGATTCCGCATCTGCTGACGCCGGTCGTCTCGTCGCCGAAGACCGCCGCGGCGGCGCTGCTGAACGTCGTCGGCGAGATGGAGCGCCGCTACGAGCGGATGAGCCAGATCCGCGCGCGCGGCCTGCCGGAGATGAACCGGGCGCTGCGCAGCCGCGGCGAGAAGCCGCTGCCGTACCTGCTCGTCGTGATCGACGAGCTCGCCGACCTGATGATGATCTCGCCCCAGGACGTGGAGGACGCGATCATCCGGCTCGCCCAGAAGTCGCGCGCGGTCGGGATCCACCTCGTGCTCGCGACGCAGCGCCCGTCGGTGGACGTGATCACCGGGATGATCAAGGCCAACGTCCCGTCCCGGATCGCCTTCGCGGTCTCCAGCCAGACCGACTCGCGCGTGATCCTCGACCAGTCGGGTGCCGAGAGCCTGCTCGGGCAGGGCGACATGCTGTTCAAGCCGCTCGGGACCTCACGGCTCCAGCGGCTGCAGGGCGCCTACGTCAGCGAGGAGGAGGTCGCGCTGCTCGTCGAGCAGTGCCGCGCGCAGCGCGAGCAGGAGCTCGACGAGTCGATGCTCGAGGCCCCGGAGCCGGAGGGTGGGGCGGGCGACGACGACGATTTCGACGGCGATTTCGATCCGGACGAGGATCCGCTGCTGGAGAAGGCGATCGAGATCGTCGTCCAGGCGCAGACCGCGTCGGTGTCGCTGCTCCAGCGCCGCCTGCGCGTCGGCTACACGCGCGCCGGCCGCCTGATCGACATGCTCGAGCGGCGCGGGATCATCTCGCCGTACGAGGGCTCGAAGCCGCGCCGGGTGCTCGTCGGCGAGGGCGACCTCGCACAAACCGGCAGCTAGAACGACGCGGTCCTCGCGCATCCCCGGCTCGCCGTTGCCGATTCCGCAGCGCTCGCGCATCACCCACGCACCGGCGATGTCGGTGATCGCGTGGTGTGAACCGCGGTCGCTCAATCGGCGTGGGAATAGACTCAGCGCGTGCCACGGGTGGCGGTGGTCGGCAGCTACGGCGTCGGGTTGACGTTCGGCTGCCGCGCGCGCCCGAGCGCGGGGAGACCGTGATCGGGACGCTCTTTCGCACCGACGACGGCGGCAAGGGATCGAACCAGGCGGTCGGAGCCGCGCGGCTCGGGGCCGAGGTCTCGTTCCTCACGGCGGTGGGGGAGGACACTTCGGCGACCGGGCCTACGAGCTGTGGGAGCGGAGGGCGTGGACGCGTCCGCAGTGCTGCGCTCGGCAGAGCCGACGATGACCGCGGCGATCCTCGTCGAGGAGAGCGGCGACAACCGGATCGTGATCGTCCCCGGCGCGCTCGCCACGCTCACACCCGCCGACGTGGACGGCTTCTCGCCGCAGATCGAGGCCGCCGACATCCTGCTCGTCCAGCTGGAGATCCCGGTCGAGACAGCGCTGCATGCGCTCGCGGTCGGCCGCGCCGCCGGCGTCCGCACCGTGTTGAACCCGGCCCCGGCGCCCACGGAGCCGATCACGCCGGTCGCCGACTACGTCGTGCCGAACGAGACCGAGGCGCGGGCGATCCTGCGCTCGACCGCGACTCTGGTCGTCACGCTGGGCGAGCAGGGCGCGCGGATCGGCGACGACGTCGTCCCGGCCTTCCCGGCGCGCGCCGTCGACAGCACGGGGGCCGGGGACGCGTTCTGCGCCGCCTTCGCCGTCGCGCTCGCCGAGGGCGCCTCCGACCTCGACGCCGTCCGCTGGGGCTGCGCCGCCGGCGCGCACATGGTGGAGCACCCCGGCGTCATTCCCGGCCTACCGAGCCGCGCGCAGCTCGAGGAACGCCTTACAGTCACAGCCGTAGGCGTTAGGCTCGACGGAGGCGACCGGATGAGCGCAGGTGCCGGCTTTGCCGGCGCCGGAGCGGAGACTGTATGACGCGCCTCATCATCGACACCGACACCGCCGGCGACGACGTCTTCTCGCTGCTGATCGCACTGCTCCACCCGCGCGCGCGGCTGGAGGCGATCACCGTCTGCTGCGGGAACGTCCGCTTCGAGCAGGAGGTCGAGAACGCGCTGTACACGGTCGAGATGGCGGGCAGGTCGGGCGAGGTTCCGGTCTATCCCGGCTGCCGGCGGCCGCTGGTCGGGGAGTGGGTGGGGGCCGAGTACGTCCACGGCAACGACGGGATGGGCGACTCCGAATTTCCCGCAGGCGAAGCAGCGCCCCGAGGCGGAGCACGCGGTCGACGAGCTCGTCCGCCGCATCAACGAGAGCCCGGGCGAGCTGACGATCCTCTGCCAGGCGCCGCTGACGAACCTCGCAGCCGCCGTCGCGCGCGATCCCTCGATCGCCGGCAAGGTGCGGGCGCTGTACCTGATGGGCGGCGGGGTCGGGAACATCACGCCGGCCGCCGAGTACAACTTCTTCGTCGATCCCGAGGCGGCGAAGATCGTCGTCAACGCGGGGTTCCCGCTGACGCTTTTCACCTGGTCGCTGACGCGTACGCACGGGGTGTTCAACGACGACCAGCTCGCCCGCGTCGATGCCCTGGGCACGCCGCTGGCGCGGTTCTTCGGACAGGTCAACCGCCTGGCACGCGAGTTCGACGACAAGGTCAACCACCTCGGCGGGTCCACGCACCCCGACTCGATGGCGTGCGCTGCGATCCTCGAGCCCTCGCTCGTGCTCGCCACGGAGGAGGCGGTCGTCGACGTCGAGACGCGTGGCGAGCTGACGCGCGGCTGGAGCCTGATCGACACGCAGAACCGCACCGGCCGCGAGCCGAACGCCCGCGTCGTCACCGACTACGACACGGAGGCGTTCTTCGAGCTGCTCTACGGCCTGCTGTCGTGAGGCACCTGCCGCCGACCCGCGACGCTGCGGGTGCGCCTCGACACCGCCCAGGCGCTCACGCGCCTCTTCTACCGCGAGCACGCGGTCGTGCTCGCCTGCGGCCGGTGGATCGTCCGGACGGCGCCGCTGGAGCTGAAGGCCGAGCTCGGCCGGACGGCGTGGGAGTCCGCGCTGGCCGGTGACGCCCTGCGCGAGCGCGTCTTCGAGCTCCGCTACCCGACCCGTTTCCTCGACGAGCAGGCCGAAGAGCTGCCGCTGGAGTCGGCAGACGACCTGCGTTCGCTGCTCGCGGAGCTGCGCGACGACTACGCCGATTACCTCGACCACGTGGACGAGCTGGCCGACGGGCCCTCGCGGCGCCTGGTCGAGGCCGCGTTGCGCGACAAGGAGCGGCAGCGCGAGGCGCTCGCCGGTCTCGAGCTGAGCGACGACGATCCTGCGCGCGACGCGCGCTACTTCGCCTCCCCGGTCTACTGGCCGGACGTCCTCGACCCGAGCTACCCGTACGGCGAGGGCGTCGCGCTCCAGCTCCGCTCGGCGGTCAGCCACCTGAACGAGGTCTGGGCGGTCGAGACCGCCGGCCGGATCCTCGACGAGCTCTCGCCCGAGCTCGGGTGGGAGTTCACGCGGGAGGCGGCGCGCTGGCTCTACGACGAGACGCGCCACATGCTGATGGGCAAGCAGAGGCTCGAGGGCTGGGGTCTGCCGCCCGAGGCGATACCGCTCGGGGGCTACATCTACGAGGCCTGGCAGCACCAGGACCCGCTCTACGGCCTCGGGATGCTCGGCTACTTCGAGACGAAGAACATCGGCCGGAAGCGCGAGCGCGCCGCCGCGTTCCACGAGATGGGCGACGCGACGAGCGAGACCGACATGGAGTTCGACTGGGCCGACGAGACCCTCCACGCCGAGTACGGCCGCCGCTGGCTGCGGCGCCTGCTGGAGGCGCGCGGCGAGGACCCCGAGTCGTGGCCGGCAGTGCTGGAGCGCTGCGAGGAGCTCGTCCAGGAGCGCGTTGCGCGCGCGACGCCCGACGATCTGGCGCGAATCCGCGCCTGCGCGGACGCGCTCGTCGAGGAAGCCGAGCGGCGTGCGGCTTGACTCTCGCGGGCTCGTCCTCGACGGCCCTCGGCGAGCCTCCGCGGCCGCGCGACCAGGTCCCGCCGGTGCAGACGCCCGCATGGTTGAGCCATCTGGACGCATTTCGCACCGGCGACTGGCCGGCCGCCGCGGCCGCGGCGTGGTCCAAATGCGCTAATCCCGCGGCCTGACCGCTAACCGAGCGCAAAGGGCCGCGTCTTACGCTTTGAGGACGGGGTCGAACGGAGTAGGATCATGCGGCTCCGACAACGAGTGGATACCCGCACGAGGGAGGAATTACGTGAGTAAGAGACGATTCATGCCGGTTGCGCTTGCCGTGCCGGTGATCGCGCTTGTCGCACTGCTGCTGGCCGGGATGGGCGGCGCTGCGAACAGGGTGACCTTCAAGGCAGCCCTGGTCAGCGACGTCGGCCGGTTCAACGACAAGGGCTTCAACCAGAACCAGCTGACCGGCCTGAAGATGGCCCAGGCGCAGCTGCACGTGCAGACCCGGGCGATCGAGTCGCACTCTGCAGGCGACTACATCCCGAACCTCGCGTCGGTCGCGCGGCTCGGGCTATGACGCAGTCATCGCGGCGGGCTTCCTGCTCGCAGACGCGGAGGCGACGGTCGCGAAGAAGTTCCCGAACACCCAGTTCGCGATCACGGACTACCCGGTCGAGATCCCGCCGTTCTCGGACAAGACCGGGCAAGCTGATCGTCAAGAACATCACCGGGATCACGTTCAAGTCCGAGCAGCAGAGCTACCTGGTCGGCTGCCTCTCCGCGCTGATGGCGAAGCGGGCGGGCGGCAACACGATCAGCGCGACGGGCGGCGTGAAGATCCCGCCGGTCGACTCGTTCATCGCCGGCTACAAGGCCGGCGCTGCGAAGTGCGCCCCCGGGACGAAGGTCCTGGTCGGCTACTCGCAGGACTTCATCGCGCAGGACAAGTGCAAGGCGGTCGCGCAGAACCAGATCGCGGCCGGTGCGAAGGTCGTCTTCGCGGTCGCCGGCCCGTGCGGCTTCGGCGCGCTGGCGGCGGCGAAGGAGGCCGGTGTCTGGGGCGACGGCGTCGACGTCGACCAGTCGTACCTCGGCCCGCACATCCTGACGAGCGCGGTGAAGCGCGTCGATCTCGGCGTCTTCCGGTTCGTCCAGGCGGTCCAGGCCGGCACGCTGGTGCCCGGCCACGACTTCGTGTTCGATCTCAAGAACGGCGGCGTCGCGCGTCGGCAAGATCAGCCCGAAGGTCCCCGCGGCCTACAAGGCGAGGCTCGCGCAGCTGCAGAGCTCAGATCGAGACCGGCAAGATCAAGGTGCCGAACAAGTTCTAGAAGCGGCATCGCTCGACGACACACGCGGAGAGGCGGGCCACGTGCCCGCCTCTTCCTTTTCCGTGAGAGAATCCCGCCTCATGTCCGGCACCCTCCCGTCCTCGAGCTCCGCGGGATCACGAAGCAGTTCCCCGGCGTGCTCGCCAACGACCACGTCGATTTCGAGCTGCTCGAGGGCGAGGTGCACGCGCTGCTGGGGGAGAACGGCGCCGGCAAGTCGACGCTGATGAACATCCTCTACGGGCTCTACCACCCGGACGAGGGCGACATCCTGCTGAAAGGGAAGAAGGTCTCCTTCTCGTCGGCGAAGGACGCGATCGAGGCGGGCATCGGCATGGTGCACCAGCACTTCATGCTGATCCCGGTGATGACGGTCGCCGAGAACATCGTCCTCGCCGAGGAGCCCACGTACGCCGGGGTGATGCTCGATTTCCGCGAGGCGAAGAAGAAGGTGCGCGAGCTGTCCGAGCGCTTCGGCCTCGCCGTCGACCCCGACGCGCGCATTCAGGACATCACCGTGGCGCAGCAGCAGCGGGTGGAGATCCTGAAGGCCCTCTTCCGCGGCGCGGAGATCCTCGTCCTCGATGAGCCGACCGCCGTGCTGACGCCGCAGGAGGCGAAGGAGCTGTTCGCGATCCTCGACGAGCTGCGCGCGCAGGGGAAGTCGATCATCTTCATCAGCCACAAGCTCCACGAGGTGCTCGAGGTCGCGGACCGGATCACGGTCCTGCGGCGCGGGAAGATGATCGAGACCGTCCCGAAGGAGGGTGCGACCGAGGAGAGCCTCGCCCGGGCGATGGTCGGCCGGGAAGTGCTGCTCCGCGTGGAGAAGCCGCCCTCGACGCCGGGCGAGTCGCTGCTCCGTGTCGATGGCCTGCACGTCTTCGACGACCGGGGCCTGGAGAAGGTGCGCGGCGTCTCCTTCGACGTGCGAGCCGGCGAGATCGTCGGCATCGCCGGCGTCGACGGCAACGGCCAGACCGAGCTGATCGACGCGCTCACCGGGCTCACGCCGTTCGCCGAGGGCAAGATCAGCGTCGCGGACAAGGAGGTCGACCGTGCCTCGACGTCCCGCGAGATGCTCGACCACGGCATCGGGCACATTCCCGAGGACCGCCAGCGGCGCGGCCTCGTGCTCGAGTTCTCGATCGCGGAGAACATCGCCCTGCACGACTACAACATGGAGCCGGACTCGAAGCTCGGCTGGCTCTACCCGAGCCGCCTGGTCGAACGGGCAGGGCGGCTGATCAAGGACTTCGACGTCCGCGGCGGTGGTCCGCAGACGCGCGCCGGCGCGCTCTCCGGCGGCAACCAGCAGAAGGTCGTCGTCGCGCGCGAGGTCGCTCGTAACCCGAAGGTGCTGATCGCCGCACAGCCGACCCGCGGCCTCGACGTCGGTGCGATCGAGTACGTCCACCGCCGCCTCGTCGCCGAGCGCGGCGCGGGCCGGGCGGTCCTGCTCGTCTCGCTCGAGCTCGACGAGGTGATGTCGCTCTCCGACCGGATCCTCGTCATCTTCGAGGGCGAGATCGTCGGCGAGTACGACCCGGGCGTGACCGAGGAGGAGCTCGGGATCGCGATGACCGGCGGACGGCGAAAGGAGACGGCAGCGGCGTGACCGAGGGCCCGCTCGACCCGCAAGAAGAGAAACTCGCGGCGGAACAGGACGAGCTCCTCCAGACACCAGAGGAGGTGCACGGGGGCGACTACGCGCCGAGCGTCGCGGCCCGGATGGCGCTGATGCAGCGCGCCGGCGGGATCGTGATGCCGCTCGTGACGACGCTCTTCGCCTTCGCGATGGCGATGATCGTGGTCGCCGTCACCGGCCACAACCCGTTCAAGGCGTTCAAGGGGATCTTCGACGGCACCGGGCTGAACTGGCTCTTCCCGTGGGTGATGGGCGACGCGCGGGACGAGGCCGCCTTCAACCTCCAGCAGACGCTGATCCTGACGACCGGGCTGATCCTGACCGGCTTCGCGGTCTCGTTCGCGTTCAAGTGCGGCCTGTTCAACATCGGCGGCCAGGGCCAGTACATCGTCGGAGCGTTCATCTCGGCCTGGGTCGGCGCCTCCTGGGCGAACATGAACTCGGGGCTGCACATCGCGATCACGATCGTGCTCGCGGCCGTGGCGGGGGCGGCCTGGGCGGCGATCGCCGGCTTCCTGAAAGCGACCGTCGGGGTGCACGAGGTGATCTCGACGATCATGCTGAACTGGATAGCGATCTGGATAACGCAGGCCCTGGTCGGCCAGGGCGGCCAGCTCCAGAACAGCGTCGACAAGTCCGTCCCGGTGTCCAGCGACATCGTGCAGAAGGCCCACCTGCCGGTCTTCTGGGGCGACCCGGTCCTCCAGGGGCTGCACGTCGGGTTCTTCATCGCCCTGGCCGCGCCGGTCGTCTACTGGATCATCCTCAACCGCACGACGCTCGGCTACGAGGTGCGCGCGACCGGGTTCAACCCGGAGGCGGCGCGCTACGGCGGGATCAGCGTGAAGCGCAGCTACGTGCTGGCGATGGCGATCTCGGGCACGTTCGCCGGGCTCGCGGGCGCGATCGACATCCTCGGCTGGCAGTTCCGCCTCGGCGTGCTCGACATCCAGGTCTCCCAGATCGGCTTCATCGGCATCGCCGTCGCGCTGCTCGGCCGCAACTCGGCGATCGGCGTCCCGCTCGCGCGCGCTGCTCTTCGGCGCGCTGCTCCAGGGGACGTCGACGAGGAACCCGGCGATCCAGGACGTGATCAAGCCCGAGCTCGCCGGCAACCTGACCCTGATCATCCAGGGGCTCGTGCTGCTCTTCGTGGGCGCCGACCTGTTCTTCCTCTGGCTCTGGAATTTCCGGAAGAAGATCAAGGGCAAGCCGGCCGCGCCCCCGGCGGCGGCAACAGCAGCCGCAGGGGGTACCTCGTCGTGAGTGCGCTCTCGCCGACCGTCCAGCAGGCGATCCGCTCCGAGTCCGCCGTGCGCTGGACGTGCTGGGCCGGGATCGCCCTGTCTGCCCTCGGGCTCTGGCTCGTCCTGCCGCCGGTCACGCTCCGCTCGCCGGTGACGTCGTTCATCCTGGTCGCGGTCGGCGCGGCCTGCGGCGCGTGGGCCGCCGCCCGCGGCGAGACCAAGCTGGGTTGGGGCGGCGTTGCGGTCGCGGGGATCTGCGCCCTGCTCGCCTACGGCGCGACGCAGTCGAGCCTCGCGCACCTCGACGGCGCGCTGACGACGTCCTCGGGCGCCGGCGTCGTCGACTGGGGCCAGTTGACCTACAACATGTTCGTCTTCGCGACGCCGCTCGCCTTCGCCGCGATCGGCGGCATGTTCTCCGAGCGGAGCGGGGTGGTGAACATCGGCCTCGAGGGGATGATGCTCTCCGGCTGCTTCTTCGGGATCCTCGGCGCGGACAAGTTCAACTCGTGGGAGCTCGGGATCCTGACCGCGGCGATCTCCGGCGCGGTGCTCGGCCTGATCCACGCGTTCTTCTCGGTGCACATGCGCTCCGACCAGATCGTCGGCGGCACGGCGATCAACTTCCTCGCCGTCGGCATCACCGGCTACTTCTTCATCCAGATCTACGGGCTGAACGGCACGCCGGGCACGGGCGTCCCGTACATCCCGGACGTGAACCTCCACTTCCTGAACCACATTCCGCCGAAGGACCCCGGCCGGCCGAGCTTCTGGTACCAGGCGTTCGGCCATCTCAACCTGATGATCTGGGTGCTGTTCGCCGTGATCGTCCTCGCGTACTTCGTCATGTTCCGGACGTCGATCGGCCTGCGCCTGCGGTCGGTCGGCGAGCATCCGCGCGCAGCCGAGACCGTCGGGATCGACGTCTACAAGACGCGCTACGGCGCGGTCATCCTCTCCGGCGTGATCGCCTCGCTCGGCGGCGCGTACCTGGCGATCGGCTACGTCCACTCGTTCACCGAGAACATGACCGCAGGCCGCGGGTTCATCGGTCTCGCCGCGCTGATCGCAGGCAACTGGCGACCGGGAGGCGCCTTCGCCTTCGCGCTCCTGTTCGGTTTCTTCGGCGGCCTCGCCACGCGCGTCCAGGGGTACGGCTACGAGTACAACGTCCTCGTGCAATCCGTTCCTTACGTGATCACGCTCATCGCCGTGATCGGAGTGATCGGCAGGTCGGTTCCGCCCGCAGCTGTTGGACGGCCGTACGTCAAGCAATAGGGCGAACCCGCGCGCGGGGTGGTCGCTCGCGTGCGGGGTTCTCTCCCTGATCGCGATGCCCGCGGGCGTCGCGCTCGCGCGCGAGAGCGAGCGGGTGACGCTGCGGCTCGCGACGATCTCGATCGCCGTCGCGCTGCTGCTGGGCTGGTTCGCGATCCTCCTCGCGCGCCGCGCCCGCGAGCGGATCGTCCTGACGCTCGGCCGCGCCGGCGGCGCGAGCACGGCCCGGATCGGCCGCCTGCTCGGGATCGTCGGCGTTCTTTTCGCAACTACCGCAGCTCTTGCAGTCGGGTTCTGGGGGCTATTGACCCTTTTCGCCGGTTGACGGCTTACAATGGGCCGCCGTGTTCGAGATCGGTAACAGCCTTCGCGAGGCGCGCGTGCGCAAAGAGCTCGACTTCCCCGAGCTCGAGCAGGGCACCAAGATCCGCGCGAAGTACCTGAGGGCGCTCGAGGACGAGGCGTTCGACCAGCTTCCCGGGCCGACCTACGTCAAGGGCTTCGTGCGCACCTACGCGGACTACCTCGGCCTCGACGGCCAGCTGTACGTGGACGAGTACAACGTCCGCTACGGCACCGGCGACGAGGTGCTCGAGCGGGGCCTGCGCACCACGCCGGCTCCCCGGCCGCGTATGCGGCAGCGACGCCGGCGTCGCAAGCTCGAGTCGAACGTCGTCTGGTTCACGGTGATCGGGATCGCCGTCGTCACTGCGCTCGTGATCGCCGCGTGGCGCTTCGGGGGCGGCAGCCACACGAAGCTCCCGCTGAGCACGCCTGCGAAGGTGCCGGCGCGTGCCGGCGGGCTGCTCGTGCGGGCCGTCAAGGGCGATACGCTGCTGATCGTCCGGGTTGGCTCCGACGGCGGCAAGCAGGTGTACCAGGGGACGCTGACCAAGGGGACCCTGCAGCGCTTCGGCACCCGCAAGGGCCTCTGGGTCTATCTCGGTTCGCCCGAGAACGTGCGGATGAAGCTGAACGGAAGCGACGTGCCGGTCGGCGGCGGCCAGCCGCGCAGCCTGATCGTTCCCGCGAGCCGTCGGTAGTTGCGGCCGCGGGCCGCGATCGTCGTCACCGGCAGCGAGCTCGTCCGGGGCGAGCGCACGGACCGGAACGGCCCGTTTCTCGCCGGCCAGCTGCTGCTGCTCGGGGTCGATCCGGCGCGGATCTCGATCGTCGGCGACGATCCTGGCGAGCTCGGGGCCGCGCTCGGGATCGCGCTCGACGCCGACCTGTGCGTCGTCTCCGGCGGGCTCGGGCCGACGCACGACGACCGCACCGTCGAGCTCGTCGCGAGAGTTGCCGGCCGGCCGCTCGTATTGGACAACGCGCTGCTCGAGGAGATCGGCGCCGTTTCGCGCCGGATCGCGGAGCGGCTGCGGCGGCCGTACACGGACTTCGAGCCTGGGGTGCGGAAGCAGGCGACGCTGCCGGAGGGGGCTCTTTCCCTCGGCGTTCGTCGGGACGGCGCCGGGGTTCGTCCTGGAGACGGAGCGCGCGCCGGTAGTCGTCTTGCCCGGGCCGCCCGCGGAGCTCCAGCAGCTGTGGCCGCGGGCGCTCGACACCGAGCCGCTCCGGCGGGTACTCGAGCGGGCGCGGCAGCCTGCCCGTCGAGTGCTCCGGTTCTACGGCGCCAGCGAGTCGGCGATCGCGAAAGCGCTCGCAGACGCCGGGGGCGAGCGGGACGGCGTCGTCGCGACGATCTGCGCGCGCGACTTCGAGATCCACGTCGACCTGCTCGTCGATCCGGGCGCAGCGGCACGCGGGGACGAGGTGGAGCGCGGGCTCGCCGAGCCGCTCGCGGAGTACCTGTTCACGCGCGACGAGCAGCGGGTCGAGGAGATCGTGCTCGAGGCGTGCCGCGGGCGCGGCTGGTCGCTCGCCACGGCAGAGTCGTGCACGGGCGGGCTCGTCGCCGCGCGGCTGACGTCGGTGCCCGGGTCGAGCGATGTCTTCCTCGGGTCGGTCGTCGCCTACTCGAACTCGGTCAAGCAGTCGGAGCTGGGCGTCTCGCCGGCGCTGGTGGAGACGCACGGCGCAGTCTCGGCGGAGGCCGCGGCAGCGATGGCGGCAGGGGCCCGCGAGCGGCTGGGCGCGGACGTGGCCGTCGCGGTCACGGGCATTGCCGGCCCCGGAGGGCGGGACCGCGGAGAAACCGGTCGGGCTCGTCTTCCTGCATGCGGAGACGCCCGAGGGCGGCCACGGGATCGAGTTCACGCTGCCCGGGGACCGGGAGACGATCCGGTCGCGGGCGACGGTCGCCGCGTTGCATCTCGTGCGGCGTCTCTTGGCACGGAACAGTCACAGAGACGTATGACCGACGCTGCTAGCGTCGAAGGCGATGTCCGCATCCGTCTCTTCTGCGCTCTCAGGCTCCCCGACGAGACCGTCGACGCGCTGGTCGAGTGGCAGGCCCTGTTGCAGGAAAGGCGGTCGCTGCCGGCCGGGCGGTTCCGGCCCGTCGCGCCCGACAACCTGCATGTCACGCTCGCGTTCCTCGGGCACCGTCCGCGGCGCGACGTCGAGCCGATCGCCGCGGAGCTCGAGGCAGCCTCCCGGGCCGCCAGGCCTGTCCGGCTCTCGGCGCAGGGCTACCGCGAGACGCGCAGCGTGGGGATGCTCGTGCTCGACGACGCGGAGGGCGCCGCGGCCGCGCTCGCGGCCGATCTGCAGGCGCGCCTCGAGCGGCTCGGCGTCTACGAGTCAGAGCGTCGTCCCTGGCTTCCGCACGTCTCCGTGGTGCGATTTCGGGAGCGGCCACGGCTCGAGCCTCGGTTACCGGATCTCGGGCGAGGTCGTTCCGTCCGGAGCCGCTGTCTACCATTCCATGCTCCGCCCGACAGGGGCGCAGTACGTGGCACTTCAGGAATTTGGCGTAGGAGGAGGGCCCGAAGTGAAAGAGAGGACAGAGCGTGGATCGTGAGCAAGCTCTAGACGCGGCGCTCGGACAGATCGAGCGGGCGTTCGGCAAGGGGTCGGTCATGAAGATGAGCGACCGTCCACAGGTTTCCATCGGCGCCGTCTCGACCGGCTCGCTCGCGCTCGACCTCGCGCTCGGGATCGGCGGGCTGCCGCGCGGCCGGGTTGTCGAGATCTTCGGACCGGAGTCCTCGGGCAAGACGACGCTCGTCTACCACGTGATCGCCGAGGCGCAGCGCCGCGGCGGGATCTGCGCGTTCATCGACGCCGAGCACGCAATGGATCCGAGTTACGCGAAACGGATCGGAGTCAATATCGACGATCTGCTCGTCTCCCAGCCCGACACGGGCGAGCAGGCGCTCGAGATCACCGAGCTGCTGATCCGCAGCGGCGCGCTCGACGTCGTCGCGATCGACTCGGTCGCGGCGCTGACGCCGAAGGCCGAGCTCGAGGGCGAGATGGGCGACAGCCACGTCGGCCTCCAGGCCCGGATGATGAGCCAGGCGATGCGGAAGCTCGCGGGCACGCTCAACCGCACCGACACGATCTGCATCTTCACGAACCAGCTGCGCGAGAAGATCGGCGTCATGTTCGGCAACCCGGAGACGACCCCGGGCGGCCGCGCGCTGAAGTTCTACTCGTCGGTGCGCCTCGACATCCGCCGGATCGAGACGCTGAAGGAAGGCGTCGAGGCGATCGGCAACCGCGTGCGCGTGAAGGTGGCGAAGAACAAGGTCGCGCCGCCGTTCAAGCTCGCTGAGTTCGACATCCTCTACGGGATGGGGATCTCCTGGGAGGGCTCGGTGCTCGACGCGGGGCTCGAGCGGAAGGTCGTCCAGAAGTCGGGCTCCTACTTCAGCTTCGAGGACGAGCGCCTTGGCCAGGGCCGCCAGAACGCGACCGCGTTCCTGCGCGAGCACCCCGACGTCACCCAGTCGATCCTCCAGCGGATCCAGGCACAGCTAGGCGACGACCAGATCGCCTCCGCCCGGCTGCTGCCGGTCGCCGAGCCGGCCGACCAGGAGAAGGCCGCGAAGAAGAAGGCGGCGGCCGCGGCTGCCGCGGGCGAGGAGGCCGAAGCCGAGGCTCGAGGAGGCTGTTGTCGAGGAGG
Organism: uncultured Actinomycetes bacterium; assembly: GCA_963847305.1. Taxonomy (GTDB): domain Bacteria; phylum Actinomycetota; class Thermoleophilia; order Gaiellales; family Gaiellaceae; genus DATBLE01. The sequence goes on along the minus strand of CAWJZI010000022.1, from coordinate 54,368 downwards.
CTGTCAGCGTCGAGTAGCGACGCTCCGTCGCCTGAAGAGCGGGTGCTCGACCGCGCCGTTCGCGCGCTCGCCCGGCGCGATCACTCCGCGGAATCCCTGCGGGCCAAGCTCGCGCGCGCAGGCGTGCCCGAGGACGCGCAGAACGACGCGCTCGAGACGCTGGAGCGTGCCGGGTACGTCGACGACGCGCGGTTCGCGCGCGCGCGGGCCGAGCAGTTGGCCGCCCGGGGCTACGGCGACGAGTGGATCCGCGCCGACCTCGACGCTCAGGGCGTGGCCGCCGAGGTGGCCGCCGACGCGATCGCGCGGACTCGAGCCCGAGGCCGAGCGCGCTCCGGGAGAGTGGGCGAAGCTCCGGGGCGGTCTCGCCGCTGCGCGAACGATGGCCCGCCGGGGCTTCGCCGAGGAGACGCTGGAAGCGCTCCTTGCACGGGACCCGTCGACAGGAGTAGGATAGAAAAGCTTCATTCGACGTTTTGCCTGCATACGACGCATTTCCGAATCGAATCAAGACCTCTGGAACTCTGAAACTCATGTTCAATCCGGCAAGCGACGGCCTCAGGAGGCGCCCGACCGGGTGACGTAAGTCAACCCGAGCGGCCCCTGCGGGGTCGCCGTCTGCTTTTTTCGATTCGCGGTATGCGTCCGCGCCGGCTCGGCGGCGGATGGGCCCGCGGCGTCCGCCGCGGACAACCGAGTCCGAGCAAGGGGACGCAATTTGGGAATCGTGATCGGCATCGTCATCGGCCTCGTCGCCGGTGGAGCGCTGGTGATCGCGTGGCTCGCCTTCACAGGGAGCTCCAGCCTCGCTGCGGCCCGCCGGACCCGGCAGCTGCTGATCCAGGAGGCTCGGCGGGAGGCAGACGCCCTCAAGCGTGAGGCGCAGCTGGAGTCGAAGGAGGAGGCGGTCAAGCTCCGCGAGGAGGTCGAGCGGGAGCTGAACGAGCGCCAGTCCGAGGCGCTGAGGACCCAGGAACGTCTCGCCGCGCGCGAATCCGAGCTCGAACGCCGGCTCGACGAGGTCGAGCGGCGCGACCAGGGCGTCGCCGACCGGGAAGTGCACGCGCGCTCGCTCCAGGAGGAGCTGAAGGCGGCGAAGGAGCGGGAGCTAGAGGAGCTCGAGCGCGTATCCGGGATGACCGTCAACGACGCGAAGGCGGAGGTGCTGACGCGCTCCGAGGAGCTCGTCCGCCACGAGCTTGCGCGCCGGGTCCGTCAGCTCGAGGAAGAGGCGCAGTCGGAGGCACGCCGGCGCGCCCGCAACCTGGTCGCCGACGCGCTCCAGCGGGTGGCGGCGAGCCACGCGGCCGAGACGACGGTCTCGCTCGTCGAGCTTCCCTCCGACGACATGAAGGGCCGGATCATCGGCCGTGAGGGCCGCAACATCCGCACGCTCGAGCACCTGACGGGCGTGGACATCATCATCGACGACACGCCCGGAGCGGTCGTCCTCTCCTCGTTCGACGGAATCCGCCGCGAGGTGGCCAAGATCACGCTCACGAAGCTGATCGAGGACGGTCGGATCCATCCCGCCCGAATCGAGGAGATGTACTACCAGTCGAAGGCGGAGCTCGACGAGCACATCCGCCAGGCGGGCGAGCAGGCGGTCTTCGAGGCGAACTGCGGCGAATTCCACGAGGAGATCGTCAAGATCCTCGGGCGCCTGCGGTATCGGACGAGCTACGGACAGAACGTCCTCAAGCACACGCTCGAGGTCGTCCAGCTCGCAGGGATCATGGCCGCAGAGCTCGACGCGAGCGTGAAGACGGCGAAGCGCGCAGCGCTGCTTCACGACCTCGGCAAGGCGCTCACCCACGAGGTCGAGGGCTCGCACGCGCTGATCTCGGCGCAGTACGCGCGGCGCTACGGCGAGACGCAGGGTGTCGTCCATGCGATCGAGGCGCACCACTACGAGGTGCAGCCCCAGACTGTCGAGGCTGTGCTGCTGATCTCGGCCGACGCGATCTCCGCGTCGCGGCCGGGCGCGCGTGGCGAGAGCCTGGAGAACTACATCAAGCGGCTCGAGTCGCTCGAGGAGCTCGCCGCCCAGAAGGACGGGGTGGAGAAGGTCTACGCGCTCCAGGCCGGCCGTGAGATCCGCGTGATCGTCAAGCCGGAGGAGATCGACGACGACCAGGCGGTGCTGCTCTCGCACGAGATCGCGCGCGAGATCGAGGCGGCCCTCGAGTACCCGGGCCAGATCAAGGTGACGGTGATCCGCGAGTCACGCGCGATCGAGTACGCGAAGTAGCGTGCTCTAAAAGTTCGGCGGGCGGCGGCCGGGCTCCATCGACCAGTAGTCGCGCTGCTCGAGCACGCTTGCCGCCCGGCCCGAACCGCACGCAGTGCGATCCCGGCGAGCGTCTCCTCGTCGCCGTCGGCACTGAGGACAGCCCAGTATTCGACCGCCGCTCGGTCCCCGGCGACGACCGGCTCGCCGAAGACGGCACTCGACGAATTCCTCGTCCGCGAAGGCGCGACGCGCGTAGTCGCGGCGCTCTTCTCCGGCTCCGGAACGGGTAGCGACCGGAAGACGCGCGTCCGCGCGTGTACAGAGCGGCGATCTCCGTCGGCGTCGGCGTTCCCAGCCCTCGTCCAGCCGGCCACCCAGGCGCGTGCCGCAGCTTCGCCGTCCACGGCCGCGATGGTACTTTCCCGCTCGTGCCAGCTATGTCGCGCCTGTCCCGGACGGCGAGCTTCCCGAGGAGATGGCGGCCGATGCGAAGGCGCCTCGGCTACGTGCCGAACTACTTCAGGGTCCTGGCACACCGGCCCGAGGCGTTTGCCGCGTGGAAGCAGCTCGTCGGAGCCGTCAAGGGCCGGATGGACGAGCGACGGTACGAGCTGGCGACGCTGGCCGCGGCACGGCGCCTTCGTCGAGCTACTGCTCGCTCGCCCACGGCAAGGTGCTCGCGGAGAAGTTCTACTCACCGACGACGTGGTCGGGATCGCGAGCGGCACGTATCCGCTCGACGAGGTCGACACGGCAGTGATGGAGTTCGCGGCGCAAGGTCGCGCAGGACGCCTCGTCGGTGACGCAGGCGGACATCGACCGGCTGCGCGAGCTGCGGTCTGAGCGACGAGGAGGTCGTCGACGTCGCGCTCGCCGCGGCGCTCCGGTCGTTCTTCACGAAGACGCTGGATTCGCTGGGAGCCCAACCCGACGCCTCGTTCCGCGAGCTCGACCCGAGCCTGCGCGACGACGCGCTGCACGCGATCTGGCCGGGCGATCGCGGATCGAGCTGAGCAGCCGCGCCGGGCTACCGATGCCGCCGCCGTGACGCAGTACTGACGTGACGCACCTTCGGCTGCCAGATGAACGCCCACGATTCGGAGCGGATCAAGGGCATGCTCGAGTCGCTCGGGCTAGGGGAGGCGGCCGCACAGGAGGACGCCGACGTCGTCGTCTTCAACACCTGCACGATCCGGGAGAAGCCCGACCAGCGCCTCGCCGCGCACCTGGCGCAGGCGAAGGCGCTCAAGGACCGCGACCCGGAGCGGGTGATCGCGGTCGGCGGCTGCTACGCCGAGGCGCAGCGCGAGCGGATCTTCGAGCGGTACCCGTTCGTCGACGTCGCCTTCGGGCCGGGGTCGATTCCCCACCTCGGCGAGTGGCTCGGGGCCGGCGGCCAGTCTGCGCGGAGCGCTTTCGGCACCGCCGACGAGCGCCGCTTCTCCGCCACGCTGCCGCTCCACCGCGAGCGAAGCTTCCAGGCCTGGGTGCAGATCTCGATGGGCTGCAACTCGACGTGCGCCTACTGCATCGTGCCGTCGGTCCGCGGCCGCGAGGTGAGCCGGCGCCCCGGCGAGATCCTTGCCGAGATCGAGCAGCTCGCTCAGGACGGCGTGCGTGAGGTGACGCTGCTCGGGCAGAACGTCAATTCGTACGGGCGCGATCTCCCGCCGGACACGCGGGTCGGTTTTGCCGAGCTCCTGCGCGCGGTGGACGCGGTCGAGGGGATCGACCGGATCCGCTTCACGAGCCCGCACCCGAAGGATTTCCGCCCTGACGTGATCGCGACGATGGCCGGGTGCGCGGCGGTCTGCGAGCATGCGCACCTGCCGCTCCAGTCCGGCTCGACTCCCGTGCTCAGGCGCATGCGCCGGACCTACTCGCGCGAGCGGTACCTGACGCTCGTTGCGAAGCTGCGGGCGGCGATCCCCGACCTGGCGCTCACCACCGACCTGATCGTCGGCTTTCCCGGAGAGACGGAGGACGACTTTCTCCAGACGGTCTCGGCGGTCGAGGAGGTCGGCTACGACGCCGCGTTCACCTTCGTGTTCTCGCCGCGCAGCGGGACCGAGGCGGCGACGATGCCCGACCAGGTTCCGGACGAGGTCAAGCGCGACCGCATCGAGCGGCTGATCGAGGTCGTCCAGCAGACCGCGGCCGTCCGCAATGCAGAGCGCGTCGGCCGCGTCGAGGAGGTACTGGTCGAGGGCCCGAGCCGGACCGACCCGGCTCTCCGCCGGGGCCGCACCAGGCGGAACACGACTGTCAACTTCACCGGGACGGCGGACCCGGGGGAGCTCGTTCCGGTGGAGATCGGCGGCGCCACCTCGACGACGCTCAGCGGTGCCCAGCTCGTCGCAGCCGCCGCCTGAGCCCGTCGTCCTCGGGCTCTTCGGGCCGACGGCGAGCGGCAAGAGCGCCGTCGCCGAGGCGATCGCGCGCAAGATCCCTGCCGAGCTCGTCGCGGCCGACTCGGCACAGCTCTACCGCGGCCTGCCGATCCTGACCAACCAGTCTTCGGCGGCGCTGGTCGGGATCTGGCAGCTCGACCACGAGGCATCGGTCGCCGAGTACCAGGAGCTCGCCCACGCGGCGATCGACACTGCGCTCGCAGCCGGTCGAACACCCGTGGTCGTCGGCGGCACCGGTCTGTACTTCCGCGCTGCCCTGGGTGGTCTGGACGTGCCGCCGGCGCCCGAGCCCGGCGCGCGCGAGCGGTGGGAGCGCCTCTACGACCAGGGCGCCGAGGCTGCCCACGCGCTCCTCGCCGAGCGCGACCCTGCTGCCGCCGCGGCCGTGCACCCGAACGACCGCCGCCGCGTCGTCCGCGCGCTCGAGCTCGCCGAGACCGGCCACTCGCTCGCCGGCGACCGGCTGTGGGAGGACGAGTCGCGTCATCCGACGCTGGTGGTCGGGCTCGATGTCCCGGTGGAAGAGCTCAACCGCCGCATCGAGGAGCGGACGCGGGCGATGTTCGACGCCGGAGTGGAGCAGGAGGTGCGAGCGGCGCTCGCCGGGCGGCTGTCGGCGACCGCCCGGAAGGTCATGGGCCTGCGCGAGGTCGCGGAGTTGCCCAGGGAGGAGGCAATCTCGGAGCTGTCGGCGAGAACGCGCCGCTTCGCCGCCTACCAGCGCAAGTGGATGCGGCGGATCCCCGGCCTCGTTAGCGTGCGGGCCGACCGGTTCCCGGACGAGGTGGCGGATGAGATTCTCGCGCTGGCGCGCGGCGGGCAACGAGTACCTGCTGGCCGAACGGGCTGAGCTCGGCGAACCGCTGACCCCCGAGCGCGTGCGCGCCGAGGTCGGCGGGTCGGACGGGATCCTCGAAGTCGTCTCCGTCGACGGCGCGCAGGCCGAGATCGTGATCTGGAACCCCGACGGCTCGACCGCGGAGCTGTCCGGCAACGGCACGCGGATCGCGGCCCGCTGGCTCGCCGGGCAGAGCGGCGCGGGGGAGGTCACGATCCGAGTCGGCCCCCGCGAGGTCGTCGCCCGCATGCTCCCGGGAGGAGAGATCGAGCAGGATCTCGGCGCGGTCGAGGTCTACGACCGCGAGCGGGTCGCGGGCCTGGAGGTCGTGGCGGTCTCGGTCGGAAACCCGCACGCCGTCGTCGTCGGCGACCCGAACGACCTTCCGCTGATCGGGCCGCTGCTCGAGACGCACCCGCGCTACCCGGAGCGCACCAACGTCCAGGTCGCCCGCATCGACGGCCCGGGACGGGTGACGGCAAGGGTCTGGGAGCGCGGTGTCGGGGAGACGCTGTCCTCCGGGACGAGCGCGGTCGCAGTCGCCGCCGCGACCCACGGCGAGGGCGAGGTCGTCGTGTCCTTCCCGGGCGGCGACCTTCGCGTGCGGATCGAGGACGGCCGCGCGCACCTGACCGGGCCCGTCGAGCGGGTCGAATAGGCGCGAACCTTTCGGCACGGACAGCGTCACGGCCGCTTCGCGCTTGCGCCCTAGGATCGTCCGCGGCCGCGAGTTCTTCCCCGGGTGGGTGGCGGCGTTAGGGATGGGACCTACGCTGCGGCTCTAGCCCGCGGAGATTCCGTACTCGCGCAGCGCGTCGTTCAGCGACACGCGCAGATCCGTCGACTCGCTCCGCCGGCCGATGATCAGCGCGCACCCGAGCTGAAACGTCCCGGCCGGAAACTCCTTCGGCCGCGTGCCGGGGACGACGACCGACCGCGGCGGCACATAGCCGCGGTGCTCCACGGGCTCGGGCCCGGTGACGTCGATGATCGGCACGGTCGCCGTCAGCGCGACCAACGGTCCCAGCACCGCGCCCTCGCCGACGCGCACGCCCTCCGTGACGATGCAGCGGGACCCGATGAACGCGCCGTCCTCGATCACGACGGGTCGCGCGTTCACGGGCTCGAGCACTCCGCCGATCCCGACGCCGCCGGCCAGGTGGACGTCCGCTCCGATCTGGGCGCACGAGCCGACGGTCGCCCACGTGTCGATCATCGTCCGCGGGCCGACCCAGGCGCCGATGTTCACGTAGCTCGGCATCATCACGACGTCCTCCGACAGGAACGACCCGTAGCGCGCGACCGCAGGCGGCACCACGCGCACGCCCTGCGACGCGTAGTCGTGCTTGAGCGGGATCTTGTCCCGGTACTCGAACGGCCCGAGCTCGATCGGCTCCATCTGCCGGAGGCGGAAGTAGTCGAGGATCGCCTGCTTCGCCTCCTCGTTGACGATCCAGTCGTCTCCGACGCGCTCGGCGACCCGGATCTCGCCCCGGTCGAGCGCCGCGATCGTCGCCTCGACGTCGCTCAAAGGATCTCCTCGAGAATGCCGGCGGCGCGCTCACACTCGGCGAGCGTCGGCACCAGCGCGAGCCGCACGTAGCCCTCGCCCGCGGCCCCGAGGTACGCGCCCGGGGCGACGACGACGCCGTGCGCCAGCAGCCGCTCGGCCGCCGATTCGGAGCTCTCGCCGCCCGGCACCTCGACCCAGAGGTACATCGTCGCCTCGCTCGCCGCGACCCGCCAGCCCTTCCGCTCGAGCACCGGCAGGAAGACCTCGCGCTTCCGCCGGTACGCCTCGCGCGTCCGCGAAACGTGCTCCTCGTCGTTCCACGCGACGATGGAAGCCCGCTGCACGAACTCCTGCGGCGCCGCTCCGGTGGAGGGCCGATACGTCTTCAATGCCGAGACGATCTCCGGAGAGGCCGCGACGAACCCGGACCGGTAGCCCGTCATCGAGGAGCGCTTCGAGAGCGTCTGGAAGACGACGACGTTCGCGCGGTCGGCGACCTGGAGTGCGGAACACGGCGGCTCCGTGAACCAGAGCTCGCTGTAGGCCTCGTCGGAGCAGAGCAGGAAGTCGTGCTCGCGCGCGAGCTCGCTCAGCTGCTCGAAGAAGGACAGCGTCGCGGTCGCGCCCGTCGGGTTGTTCGGGTAGTTGACCCAGAAGAGCGCGATCCGCGCCCAGTCCTCGACGGCCTCGAGGTCGGGGAGGAAGCCGTTCTCCTCGAGCAGTGGCAGCGACTCGACCCGCGCTCCCGCGAACGCCGCGCCCCTGGCCGGCACGGGGTAGCCCGGATCCGTCACGACGACCGTGTCCTTCGCGCTGGACGGGTCGACGGCGACCTGCGCGAAGCTGAAGATCGCCTCCTTGCTCCCGTAGGTCGGGATCACCTCCGTGTCCGGGTCGAGCGCGACCCCGAACCGTCGCTCGAACCAGCCGGCGATCGCCGTGCGCAGCTCGGGCAGGCCTTCCGCCTTCGGATAGCCCATCCGTTCCTGGAGCCCGTCGACGAGCGCCTGGCGGATCGCCGGGTCGGTCGGCTCGCGCGGGTCGCCCTGTCCGAAGTCGAGGATCTCGATGCCCGCCTCGGCAGCTTCGCGCTTGGCGCGCTCGATCCGGACGAATGGATACGTCCCCTGGGCGGACAGGACGGGCGAGAGCGGCACGGCCGAACGCTAGCCGCTCACAAACGCGCGCAGCGCCTCGTAGCAGCGTTCGAGGGCCGCGATCTCGACCCGCTCGTCGCGGCGGTGGGCGTAGCGGGTGGCGCCGGGGCCGAAGTTGACCGCGTCGAGCCCCTGCGCCGCGAACTCGGCGACGGGCGTCCATGCCTGCTTCGGCGCGACCGCGAGGCCGCCCGCGTCGCGGAGGCTGCGGACGAGCGGCGACTCGGCGGCGACGTGCGCGGGCGGGGAGTTGCCGGTGATCTCGACGTCGGCGCCGACGAGCTCGCGCAGCCGGGCCGCCGCTTCCTCCTGCGTGCGGTTCGGCGCATAGCGGTAGTTCAAGCGCACCTCGACACTGTCCGGGACGACGTTGTCGGCGACGCCGCCGTGGATCTGCGTCGCGCTCAGCACCTCCACGAAGGTGAGGCCGCCGACCTCGACCTCGAGCGGCGGCACTGCCACCACCGGGGCGAGCCCCTCGACCGCGAGCGCGATCGCGTTCACGCCCTGCCACGGGCGAGCCGAGTGGGCGCTTTCGCCGCGAAAGACGAGCGTCGCGTTCAGGTTCCCGAGACAGCCGGCATGGATCTCGCCGTCGGTCGGCTCGAGCATGACGACGAGATCCGATTCGAGCACGAGCGGCGCTTCGGCGAAGACGCGGGGCAGGGCGCTCTCGTCGGCGGGCAGCTCCTCGCGAACGAAGAAGAGAAAGGCGAGATCGTGCTCCAGGGCAGGGCCGGCCGCCGCCCAGTTCGCAAGCTCGATCATCACCGCCACGCCGCCCTTCATGTCGCTGGCGCCCAGGCCGGCGACCCAGCCGTCCTCGATCCGGCCGGGGAGATTTCCCTGCTCCGGCACCGTGTCCAGGTGCCCGGCGAGCAGGACGAGCGGGCGCCCCGACCGCGGCGTCGCGAACAGCAGCGCCTCGTCGGTCGCGTAGGTGAGCGGAAGCGACACCGCGTCGTTCACGTGCGCGAGCAGCGCCTGCTCCGAACGGCTCGGGGACGGGATGTTCACCAGCTCCAGCGTGCGGCGTGCGAGATCTGTGGCCACGGAGTTGGAGGTTAGCCCGCCGTTCGCCGCTTGTAAGCGTTCTTGGAAACCCGTTTTTCCGCTCCACGGCGGGGCATCCAAGAACCAATCGCAGTACGAAGAAGGGAGTTCTTGCAATGAAGTCCACACCGAAGAAAAAGGGGTTGCTGCTCGTTGGAGGCGTCTTCGGCGCGGGCATCGCGACGGTCGTCGTGTCCGCGTTCACGCTCTTCGCAGGCGCAGGCATCGCCGCGAGCAAGGACAAGCCCCACGTCGTCAATCCGCCGGTCGTCTCCGGTACGCCGCAGGAAGGCAAGACGCTGACCGGCGATCGCGGCGACTGGTCGAACAACCCGACCGATTACGACTACGCGTGGCTCCGCTGCGGCAAGACACGGCGGCAGCTGCGCCGTGATCAGCGGCCGCGCACGCGACGAAGTACACGCTGACGTCGGCCGACGTCGGCAACACGCTCCGCTTCCGCGTGATCGCGAAGAACGCCGACGGCAAGACGACGGCCACCTCGGTGCCGACGGCCGTGATCCAGAAGGCGGCGGCGCCGCCGACAACGACGACCACGCCGTCGGCCTCGAACGGTTGCCCGGCGGGTAACCCGAAGCAGATCGCGCAGATGTCGCTGCCGACGAAGCTCGTCATCGACAAGTTCGAGTCGAACCCGCGGGTTCTGACCTCGGGCACGCAGAACTTCCAGCTCCGCGTGCACATCACCTCGACCTCGCCGTGCGGCGGCGACGTCCAGGGTGCGCTGGTCTACGGCACCGGTACGCCGTTCAACCAGTTCACGATCGAGGAGCAGCCGACCGACTCGACCGGCTGGGCGTCGCTGAACTTCCAGCGGCTGAGCAACTTCCCGGTCAACAGCAAGCAGGGCATCCTCGCCATGTTCCTCAGGGCGCGGAAGTCCGGTGAGAACGTTCTCGGCGGCGTCACGGGCTACCGGCTCGTGTCGGTGGACGTCAACCTCCACCAGTAAGTCCGCCGAACCAAGTCCGATGGGGGCCGCCCGCCCGGGGGCGGCCCCCCATCGGCATTAGAATCCTCCCGTGACCCATCGCCAGCCCGATCCCGCCCCCGGGGCGGATCCGGAGCGTGGGTTCGTCGTCGCCGTGGTGGGCAAGAGGGCCGATCCCGCGGAGGAGCTCGCTGAGATCCGGGAGCTTGCGCGCACGGCCGGCGTCGAGCCCGTCTCCGAGCTCGTCCAGAGCCGCGCCCGCCCGGACCCGCGCACGTACGTCGGCAAGGGGAAGCTCGAGGAGCTGAAGCACGCCTACGCCGAGTCCGGCGCCGAGTCGCTGCTCGTCGACGATGAGCTCGCGCCCTCCCAGCAGCGCCAGCTCGAGAACCTCCTCCAGGCGCGCGTCGTCGACCGCACGCAGCTGATCCTCGACATCTTCGCCCAGCATGCGCGCAGCGCCGAGGGCAAGCTCCAGGTCGAGCTCGCCCAGCTCGAGTACAACCTCCCGCGCATGCGAGGCATGTGGCAGCACCTCGAGCGGCTCGGCGGCGGCGTCGGAACGCGCGGCCCCGGCGAATCGCAGCTCGAGACCGACCGCCGGCTCGCCCGGCGCCGCGTCTCGCTCCTGAAGGAGCGGTTGGAGGAGCTCGGCAAGCAGCGCGAGACGCGTCGGAAGCAGCGGCGCCGCTCGCAGACGCCGACGATCGCGCTCGCCGGCTACACCAACGTCGGCAAGTCGACGCTCCTGAACGCGCTGACCGGGGCGGGAGCGTCGGTCGACAACCGCCTCTTCGAGACGCTCGATCCGACCACCCGCGGCTTCGAGTACGAGGGTCGGCGCTATCTCGTGACCGACACCGTGGGCTTCATCCGCCGCCTGCCGACGCAGCTCGTCGAGGGGTTCGCGGCGACGCTCGAAGAGACGCTCGTCGCCGACCTCGTCCTCCACGTCGCCGATGCGTCCGCGCCGGAGGAACGGCTGGAGGAGCAGCTGGCCGCGGTCAACGCGGTGCTCGAGGAGATCGGCGCGACCGAGCTCCCGGTCGAGCTCGTCCTGAACAAGATCGACGCCGTCGACTCGCTGCACCGCCGCCGGCTCGCGAACCGCTTCCCCGAGTCCCTGCAGGTGTCGGCACGGACCGGGGAAGGCATGGACGCCCTGCGGGGGCGGATCGCGCAGCGGTTCGAGGACCGCTACGAGCTCGTCGAGCTGCTCGTTCCGTACGAGGAGGGCGGGAAGCTCGCGGAGCTGTACGCGCTCGGGCCGCCGATCGAGTCGCGCGAGGACCGCGAGGACGGGGTGCTGATCCGCGCGCGTCTGCCGGAGCGCGACGTCAAGCGCTTCGCGCGCTTCCTCGTCGCGGCGTGATCGAGATTCCGGTGACGCGGCTGCGGGATGACGCCGTCCTGCCGGGGCGCGCCTACGCCGGCGACGCCGGGCTGGATCTGGTCGCGTGCGAGCGTCACGAGCTCGGACCGGGGGCGCGCGCGCTCGTCGGCACGGGGATCGCGGTCGCGATCCCGGCCGGTCACGCCGGCCTCGTCACGCCGCGGTCGGGCCTCGCCGCCGAGCACGGGATCACGATCGTGAATACGCCGGGGCTGGTCGACTCCGGCTATCGAGGCGAGCTTCGTGTCATTCTTCACAATACGGACGGGCGGGCCACCTTCGTCGTCGAGCCGGGGATGAGAATCGCCCAGCTCGTCGTGGTCGCGGTCCCGGAGTCGGAGCTGCGCGAGGTCGACGAGCTGCCGCCGAGCGAGCGCGGCACGGGCGGCTTCGGCTCGTCGGGGCATGGGCCGTAGGCTTGACGGAGTGCCCACTAAGAGAGCGCAGGTGGCGGCTTTGCCGGCACCGGAGCGGAGCGTAGCGTGAGCGAACCGCGGATCCGGGTCTCGGCGCTGCTGGCGTGGCGCGACCGCATTCTGCTCTGCCGCCACGAGAAGCCGGGGAAGGAGTACTGGCTGCTGCCCGGCGGGGGCGTGAACTCGGGCGAGTCGCTGCTGGACGCGCTACGCCGCGAGCTCGCCGAGGAGGTCGGGATCCATGACGTGCCGTTCGAGGGACCGATCGCGATCGTCGACTCGATCGCGCCGGCGCGGTTCGCCTCCGCCAAGCACGTCGTCCACATCATCTTCTCCGGCGACCTGGGCGGGCGGTCTCTGGAAGCCGTCACCTCCGCCGACGCTGCAGTGCGCGGCCACCGGCTCTTCGGGCTGAACGAGCTGGACGAGATCGTGCTGCACCCGCCGATCCAGCGCTTTCTGGCGCGCTGGCGGCCCGGCGACCCGATCGTGTACCTCGGGCCGCTCTGGGCGCCCTAGTCCCTCAGTAGCGACCGCCGCGGGCCTTCGCCCGAGCAGCCGAAACCGCATGCGCCTGCGCCTCGAGCTCGTCGTCCAGCGGCTCGAAGACCGGCGGCTCGCCGCCCGTGCTGTGCGCCGCCGCCTGCGCCAGCAGCCAATCGGCGAGCCAGGGGTTGCGCGGGAGCAGCGGCCCGTGCAGGTACGTGCCGACCGCGCGGCCGACGCGACAGCCCTCGTAGCCGCTCTGGCCGTCGTTCCCGAACCCGGCGACCACGCGTCCGAGCGGCTCGGCGCGCTCGTCGAGGACGGTGCGCCCGGCGTGGTTCTCGAACCCGGCGAGCGTCCGCTCCTCGCCCGTAAAGGAGCACTCGAGCAGGACATCGCCGATCATCCGCCGCTCGCCCGCGTAGGTCTCCAGCGGGAACACGCCGGCGCCCGGGAGGTCGCCGCCGTAGCGGTCGCGGTAGAAGCGGCCGAAGAGTTGGTAGCCGCCGCAGACGGCGAGTGCCGCGGCGCCACCGGCGACCCCCTCGCGAAGCCCTTCGCCCTTCGCGGCCAGGTCGTCTGCGATCAGCGCCTGCTCGCGGTCCTGTCCGCCGCCGACGTAGTAGAGGTCGTGTTCCCCGGCCCTGACCGGCTCCCCGATCCCGATGGCGCTCACCTCGAGCTCGAGGCCGCGGGCCGCGGCGCGGCGCGCGAAGACCGCCATGTTCCCGCGATCGGCGTAGATGTTCAGGTAGTCGGGATAGAGGTGGCCGATCCGGACGACGGACTCACGCTGCGCGCTCCCAGTACTGCGGCACGCTGCCGCGACGCGCGAGCACGCGCCGGAGCGCGAGCATCGCCGTGTAGGTGGGGAGGACGGTCAAGACACCGCCGGGCGGTGTGAGCTCCAGCCCGCGGTCGAGCGCGCGCTCGAGGTCCGGGACGACCTCGATCGCAGAGGCGTCGAGCCCGCCGTACTTGCAGCGAACGGCCAGCTCCGCCGCCCGCCCGCCGGTGACCACGAGGCGCTCGAGGCTTTCCAGGAGCGGCTCGAAGTCGACGTCCCAGATCCAGGACACGTCGCGCCCGTCGGCGATCGCGTCGTTCAGCGCGATCACCGCGAGCGACGGCGCGCCGCCCGCGACCAGCGTCCGCACGGCCTCGTTCGCCCCGGCAGGGTTCTTGATCAGGAGCAGGAGCACGGTCCTGTCGCCGACCGCGATCCGTTCGAAGCGCCCGAACGCCGGTCGCGCGCCGGCGAGCCCCGCCTCGATCTCGTCCAGGCTCGCGCCCAGCTCGCGCGCGAGGGCGGCGGCGGCAAGGGCGTTGTAGACGTTGTAGAGCCCGGGCAGGGCGAGCCTGACGCGCCGCGTCCCCTCCGGCGTGACCAGGTCGAAGGAGGCGGCGTCGAGCCCGGTGAGCTCGATCGCGCGGGCCGAAACGGCGAGGGGCGGACGCCCGTGACCGCAGTGCGGGCACCGGTAGTCTCCGAGATGGCCGACGTAGGCCGCTGCATATGCGTAGGGCGTGCCGCAGCGCAGGCAGTACTTCGAGTCGGCGGCGTGCTGGAGAGACGGCCTCGCCTGCGCGGGATCGTCGACGCCGAACGTCGTCGCCTCCGGCCGCTCGGTCGCGAGATCGCCCACCTGCGGGTCGTCTGCGTTGACGACGAGCCTCGAACCGGCCGGAAGCGCACGGACAGCCTCCCGCCAGCGCTCCGCGATCCGTTCGAGCTCGCCGTAGCGGTCGAGCTGGTCGCGGAACAGGTTGCCGAGGCAGACCGCCCGCGGCCGGACGCGAGCGGCGATGTCCGGGAACGCGCCCTCGTCCACCTCGAAGAGCCCGAGCTCGGCGCCGTCTGCCGCCAGCAGCGTGGAGGCGACCCCGGAAACGAGGTTCGCTCCGGAGCTGTTGTGCGCCAGCCGGATTCGCGGTGAGAGGATTCCGGCGACCAGCGAGGCGGTCGTCGTCTTGCCGTTCGTGGCCGAGACGACCGCCGTCCCGAGCGGGAGCCGGGCCGCCAGCGTCGACACCGCGCCCGGGTCGATCGTGGCGAGCACCTTGCCCGGAAGGGTGGTTCCGCCGCCTCGTCCGGCCAGGCGGGAAAGGCGCCCGGCAAGCCTGGCAACCGCCATTTCGAGCGCAAGTCGCATTCGGCCCAGTCTAGAGGGCGCCTCTTTGGAGGCCTCGCAGCCGTCTCCTAGTGTCTATTTGCAGAGCGTCTCGAAGGCGGAGCTCGACCTGCTCGGACACGCAGCGCTCTTCCACGACATCGGCAAGCTGGCGATCCCCGACTCGATCATGATGAAGCCGGCCCGCCTGGACACCGAGGAGTGGCGGCTGATGCGTGGCCACGCCGACGAGGGCGCGCGACTCATCGAGCGCCTCGGCTTCCTTGCCGACGCCGTGCCGGCGATCCGCCACCACCACGAGCGGTACGACGGCTCCGGCTACCCGGACGGGCTCTCCGGCGAGGAGATCCCGCTCGGAGCACGGATCATTCACGTCGCGGACGCGCTCGACTCGATGCTGACGGCCCGCATCTATCGCCACGCGCTGACCGAGGACGAGGCGCTCGGCGAGCTTCGCCGCGGGGAGGGCGCGCAGTTCTGCCCCCGCTGCATCCGGGCGCTCGAGCAGGCGCTCGGGCTGAGCATCACCGCTCCGGACGAGCCCGCCGAGCTGGCAGCCGTCTCCTAGCGTCTCTTTGCAGAGCGTTCAGTACGTTCTGATTCAGTTTACGCAGGTCTTTGCAAACAGGTCAGAACGCTATATTCTGTTTGCCCGTGCCGAGAAAGCGGCAATTCCGCGCGATCACGACCATCGACCCCGCCGAGCTGGCCGAGTTCCAGTCCGGCCTCCGGCGGCGCTACTCGGACGAGGAGATCCTCGAGGAGCTACGCGCATGCTCGGCGCGTCTCGAGCGCTCGCCGACGATGAAGGAGTTCGCCGACGACCCGGAGACGAGGGTGCACCCACAGACGGTGATCGAGCATTTCGGCAGCTGGAACAAGGCAAAGCGACTGGCGGGGCTCGTGCCGCGGCGGAACGCGACGCGGGCGGAGCTGATCGGCCAGCTCGAGGAGCTCGGGAAGCGGCTCGGGCGCGTGCCGACCGCGAAGGACGTCGACGCGAACCGCGGCTGGATGCCGTCGAAGTCGCTCTACTGGCATACGTTCGGGTCGCTGACGAACGCGCTGCGCGAGGCGGGGTTCGACGTCCCGGTGGGGGAGGAGCGCCTCGAGCGCGCGATCGAGCAGGGCGTGGCGATGGCGCGGCGGCTCGGGCGCCTGCCGAAGTTCAACGACTGGGCGGATGCGCGCCGGGGCGACCCGTCGCTGCTGACCGAGTGGCAGGTCTACCGCATGTTCGACGCGCGGCGCGGGGCGTGGTCGACGTTCCAGTTCCTCGTGCGGCAGCGGCTGCGCGAGGAGGGGGTGGAGGTCGGCCGCGACGGCAGCCTAGGCGCCGGCTAGAACCGTCAAGGCGCCGCGATTATGCCGCGGCAATGACAGCAAGCCGCTCGAGGCAGAAAGCGCCTTCGTGCGGCGCGCGCACGGCCGGCAGCGGGTCCGGCTCGTACGTCGGATCGGGGACGAAATTCTCGATCCGCACGACGCGGGAGCCTTTGAACGCGGCGAGCTTGCCTTCGTGAACCTGCCGCTTGCGGAGGCGCAGACCCGCGTAGTGCTCGGCGATCTCCAGCGCCTCACGGGTCGAGGCGAAGAACAGCTCACGGCGGGTGGTGCCGACCCAGAGCGGGCGGCCGACGCCGCGCGCGAGGAAGAGCAGCTCGGGCTCCCGCTCGTCGAGCCAGCCGGTCGCGAGGGAGCCGCGGAAATCCTCGAAGCCGCGAGCGGTGCCGCCGTTCGCCTCGGCAATCGCGAAGATGACCTCGGAGTCGACGCTCATCTCCGGCTCCGCGCGCTCGAATCCATAGCGCGCCATGAGCTCGTCGTCGTTGTCGATGTGGCCGTTGTGGATCCCGACGACGGCGCCGTGACGGACCGGATGGTTGTTGGCCTCGACCCGCGGGTGGCCCTTCGTGTAATCGCGGACGTGGAGCAGTACCTGGCGGGCATCGGCGGGAATCGCAATCCGATCGAGGACGGCGCTCGCTCCGCTGCGCTGCTTGTGCACGACGATCGGGGCGCCGGGCGAGCGGTGTGCGTACCCGACTGCATCGGCGCCGCGCTCGGCGATCCCGGCGAGGAGCGCCTGGGCAGCGAGCGTCCGGTCGATCGAGCTCGACGGTCCGAGGCTGTAGCCGGCGATGCCGCACATGGTCTTTTCATCGTAGACCGGCCTCCGGAGGTTCGCGGTGTCGGTCTGCGTCACTCGAACGTGTATCACTCGCACGAGGGATGGACAGTGAGGCGGGCCGGTGCCGATACCTGTGTGGTGGAGCAGATCCCTGCGAGCGACGCTGTGCGCGAGGAAGAGCAGCCGAAGCTCGAGCTCGTCCCGGCTCTCGATGAGCCGGAGGCCTTGGAAGAGGAGCATGTCGACACGCTCGACGCCCCGGTGCCGGTCCAGGACCCGCTCAAGCTCTACGTCCGCCAGATCGGCGACGGCCGCCTGCTGACAGCGGGGGAGGAGCGCGAGCTCGCCCAGCGCAAGGACGAGGGCGACGAAGAGGCCAAGCGCAAGCTCGTCGAGGGGAACCTCCGGCTCGTGATGTCGATCACGCGCAACTACACGAAGGCCGGCGTCCCGCTCCTCGACCTCATCCAGGAAGGGAATCTCGGTCTGATCCGCGCGGTCGAGAAGTTCGACTGGCGGATGGGCTACAAACTCTCGACCTACGCGACCTGGTGGATCCGGCAGGCCGTGACCCGTGCGCTCGCCGACCAGGGTCGCACGATCCGCCTTCCCGTCCACGTCGCCGACCAGGTGCGGCGCGTGATGCGCGCCCGCCGCATCCTCTCCCAGAAGCTGAACCGCGAGCCGGTCCTGCGTGAGATCGCCAAGGAGAGCGGCTTCACCGAGGCGAAGGTGCGTGACCTGCTCGAGCTGATCGATGACCCGATCTCGCTCGAGACCCCGGTCGGCGACGGCGAGAGCGTCTACAGCGACCTGATCGAGGACGAGAACGCCGATCTGCCGGAGGACACGACCGCCGAGTCGATGCGCTCGAAGGAGCTCGCGAAGGCCCTGGAGACGCTGAACCCCAGGATGCGGTTCGTCATCTCCAGGCGCTTCGGGCTGGACGGCCAGACGCCGCAGACGCTGGAGCAGGTGGGCTCCGAGCTCGGGATCACCCGCGAGCGGGTCCGCCAGCTCGAGGGGCGCGCGCTGCGCGAACTGCGAGCCCAGGCGCCCGAGCTCTTCCTGTATCTCAGAACGGCTTAGCCTGCGCAGCGTCGCCGGGCAAGACCCGCCGACGCGCGGGAGACGATTCTAGTGCGCTACGGCTTCGATCTCGCGTAGCGTCGCGAGCCGGCGGAGCGCCTCGACCTCGATCTGCCGGACGCGCTCACGCGTCAGGCCGAGGCGGCGTCCGATCTCCTCGAGCGTCTTCGGCTCGAAGTCGGCCAGGCCGTAGCGGAGGACGAGCACTTGCCGCTCGCGGTCGCCGAGCGCGGCAAGCGCGGCGGCGAGCGCCTGGCTGCGGAGCGAGAGCTCGACCTGCTCTTCGGGGAGCATTCCCTCGCCGGCGACGAAGTCGCCGAGGACCGCGTCGTCCTGGTCGCCGACCGGCTGGTCGAGACTCGTCGCGGCGCGCGCGGCGGCGCGCACCTCCTTTGCCTGGTGGATCGGCAGGCTCGCTTCCTCGGCGATCTCCTCGAGCGTGGGCTCGCGGCCGAGCTGCGTCCAGAGGTGCCGCTCGGCGCGATTCATCTTCTGGAGCCGCTCGACGATGTGGACGGGCATGCGGATCGTCCGCGCCTTGTCCGCGAGCGCCCGCGCGACCGCCTGGCGGATCCACCAGGTCGCGTAGGTGGAGAACTTGTAGCCGCGGCGCCAGTCGAACTTCTCGACCGCGCGGATCAGCCCGAGCGTGCCCTCCTGGATCAGATCGAGGAACGGCAAGCCCTGGTTGCGGTAGTTCTTCGCGATCGAGACGACGAGGCGCAGGTTCGACTGGATCATGTGCGTCTTCGCCTGCATGTCGCCGCGCTCGATCTTCTTGGCGAGCTCGACCTCCTGGGCGGCGGTCAGCAGCGGGTGGCGGCCGGTCTCGCGCAGGAAGAGCTGGAGGGCGTCGGTGGTCGTCTCGAGCGGCGCCGTCGGCAAAGGCGGGGGAGGGGCAACGGCCTCCTCGCGCTCGCCGTCGTAGACGAGCTCGATCCCCCGCTCCTCGAACATCCTGTACACGGCGTCGACCTCGAGCGGCGCGAGCGCATGCGGTTCGAGGATCTCGGTCAGCTCGGAGGTCCGCACGGAGCCGGCCAACTCTGCGGCCTCGAAGAGCTGCTGGAGCTCTTCCGTCTGGACGACACTGTCGATCGCGGCGATCGGTGCTTCCATAATCATCGGGTACATCGGTGTACCCGCCCCCGTGAGCGATTCAAACACGTTCGCCCAAGAAAGTCGAGTTTGTCGCCCTCGTCGCAACCCGCCGCTCCCACTCGACCTTCGACTCCCGATAATCGGCGTTCTGTCAAGTTGGGAGATATCCGAAAGCGCGCCTCGCAAATTGCGTCCTTTTCGTTTCGTCCCCCCTCTTGTCGGACCGAGGGAGACCGGATAGCTTGCTGCTTGCGCCGAGCACGGAGCGCAAGTAGGTCGAAGTCGAGTCGGGCGGCAGTAGGCGGAAGCCGAAGGTCAGTCGGCTCGACGGACGAAAGCGTCACCGGCTCGGCGAATTTTTTTGGTCCGATGACGATCGAGACCGCCACCTCCCCGGAAGACCTCGCGGCGCTCGCGCTCGTCGTCGAGCGGCTCCACGGCCAGCGCATCCACCGCGCCGAGCTCGAGCACGATCTCGCCGCCGATCCGGACACTCGCTTCTTCCTGGCGCGCCACGAGGGCGAGGTCGTCGGCAGCGGCGTCGGCAAGCGCTCGTCCATGCAGGGCACGTTCTATGCGATCGCGCGCGTGCTCCCTGAGGCTCGCCGCCAGGGAGCCGGCTCGGCGCTCTACGAGGCTCTCTCCGCCCACGCGCAGTCGCTCGGGCTCCAGCAGCTCTGGGGCCGCGTCTTCGACGCTGAGGGCCTCCGGTTCGCTCTCAGCCGTGGCTTTGAGGAGTTCGGGCGCGAGATCGAGTCCGTCCTGACGATCACGTCGCCGCGGCACGGCGCTGCCCCCGCCTCCCGGGGTTGACATAACGAGCCTCGGCGACCGGCCCGACCTCGCGCCGGCCGCCCATGCGATCGACGCCGAGGCGGTGCCGGACATCCCCACCGGGGCCGAGCTCGCGGCCGGGCCGTACGAGACCTGGCGCGCGACCAATCTCGAAGGCCCGAGCGCCCTGCCCCACGCCTGCACGGTCGCGCTCGCCGGCGGCGAGGTCGTCGGCTACGCGGCGCTGCTCGCGCGCACGGCCGAGCCCGGCACGGCCGAGCACCAGCTCACGGCCGTCAGGCGGGCATGGCGCGGCCGCGGCGTCGCCACCGCCCTCAAGAGCGCCCAGATCGCCTGGGCGGCGGAGAACGGCTTCGGGCGGCTCGTCACCTACAACGACGAGGCAAACGGGGCGATGCGCGGGATCAACGCCAGGCTGGGTTACGAGCCGCAGCCGCCGGTCGTGCTCGTCCGCGGCCCGCTCGCCCGCTAGGATCGCGCGCGATGTCACCTGCGCCCGCCCAGCGTCGACCACGGGATCATGTCCTTCGTCTGGGCGTTCCTCCTCGGCGTCCTGCTCTGGGCCTTCATGCTCGGGATCGGGATCTCGAAGGCGACGTCCTTCATCGTCGCCGCCCTGGTCGCCTGCGGGATCTTCCTGTACGTGCGCCTCTACGGCGAGGACGAGCCGCGCCGGCGCTCGCGAGCGCGGAGCTAGAGCCGCCGGCTCTCGTTCGGCTCGACCTCTGCCGTGGGCGCCTCGACCGGCGGCTGCATCACGGGCGGCGGCTCCGACACGGGCTCTGCCGGCGGCGCTTCCGCCACCTCCACCGCCTCCGGCGCCGGCTCGGGTGCCGCGGTTCCGCTCGGGCCGGTCGTGTCGAAGGTGAACCCGAAGACGAGGCCGATCCCGAACGCGATCACGGCCAGCTGCTCACGCAGGTCGTTGACCACGCCGTCGATCCCCGCATGGCCGGACCAGGAGACGAGGTGGCGCTGGAACCAGTTCGCGTCGGGCTGGCCGGCGAGCAGCACCCAGCCGCCGACGACCAGGACCGGCAGGAAGCCGATCAGGAGCACGCCCGCCGAGATCCGCGGCCACCCCCACTTCGTCCAGCCGCCGAACAGCTGCGACAGGGCCATCGTCAGGCCCGCGGCCGCGAAGATCCCGTACACCTCCCAGTACCCGCCGGTCGTGCCGGTGCCGATCTGCGTCGTCAGCCAGATCAGCAGGCCGGCGATGCCGGCTCCGACAAGCGTGAAGACCCCGCGCACGGCTCCGATCATCTGCACCACTCCTTCCTGATCGGGTTGCGAACTACCCGATTCGGCGCGAGCTTAAGCAATCTCATCGAGCAGTAGCCGCCGGGCGTCGAAGCTCGCGGAGTACAGCTCTGCCCGGAACTCCTCGACGGTCAGGAGTGCGTCGCCCGCGAAGACGTGCTCGACGATGCCGATCTCGAGATCGTTGTGGAACGGCAGGTCGACGTGCTCGTGCGAGACGAGGTTCAGCGACATCCGCTCGCAGGCCGGGCAGCGAACGGCGAGCCCGATGCGCGTCTCCCGGCCGCCGGGAGCGAGCAGGAAGAACGACGACGGGAACACGGGCCGCGGCCGTCCCTCGGGGTAGCAGAAGAAGCTCCAGGGCCACTCCCCCGCCTCGATCCGCCGGCAGGACGCATCGCCGAGCTCGGCGCCGACCTCTTCGACCCGCGCGGTCAGCAGGTTCAGGAACCGGCCGGCGTGGAAGCCGAGCGGCGCCCAGTCGAGATCGTCGTGCGAGACGAGCCCGGGATGCTCCTCTCCGCAGGGGCAGTCGAACCGCACGCGGTAGACGACCGGGTGTCCGGTTCCCTCGAGGCGCTCCAGGCGCCGGAAGTTCGAAAGCGGCACGGCCGTCTCTCCGCGTGACGGACACGCGAACGTGTACCGGGTCGTCAGCGCGTCGTACACAAGGCTCTTTTAGCCAATGCGCAAGACGGAGAAAACGCTGGAGTCGTCAATATTTGATCAGGGAGTACACCTCGTACCCCTCGAGCCGCTCGCGTCCGTTCAGGAACTCCAGCTCGATGATGAACGGCAGGCCGACGACCTCACCGCCGAGCTGCTCGACGAGCTCGACCGTCGCCTTCGAGGTGCCGCCCGTCGCCAGCACGTCGTCGTGGATCAGCACCTTCTGCCCGGCGACGATCGCGTCCGCGTGGACCTCGAGCGAATCGAAGCCGTACTCGAGCGCGTACTTCGCCGCGACCGTCCGCCACGGCAGCTTTCCGGGCTTGCGCGCGGCGACAAAACCGCAGCCGAGCCGGCAGGCGAGCGCGCCGCCGGTGATGTAGCCGCGAGCCTCGGCGCCGAGGACGAGATCGGGCTTCCGCGGGGCTGCCCACTCCGCGATCTGGTCGACCGCCTCGCGCAGCGCCTCCGGGTCGGCGAGCAGCGGCATGATGTCCTTGAAGACGATCCCGGGCTTGGGAAAGTCCGGGACGTCCCGGATCTTGGCCGCGAGGTCGGTCACGTCGATGCCACCCGATGCCGCAGTGTCCGCCAGAAGAGCAGCTGGGACAGCTCCTGGGTCAGCTCGGCGAGCCCGTGCAGGTCCTCGAGCGCACCCCGGCGGGCCTCCGGGTTCCGCGAGCGCAGCTTCGGGACGAGCGCCTCGAGCAGGTCTGCCTGGTTGCCGGCTGCGGTGACGAACTTGCGCAGATGGCGTGCGTCGAGCCCGGCGGTGATCAGGCGGGCGCAGACGGCGGCCGTGTCGGCGTCTGCCTCGGTGAACGGCGCCTCGAGCAGCCCGTACTCCACGAGCTCGCGCCCCTGCTGTGCGGAGATGCCGGCACGCTCGCAGAGCTCGACGAGGTCGATCGACTGCGGCGAGGCGGTGAGCCCCGCGTGGCGACGGCGGCGCTCCTTGCCGACGGGCGAGGCGAGCTCCTGGCGGATCACGCGCAGAGGCAGGAACTCGTCGCGCTGAAGCCGGAGGATGGTCTCCAGCCGGTCGACGTCGTCCTCGCTGAACAGCCGGTATCCCCCGCGCGTCCGCTTCGGCGAAAGGAGGCCCTGATCCTCGAGGTAGCGGATCTTCGAGATCGAGATATCCGGGAACTCGGCCTGGAGGCGCCGGCAGATCGCGCCGATCGTGTGCAGCCGCGGAGTCGTGGGTGCCTGTGCGGTGGTCGTCATCGGGCGAGGTAGATGAGGCGGTACTTGCCGATCTGAACCTCGTCCCCGTTCTCGAGATCGGCCTTCTCGATCCGGTGTCGGTTCAGGAACGTCCCGTTCAGGCTGCCGAGGTCCTCGAGCGTGAACCCGGCTGCGCCGCGCGCGACGATCGCATGGCGGCGGGAGACGGTCACGTCGTCGAGGAAGATGTCGCAGTCCGGAGTGCGGCCGATCGTCGTCTGGGTGCGCTCGAGCGGGAACTGCTCGCCTGCCCGTCCGCCCCCTGAGCGGACGACGAGCGCCGGGCCCTCGATTCCGAGCGCCTCGATCTCGTCGTGCGCGGCCTCCTCGAGCTCCTCGAGGGAGATCGTCTCCGTTGGGTTGTCGACCCCCTCGGTGACGAGCAGCGCGCCGCAGCGCGAGCAGTAATTTGCGGATTCGAGGTTCTGAAACCCGCACTCGGGACAGTAGACGTGGCTCAACGGCTACTCCTGGTTGGGTGGAGCTGCCTTTCCGGCGAGGATCTCGGTCAGACGGTCGATGTCGACCTGGCCCAGCTCGCTATCCCCCTTCTTCTGGAGGCGGGCGACGAGCTCTGCCCGCAGGATGTCGAGCTTGCCGTGCAGGAGCCGGCGCTGGTAAGAGATCTCGTTCTCCTCCGCCTCGAGCTCGTGGATCAGGCTCTTCAGTGCGGAATCGGAGAGACCGGCGAGGTCCGGAAGCGCTTCCATCGAATCCCTTTCTGTTTGAGCAGCCGACGCATTGAAGCAGGCGCCGCCAAAAGGTTCAACCTCAGCTTGAGATTTGAGCCGGAAGGGCGGATTCCTGCCCCTGCATCGCCTCTTCGACGAGCTCCTGCAGCTCGGCCTCGAGCTCGGCGGAGAGCTCCGCGGTGCCGCCCTCGGCGTAGATGTGGACGAGCGGCTCGTCGGGGTCCGGGAGCACCTCCGCCCAGCCGCGCGTGTCGATCACCTTGATCCCGTCGGTCAGGTCGAGCTCCTTGCCTTTCAGCCGCTCGGTCAGCACGCGCATCACGAGGCCCTTCATCGCCCACGGGCAGGCAAGCTGGCGGTGCACGACGGTGGAGCGCGGCAGATCGGCGGCGAGCTCCGAGAGCGGCCGGTCGACCCTCGCGAGCAGCTCCAGCAGCTTGCAGAGGCTCGTGACCGCGTCGTGGGCCGGCAGGAACTCCGGGAAGACGTAGAAACCCCCGATCGCGCCCGCGAAGACGACGCCGTCCTCGGAGGCCGCGCGCGTCAGCTCGGCCGGGGCCGCGGGCGTCCGCAGAACCTCGAGGCCCGCCTCGCCGGCGAGCTCCTCGACGCGGCTCGTGACCGTGACCGGCACGGCGACGGTGCCGCGCTTCCCCGCCGCACCGAGCAGGCGCAGGAACAGGAGCAGCGTCTTCTCGACCGGCAGCTCGTGGCCCTGTTCGTCGACGAGGAACAGCCGCTCCCCCGCCCGGTCGAAGACCGCCCCGAGGTCCGCCCCGATCGCCGAGACGAGCCGCTTCGTATGGCCGATCGACCCGCGCAGCGACGCCGCGGTGGCGGCCTGGTCGGTCGTGAACCCGTGAGCGGTCACCGCTTCGATCTCGAGCGGCCCGAGCAGCAGCGGGAGGACGAAGGAGCTCGCCGAGTAGCCGTAGTCGACGACGAGCCGGAAGCCGCGCGCGCGGATCGCGTCGGCGTCGAGCTCGGAGAGGAGATCCTGCGCGTAGCTCTCGCGCACGCGCGCCGGGTAGGTCACCTGGCCGATGTCGCCGAAGGGCACGCGCCTGAGCTCGCGGCGGTTGAAGTGCTTCTCGACCTCCTTCTCCAGCGCGGAGGTCATCTGGATCCCGGGCTGCTCGAAGAACTGGATCTTGATCATCTCGGGGTCGCTCTGGCTGACGCCGACGTGGTACCCGGCCTCGTAGCCGTGCGTCTTCATCAGGTGCCGGCTGACCGCCGCGGGCAGCACCCGCAGGTCGGCGACGTCCACCCCGGCGGAGTTGAGGCCGGTGATCATCGCGCGCTTGATCGTCCGGCACGCACGCGGGGACTCGCGGCTCGCGACCACGCGCGCGCCGCGCTTCAGCGCCGTGCCGAGCGCGGCGGCGAGACGCACGGCCGTCTCCGGCGTCAGGTCGACGTTGATCAGGCCGGTGACGCCGTCCTTGCCGAACAGCGCCGAGGTCGCACGGGACTCCCAGATCAGGCTCTCGTGGATATGCGCGCCGGACTCCACCTCCTTGTACGGGTAGATCCGCACGCCGGGAAGCACCATGCTCTGCGCGCCGAGGACGACCTCGTCGCCGATCGCCGCGCCCTCCTGGATGCGCACGTGCGAGCGCACGTCGCAGCCGCTGCCGAGGATCGCGCCCTCGACGAGGGCGCTGCGGCCGATGTGAGTGTTGGCATCGATCACGGAGCGCACGGTGCGGGCACGCTCGCGCAGCGTCACGCTCGCGCCCAGCACCGAGTACGGGCCGATGGACGCCTGCGGCGAGATGCGGCAGTAGTTGCCGATGAACGCCGGCCCCTCGACGTCCTCGAGATCGTCGATCTCGACGCCCTCGCCGATCCAGATGTTCCCGCGCAGCCGGATCCCGGGGATCTCGAGCTCGACCGCGCCGTCGAGCGCGTCGAAGTTCGCCTGCTTGAACTGGTCGAGGTTGCCGATGTCCTGCCAGTAGCCCTCGCAGACCATCCCGTACAGGGGTCGGCCCATCTCGAGCAGGAGCGGGAAGAGCTCCTTGGAGAAGTCGTACGGCCGGTCGGTCGGCACGTGCTCCAGCACCTCCGGCTCGAGCACGTAGATGCCGGTGTTGATCGTGTCCGAGAAGACCTGCCCCCACGAAGGCTTCTCCAGGAAGCGCTCGACCTTGCCGTCCTCGTCGGTGACGACGATCCCGAACTCGAGCGGGTTCTCGACCGCCTTCAGCCCGATCGTCACGGCGGCTTTGCGGTCGCGATGGAACTGGAGCAGCGCGCCGAGGTCGATGTCGCAGAGCGCGTCGCCGGAGATGACCAGCACCGTGTCGTCGAGCTTGCGCGACGCGAGCCGAACCGAGCCGGCTGTCCCCAGCGGCGACTCCTCGACCGAGTACTCGATGTTCAGCCCGAGCGACTCGCCGTCGCCGAAGTAGCTGCGGATCTGCTGCGGCAGGAACGCGAGCGTCACGATCACGTCCTCGAAGCCGTGGCGCTTGAGCAGCTCGAGGATGTGCTCCATGCACGGCTTGCCGACGACCGGCACCATCGGCTTCGGCTGGTTCGAGGTCAGCGGGCGAAGGCGCGTGCCCTCGCCCCCCGCCATGACGACGGCTCTCACGTCCTCGGTCACTTCCACCCTGCGGCCGCCGCGAATCGTCCGCCAGGCCGAGGCGGCATAGAGCGCGCCGGCGCCGACGGCCATCCCCAGGCCGATCCAGAAGATCCAGAGCGGCCAGGACGTGCCCTCCGGGGTGACGAGCACGAAGGCGATCCCCGCGTAGAGCACCCAGGTGGCGGCCTTGCCGAGGAAGCTGACCGAGAACTCGTAGCTGGACTGGCCCAGCACGAACTTCGTTCCGACGACGAGGAGGACGTCGCGCGCGATGATCACCACGAGCGCGGCCCAGGGCAGGCGGTCGGCGATGAAGAGCATGATCACCGCCGTGTCGATCATCAGCCGGTCGGCGAGCGGGTCGGCGTACTTCCCGAACTCCGACTCGACGTGCCAGCGGCGCGCGAGCCAGCCGTCGACCTGGTCGGTGATCGCGGCGACGCCGAAGATGATCCCCGCCGCCCAGCTGTGCCCTCCTTCGGCCTGCGCGAGCAGGACGATGAAGACCGGAATCAGCGCGAACCGCGCGATCGTCAGCGCATTCGGCAGCTTCGCGAGAATCGGCAACGGTGCCGTGTCGGCCGCCATGGTCACCCTAGGATAGTCCCCTGGTGAGGGCTGCCGAGACACGCCGCCTGGCGCTGCCGGGGTTCGTCAACGCCCACTCGCACGGGTTCCAGCGCCGTTTGCGCGGGCGCGCCGAGGGCGGCGATTTCTGGGCCTGGCGCGAAGTGATGCTCGCCGAGGCGGAACGCCAGACGCCGGAGACCGTGCGCGCCGAGTACGTCGAGACCTATGCCGAGATGCACGCCGCCGGCTACACGGCGGTCGGGGAGTTCCACTACCTCGGGCTCGCCGAGGCATTCGCCGCCGCGGAGGCCGCGGACGAGGCCGGCGTCGCGCTGACCCTGCTCCTCTCCGCCTACGCGCGCGGAGGTCTCCCCCGCTTCCGCCAGGAATCCCCGGCCGCGTACCTCGAGCAGGTCGAGGAGCTCCGCGGGCGCGGGATCCGGGTCGGCGTCGCCCCCCACTCCGTGCGGGCGTGCCCGTCCGAGTGGTTGGAGGAGATCGGGCGCTACGCGAGTGCCGAGGGGCTGCCGCTCCACGTCCACGCCGACGAGCAGCCCCGCGAGATCGAGGAGTGCGTCGCCGAGCACGGGGTCCGCCCCATCGAGCTGCTCGATCGCTCCGGCTGCCTCGGCCCGCACACGACGGTCGTCCACGCGACGCACGCGAGCGATGCCGAGCTCGACCTGCTCGCGGAGGCCGGTGCGCGGGTCTGCGTGTGCCCGACGACCGAGGAGAACCTCGGGGACGGATTCGTCCCCGTCGCCGCCCTCCGCGACCGCGGGATCGGGATGTGCATCGGTTCCGACTCGAACGTCCGCATCGACCCGCTCGAGGAGCTTCGGGAGCTGGAAGGTACCGCCCGTCGTGCCGCCGGGAAGCGGAACGTGATCTCCGTCGGCTCGCTGCTGTGTTTCGGCTCCGACGAGGGGGCGGCCGCGCTCGGCCTCGAGGAGTGGCCGGAAGCGACCGTCGATCTCGGCCACCGTTCGCTCCGCGGCGTCGTCGAGGGCGACGTGCTGAACGCGCTCGTCTTCGGCTGCGGCGCCGACGTCTTCGTCGAGAGCTAGGTCCTAGCCAGGCACTTCGGGGCGCTCGGACCGCCCGAACGCACGCACCCAGAAGCGCGTCCGGTCGAGGTACGCGCGCTCCGCGGCCTTGCCGTGCAGCCCGTAGGCGCCTTCGTAGCTCTCGTACGAGAGCTTGGCCGCGTTCCCGGGCGGCGTGGCGCGGGCCGGCTCGATCTGCGTCCCCTCGTGCCACTCGTTGTAGCTCGTGATCGTCACGCCGTCCGGCTTCGAGTGGATCGCCGCCCTCCACATCGAGTCGTAGGTCTTGCCGCCGCGGCGAGGCTTGATTCGCTTGTCGCCGGTCGCGCGCATCGCGTCGTAGCCCGGGCCGACCGACGGCAGGCAGAGCAGCTCGAGCTTGTGCGCCGCCTTGCAGAACCGGTCGAAGGTGCCCGCGCCGCGGTTGACGATGTCGTACGTGTAGACGCCGTCGAAATGGGCCGCGGCTGCGTGTCCGATCAGGGTCGTCTCGGCGAAGAGCTGGACACCGTGGAGGCTGTCGCGGAGCGCCGCCCAGTCGGCGTCGGAGATGTCGAACGGGTGGTAGACGAAGAACCGCCTGATCCCGAGCTGCTCCAGGTGCTCGAGGTCCGACCGCACCGTGAGGACGTTGCGGCCGGGGTACGGCTCGAGATGGGCGGCAACGCTGACGTGCGCCAGCCGGGCCGCCGAGATCACGAGCGGGAGCCGCCTGTCCTCCGGGGAGCCCCAGCCCCACCACGAGGAGACGACCTCCTGGATCCCGGCGCCCGCGATCTCCTGCATCTGGGCCAGAACGACGCGCGCGTCCGAGCTCGAGTAGAGCCCTCGGGCGGGGTAGTAGTTGGAGGCGTACGAGGTCGTATCCGGACGCGTCCAGTGCACCCAGCCCCCGTCTCGGGGCGGCGTCCCGTACCAGGGGTAGTAGAAGACCGAGACGTCCGGGACCGCGACCGGCGCAGCGCCGGACGACGCCTGTGCGGACGCGAAAACGGCACATAGCGCCAATAGCAGGGGAAAAGCACGCACAACTCTCACCGGGGCAACGAATTGTCGCACCGATTTCCGCCGACGGAGTAGCTCGGGGAGTCCCGCCCCGCCCCACACCGTCGGCGGTTAAACGAGAAAGGGGTCCTGGCAGCGCGGCCGGCGGACGGGCTTGCCCTTCGGCTGCCAGTGCGGATCGGAGAGCGGGACGGGTACGACCTCCATCATCCCCGTCCAGTCCGGCTCGTCCACGAGCACCGCGCGCAGAGCTCGTTCAGCCTGCTCGCGCGAGCGGTAGAGCTCGATCACCTCACCGACGAAACGGTCTGCCAGTGCCCACAGCACGGTTTCCCCCTCAGGTACCCCTCTCACAGCGTACGAACCGAACGTCTGGTGAAGAGCCCTCGTTCGAGGGATTTGGCAGCTTTCGTTTTCAGGCAGCCCAGGCGAAGCTGGAGTTCGAGAGCCCCGTCTTTCCCTCGTATTCGATGCCGAAGGCGTTGATCTTCGAGCGGGTCGCCTCCGCTGCGGTGAGCTCCGACCCGGCCGGATGGAAGAGTCCGACGAGCCGCGCGGGCTGGCCGTTCTCGACGCCGAACGGGACGATGTCCTTGACCTCGAAGTCGATCGCGTCGCCGATCTTGACGCTGTGCACGAGCCCGTCCTCGACGACGTCGAACGACGCACGCTCCACGCCGAGCACTTCGCCGACCAGCGGCCCGAGCGCTTCCATCGGCCCGCCCTTCTGCCCCGTGAAGACGGCGACCAGCTTCTCCATCTGCTCGTCGCTCGCCCTGTCGTCCACGAACACCCCGAGCCGCCAGTTGCCCTCGGTCATCACCTTCGGGGTGTCGATGATCGCGCACATGCTGAGCCCGCCGACGTCCGTGCCATCGATCTCGCCCTTCTTGATGTTGAAGACGAGCGTCGCGCGGCAGTAGTCGTACGTCGCGCCGTGGTCGAAGGACAGGTTGCACGGGCACATCAGGTCGCAGGAACAGGTCTCGAAATAGGTTCCCTCCACGCTCCAGGCCATCATCGGCTCCTTTCCACAGCGCTGGCTGCCTGCGTCAGGAGCATAAGCGACGTCATACGCTCCTGCAGTGAATCTGACCCTGCAGGTGATCCTGACGGGTCTCGCGGCCGGCAGCGTCTACGGGTTGCTCGCGGTCGGGCATACGCTCGTCTACCGGCTGACCGGGATCGTCTACTTCGCGCTCGGCGACCTCGTCGGCCTCGGCGTGTTCATCGCGCTCTTCGTGACCGCCGGCCGCGGGCCGGTGACGGCGTCCTCTGCCTCGAGCTGGCGCTTCCTGGCGGGGCTCGCAGTCGCGCTGGTTGCGGTGGCGGCGGTCGGGTCGGGCAGCTATTTCGCCGTCATCCACCAGTACCTCGTGCGCGGGTCCACGCTCGGCTGGGTGGCGGCGACGGTGGCGATCGCGTTCGCGATCGAGAACATCCTCGCGGTCGCCTTCCCGCGCTCGGCGTACGTGTTCCCGGACCCGATCCCGTTCGACCGCGCCGGCAACGAGGGGATCGTCTCGGTTGCGGGGGCGACCTTCCAGCTGCGCTCCCTCTTCGTGATCGCGCTCGGCCTTGCCCTCGTCGCGGCCCTCACCTACGTGATCCAGCGCACGCAGTTCGGCCGAGGGCTCCAGGCGATCGCCGAGGACCCCGAGGGCGCCCGCATCATCGGCGTCCCGCACGACCGGTACGTGGGGCTCGCGTTCGGCCTGGTCGGCGCGCTCGCCGTGGTGATCGCGGTCGCCGCGGCGCCCAGCGGGCCGTTCTCCGTCACGACCGGGGCGCTGCTCGGCGTGAAGGGCCTCGTCGCCGCCGTCGTCGTCGGCTTCGGCTCGCCGCTGCGCGCGTTCGCCGCCGGCCTCGCACTCGGCGTCCTCGAGTCGGGAATCGCGAGCGGCGAGCTGTTCGGTCACGGCTTCGGGCCGTCCTACCGCGAGGTGCTGCCGATCGCGATCGCGCTGGTGGTGCTCGCCTTCAGGGCCCGGGCCAGGCCGGTGGAGGCCGATTGAGCACCGTCGCGGACGCATTCGGCGGCGCGGCGCGCGATGCGCGCGCCGCCTGGCACGGCGAGCAGACCGTGCTCGCCGTCCTGTTGGCGCTGGCTGCCGCGCTGCCCTGGTTCGGGCCGGACTGGGTCCACACCGACGTGCTCGCGGCGTGGCTCTACCTCGCGCTCTCCGCGACCGGGCTCGCCCTCACCGCGGGGCTGGCGGGTCTGCCGTCGCTTGCCCAGGGCGCGTTCATGAGCGTCGGCTCGTTCGCGACCGCGCTCCTGGTGGCCCGGGCGGGCTGGTCGGCCTCGGCGACGATCCCGGTCGCCGTCGCCGTGGCGCTCCTGCTCGCGCTCGCCTGCGGCGTCGTGCTCGTCCGCCTGCCACCTCTCTACCTCGCGGTCAGCACCTGGCTCGTCGCGTGGCTCGTCCTGCTCGTCGCGACCGAGTTCCCGGGCGTGGCCGGCGGCTCGCAGGGCTACACCGTGCCCTCAGATCTGAGCGCAACCGGCCACTACGAGCTGGCGCTCGCGCTGACCGTCCTGGCCGTCGCGGGCCTCTCGGTGCTGAGGCGGACGAGGATCGGCGTCAGCCTGCGCGCGATCCGCGACCGTCCGGCCGCGGCGCGCGCGCTCGGTGTCCGCAGCGGCCGGCTGCTGCTCGGGGCGTTCGTCGCCTCGGCGGCCGTCGGCGGGCTTGCCGGGTCGCTCGCCGTGCAGCTGGCCGGCGTCTCGGACCCGAATGCATTCGGCCCGTTCACGTCCTTCAAGCTCCTGGTCGCGATCCTGCTCGGCGGCGCGTCCTACGCGAGCGCGGGAGTGGTCGGCGTCGGCGCTCTCGGCGCGATCGCGCTCCTCGGCCACGCGTGGGCCGGGCTCCAGAACGGCGCGCCGGCGCAGCTTCAGCCGATGCTGGCGAGCACGATCCTGCTCGCGATTCTCGCGCTCGGCGGCGACGGGGTGATCCCGTTCGTCCTCCGCTACCGCCCGGCCAGGGACCGCGCCCTCCCCTCCCCCGCCCCGGCCGTGGCCGTGTCGCCGGCCGGCTGCCGCCGTCCTCACCGCCCGCGGGCTCTGGAAGTCGTACGGCGGCGTGCACGCGTTGGCCGGTTTCGACCTCGACGTCGCACGGGGCGAGACGGTTGCGCTCGTCGGTGCGAACGGCTCCGGGAAGACCACGGCGCTCCGGGCGCTTGCCGGTGCGCTACCGGTCGACAGGGGCGAGATCACGCTCGACGGGAGGCCGCTCGCGGGACTGGAGCCGGCGGTGCTCGCCGAGGCCGGCGTCGTCCGTACGCTCCAGCAGACGTCCACGTTCTCGACGCTGACTGCGCTCGAGAGCGCGCTCGTCGGCGCCGGGCTGCACTCCCGGTCGAGCGGCGCGCTGCGCACGATCGCCTCGACCCCCAAGGCTCGTGCCGAGTCCAGGGCCCTACGCGCAGCCGCGCTCGAGGCGCTGAGCTTCGTCGGGCTCGCGGAGCATGCCTGGCGGCCCGCCGCGCTGCTGGACGGCTTCCAGCAGCGGCTGCTGATGCTTGCAGCCGCGCTTGCGACGCGGCCGCGCGTGCTGTTGCTCGACGAGCCGTCTGCCGGGGCGGGCGCCCCGGAACGCGCGGGGCTCGTGGAGATCCTCCGTGAGCTCCACGCCCAGGGGATCTCGCTCCTCGTCGTCGAGCACAACCTTCCGCTCGTCCGCGCAGTTGCCGACCGCGTTGTCGTGATGGCCGACGGGAAAGCGGCTACATAGAGTGGAGACCGTGCGCCGAGCGACTCTCCTTGCGGCTCTCGTGGCGGCGCTGGCCGGTTGCGGCGGCGGCAAGGGGCAGCCGGCGGGCCAGACCCCGAAGTCGAAGACGGCGACGATCGCCGTGATCGCCCCGTTCAGCCGCGAGTCGTATCTCGGGACGACGATCGCGAACGGCACCGAGCTCGGGGTGCGGCGGCTGATGGTTCCGGTCGGGCGGGACTACTACGGCTTCAAGGTCAAGCGCTACGACAACGCCGCATCGGCGAGCAGGGCCGTCGCCGCGACCCGCCGCGCGATTGCCGATCACGTGCTCGCGATCGTCACCGACGGCACGGGCGTGGACGCGTCGTGGAAGCTCGCGAAGGACGCGGGGATCCCGATCGGGATCGTCTACGACGGCGCAACCGGGCTGGTCGACCCGGAGAAACGGCCAAACGTGTTCCGGATCGCGCCGACGAACCACGGCCTGGCGTTCCGGCTCGCCGAGTACCTGGTACCGAAGGGCCTGAAGCTCGCGCTGCTCACGGACGATACGGGCTACGGTCGTGCGGGCCGGAAGGATCTCGACCATGCGTTCTCGGAGAACCCGGAGTCGGTGGTCACCCGGATCCAGATCCCCTCGACCGCGACCGACCTCGCTCCGCAGATCCTCCAGGCGCGCCGCGCGCATGCGACCGGGCTGATCGTCTGGGGGCAGCCCACGGCGATCGCCGAGGCGCTGATCGCGGCTCGGAGCGCCGGCTGGAAGGTTCCGGTCTACACGCCCCCGGCCGGCGAGGACCCGCTCGTCCGCCAGGAGCTGGCCGGTCATCCCTCGTGGGTCGACGGCCTGACCTTTGCATCGGGCCGGATGACCGCCGAGAAGGGGCCCGGGCCCTTCCTCTCCTTCCAGGCCGCGCTCACGCAGCAGTTCGGCGCCCAGCAGGTCGGGGTCAAGACCTCGGAGGGCCGTCCGGTCACGCAGCCGCCCGACTATGCGATGTACCCCTTCGACTTCGTCCGGCTCGTCGCGACTGCACTCAGGGCGGCGCGGTCGTCGGACCCGGATGCCGTCACGTCCGCTCTCGACCAGGTCTCGATCGAAGGCGCCAACGGCGACCACCGCGGCTTCAACGAGAAGAACCACGAGGGCGTCGTCGACGACGACGTCTACTTCGCGCGTTTCGCGGACATGACCTACGCGCCCGTCAAGGACGACGCGCTATCGGCGACCCTGCCGACGATTCCGCAGGAGGGCTAGATCCGCGGCGCGGCGGTGAGCTGGTCTGCTCGTGCTGGCCGCGGCGTGCCTGGCAGGCGGCGCGGTCGCGGCCGCGCCGATCGTCCTCCCTTCGCCGATCGCTCTCGTTCAGCCTCCTCCTCCGCTCGCGCCGGGCGCGGTAGCGCCGATCGAGAATGAGAACGAGCTTCGGTTCCCGGGACGGATCGGAAACACGGAACGCGTGGTCGTCGGGCTCCGTGAGGACGGCTCGGCGGAGACCGTGGACGTCACGCAGCGCCTGACGCTGCCGAAGGTCGGCGACTATTCGTTCGTCATCCCCGCTCCGCTGCTGAGCGTCGTGGGCGCCGAAGGAACGCAGTCTGAGCCGGGGCAGCGCAACACGGGAATCGTCTGGCAGGGGTTCTCGCCGGGCGGCCGCGTACTCGCTGCGCGCGCCTCCCTGGAACCGCTGGCGGCGCAGCGAGGGCTGCCGCTCGGCGTGAAGATCGAGCGGCACGGCGACAGCAACACGGTCCAGCTGACCGACATCGCCCGCCGCAAGGTCCAGGTCACGCGGGGCTCCGCGCCGGTGGGAGCGCTTCAGAGGCTCGTCGGGGAGATCGACCGCGCGATGAGAGGCGACCGGCTCCTGCTCTCCCGGACGCTCCAGGTCAACGGCTCGCCCGACGGAGCGGGCTCGGTCGTCGCCGATCTGCCACTGCACGTGCACGGGACGATCACACCGCAGGGCAAGGTGGCCACGCCGGTCTCGGTCGTGCTCGGCGACGGGCAGCCGCTGACGAGAACGCTGACCGTGCCCGGCGGCGGAACGCCGAAGATCTCGCTCGAGGTCGAGACGCTCGCGCCGCGGGAACTGCTGCCGAGCGCCGCCGAGCTCGCTGCCGCGAAGGATCCGCTGCGCCTCACGGAGCTCGCTCTCGCCCGGATCGCGCTGGCCAACCAGTACGCGCAGTACCTCGCCTCGCCCGACCAGCTCGGCACCAATCGCACGAGCTACGCCTATCGTTCCGCCGCGCCGCGCCAGGAGCGTCCGAGGCTCCAGCCGGCCGAAGGTGGCGAGAGCGACACGGTCGCGATCGTGCTCGCCGCGGTACTCGGCGCGGCCGCCCTCGGCGGGCTCGCGGTGCTCTGGGCCCACTCCTAGGTCGAGGAACGAGCCTGGCTCCCTCGGGTCGAGGTCCGGCTCATACTGCGCGCATGGCCTCCACCGATATCGAGACCGGCCTCTCCACTCATCCGGAGGACGAGCTCGTCCAGGCGGAGCTCGAGGGGGCGCAGAAGAAAAAGAAGACCGGCAAGGGACGGATCATCGCGATCGTCGTCTCGGTCGTCGTCATCGGCGGCGTGTTCGCGTTCGCGCTGCCGAAGATCGCGGACTACGGCGCCGTCTGGGACGAGATCCAGCAGATCTCGTGGCCGTGGATCGCTCGCGCTGGTGCTCTCGGTGCTGCTGAACACGGCGACCTATGGGCCTCCGTGGATGGCGGCCCTGCCCGGCCTCTCCTACTGGCACGCGACGCGCATGTCGCTCGCCTCCACCGCGATGTCCGCCGTCGCGCCCGGCGGCGCCGCGGTCGGGATGGCGTCGTCGTTCGCGATGCTCAAGGCCTGGGGCTTCCGCGGCCGGCCGGTCGGCCTCGCCGTCGTCGTCACGGGGGTCTGGAACCAGCTCATCATCCTCGGCTTCCCGATCATCGCGCTCGCCGCGGTGGCCGCCGAAGGCGGGAGCAACCGCACGCTCGAGCTCGTGGCCGTGATCGCGCTGGTCGTGTTCATCGTGATCGTCGTCGGCTTCGCGGTCGGCCTCTCCAGCGAGCGCCTCGCGCGGCGCATCGGCGACCGCGCCGCCCGCCTGGCCAGCTGGGCGAAGGGCATCATCGGCAAGGCGCCGGTGAAGTGGAGGGGCGAGTCGTTCGTGCGCTTCCGCGAGGAGTCGATCGAGCTGATTCGCCGGCGCTGGTGGCAGCTGACGCTGGCGACGCTCGCCGGGCATCTGACGGTCTTCATCGTGCTGCTGACCTCCGTCCGGGCGGTCGGCATCCCGCACACCCACGTGACGATCGTCGAGGCGTTCGCGGCGTGGACGCTCGCACGCGTGCTCGGCTCGATTCCGATCACCCCCGGCGGCATCGGCTTCGTCGAGCTCGGGCTATCGGGCGCGCTGGTCGCCTTCGGGGCGACCAATGACGAGGCGGTCGCGGCGACGCTGATCTACCGCTTCCTGACGATCGTGCCGACGCTCGTCTTCGGGCTGATCGCGGCCGCGACCTGGAAGGTCGGCCACCGGCCGCGACAGGAATTGGCCGAGCCGGCGGCCTAGTCGCCGTCCGCCTCGCCTTCGCTCCTTCTCGGCCCGCTTCGCCTCCTTCTTGCGGCGGCGCTCCTCCTTCGTCTCCGCCACCTTCGTCTTCGCGTCCGTGTAGGAGGCGCCGACGAGCTGCTTGCCGCCGCTCCAGCCGAAGACCCAGAGCAGCATCACGATCGCGAGCACCTGGTTCCACGCCGTCGTGATCAGCTGCTGCGCGGTCGAGTAGTCGATCGCGACGTCGTTCGCGACGCCGCAGCACGTTTTCAGCGCGAGGGCGTTCGTGGCCTGGGTCACGCCGACCGCGCCGGGCGTGAACGAGGCGACGTTCGCGAGCGAGCCGGAGCCCACGACCCACATGATCGACTCGAAGGTGACGGGGATCGCGAACGCGCCGAGGAAGATCGCAACCACGCCGAGCTTGCACAGGTACGACACGAACGAGGGCAGAAAGACGTGCGACAGGTAGCGCTTCGGCGTCGAGAGGATGACGCCGCCCTCCTTGGCGTTCTCCCACATCCCCGCGAGCCGTTTCTTCAGCGCCCGGACCAGGGCGACGAGCCCGAGGCCGATCGCACCGATGACGATCACGGTCAGCACCCAGTGCGAGGTGAGGTTCCCGAAGCTCTCACGTGAACGAGCCCGGGACGCTCAGGAAGAGGTACAGGTAGACGAACGTGCCGGCGATCGTGAAGAAGATCTTCTGCACCATGTACGCGGCGAGCGCCCCGGCGAGCGTGCAGGACGGGATGATCGCGACGAACATGAACAGCGTCACGAACGTGCCGATGTTCGCCGGCAGCCAGCCGTTCATCGCCACCCCGACGGCGTAGCTCGTCACGACCGCCCAGAACCGGACTTCCTCGCGGTACGCCGCCTTGAGGATGAAGTAGTACGAGAGGCCGGCGAAGATCGTCTGGCCGCTCTGGAGGACCAGCGCCCCGATGAAGTACGCGGGGTTCGCGTGCCAGATGGCGCTGATCTGGTCCCAGAGGTCGGAGATCCAGCCCTTCAGATCGACGCCGAGGAAGCCGAGGATCAGCCAGATCACGGCGATGCCCACGATCCAGCGGGCGACCTTGACGAAGCGCTTGGTGCGCGAGTCCGTCGGCTCTCCGAGCGGCGTGGTGATGAGGCTGCTCACGCCGGTCTCCGCCACTGGGCGGCTCCGAACACCACGAGCGCGACCCCGATCCCGAGCGCCGCGCCCGCGACGACGTCCGAGAGCCAGTGCACCTGGAGGTACGTCCGGCTCCACGCCATGACTGCGATCCCGAGGCCGGCGGCGATCCACCAGGGCCGGCGGCCCGGTCCCGCGGCGGTGAAGAGGAGGACGAGGGCGACCGCGGTCGTCCCTGCGTCCGTCGCATGCCCGGAGGGATACGACGAGCCAACGGGGTGAACGAGGCCCCCGGGGGGCCGTGGACGGTCGATGAGCACCTTCAGCAAGGACGACAGTAACGGCGCGAGCGCCTCCGCGACGGCGAACGCGACCAGGGCCAGCAATCGCCGCGTCGCGAGCAGGACGCAGGCGATCGCCGCCAGGCCCACCGTGCGCCAGGGCCAGATCCCGAGCGAGTTGAAGACGAGCGCGACTCGTCTCAGGAACTCGGAGTGGATGTCCTTCATCGCGTCGGCCCAGCGCTGGTCGATCCCGAGCGGTCCGGTCGGGATCAGGATTGCGCCGAGCCCGACCGCGGCGAGCAGGCCGATGCCGGCCCAGACCGCCTCGGGGGGTCTCGAGAAGAAGCGCTCGGCCCTCACTCGAGCTCCAGTTGCTCGCCCGGTGCCAGCACGCGGATCGTCACCCCGGGCGCGAGCCGGGCGGCGGCCGCCGCGAAGGCCTCGGGTGGTTCGCGCAGGTAGCGCGCCTTGGCGCTCTTGTAGAACGGGCGCAACGTCCCCCAGTGGATCGGGACCGCGATCTTCGGGCGCAGCAGCGTGAGCGCCTCCGCCGCCCGCTCGGGGTCGAGGTGCCCGGGGCCCATCGTCGGCCCCCAGCCCCAGATCGGGAGCAGCGCGACGTCGAGGTCGTCCACCAGCCCGTCCATCTCGGGGAAGAGGTCGGTGTCGCCGGCGAAGAAGACCCGGTGCGAGCCGAGCACGGCGAAGCCGACCGTCAGTGCAGTGCGCCCCGGTGCCGCCCGGCCCGGATGATCCGCGTGCGTCGCCCGGACGACGACGTCTCCGACCGGGACCTCGTCTCCCGCCTCGACCTCGACCACGTTGCCGAACCCGCGCGCCTCGACGAGCCTCCCCAGCCCGCGCGGAAGGATGACGGGGACGTCGCGCGGCAACCGCTCGAGCGAGGCGAGGTCGAGGTGGTCGTAGTGCCCGTGCGAGACGAGCACGGCATCGACGTCGCCGGGCTCGGGCGCCGGGCCCGTCCGGAGCAGGTGCGCCGTGCGCCAGCGCAGAACCGGGTCGGTGAGCACGCGCACGCCGTCGATCTCGATCACGGTCGTCGCGTGCCCCAGATACGTGATGTGGTTTGGTCTACCTTCGATTCCGATGACCTCGATCGTGTACGGCGAGAATACGACGCTCTGGCAGCCCGCCAGGCCGCGCTTCCGGCCCGGACGGCTGCTCCTCTCCTGGCTGCTCGCGGCGGCCGCCCTGCTGATCGCCGCGAAGCTCGTGCCGGCGGTCGAGGTGGGGAACTTCGGCGGCGCCGCCGTCGCGACACTCGCGATTGCGGTCCTGAACGCGATCATCCCGCCGATCGTCGCCGCCGTGCGGATCCCGTTCATGGCGCTGGCCGGGTTCGGCGTGATCCTGCTCCTCGACGCGGCGATGCTCGAGGCGGTCTCGGCGATCGCCCCCAACGCGATCCAGGTCGACAGCTTCTGGTGGGCGCTCGTCGCCGCGCTGGTCGCTTCGGCCGTCGGCGTGATCCTGGACATCGTCTTCGGGACGAACGACGACGACACGTACACCCTGCGCGTCACCCGGCGCCTCGCCAGGCGCACGGGCGGCGGCAAGCGGACGGACGCGCCCGGCCTGATCTTCCTGGAGATCGACGGTCTGGCACTCCCCGTGCTCCGGCGGGCGATGCGCGACGGGAACGCCCCGAACATGGCGTTGTGGCTGGCCGAGGGCACGCACCGCCTGCTCGAGTGGGAGACCGATCTGTCCTCGCAGACCGGCGCCAGCCAGGCCGGGATCCTGCTCGGCAAGAACGACGACATCCCGGCGTTCCGCTGGGTGGACAAGCCGACCGGCAAGGTGATCGCCTGCTCCGGCCCGGACGACTGCGAGGCGATCGAGCAGTCCTGCTCGACCGGCATCGGGCTGCTCGCGAACGGCGGGGCGAGCCGCGGAAACCTGCTCTCCGGGAGACGCGGACGAGGTGATCCTCACCGTCAGCCGCGTGTCCGCCGAGAAGAAGGCGAACCCCGGCTACCGCGCGTTCTTCGCGAACGGGTTCAACGTCACGCGCTCGCTCGTCCTGTTCTTCTGGGAGGTCGTGCTCGAGCTCAGCGCGTCGCTCCGCTCGGCCCGGCGGAACGTGCTGCCGCGAGGGCATCGCGGCGGGATGTACCCCTTCCTGCGCGCGGCCGTCTGCGTCGTCGTCCGGGACCTGATCATCTACAGCGTCCTCGCGGACATGATGTTCGGGCGGCCCGTGGTGTACGCGACCCTCTCGAGCTACGACGAGGTCGCCCACCACTCCGGGCTCGAGCGGCCCGACACGCTCGAGGCCCTGCGCAAGCTCGACCAGCAGATCGGCCGGGTCTTCGCAGCCCGCCGCTACGCACCCCGCCCGTATCACGTGATCGTGCTGTCCGACCACGGCCAGACGCAGGGGG
The DNA here is from genome assembly GCA_963847305.1 of uncultured Actinomycetes bacterium. Lineage (GTDB taxonomy): Bacteria > Actinomycetota > Thermoleophilia > Gaiellales > Gaiellaceae > DATBLE01. The sequence goes on along the minus strand of CAWJZI010000022.1, from coordinate 14,521 downwards.
CGACGTTCAAGCAGCGCAACGGCTACACGCTCGAGGATCTCGTCGGCCGCTCGCTCGAAGGCGGCCGCACGACCGGGATCGGCGGCGGCGACGAGCAGGACGCGATCGCGAAGATCGCCGTGCAGGAGGCGACCGGGACCGCGCAGCGCCGCGCGATGGATGGGAAGAAGGACGTCTCCGACCGCCACGCCTTCGTCCTGGGCTCGGGCAACCTCGGCCTCGTGTACCTGATGGAGGAGAAGCGGCGGCTGACGCTCGAGGAGATCGACGAGCGCCATCCGCGCCTCGTCCCGGCGCTCCGCGAGCATCCGCACATCGGCTGGCTGCTCGTCCATTCGGAGCGACACGGCCCGCTCGCGCTGGGCGCGCGCGGGGTGCGCTACCTCGCCGACGGCCGGGTCGAGGGCGAGGACCCGCTCGCCCACTTCTCGGCGAACGCGCCTGCCCACCTGCGCCGCACGGACGGCTTCCCGCACGTCGCCGACATCATGGTCGGGAGCTTCTACGACCCCGACCTGGACGAGGCCTGCGCCTTCGAGGAGCTGATCTCGTTTCACGGCGGTCTCGGCGGCCCCCAGACGCGGCCGTTCGTCCTGCACCCGGCCGAGCTGCCCTCCCCCACCGAGCCGGTCGTCGGCGCCGTCGCCGTGCACACGCTGCTCACCGGCTGGCGCCGCCACTGCCAGCCCGTCTAGGGGCCGGGGCCGGAAGAGAGCGGCGCGGCGGGCGGCGGCGCGGCCGCTGCGGCGGCGCGCGCCCGGGTGATCTCCTTCGCGACGTGCGTCCCCGCCGAGAGCAGCGGCGCGGCGACGATCATGCCGATCATCCCGAACAGCGCGCCGGCACCGATCGTGACGATCAGGACGGCGAGCGGGTTGAGCTGGAGCGCCGCCCCGTAGGCCAGCGGCTGGAAGAGGTTCTGGAGCAGGCCGTTCGCCAGGATCACGATCACGAGCATGATCAGCGCCGTGTGCGTGCCCTCGAGAGCCGAGGGCGAGCAAGCACGGCGAAGGCGCCCGAGATGAACGCGCCGATGTACGGGATGTACGCGGTCACGAACGTGACGAGCGCGATCGTGCCCGCGAGCGGGACGTCGAGGATCAGCGCCCCGATCCCGACCACCGCGGCGTTGAAGGCCGCGACCATCGTCACGCCGAGGAAGTACTTGCGCATCGCGATCATCACGTTGGCGGTGATCAGGCTCGCGAGCTCGACCGGTAAGCCCATGTGCCGGTCGACCCACCGGCGGATCCCCGGCCCGCCCGTGAGCAGGAAGAAGAGCGCGAAGACCATGAAGGTGATGAAGAAGATCAGCGAGGTCAGGCTGCGTGATCCCCTCTGCGAGGCCCTGGAGGAGTGTCGTCCCGCCGGACGAGACCGCGTGGTTGATGTCCTGTCTCGTCGGCCCGGTGCGGTTCGCGTCTGCGTCGCGGAACCAGCCCTCGATGTGGTCGCCGCCCTTGTTGATCGTCGACTTGATCTCGCCCGAGTGGTCGTTGATCCCGCCGATCACCAGACCGACGACCACGACGACGAGCGCGATCAGCGAGAGCACGACGATCGCTGCTCCCAGCCCGCGCTTGACGTGATGGCGCTGGAGCCAGTCGACGAGCGGCGCCGCGACGATTGCGACGATTCCGCCGACCGCCACCGGCTCGACGATCGTCGCCGTGATGTTCGCAATCCACGTGAGGGCGACGATCAGCGCGAGGATCCCGACGAGGAACCAGGACATCAGGCCGAGGTCGCGCAGCCACTGAGGCGGGCGGAAGACGCGGATCAGGTTGCTGGGATCGAGCGGATCGGGCTGGGGCTCGACGGCCGGGGCCGCCTCGGCCGGGGCCGGGCGCGGTTTCCGGTGGAACAGCCTCACACGCGGACGCTAACGCCCCATGCGGATGTCTGCCGGGACTACGCAGGGAACGTCAGGTGCGGTCTTTACGCTCAAGGCCCGAGGGTTCCCAGCCAACGTGTCCAGAGAGGAGCGGGCGGATGGCCGCTGTGGCTTACGAGGAAGAGATCTACGACCCGGATTTCGGGAAGTGGTGGTGGTTGTTACTCATCACCGGGACCGCCTGGCTGTTCCTGGCGATGATCATGTTCCGGTTCAACCTGTCGTCCGTGAAGTCGATCGGGATCTTGGCCGGCATCGTCTTCATCTGCGCGGCGGTGTTCGAGTTCATCATGGTCGCCACCGTTCGCAGCGGCTGGTGGAAGGCGTTGAACGCGTTCCTCGGAGTGCTCCTGCTCGTCGGCGGGATCAACGCGTTCGCCCGGCCGGGTGATGCGTTCATCGCGGTCGCCTCGATCACCGGCTTCATGTTCCTGCTCGTCGGGATCAAGGACCTGATCTTCGCGTTCTCCGACCGCACCGGGCTGTGGTGGCTCCGGATGATCTCCGGCTTCATCTGCATCGGGCTCGCGTTCTGGTGCTCGGGAGAGTTCGGCAACAAGGCCACCCTGCTGATCGTCTGGGTCGGGCTCTTCGCGCTCTTCCGCGGGATCGAGAGCTTCATCTCCGCGTTCCAGCTCCGGCGTCTCCGGAAGGACCTCGCAGCCGCTTGACGTTTCACCGACCGGGAGAAGCCCTCGGGCTTCTCCCGGTCTCCATTCCCGGGTCGTCCCAGGCTCGAGGCAGATGCTCCGGTCGGCCCATGGCGGGCTCCGGCGGGCCCGGGCACACTCCCGGTATGCGGTTCGCCATGTCCGTCCTGGCCGCGACCATTGCAGCGGCGGTGCTCTTCGGCGTGCCCGTTGCCTCCTCGTCTGCCCCGGTGAAGGTCAGCTCCGTGTACGACGGCGACACGCTGACGCTGACGGACGGCCAGAAGATCCGGCTGCTCCAGGTGGACACGCCGGAGCTCGGTTCGGGCGAGTGCTACTCACGTGCGGCTCACCGCGTGCTGCTCTCGCTCGTGCCGCCCGGCACCGCGGTCACCATCGACATCGATCCGGCCCTCGACCGGGTCGACCGCTACGGCCGTCTGCTGCGGTATGTCCTCCACGGAGGCCTGAACGTCAATCTCGAGCTCGTGCGCCGCGGCGCGGCCGCTCCGTACTTCTACAGGGGCGACCGCGGCCGATATGCCGGGGCCCTGATGCGTGCCGCGCAGTCGGCGAAGGCGGCCAAGCGGGGCCTGTGGGGCGCGTGTCCACGCACGCTGCTCGATCCTGACCGCGCGGTGGACACCGGCGTCAGCGGCCCGCCGGCAAAGTCGCACACGGCCGCGCCCATAGCTTCGCGCGGGTCGAACTGTGCACCCAGCTACCCCACCGTCTGCATCCCGCCTCCGCCGCCCGACCTCGACTGCAAGAACGTCCCCGATCGTCACTTCACCGTCCGCTGGGACGTGCCCGACCCGGATCCGCACCACTTCGATGGGAATCACGACGGGGTCGGCTGCGAAAGCTAGATGCCCTAGCATCCCGGCACCCGACGAAAGGAGCCGACGATGGCGATTGCATACCTCCAGGAGTTCCAGATCCGCGACGGCGACACGAGCACGACCAACTACGACGCCGTGGTCGAGGAGCTGAACCTGACCGACACGCCCGACGGACTGCTCATCCACACGGCCGGTTTCGACCACGACGGCGGCGTCTTCCGCATCTTCGACGTCTGGGAGAGCAAGGAGCAGGGCGAGCGTTTCCTGGGCGAGCGGCTCGGGCCGATCCTCGAGCGCCTCGGCGGCGAGGCTGTGGCACGCGGTGACGACTTCGCGCCTCCGGACCGGGAGTCGTGGTACGAGCTGCACGACGTCCTTCCCTAGCCAGGAGCTAGGCCAGTTCGAAGACCATCCCCTCCCGTGCGACCACGGGTGGGACTTCGCCGGGGCCCGCGAGCTCTCGCGCGCGGGCCCCGACCGACTCGAGCGCGCGGTCCGACCGCTGCGGCTCGTGGTGGAAGAGCACCAGGCGGCCCGCGCCGACCGCCCGGCAGAAAGCGACCGCGTCGCCGACGCTCGAGTGCCCCCACCCGATCTTCGCCTCGTACTCCTCGTCGAGGTACTGCGCGTCGTGCAGGACGACGTCGGCGCCCGCGGCCAGCGCCCCACCCGAGATCCAGTCCGGCGACCGGTCGGTGATCCCGGCCAGCACGGGCTCGTGGTCGGGCAGGTAGGCGAGGCTCGACGCGCCGGTCTCGACCCGGTAGCCGAGCGTCGGCCCGGGGTGCAGGACGAGCTCGGCGCTGAGCGAGATCCCGTGCGATTCCCAGCGCTCGCCCGGCAGGTCATGGAACCTGACCTCGGCCGGGACGTCGCGGAAGTCGAGCGGGAACAGCGGCGGCGAGAACGCCCGCAGGATCCGCTCGCGCAGGCTGACCACCGGCGAGCAAGGCCCCCAGACGTCGAGGGTCACCTCGGGGTTCCAGAGCGGCGCGAAGAACCGGAGGCCCTCGAGGTGGTCGAGATGGAGGTGGGTCAGGAAGAGGTAGATGCGACGCGTCCCGCGCCGGGCGAGGTCGAAGCCGAGCTCGCGGATTCCGGTGCCGGCGTCCAGGACGAGGGCCGCGTCGTCGCCGAGCGCGATCTCGACGCAGGACGTGTTGCCGCCGTACCCGACGGTCTCCGGCCCGGGCGTCGCCACCGAGCCGCGGCACCCCCAGATCTTCACCTGCGTCGGCATCTAGATGCTTGACCGGTCAAGCATCTATGTCCGCCAGAAGATCACGACGGCGCCGACGAACTCCTCCGTGTGCGCGAAGAGCGGGAACGCCGTCACCTCGAGCTCACGGTCGACACCGTCCGCGCTCGTGACGATGTAGCGGAGGTGTGAGGCACGGCGTTGGTCGAGCGCGACCCGCGTCGGCCGGTCCTCCGGCGGAATGGGCTCGCCCGTGAGGGCCTTCGCGTCGAACGCGCCGAGCCAGTCGTCGAGCGGCATCTCGCCGACCTCGCCGAAGCGCCTGCCGATCACGTCCTCGGCCGCCTCGTTGTAGAAGACGAGGTACCCGCGCTCGTCGGCGATCAGCGTCGGCGTGGACAGGTTCGAGGCGAACTCGCGCGCGAGGATCAGGACGAGATGTTTCTGCCGCTGCGTGCTCACACGCTATCCGCGGAGGGCGATGATCGCGACGGCGACGCCCAGAACGGCGAGGACGAGCCCGACCACCCAGGGCCCGACGAAGAGCAGGACGATCCCCGCGACGATCGCGATCAGCCCTGCGATGAGTGCACCGCGGTCCCTCATGGTGCGTGAGGCTGGCGTTCATCCGGAGGAAAGTCAAGTCGGTTCGATGGTTGGCGACGGCCAAAGCGGGGAATCCGATGAGGATGAAAATGCTCTACAAACCGTTTGGCCTGCTCGTCAGCGTGCTCGGGGGAATCCTCGCCGGGAGCCTCTTCAAGCAAGTCTGGCGACTACTGGCGCGCGAGAGCGAGGCGCCGGCCGCAAAGGACCAGGATCGGACCTGGCGTGAGGTGATCGCCGCTGCGGCGATCCAGGGCGCCGTCTTCGGTGGTGTGAAGGCGCTGATCGACCGCGCCGGCGCGACCGGGTTCGAGCGCGTCACCGGAACCTGGCCCGGCGACACCGAGACGAAGCACGCGTAGGCCGCGTCGGCCGCCTCGCGCGACGCCCGGCACGCAAGCGGAGCTGCTCTCAGGCATTTCTCAGCCGCGTCGGCGATGCTTTGGGTGCGATGACACCGCTTCGCCGCCTGCTGGTCGTCCCGGCGCTGCTGCTCGTGCTCGCGGGACCGCAGGCCGCGCGGGCGGCCGAGCCCACGCGCGGCGTCGTCGTGATCGAGACTGCGCTCGGCTACCAGCAGACCTCCGCGGCCGGCACGGGCGTCGTCCTCACGTCGGGCGGCAAGGTGCTGACGAACAACCACGTGATTCGCGGCGCGACGCAGATCCGCGTGCTCGTGCCTGGAACCGGCCGCCGCTACTCGGCCAGCGTGCGCGGTTACTCCGTGACCGGGGACGTCGCCGTGCTCCAGCTGCAGCAGGCATCGGGGATCCCGACGGCCCGCCTCGGCAGCTCCGCCGGCCTGCAGCGCGGCCACGCGGTGACCGCAGTCGGGAACGCGGGCGGCACGCGGCGGCTCGTCACGACCCGCGGGACCATCACCGCGCTCCGGCAGGCGATCACCGTCCGGGACGACCAGGGCGACGCGCACCGGCTGACGGGCCTGATCCAGGTGAACGCCGAGCTCCAGCCGGGCGACTCGGGCGGCCCGCTGCTCGACCGGACCGGCCGCGTGATCGGGATCGACACGGCTGCCTCGGTCGGCTTCGCGTTTCGCGCCGGCGACAACGAGGGCTTCGCGATCCCGATCGACCGCGCGCTTGCGGTCAGCCGCCAGATCGACAGCGGTCGCGGCACCACGCAGATCCACGTCGGACCGACGGCATTCCTCGGCATCGCGGTGCACCCGTTCGGCTACTACCGCAACGGCTACACCCCGGGGGCGCTCGTCGACAACGTCGTCGCCGGCGGCCCCGCCGATCGTGCCGGGCTCCAGCCCGGTCACATCATCGTCGCGATCGACGGGACGCGCGTGAGCACGCCCGCCTCGATCGCGCGCCTGATCGTGCAGAAGAAGCCGGGCGACACGGTCCGGATCACGTGGATCGAGCCGGGAGGAGGGCGCAAGAGCGCCACCGCCCGCCTGGTCACCGGCCCCCCGCAGTAGCGGCGGGGCGGTGTTTCTCAGCTAACACTCAGGAAACCCTGCTTTCGTAGGGCAGCCCAGTCGCCCACTCGTGACCAAGGAGGCTCCGTGCCCGCGTCCACCGACGACCGTTCCCCGTCGGCCCCCGCCGAGGTGAAGGAGCGCCTGAAGCAGGCGCTGTACGAGATCAGGCGGGTGATTGCCGGCCAGGACGCGATGCTCGAGCGCGTCCTCGTCTGCCTGCTCGCCCAGGGCCACCTGCTGATCGAGGGTGTCCCGGGACTCGCCAAGACGCTGACGATCAAGACCACCGCCGCCGTGCTCGGCGGGACGTTCAAACGTGTCCAGTTCACGCCGGATCTCGTGCCGTCCGACCTCGTCGGCACCCGGATCTACCGGGCGAACGAGGGCGAGTTCGAGACCGAGTTCGGGCCGGTGTTCTGCAACTTCCTGCTCGCGGACGAGATCAACCGGGCGCCGGCGAAGGTGCAGTCGGCGCTGCTGGAGGTGATGCAGGAGCGCCAGGTCACGATCGGGCACGACACGACGCCGGTCCCGGACCCGTTTCTCGTCATGGCGACCCAGAACCCGATCGAGTCGGAAGGCACGTATCAGCTTCCGGAGGCACAGATCGACCGCTTCATGCTCAAGATCCTGATCGGGTATCCGACGCGCGACGAGGAGCTGACGATCGTGCAGCGCCAGCTCGACTACCCGCCGGAGCTGCGAGAGATGATCACGCTCGAGGAGCTGCGCGGCCTCCAGGAGGACGTCCATACCGTCTACGCCGACCCCGCCCTGATCGGCTACGCGATCAGCCTCGCCGACGCGACGCGTAACCCGGCCCAGTACGGGCTCGAGGAGCTGGCGCCGTACATCTCCTACGGCGCGAGCCCGCGCGGGCCGATCAGCCTGATCGTCGCCGCGAGAGCGCTTGCGCTGATTCACGGCCGCGACTTCGTCACCGTCGACGACGTCAACGCGCTCGCGTCCGACGCGCTCCGGCACCGGCTCGTCCTCTCGTATCAGGCCCTCGCGGAGGAGGTGACTGCAGACTTGATCCTCGAGCGTGTCCAGGCCGCCGTGCCCGTTCCGCAACTCGATCTCCCGGAGACCAGCGCGGCGTGAGCGCGCTGCACGTCGCAGAGGCGCCACGCACGCCGGCGCGTCCCGGGCCGGGGCCGATCCCGGACCGGTTCCTGAGCGCCCTCGACGTCACGATCGGGCGGCGCGTGCAGGGCCTGCTCGCGGGCGACTACCGGTCGTCGCTGCTCGGGCCCGGCACCGAGCTCGCGATGATCAGGCGGTACGTGCCCGGGGACGACGTCCGGATGATCGACTGGGCCGTGACCGCCCGGACGGGCGAGCCGCACGTGCGCGTGCAGCTCGCCGAGCGGGTCCTCGTCACCTGGCTCGTGCTCGACACGTCGCCCTCGATGAGCTTCGGCACCGCCGACCGGACGAAGGCGGACCTGGCCGAGGGAGTCGCAATCGCGCTCGGGCACCTCTCGACGAGACGCGGGAACAGGCTCGGAGTGCTCACCTTCGGCGGTGCTGCGGAGCGCTGGCTGCCGGTCCGCCAGGGGCGCCTCGGCCTGCTCGGCCTCCTGGCGACGCTCCGCGAAGAGCAGAGCGACGCGCCGGGCGGCCGCGTCGGCGCGACCTCTCTCGGCGCTGCCGCCCATCGCACGTCCACGGTCGCACGCCAGCGCTCGCTCGTGGTGGTCGTCTCCGACTTCCGTGGCCCGCGCGACTGGCGCACGCCGATGCTCCAGCTCGCCGCGCGGCACGAGGTGATCGCGGTCGAGATCCGCGACCCGCGCGAGCAGGAGCTCGCCAACGCCGGCGAGCTCTGGCTGATCGACGCCGAGACCGGGCGGCACGTCCGGGTCGACACGCGGAGCGCCCGTCTCCGGGCACGCTTCGCCGAGGCGGCCGAGGCCGAGCGGCGCGACCTCGCCTCGGCGCTCTCGTCCGTCGGCGTGCGCCACACCGTCCTGACCACCTCCGGCGACTGGCTGCGCAGCCTCGCCGCCTTCCTGCGGAGGGGCGGGTGAGCTTCGGGTCGCCCTGGATGCTGCTCCTCCTGCTGGCGGTGCCCGCGCTGGTCGTCGCCTACGTCCTGCGCGAGCGCAAGCGCGACCGCTTCGCGGCGCGATGGACGACGCCGGCTCTGCTCCCGAACCTGGTCGACCGCGCGCCTGGACGGCTGCGGCACCTGCCGGCCGCGATCCTGCTCGTCGCGCTCGCTGCGCTGATCGTCGGGGTCGCGCGGCCGCACGCGACCGTCAGCGTCCCGCGCGAGGAGGCGACCGTCCTCCTCGCGATGGACACCTCGCGCTCGATGGGAGCGAACGACATCACGCCGACACGCCTCGTCGCCGCGCAGGCCGCGGCGAGTCACTTCGTCGACCTGGTGCCGAAGAAGTTCCGGATCGGCGTGATCTCGTTCTCGACGAGAGCCCAGGTTGCGGTCGCGCCGACCGACGATCGCCAACTCGTCCAGCGGGCGCTCGGGACGCTCAGGCCCGGTGAGGGAACGGCGATCGGAGACGCGGTGGTGCTGGCCGCGCGGCTCGGGCTCCGCCAGAAGGACAAGGACGGCCACCCGCCCCCGACGTCCGTGCTGCTGATCTCGGACGGCGCACCCGATGGGGGCCGCACGCGGCCGCCGGCGGCCGCGCAACGTGCGCGCAGCCTGCACGTGCCCGTCTACACCATCTCGCTCGGCACGCCGGGCGGCACGGTCGAGCACCGCCTGCCGGGCGGCTACGTCGAGACGATTCGCGTGCCGCCGAGCCCCGAGACGCTGCAGATGATCGCCCGCACGACCGGCGGCCGGTTCTTCACGGCCGCGACCGACGAGCAGCTGAAGTCGGTGTACGCCGGGCTCGGCTCGCGGCTCGGCCACACGCGGAAGTCGCGCGAGATCACCGACATGGTCGCTGCCGGCGGAGGCGCGCTGCTGATCGTCGGCATCCTCTTATCGGTGTTCTGGTTCCGGAGGGTGGCATGAAGCTGGTCGGCGCGATGGTCGTGCTGGGCGCGGTTACGCTGACGCTCGTCTCTCCGGCAGGCGCGACCAACGAGTGCCGGGGGCTCAACCCGTGCGTCGCGGTCGCCGGGCCGTGGGTGGTGGTGCCTCCCTCCGGTGAGAAGACGCAGTATCAGCTGACGTGCCCGCGCGGCTACGCGGTCGGCGGCACCGATGCCGAGCTGACCGACCGCGCGATCGACCTCGCCTTTCTCGCCACCTCCGGCGCGCCTGTCTCACCGGGCATCACGACCTCGCGCACGCTCGTTTTCTTGGCTGCCTATACCGGCAAGGCGGCGCGTCCGCCGACCTTCCGCCCCCACATCGGCTGCATCCCCGCCACCGGAGGTGGGCGGCGGACCCCGACTGCGGCAGCGCCGATCCTCCCGCCGGGCGCGCCGACCGTGCGCCGGGTCGTGACGGCGCGCGTGACCGGGACGAGGCGGATCGTCGCGTCGTGCCGGGCGAACGAGCGGCTGGTCGACTGGTACGCGACCCGCGGCTTCGCGACGCCGGTTCCGCCCGCGGACGCGCTCGTCGCCTCGCTGTCGGTCCGCGCGCGCGCTGTCGAGGACACGGTGGTCGCGGCCGCAGTCGCCCGGCGAGGGCAGGGCATCGTGCAGGTCGCGGCCGTCTGCGCAGGTGGACGATGACGTTCGGCCATCCCCTGCTGCTGCTCGTGCTGCTGGCGCTGCCGGTGCTGGCGGCCGTCTATCTCTACCTCGAGCGCCGGCCGCCTCGCTACGCGATGACCTATCCGAACGTCGACCTGCTGATCGAGGTCACGCGGGGGCGCCAGGTTCGCCGGTACGTTCCTCCGCTGCTCGCGTTGCTCGCCGTCGCTGGGCTCTGCGTCGCGCTGGCGCGGCCGCACAGGAGCACGCTCGTCCCGTCGAACGACGCGACCGTCCTCCTCGTGATCGACGTGTCGGGGTCGATGCAGGCGAGGGACGTCAAGCCGACGCGGCTCGCGGCCGCGCAGGCCGCGGTACGGAAGTTCCTCGACCGGGTTCCGAAGCAGGTGAAGGTCGGATTGGTCGCATTCGCCGGGGAGCCCCAGGTTGCCGCCCCGCCGACCACCGACCGCGGGGTCGTCCGGGAGGGGCTCGACACCCTCGACTACTTCGGCGGGTACGGGGGCACCGCGATCGGCGACGCACTCGCCGCGGCCGTCGAGCTGGTCAAGCCCCCGCCGCCCTCGGGCGTGCAGACGATCGCCTACACCGTCGCGGCGGCTCCGCAGAAGAAGAGCCCGGTCACGATCCTGTTCCTCTCCGACGGCCACCAGACCCGCGGCCTGCTGCAGCCCCTCGAAGGCGCCGCCCGGGCGCGCGCCGCCCATATCCCGGTATTCACGATCGCGCTCGGGACTCCGAACGGCGTCCTCGATCGCGGCGCGGGCCGTGGCGGCGGTGGCGGCGGGTTCCCCGGCGGCCAGCCCGGCGGCTTCGGTTTCGGACGGCGCATCCCGGTGCCCCCGGATCCCGCCACGCTGCGGGCAATCGCCCAGACCACCGGCGGGAAGTTCTTCGAGGCGCGCTCCGCGAAGGCGGTCTCGTCGGCCTACGAGAACCTGGGCTCGATCGTCGGCCGCGAGCCCGGGAAGCGTGAGGTGACGTGGTGGTTCGTGGGCCTGGCGGCGATCCTGCTCGTCGCCGCGGCGGTGTTCTCGGCGTTCATCGCGCCGCGCCTGCCGTAGGTCTCTCCTGATCAGCGAACCCGATGCTCGCCGGCTGCGCTGGAGCCCCAGAAACCTCGCCGGCTAGCCGCTAGGTGGCGGTTCCTCGCAACCTCGCGCCGCGACGGACGGAACAGAGGCGGGGGCGCTCCGGCCCACACGAGCAGGCGTACATCGACGCCTCGGGCTTCCGAGCGTGAACAACTCGGGCACACCTGGGCCTGGGCGTGACGTACGGTCCCGGGTGGGGCGGCGTCAGTCGGCAGCCAACTTCTCCCTCTCACTGGCTATCGAAGAGGAGTGACGCCGCCCTCCCCCGCTCCGCAGCGGGCACGTTGTCCCCGTGAGCCAGGGGCGAGCCGTGCCGGAGCGCCAAGGGTGAGAGCCTGATCATCCGATGCACAGCCCGGCGACCCGCAATGGGCTTGCTCCGGCCGCTTATTCGGGGCCTTGGTCGAATCGTCGTCCCTTCGACAATCGCCTGGACGACTTTCTCCTCAACTGGGTGCGCCGCTGCCTCATCAGACCCCTTGCCTGCTCGACCTCAACTCATGCGGCCTGCCACGCGGACCAGTGGCCGGAAACGAGCACCCGGAGCGAGAGCGCGGGGAATCGGGCGGGTTCTAAGCCTGCCCGACGATCCTTTCGTCACAACGCTTTTGCACGAAACCCTGGAAGAGCCTGGATGCTCCCCGTCGCCGGGTTGCAATGCACGACCTTCCGGCTATACGATCCGGACGTCGGGGAGTCGAGGAGAGGGGAGCGCAGCCAGGCGTGAGAAGCCATTGGCGCGAGCCGGAATATTGGCGTTGGCTCTGGCAGCGCGTACCTTTTGGCGTGCGGGCGGCGACGCTGGCCGTTCTCCTCATCGGCCTCGTCGGAGCCGGTTTGGTCACGGCTGACCGGGCGACGTCCTCAGGCTCGAAGCACGCGGTCGCCGACGGCCCCATTCTGATCGAGACGACCGTGCAGAAAGTGGTCACGATCCGCGAGCAGGGGAAAGTCGTCCGGAAGGTGATCCCGGTCGTCAGGGAGATCAGGGTCGCGCAAAGGCCTGGGACCGTCTATCAAACACAACGCGACTTCGTCACCCGCGTCGAGGTGACGCCCGGGAAGTCGGTCACCCACACGGTGTCGGCGCTCGTTCCCGTGACGTCGACGCAGAAGGTCACCGTAAACGGCAAGCCACAGATCGTCGTCCGCACGCAGGTCGTGCCGACCACGCGAACGCAAACGGTTCCGCTTACACGGACGGTCGTGTCGACGCACGCGGAGACTGCGCCGGGCATCACCAACAACAACACGGTGACGCGGACGGATACGCGGACCCTGACGCACGCGGAGACCCGGACTCAGACTCAGACCCTGACCCAGACCCAGGTCCAAACCGTCACGCAGACGCAGACCGTCACCAGGACGGAGACGCAGATGGTGACGGCGACCGAGACAATCACCGTGCAAAGTGATCCTGTCACCGTCATCCGGACGGTCACCGAAGTCGTCACGTCGCCCGACGGGGGCGGAGCCGGAGGCTAGCCTTCTCTCATGGAGGCGCGGCATGCGCCGCGTGGTCCAACGGGGCCACCAGACTCACCGAACCGCAGGTACATCACGCGGGGGAGTCGTAAGCGCGGCTGGCGCTGTGACGTCCTGTGACCTTCGAACAATCAGGTGGGGCGGGCCCATGCCCTGCGGCAAATCTCTCCCGCCGCGAGGCTTTCGAAGCCCGCCCCGCCTCTTGATCATCGCGGTGGAGGCCGTCGCTCGCATCCCTCACGTGAGGGACGTTGCCAGCTGTTCCATCTGGTCGAACTCTCGCCCGGCGCACTCCGGGCAGAACACCGGCAGGTCGTCGTTGATGTCGAGATAGGCGCGCCATTCGTCGGCCGCGTTTTCGTCGGCGCGTGGCTCACGGCTGCATTAGTGCTTCGGCTGTCGGTTCGCCCGCCATCGCGCAGCAACGGAGACCACTCGGCTGGTGAGGTGATCGGGGGCGGCGCTACGGCCGCCCACCGCGGAGACTCGTCCTGATCGGCTTCTTCGCCCCGCCGACAATGACCCGGCTTATGCGGCTGATTGCAAAGCTGCAACGCCGGAAGCCGATCCGTTCTCGATTGCAAAAGTTGCTGCAAAGTGAGACCCTTCGCTCGTTCGTACTGCGGCAGATTCGGGAGAGGACTGCGGCTATGTACACAGCCAGGCACTACTTGGTGCGGCTGAGAAAGAGCAGGCGAGCGAGATACCTGGTTCCCCGACGGCTGCTTTGTTTCGCGGCCGTTTTGGTGGTCGGATCACTCTTGTTGAGTGTTCTCGGCGTGGTCAGCCTTCGTTCACTCGTCGGGCTCTTGCCGTAATGGCGGGATTCGCGTCAGCCGGCGCAAGCCTGGTAGGCCTCAGGGACGGCGGTCTCGAAGCGCTCACCGACCGCTTCTCGCCGGTGGCTCGATGTGAATCGTCCGCACAGGAGGTCGGCAGTCTCCCGGCCGGACGGACAGAGACGAGGAGGCCACGGGTAACGTCCGGCTCCTCGGCTAACGCGGAGCCGCCGGTTACGGCAAGAGCCGACAAAAGAAAAGCCCGCATTACCAGGGCTATTCTCGATCGGGGCGCCGAGATTCGAACTCGGGACCTCTAGTCCCTCAGGCTGATTCCTGCACCGCATGGATAGACGGTTTGCGCTCAACCATGCGAAAAGGCACGCGCTGGAACCCGCTCGGAACCGCTCCAGCCTGGTGGTCACTGGCGCACAACTGGCGCGCAGCGCAAGTCTCGTAGCCTCGACACCGGTCGCCTCGGTCAAACGGTTACGAGCCCGTCAGGGACGAGCATGCGGGCGCGTTCTTGAACGCGGTCTGGATCGTGCCCTTGGGGTCGGCCTTCTTGATGTCGGCGTAGGCCGTCGAGATCTGCGTGCCGACCGTGGCCAGCGTGCCGGTGATCGTCGACACCGCGCTGAGCACCTCGCTTGCGCTCGACACGTTCGACATCGCGTTCTTGATCGTGTCGGCGTCCTTCGAGAGCTCGCTCTGGAGGTCCTCGAGAGTGTTCTTCGTCTTCGAGTCGGACACCGGTGGCGACAGCGCCTTGACGTCGTCGCTGAAGGTCTGGGTCGCTGACTTCGCCGTGTCGAGACTCTGGTTGAGGCTGTCCTTGGTGATGTTCCCGCCCTTGAGCGTGTCGCCGAGCGAGGTCA